>PHDU01000137.1:1883-7480 GCA_002842755.1 Bacteroidetes bacterium HGW-Bacteroidetes-1 | reverse complement strand
GAAGCAGGGCGTATTTTTATATGATGAAGATTGTCATGAATTAAAAATGATCAATTCAATAGATATAAGAGAGCATATTGGTACTCAAAAAATGATGAAGTCTGTGCCAATAGGTCTTGTTTTCGTTGCTGATTTATCAAGAATGAAAGGTCCTTTACTCAAAAATCTAGAAGCACAACGCTTTTGTGCATGGGTTGATACGGGGTATATTAGTCAAAATGTTTATTTATACTGTACGGCCTCAAATTTAGGAACGGCGGTCTTGGCGTTAATTAATAGAGAGAAGCTACATAAGTTAATGGATTTGAAGGAAGAAGAAAAAATTGTATTAACGCAAGTGGTGGGACACTTAGCTGAGTAAATATTGATTTATGCTTAGTTGTTATAGACAATTCAATGGATCCATCAAATATGGTAAATCCTGATAAATTCAATAATCATGTCTTGAAATTTTTAAATCAAACATAAGTGAAGTCAAAAGATAATGTTTATACACTTGCCTAAATATAGCGCTTTAATGTGTCTTCTTTATGCTTAGTGATTAAAAGGAACTTGCTATAGAGTTTACTATTTTGGAGGGAAAAGTATTACACGTTACTATCTTCAGGAGAAATACAATGATTAACATACAAAAAACCACAATAATTCTATCTGTAATAATAATTATTCTCTCGACCATAGCTTCTATAGGAGGTATTTTTTTAGACGGTCTTTATCAAGACAATGATTTTATAAATAGAGTATGGTTGGGCAATGATATCATAACTTTAGTACTAGCTATTCCTTTGATGATAGTAGCATTAATACATACAGTTAAAGGATCTTTTAAGGCACAATTCATTTGGTTGGGTACACTTTGGTATATGATTTACAATTATCTTTTTTACTCGTTTGGAGCGGCTTTTAATAAGTTTTTTCTTTTGCATATTTTCATATTCATTTTTTCCACATACGCATTTATCCTTGCTTTAACGAGTCTTAATTTAGTATGGTTAAAATCTAAACTTATCGATAACGTAAAAATTCCTTTTAAAAGAATTTCTGCATTTTTATTGCTTTTTGGAGTATTCATTGGAGGAATGTGGATAACTATGTCCATAAACTATGTTTTTTCAGGAAAAGTTCCTGATGGCATAACTCAGTCAGGACATTCATCAGCAGTGGTTTTTGCAACAGACTTAGCTTTTTTAGTTTCATTATTGATTGTAGGAGGTTTACTACTCTGGCGAAAAAATATTTGGGGTTATACTATTTCATGTTTCATGATGATAAAATGTGTTCTTTACCCATTGGTTTTAGCTTTAGGAGGTTTGCTAGCATATCAAGAAACCAGACAATATGATCCACTTACGCCTGGTTATATTATTTTGGGGATAGGTTGCTTTATTTGTTTGTTGAATTTATTAAATGGCATAGAGGTTTAGGCAGTATTGGAAATGGTATTATTGATCTGTCTGATTTTATGTCTTTTATGCACCTAAGAAGCAATTGCTAATTAAAAAAAATAACTAAATCGAGGAGATGAAAAATGGTCAATGAAAAATTACTAAATGATTTACTGAATAAAATGGTTGACAATAAAAGAATTTTTAGTGTTGTATTGTGCGTTGAAAATGGCGACAGAAGTTTCTCATGGACAGGGGCCGCCGGTAATATGGATAAAGATAGCAGGTTCTTTATTGCAAGTGTTACTAAACTTTATGTAACAGCGGTAGTGATGCAACTTATTGAGGAGAATCGTATAGAACTAAAGGATAAAATCTCAAAATATTTAACGGATGATTTTTGTGAACGACTTCATGTCATAAATGGTGTTGATTATTCTGATGATATTACTATTGCTCATTTAATTTCTAATACATCGGGGTTGCCGGACTACTTTTTTCATAAGCAAGAAAATGGTAGAACCGCTGCTGATAATCTGATGGAGGGGAATGATGGCTCCTGGTATTTGGATAAAACAATTGGTTTAATAAAGAGTCTTAAGCCCAATTTCAAGCCAGGGGCTAAGAGAAAAGCATCTTATTCTGATTCGAACTATCAACTCCTTGGCAGAATTATAGAGAATGTAACAGGGAAAAAAATTAGTGAAGTTTTTCATGACTATATATTTTCTAAATTGGATTTGCCTAACACTTATGCATACAGTGATATTAATGATCATACACCCGTACCTTTCTACTATAAATCCCAACAACTATGGCTACCTCAGTACATAGCATCGGTAACAGTCGAAGGGGGGATAGTTTCAACCGCTGATGAGGTCATGATATTTTTAAAAGAATTTTTCAATGGGCGATTCTTTCCAAAGAAAAGAATCAATGACTTAAAGAAGTGGAATTTTATTTTGCCACCGCCGGGATTGTTTCAATTTGGAATAGGTTTAGAAAAACTATGGATACCAAGAATTGTCGCACCATTGAAGCCAATTAAAGAGATTGTAGGCTTTTGGGGACAAACGGGCTCTTTTGCCTTTTATAATCCCCAGACAGATTTATACTTCTGTGGTACCACTAATCAGATAAATGGAAAAGGGCATAGCTTAGCTAGTAATGCTATGATGAAAATAATCAAATCTGTATTGTAAGCATCTATTTAGAAGTAAGTACCTTGCAGAGTATATGCATAGTTATGAATGAACTTAGATATTTGCGTAGTGCTTCTTTAGGTATTGCGTTAGTGGGGTATGGATTGGAGAGAATATATGGAAAATTATAGACTGATTGAGCCATGTGGTTCATTTGAAAAAGAATTTGAAAGGATGGCAAATGATTTTAAAGAGCATGGAGAGCTGGACTATCCAAAGTATTATTATGGGAATTTTGATGAGTTTTTAAATGAGATCAAGATACTAAAGAGTGGAATTAATCTACCAGAAGGATATGTAGCTACTGTAACATATTGGATGGTTAATTCGAATAATGAAATATTAGGGAGTATTCGATATAGAGAAAAATTAAATGAAGACACTAAGATTAATGGCGGGCATATAGGATATGATATTTCACCTTCAAAAAGAAAGCTAGGATATGGTAAAATAATGTTAAAACTACTTTTAGAAAAGTTAAAAGAAGAAAAAGTAAGCAACATTTTATTAACTGTAGTACAAGATAATTTAGCTTCGATAAAAATAATCGAGAGCAATGGTGGTGTGTTAAGAGATACCGTGTTTTCCTCGTCGTCCAAAGAATACATGAAAAGATATTGGATCTGTTTATAACACTCAGAACATAAGATAAAATATTCACAGACTCTTAGATGATTTTGTATAATCTGATTATGAAATCACAAATTGACAGTCTGTATATGCCAAGTGGGAATGTCATTCTAGTGTTGGAGATTGTACGTGCTACATTGATTGTGATGTCAATATTGCCAATTATCTTATCTTTGGAGTTACCGGTTAAGAAGGCCATGATTTTGAGTGGGTTATCCCTATTTGTTTTGGGAGGTTTATTGCTTATGTTGCAGCAGATTGGTAGTTTACCTATAGTTTTGATTATTACCTCAAGTGTAGAGATGTTTTTTCAGTTTTTTCTTACGGCTGTTGTGACGACATTAGCCTTGCACTATGGTGATAAAGAAATCTGCAGTGAGTATGATTTTTCATAGAAGCGGTATCTAATATTTTCTGAAGATTGTTCCTCATACCAGATTGTGCCATAATATAAGAATAATAAAAATACGACTTTCAATTGGGAGGTTAGAGAATGAAAACCATTGGATTAATTGGTGGTATGAGCTGGGAGTCTTCAGCAGAGTACTATCGTATCATCAATCAACGTGTTAAACACAATCTTGGAGATCTACATTCATGTAAGTGCATCATGTATTCTGTCGATTTTGGTGAGATTGAAGCATTACAGCATAAAGGTGAATGGGAGAAATTAACCCATATGATGATTGATGTTGCTAAGAATCTGGAAAAAGCGGGCGCAGAATTAATTGTCATATGTACGAATACGATGCATATGATGGCCGATGAGGTTCAATCCAATATCGGTATTCCTTTATTACATATTGCCGATGCTGCGGCTGAGGAAATCACAGTAAAAAAGCTGAAAAAGGTAGGGCTTTTAGGTACCAGATTCACCATGGCGCAGAATTTTTATAAAGGCAGAATACAAGAGAATTATGGCGTAGAAGTTATTGTTCCAACGGAGGAAGAGCAAACGATCATACATGATGTCATCTATAATGAACTGGTTCAAGGTATTATAAAAATTGAGTCAAAAAAAGAATATATAAAAATCATACAAGGACTTGTTAGCCGAGGCGCAGAGGGCATCATTCTTGGTTGTACAGAAATTCCAATGTTGATTAAGAAAGAAGATATTGAGGTGGAACTCTTTGATACGACAGCGATACATGCGGCATTTGCTGTTGATTTTGCTCTTAGTGAGTAATAGGCAACTATTGAGTCAGGAGATTTATGAGATGAAGATGTGTTTTTAAACATAATTACGTTTTCTAGCTGGAGGAAGATAAGCTATGATATTACATCATATTTGTATACAAACAGATCGTTATGATGAATCTATAAAATTTTACAAAGAGATATTAGGATTTGAGATGGTTAAGGAAACCAAGGGTTTTCATGGAAGTTGATGAAGTTTTAATAGATTATAATAAAAGAAGTAAAGGGATTGCACACCTGGCTTTTATGGTCGATGACATTGAAATTGAATATGAGAGAATAAAGACATTAGGTTATAACACATTCATTAGAAAAAAAGATCAGGATATATATGAGGTAGAAGGTGGCAAGTTGTTTAAGATTCTAGCGCCTGAAGGGACGATCATTGAAGTCAGAGACCAAAAGAATATATGATTATATGTGTTGCTTTTAGATATCATACTATCAAAGGAGAAGGTTAGAATATGGAAAAATTAATTGAACTTAATCCCGACAACATTTCAGAAGAACATATTTGCTGTGCTTTTTCGGATAAGAAATGTAGTGAAAGTTATGAACTAAAAAAAGAATGGTTAAAAAAAGAATTCGATCATGGTTATGTTTTTCGTAGAATAGATGCTAGAGCAAAAGTCTTTATTGAATACGGACCGGCTGAAAAGGCATGGGTTCCTGTAGATGCCCCCAATTATCTTATGGTCAACTGTTTTTGGGTTTCCGGTAAATATAAAGGAAGTGGATATGGAAAAGCATTATTAGAAACGGCTATTGAAGACGCAAAAAATCAAGGGAAGTCAGGGTTGGTAACGGTCGTTGGGACTAAGAAATATCATTTTATGAGTGATACAAAATGGCTTTTAAAACAAGGATTTGTAGATTGTCAGAGCATATCATCCGGGTTTAGCCTTTTAGTGTATAAAATAGAGCCTGATGCTCAAATACCCAAGTTCAAAGAATCGGTTATAAGCGGCGAATGCCCTGATAAAGAAGGTATTGTTGTATATTTTTCAAACAGATGCCCATATGCAGAATTTCACGCAAAAACTTCTTTGATTGAATCAGCGACTAAAAGAAATCTACCCTATAAGCTGATTAAATTGGAAACAATGGAACAGGCCCAATCAAGTCCAAGCCCTGGAACTATTTTCAGTTTATTTTACAATGGAAAGTTTATGACAACAGA
>PHDU01000137.1:0-1829 GCA_002842755.1 Bacteroidetes bacterium HGW-Bacteroidetes-1 | reverse complement strand
TGGCTAAAAAGCTTACTCCCGGAAGCAGAATGGTCTGATATAACGCATATATTTGTAACACATGGCGATCCGGATCATTATTGGCATGTTGATAGGATAGCCGAAAAATCTGGCGCACCGGTAATATGCAATAAAACAATGGTACAAGAAACAAACGAAAAACGCTTGCTATTAGGACCTAGAGATAGAGGACTTACCTTCACAACTGAAATTAAGAATCTTCATACCATTGCTCCTTATGAAACGATAGATGTAGGTAAGATTGAAGTAACTGGAATAAAGACCGCTCATGGACCCTTAACCATGAAGTTGGGACCGTTTTCAAAAACGGTGAAGCCGGGACCAAATGAAAGAATCGGGTGGGGTTCTATCGGCTTTGAAATTCGTATGAGTAAAAAAGTGTTGGTCAATTTAGGCGATACGCTGATTCATAGAGATGAATGGAAGACAATGAATTCTCCGGATGTATTAATGATCCCTATAGGTGGTAGAAGCGTACATAATACAATGGATGAAAATGAAGCATTAGAAGCGGTTAAAATGATTAAACCAAGACTTGTTATTCCGTGCCACTATAACTGCGCGGGTTTACATAGAAAGAATGCGAATCCTGCTGACGATAAGTACTTTCACGATGAGGTGAAAAAGCTGGGGATTGATTGTATCATTTTAGGTATAAATGACTCAGTTGAGCTATGAGAGAATCCAGTAATAGCAAGTTATATATAAGGAGACAACAATATGAAACTAGTCGTGCTAGTAGATAATAACACCTACATTGATCAATATTATTATGGTGAACCTGGCGTTTCATATTATATTGAAGATGAGGATACGAAGTTGCTATGGGATGTAGGATACTCAGATTTGTTCCTAAGAAATGCTAATGCAATGGGTATAGACTTAGAGAACCTAGATGCCATTGTTATTTCGCATGGTCATGACGACCATACAAGAGGTTTAAAATACTATTTTGATAAAAGTCACAAAAAAGATATTACAGTTATTGCCCATCCGGATGCTTTTAAAGATAAAGTTGAAGCTCATTTGAAAATTAGTTCTCCAATTCTAGAAGTAGAATTAAAAGAAAAGTGTCATTTAGTTCTTTCGAAGGAACCTATTAAAGTCAGCACAAATATAACTTTTCTGGGAGAAATTCCACAATTAAACAATTTTGAGAACAGAAAAGCGATTGGCCAACAGATTTCTGATGGCACTTCCAGTGATGATTATCTAATGGATGATTCAGCACTAGTTTATAAGAGCGAAAAGGGCATTTATATTATTACAGGATGTTCCCATAGCGGGATATGTAATATTATTGAATATGCAAAGCAAGTGAGTAAAGACAATAGAGTATTAGGTATAATCGGAGGCTTCCATTTGTTCGAAGTCACTGAACACGTTCATAAGACAATTGATTTTCTAAAGCAGAATCATTTGAAGGAGATATATGCTTCTCATTGTACTTCTTTTGCTGTAAGAGCAGAAATATATAAAGTTCTTCCTATTAAGGAAGTTGGGGTAGGTCTGGAAGTGAATTGGTAAGACATAAGTGGTAAAAGCGTATTTCGATTGAGGAGGAAGCTTAATGAAATTAGATGGATTCGGAATATTCGTAAAAGATATGCCAACGATGGTTCAATTTTACCGTGATGTTTTGGGATTTGATATTAAAGAAGATGGTAATGCTTCTAATGTATATTTAGAAAAAGATGGAACGCTATTTTTATTGTATCGAAGAACAGATTTTGAATTAATGACAAATAGAAAATACAACTATGCTAGTGGTATAATCGGACATTATGAGATTGCATTAAGTGTTGAAA
>PHDU01000136.1 GCA_002842755.1 Bacteroidetes bacterium HGW-Bacteroidetes-1 | reverse complement strand
AGCAAACCCACTTGAATTATCTAAGTATATACCATAAGCGGGCACACCTGCACAAATCAATGCTTCCGTACTGTTGTTATAACCAATTTTAAAGTTGGATTTGATGACCGCCAAAGAGTAGATATTAAATGTTTTTACACCATAAGTGTTGTTCGTAAAACTGGCTCGGTTAACAGAAAAAGTCTTTGTTGAAGATTCGCTTCTGCTTGCATAAATACCACAATAAAACCCGCTGAAAGTACAGCTATCATAGGTAGGTCCGGATTGTTGAGAAGTAATAATAGCATCCACATTAAATCCGGCATTATAGGATGCGATTGCCTGATTCCACTCTGAAATACCCGAGGCATCAGGGGAGAGTGAGAAATCACAACCGGCAAACTTGATTCCTTTAACTTTCGACAAATCGATATGTTTGTAAAAGGTAGCCTCACCCAGATATTCTGATGTAATTTCGAAGGTACAATTTTTGAAATTGCAACGGTTGTCAATTTCTGTCAATGGATTTCCCGGTACATAGTTGCGATATTCCGGTGCATGAACCGCACGGGTATTATTTCGGAAAACAGCATCCTCTGCCACTACAATGCCACCTGTTTTTGTCCAATCGTTGGGTTTCCAGAGTGCAACTGCTGTTACAGCATTTTCAATGGTTGCTCCATTTTTTAGCTCCAGATAACCTTGTTGGTAATTGCCATTTGCATCAGGGTATTGATGGGCTGATGAGTTGCCCCAGACTTCGATGCCTTGCCAGGGTTGTTCATGAGCTGAAGTAATATGCCCGCCATCTACTATCAATTTGCCGCCTGAATAGATTATTATTTTTCCATTAATTGGCATTAATACTTCGCAGGATATTGTTAAAGTTGCATTTTCCTTTACTATGATATCTTGATATAGTTTTATTGGAAAATCCCATTCTTCTTGTGTACTAATCATTTTTGGTAAAGGACTCGAATGTTTTTCTTTAACATATTTATGCATAGGTTTATTGTTAACCATAAAAGTGCTTCCATACAGTGAAAGGCTTCTATGCATTCTCCCGGCAGATTTTGGACTAATATATCTCGAATTATTAATTCCAGACATTAATGGAAAAGGTTGAGTTTGATATTGCCAAAAGCAATCGTTTGTTAAGTAACAAACGTGTCCATTATCACAACTACCTGCTGAGCAAGGTAAACAAGATGGCTCTGCGCAAAGTCCGAATACATCATCTAGAAAATCATAGTGATCTAAGCATCGCCTTTCACTACCATACGTGTGATGAAGACCAACAGCATGACCATATTCGTGCGTAATATGGTGAATATGATCATCCCAAACAACGAGCGTTGGATGCCACATTGATTTCCACGTGTGTACATAAGCCGTGTTATTTGGGCCATATCCCTCATAACGACCCCAGGCACCAGGAATACAAGGGCTATCTCGCATGGTAAAAAAATGATTAAGAGCATTTAAAGAACTTGGGTAGTTTGTGTGTACATAATCAAGAATTTCTCCTATAGAACAACTTATGTTAAAACTAGTCCTATCGATAAAAATGATTTCGTTCAACTCAAATCTAATTCTTGTATCAGAAACATGGGTGTAAGTTGGTTCACAAGTTAAAGAATAACCCTTCGGTAAAGAATTGCTAAACCACGTATTAATATGTGAAAACATCAGATCCACCTGAGTTCTAAATTCGGGTGTATCTTGCCAACCATTTTGACCGTTATCATCTCGGCAAACAACCCAATTAACAAGTATTGTTTTAATCTGGGTAGCTCTGTTGGGTATCCAATACCCTGGAGTGCGGTATTCATTGAGCCATGAATCACTGCTATTGGTACAACCCGGGTCTTTAGAATTATGATTCTCTATGTAGTCATCAGTTGCACATCCTCCAAAGTTTTGGGAACTTACAGTAAATGATGTTGAGAGCAAAAATATTGTAATTACACTATACATCAAAATGTCTTTATATCCGCTTTTTTTCAAGATAAATCTTTTTTTAATCAGTTTTGATAAATGTTTTGTTTATAACATAGAATTGGTTGAAAATATTTATATGGTAGATGCCATTTCTTAAGTGGCTTACAGGTATTGAAACTTTTTCATTACATGATTTGCCTTCTGATATTTTCAAGCCATCCGCTGAAAAGACAGTATAATGCTTGCAGTTGTCTGTCTTTTCGTCAAATTCCAGGAATAAGAAATCCTTTGTGGGATTAGGGTACAGTTTTACTTTACTTTTTTGAATTGTTTCAAGTCCTGTTGTAAAATCAATAAAACAAGTGTCTCCTTGAGATAGGTACAAATTGTCTCCACCTTCATAATAACAAAGCAAATTAAATGAAATAGAAATTGTTGAAAGTTCGTAGCATCCCGGAAACATTAGCCCGTTAAGACTTCCTATGCCTTCAATCCATTCGTCGGCTTCGACCGGACTTGCTGCAAGTGGAGTGAGCTGCCAGGTTTTTCGTTCCTCGCCATTCAACAGCGTTAGGGTACCTGTTGATGAAACCCTGTAGGCGTTAGAATGCGTGAGACAATGGTGTAGGCCGAAAATTTCGGTTGTATCACCCTGCTCGAGTGAAAAGTCATAAAGGAGTCTGTCCTTTGGCGTATAAAAGGCATAGGTGCTTTCCCTGAAATAAACTTTTCTCCCGGCTGTATCCTCACGGATAAATCCAATGATGCCCTCGGGCAAGAAAAAATTATATTGCCCGGTATTGATTAGCTTGTAATACGCTGTATCATTGATGATTGTATCGCTGGCTGAGATATGGAGTTTCATGGTGTTTATTGTAGCCACAGAGCCACCATAACTATAAGAGGTAATCGTTACATTCCAATCTTTAGTAGTGTCAACAAAAGGAACATATTCCTGCGAAAACCCACCAAAAGGCAGGCCTATTGCTGCAAGAAGTAATAGTAGTATGAATTTATTTTTCATGGTTTTAACTTTTGTGTTTGTATTCAATCAAACTTTAGCAGCAGACAATGCTGGCCTCCGGCATCACTGCCACAACCGGAAGCCCTGTAATATGAAGCGGTTTTTGCCTGTAACAAAAATAGAAAGTTGATGTAAAGAAATAATAATGTGTATTATAGTCATTTTCATGATGTTTATTTTTAAAGTTTAATACTTCTTAATGTTTGAATTTTATTATCAATTAGAAATACAAACATGTATATACCAGATTTATAAGATGAAAGGTCTAATGAATTTTCAAGTCCGGTAAGCTTCAGTTGATTTATCAGACGGCCTTCTGCGCTATATACATAGACGTTTCCTTGTTTATAATTTTTACGAATATGAATAGAAGTAAACCTATTGAAAGGATTTGGGTGAATACTGACAATATTTGAAATACGAAATTCTTCCTCTCCTGTTGGAATGAAGTCGCATTCAGCCACGATACCTGAAGTGTAGTCAAAACCGCTGGCATTGGAATAACACCTGAAAAAACCACCCTCGATGTGTTCATCCAACGCCATTCCACAGAAACTTAGTTTTACTGGAAAGAGAAAGTCGTAGGAGTTATTGGCATTACGCTCAACAGGACCGATATTTTCAATAATTTTTACACTTTTCCATCCCCACTCCGTGAAGTCGTCAGCCGGACTAACACAAATATAACGATGTTGAAATCCGTCTATTTGAATAGTTCCGATACTGTCGACGTTCACAATGCCGGTGCTGTCGCAATTTTCATAATGCTTTGTTCCCTGCACTGTCCACGTGTCTCCAGGTTGAGCTGCAAAATCATACAATTTGAAAAACTGATTTGCCGTGTAATAAAAAACTTTGTCTTCGTCGGCATAAGTGTATTCATATCCAATGATGTAGGAATTCAATTCCTGACTAACAAAATTATAGGAATACATGGTTTTTTGATGCTTCTTGCACGAAACCGACTGAATTATAGTATCACCCACATACTCAATTTTTATGTAATCGCTAAAGTACTCTGCATCGAATCCATAATACCATACAGAGCCAGGCGGACACCATCTACCTTGTGCAAAAATATTTGTGAATGACAGTAATACGAGATATGAAATAAAAGTAAATGCATAGATTGACTTTTTCATAATGCGTGGTTTTTTCTTTGTAATTGTATGGATATGAATGTTGAAATCTATTCACAATTGCACTATTTTTAAATAAAAATCAAGGTTCATTTTAAAAAATATTTTAGTCAATAATCTTGGTTATTGTGTATCAGTTATCGGCTACATGAAGAAACCCACATGCAGCCCATGCATTACATACTTATTTTTACCAAGTAGGAAGATGGTTTTTATTGCGTAAAAAGGCACAAATTGATTTTCAATTAGAGGTATGCCATCGTGCTCATGGCAGTCATGCACAACCAAGACATCTTTGAATACCCGTGTGCCAAATCTTACGAGATCACACGAATTGAAACATGGTATTTTGCATCGTCTTGTCATTGCTTATTCATATTAGATTCAATGCATAAAAACATTTCAGGTGTTGGTAAATGTTTAGTGTTCATTGTTCACTATTCCTTATTTATCGTTCACTTTCAGCATCATATCCCTTTTTATCGGGCCATTTCTGAGATATCCTTACAAAGATACGACCTAAGCCATAACAGAAACTCACAGAACGCTTCAAGTTTTGCATTTTCTGGCATTTTCTTCAACTTTTTTTAATCATTACCGTATAGATTGTCATGGTAATCTGTTTTCCCAAAGCGCAATAGCCTGTTTCATTGCACATTACCCGTAAATGGCTAATGTTCG
>PHDU01000037.1 GCA_002842755.1 Bacteroidetes bacterium HGW-Bacteroidetes-1 | reverse complement strand
AGAAATATTTGTTTTGGGCTTTTTTAGAGAAATTTTTTTTATCTGCTCGTTTTGGCTTCATTGTCAAAACAATCAGAATGCGATAATAATTAGGCTAAGATACTAATTATTAATGATATAACAATACAAAAAGTCATTATTTTCAGTTTAGTAAAGTAGAATTACAGAATTATGAAAGCATCCAGACTTTAAAAATCAGTGCCGGACATTTTAATCAATTATGCTTGTTTCATCTGAATCTTGTTTTTAACCAATTCTGCAAGCACTTCGTAGCTTTGTTGATCGGGATAAACAGGATCGAGGAACTCAACCGAAATTTTCTTCCATGGTTTTGGGAAGAAGCTTCCACGTGGCAAAGCTTCAAAAGCTCCTTTGATGGAAACAGGTACAATAGGCACATTCAGTTCGCTGCTCAGGATGGCAAAAGTTTTCTTGAAATCGCCTAGCCTGCCATTGAAAGTACGTGTTCCTTCCGGAAAAATAATCAGATTTTTATTATTTCTAAGTACCTCGGCCATTTTTTGAATCGACTCTTTCAAGTTCCGGTTCAAATCCATAATAATGATGTTGTTCCGGTTAGCCAGAAACTTGATAAAGGGTTGTCGTATGTGTTTTTCTTTGGCGTAAAAATAGGTACGACGTGCCAGGCTAAAACGCAAATAAGAAGCTACAAACATGCCATCGAAAAAGCTTTGATGATTGGGAACAAGGATGCATGGGCCTTCAGGAATTTTTTCGTGGCCCGATGCTTTAAACCGGAAATATAGATTGAAAAAAATTCGGGAAACCCATATGGCAATATTTCCTGTAATCCAGGTGGCAGGAAGTTTGAGAGAGACTTTCTCACGCAAAATGTCGGCCCAATTTACTTGAATGTCTTCCATTTGGGTCTTGTTCTCGCTGATCCATGCACTCAAAGCCAATATACTTTTAAAATTGGCCATCTCAGGAGGTTCAGGTGAGACACCAAAAGTTTGCTGCAGATATGCCTGAAAACTTACCTTATCAAGAGAATCCAGACCCAGATCAATCTCAAGATGATGAAATGATTTTACTTTACGTCCCTTTTCTTTTTCTAAGTATTCAGCAATCATTAAAAATACTGGATCAGTAATTTCAGATACAGGTTCTTCGTGTGCAGGTTTTTCGTCAATTAAATCGGCCAGCTTGAAGCGTTGCAGTTTACCCAGACGGGTCCGAGGCAAATCGTTTTCTGTAAGATAAAAACGCATTATTTTTTTATAACCCGAGACACTTTTATTAAAATTTTCTATCAACTCTGTACGAATAAATGCATCCTTATCAGGATTTTCATGTTTTTCAAACGATGTAGGTTCTGTTTGAATCATTACCTGAAGCTGGTCGTTTTGAAAGAAAACGCCACAATCTTTTACAAAAGGAGAAGCAAGTAAAACCTCTTCAAGTTCTGCTGGGTTAACATTTTTTCCGTTGGAGAGAATAATAATTTCTTTTTTTCTACCTGTGATAAACAAATAGCCCTCTTTATCGATATAGCCGAGATCGCCGGTATAAAGCCATCCGTCTTTTAACACCTCAGCTGTTTCTTCAGGACGGTTGTAGTAACCTTGCATGATATTGTCGCCAGCAGCAGTTATTTCGCCATCAACAATACGGATATCCGTTCCCTGCATTGCTTCACCGGGAGATCCAATGCGAACCCTGCCCGGCCTTGTAAAAGTGATCATTGGAGCAGCTTCAGTCATTCCATATCCTTCAAGAACCTCGAATCCAAGGGTTTGAAAATCTTTTCCTACTTCAACATCTAAAGCTGCTCCACCGGAAACAAGGCTTTCAACCGCACCACCAAGTTTATTGTGAACCGTTCCGAAAACTTTGCGTGAGAAGGCTGGAGAGTTGATCATGCGTGCAGTCTTAAATAAAAGCTTAGCAACAGGACTTTTATTAACCTTGTCCATGATACCTTTACGAATGGCCGCATACAAACGAGGAACTCCAATAATGATGGTGATTTTGTTTTGCTGAAGTGTTTTCATAATATCTTCAGAAACCATGGATGGGCTAATGGCAATCATTGCACCTATTTGTAAAGGAATGATCATTGTTCCCATCAAAGGAAAGATGTGATGTAAAGGAAGGAGAACCAATACTCTGGAATCGTTCCTGTAAATCGGGATGTGTATAGAAACGGCCTTGATATTTTGAATCAGGTTTTGAAAACTAAGCATTACCCCTTTCGGACTCCCTGTTGTGCCTGAAGTATAAATAATTACGGCTGTATTTTCCATTACAGGATCGGGCATAGTACCTTCTTCTTCAAATGTAGCGGCACTTGCTTCATGTTCATCTATGATCAATAAGCTCGTTTTAATACCTGAAAGGCTAATGGCTTCCTGCATCACGGGGAGGCATTTCGAAGAAGTAAATACAATCTCTGGCTTGCAATCTCCTAAAATATAGGCGACTTCGCCCGCTGTTGCCATAAAATCGACTGGAATTGCTATGCCCTGATGTTTCCAAATGGAATAAAAAGCATAGATATAACCAGGTTTGTTTTCCGAGAAAACAACAGCATGATTGCCTTGCTCGATAAAAAATAATCCTGCAAAATAACGGATACGAGATAGCAACTGCTGATAGGAGGTAGTTTCTTTGCCATAGCAAATGGCAGTTTTATTGCCGAGGTTTTTTAGCATTTATTTATTGATTATGATTTAAAGAGGATTGATTAATAGGATACTATTATCTTCTAAAGGATTGATATGAAAGTAAATAACTTATAGCAAAGATAATCATAAAATGAAGGGTGGTCAATTTCGTGACCCATAAATAAAGTTAATGCTGCAAAAGTAATGGTTTTAGGCGATACAGGATTATTTTTAACCATCAAGGTAACGAATGATGATTGAATACTGTATTGCTGATTTTTATTAAATCTGAGCCAAACCACAACTTATAATCCTCAGGTGAATTGATATTTGCCAGTACACACTTGTCGTGAACTTCAATATTCTGCCTTTTAAATGGAAGAAGAAACGTTTTAAAATTTTTAACCGGCAATACTTCCTGACCAATCATTGTAGAAATTTTTTCTGATAATAGTACAGGGTGTCCACCCTTACCATTGAAAACAGGCCGGGCATAATCCAGTAAAAAATTCTGAGACAATTCGGTTAGTATTTCTTTTGTAACAAATGGATTATCAACATTATGAATAAATAAGGGCAAGTGTTGGTTCAGTTGTCTTATTCCAATCTGGATAGAAGAAAAACGACCTTCTTCTGGATTTAGATTAACACAATAATGAACATTTTCCATTGCGTAATCCGATGATGTATTTTGAATAGAAGCAATATTCTTATTGATGACAACAACAATTTCAACACAACCAAATTGATTAAAAGCAAGGATGCTCATATCGAGAAATGTATGATTCTTGTCAAAAGGCAAAAACAGCTTGGGTTGACCCATCCTTTCTGAGTTTCCGGCTGCAAGAATGATGGCGTTATATTTTTTCCCTTCGCGGATCATCGTCTTATTCAACATTGGTTCGCATAAAAGAATTGCCCTGATGATCATCAAAACGTATAATGCCGCTGCGTTTAGCAAACCAGACTTTTTCAATTGCTGTCGGATAGGAGGTATTTAAAAATGTAATTTCCAGCACCTCATCATAGATGAATCCATTTTGTACAAAATCAAGCAGAATTTTGAACGACGCCTGATCATCGATGGACTCTTTTTTGTACAAATCATAACTGGCCTTTTTTGTGATGGTTGTTTCCCAGGTCCGTGTATAGCTCACCTCTATATTGAAACCGCCATAATCCAGTGCAGCACCTCTGATATCAACCATCAAATGAATCGGCGAAACGCTCGTGTTGTATTGAATTGAAAAGTTGTAATTCCCAAAATAATTTCCACAATCATCCTCAACATGCTTTTCAAGGATATTTCGGTATGGCTTGTCAGCGTAGAGCGTCTGATGAATCCCATTTCGGTCGGTTATGACAAAATTTCTATGAATTGTATCCGCAACATACCACGATTGCAATTCAGCACGCATTGAATCAAGCAATACCAAATCAAGACATTGTTCTTTCTTACAGGCTGATGCGAGAAAAACCAGGCAGACAAAAAAAGTTGATTTAAGGAATAAGATAATAGGCTTCATCGTTGGTCATGCTGATTTTTAAGATACCGTTACGCTTATTGAAATAAATAGAATCGGCTTTGATTTCGGGTGTCTCCGGATAAGAATTTGTAAAAACAAATACTTTCTCGTAAAACTGGTTGTTTATTTCAAGGCTATCCCATGCAGGTTGATGGATTGAACTCAGCTGATAGGGCTGATTATAAATAGTAGCGCTGAAACTGTAATATATTTGTTCCGGTACAATCCTGAATACAATCAATAATTCCGGTTCATAGCTTGTTAAACGCACAACCTGCACCTCGTAAGAGGAATAGTCATCTGAGCGATGGTGTGATTCGGTTGTTTCCCAAAATGTATATTTTTGAATCACTTTAAGCGGAAAAATAAAACCGCTGGAGTGTTGCAAAAAAACAGAATCTGATTCTTCGTAAGGAATAAAACTTCGCTCTTCATCAGTAAGCACATATCTGATTATTTCTTTTCCTTTACGGCAGGAGGCTATTGAAAACAGTATAAAAATAACGATAACCCAATAAAACAGACGTTTCATTTCTTTTGATTGAACGACAAAATTAATCAAATCAAAGATGGAACTGATTTATAAAGTTCATTTATCTAATTTTGCATACAATCAGTCCTATCAATCTCCTGTTTTTCAAATAATCAAAAGTTTTGCTCGATATATTGTTTCAGGATACGCACCTAATCGCAATCAACAAACCTCATGGTTTATTGGTACATAAGAGCGAGATTGCTGCGGATGCAAGCGAATTTGCAATCCAGCTTCTGCGCGATCAAATTGGTCAGCGGGTGTTTCCGGTGCACAGGCTCGACCGCAAAACCTCTGGTGTTCTGCTTTTTGCCCTCGACCCTGAAACCGACTCCTTGATGCAAATGCAGTTTATGAACCATCAGGTAAAAAAACTATATCATGCCATAGTAAGGGGCTTTGCAGATGAAAGTGGCACAATCAATTATGCGCTTACAAACGATAGGGGAAAAGTTCAGGATGCAATAACACATTACAGAAGACTTCAAACTACAGAGCTTTTAATTCCGTTTGGGAAATTTCAAACATCACGTTACTCGCTCTTAGAAGCTGAGCCGGAAACAGGCCGAATGCATCAGATCCGGAAACATTTTGCTCATATCTTACACCCAATCATTGGCGACAGACCTTATGGCTGTAACAAGCAGAATCGCTTGTTTCTGGAAAAATGGAACCATAATGAGATGCTTTTACATGCAATTTCAGTTGAATTCCATCATCCCTACTCCCATCAGTTAATCAAGATTGAATCACCTTATCATTTACCTTTTCAAAAAATGATGCAGATCATGGGATGGACCGATGAATAATTATTTAGCCAATAATCCTGAGATCCCCCTGGTATAGTATTGTCTTTTGATGCTTGGGTTTGGCAAAGATATTTTTCTTCTTTTTCTTTCGATTTAGGTATCAGGATAATTTCCTGAATAATTCCTGATATTTACAACTATATCCTTTTTTCTGATCAATTAATGGAAAATGTTGCAGAAAAACAACTATCTTAAAGAAAATGGATCAGGAAAATCTAGTTTTACTAAATTTGTTGAATTATACCGATCGGAGAAATGTAATAGTCCAATTATCGCTCACTCAATTGGCCTAACATTTCTATCCATCGGCATTCTACCATAACAGCTTTTGGATTCATATATAATTCACTTTGGTATTACAGGCATATTTTTTTCTGCTCCGAAAGAACTTTATTATGACAACAGACAAATTTTCTCCTATTCCAGCCAGTTTGCTTCTGAAAATTATCCTTCATGAGTATTCTTCAAAAGAGAGTATATTCGGATTACCGAAAGCCCTTTTTTATGAATCTCCCAAAAATAGTCCGCTGCAAAGTTCTCTTTTTGGGCAAACACTAAGTACTCCTTTGGGAGTTGCTGCCGGACCACACTCGCAAATGGCACAGAATATTGTAGCCGCCTGGTTGATGGGTGCACGCTATATCGAATTAAAAACAATCCAGACCCTTGATGAACTTGACATTGCCAAACCCTGTATTGATATGCAGGATGAGGGTTACAATTGTGAATGGTCGCAGGAACTTACGATTCAGGAAAGTTTTAATGATTACCTTAATGCCTGGGTCATTATTCATGTTCTGAACCATAAGTTGGGTTGGAATCCGAATCATGGAACAATTTTTAACATGAGTGTGGGCTACAACCTTAAAGGCATCCTGCAACAAAATGTGCAATGGTTTTTTGAGAAAATGAACAATTGTAGTTTTGAACTGGAGATTCTAAAAAATGAGCTGAAGGGAATATATCCTGAAATTGAAAAGATTTTTATCCCTTCCTGTATCTCTGATAATATTACGCTCTCAACCATGCACGGTTGTCCTGCCAACGAAATTGAATCCATTGCCTATTATCTGTTGCACGAAAAAAAACTTCACACCTTGGTGAAGTTGAATCCAACCCTGCTTGGACCTGAACGTTTGCGTTCAATTTTAAATCAACAGCTTGGTTTTAAAACGATAGTACCTGATGAAGCTTTTGAGCATGACCTTAAATATGCAGACGCGCTTAACATCATCCGTTCGCTCAGGAACACAGCAGATAAGCAGGGACTTTTGTTTGGTCTTAAGCTTTCAAACACCCTCGAATCGTTGAATCATAAAAATGTTTTTGACAACAATATAAGCAATATGTATATGAGCGGAAGAGCTTTGCATCCGCTTACCGTGAATCTTTCAGCACTATTACAAAAGGAGTTTAATGGAGAACTTTTGCTTTCATTTTCTGGTGGCGCTGATGCTTTCAATGTTGCTTCATTATTGGCTTGTGGATTTAAAACCATAACTGTATGTACCGACCTGCTTAAACCGGGAGGATACATGCGCCTGCATCAATACTTCGATGAATTGAATAAAAGCCTCGAAGAAACGAATTCAAAAAAGTTGAATAAACTTATCCTCAATAGATCCGGAATAACTGACTTGAAACAAGCGGCGCTTAAAAACTTAGAGCAATACGCACATAATGTTCTGGAATCAAATATATTCAGAAACACTTCTTTATTACCACCTGATATTAAAACAAAGAGAGAACTAAACTTTTTTGATTGTATTTCAGCTCCCTGCCGCGATACCTGTGCCACCAATCAGGATATACCCGACTATTTGTTTTACGCTTCGAGAGAAGATTTTGCTGAGGCTTTTAAGGTTATTCTGCGCACGAATCCTTTTCCATCCATCACAGGAATGGTATGTGATCATCTGTGTCAAAACAAATGTACGCGGGTGCATTACGACCAGTCGCTGTTGATAAGAGAAGTGAAACGATTTGTTTCGGAGCAACCAGACCAGTCGTTAAAACCCTCTCCATTCAATGGAATTAATGTTGCAATCATTGGTTCAGGTCCTTCGGGACTTTCGGCTGCTTTCTACCTCGCTCTTGCCGGTTGCAAAGTGGAGGTTTTTGAAGCAAAATCAAAAGCAGGAGGGATGGTTCAATATGCAATTCCCGGCTTCAGGCTCACAGATGAAGCCATCGAAAAGGATTTTCAAAGGATAAACGAAATTGGTGTAAATATTCATTATAACACTACAGTAGATAGAGATTCATTCCATAATCTTTTAAATAATTATGATTATTTGTTCGTTGGAGCTGGAGCACAGAAATCAGTCACCTTAAAAATAGCAGGCATCGAAAGCAAAGGTGTAATCGATCCGCTTAAATTTCTTTTCAATGCCAAGGCTAGAAAAGAAACGGGCATCGGTAACCATATTGTCATTATTGGTGGTGGAAACTCTGCCATGGATGCTGCAAGAACTGCCTTTAGGCTGGTTGGTGAAAGTGGAACAGTAAAAATTGTTTACCGCCGCACCATAAGCGAAATGCCGGCAGATCATGGCGAAATCAAAGCCGTTCTTGAAGAAGGAATGGAAATTATTGAACTGGGTTCTCCCGTTGAAATCATCAGCAGCCAAGGAAAAGTGACCCATATGCGCTGTAATCGTATGAAAATGAGCGAAAAAGACAGTTCAGGAAGGGCTAAACCCGAGATTATAGAAGGCGCAATCTTCGATATTGAGTGCGATACCATTATTCCTGCAATTGGTCAGGTAAACGATATTGATTTTATGAATAATGAGATATTGCAACCTGGTGATGGTTCTTATCAAACAAAAATCAGCAATGTTTTTGTTGGAGGTGATGCACTTCGTGGTGCCTCCACGGCCATAAACGCCATTGGTGACGGCAGAAAAGCAGCTGCTGAAATACTTGAGAAAGCGGGGATTGATGTTGATTCTCATAAGCAAGTGTCAATAAAAAGACATGCTAAAAAGGAATTAATGCTTGCCCGTTCGCAAAGAATTTTTGCACCCGATTTACTTGAACTCAATGTATTGAATCGTAAAAATTTTAAACTTGTCAGCGAAACGCTTGGCAGGGATGCAGTCGTAGAGGAGTCGAAACGTTGCTTAAATTGTGATGAGCTATGTAATATCTGCAGCACCGTTTGCCCCAACTTTGCCAATTTCAGTTATAACATACAACCTTTATGCATTCGGATTCAAAGGGCTGTAAGCATCGGTGATAAATCCTTCAAAATAGAAAACGAAGGTATCTTTAACCTTCAACAGGAATATCAGATTTTAAACATTGCCAATTTCTGCAACGAATGCGGTAACTGCGATACGTTCTGTCCGACCAACAGTGCTCCTTACAAGATAAAACCAAAGCTTTATCTTACAAAAGATTCTTTTAATACCGCACAGCAAGGTTACTATTTAGAACAGGATAAGAATGAGACGATTCTTATTGCAAAAAATGCTGCCTCTTCAGGTTCATTGAAGTTAACGCCTGAAGCATTGAAGTTTGAAAATGATGATGTCGTTGCTTATCTGGGAAAAGAAAATTTTGAAATCACAGCCATTGAATTCAAATCATCCAACATACAATCATTCAGTACCCGCGAAGCTGCAAATATGATGGTGATTATGAAAGGAGCAATGGAGTTAATGGGAGAAAATGTTTCAGGCTAAGCTGAGAAATAAAATGAAAGTGCTAATTTTAATGGAAGAAAACAGGACAAATAAATAGCCAGTGCCCAGAAAAATACAATCGCAAGCCCCAACATACAGCCAATGCTTCAGCCCCTACCAAAAGCAGTTGTAATTTGACAAAGATGTGCCTCAATCCCGAATTACTTCTATGGCAAAAAATCCATTCCGCCAATCGAAAGTTGCTGATACAGAAGACGACAATTAACTAAGAAAACATCTGCCATTTTCTGTTATATTTCAACCTATAACTTTAACTTCAAAGGGCAATAAAACTATGGATGAATGTTTTTCATAGCTTTGCTATTTCCAATATTTTGAAAAAGAAAAAGTAAAATTTAAATCTCTAAAAATGAAAAAACTACTTCTTACATTGTTTATCCTGGGTTCGTTGTTCCGCTTTTCAGCGCAAGCCGATGAAGGCATGTGGATTCCTATGCTTATCGAAAGGCTGAACCATACCGATATGCAAAAGCTTGGTCTTCAACTCACAGCAGAAGAAATTTATAGCGTTAACAACAGCAGTCTTAAGGACGCTATTGTGATTTTTGGAAGAGGTTGTACCGGTGAAATTATTTCCGGACAAGGCCTTCTGCTTACCAACCACCACTGTGGTTATGGCTCCATACAATCCGTAAGTTCGGTTGAAAACGACTACCTGAAAAACGGCTTTTGGGCAAAAAACCATCAGGAAGAGATTCCTATTCCAGGCCTCACAGCACAGTTTCTTGTTAGAATGGAAGATGTGACAAGCACAGTGCTTGATGGAATTGATGCCTCATTGGGCGAAAAAGAACGCGGCGAGAAAGTCGGTGAACGTATGAAGGAAATAGTGAAATCTTCTACGGAAGGAACCCATTACAATGCCATTCTTAAGGAGTACTATGAAGGAAACGAATATTACTTGCTGGTTTATGAAACCTTCAGGGATGTTCGTTTGGCTGGTACTCCTCCCGAGTCAATAGGGAAGTTCGGTTCTGATACCGATAACTGGATGTGGCCGCGACACACAGGTGATTTTAGCATTTTCAGAGTTTATGCGGGTGCAGACAACAAGCCTGCTGAATACAGCACAGATAATCAACCACTTAAATCTCGTCATTTTTTACCTGTTTCTATTGATGGCGTAAAAAAAGATGACTTCGCCATGATTTTGGGCAACCCAGGAAGCACCGACCGCTATCTTACATCCTGGGGCGTTGAAATGGCCATCAACGAAACCAATCCAACCCGTGTAAAAATCAGGGCTGAAAAACTGCGTATTATGGACGAAGGAATGGAAGCAAATGAAAAAGTACGACTTCAATATGCAAGTAAATATGCTGGTGTAGCCAATTACTGGAAGTATTTTATCGGTCAAACCCGTGGACTGAAAAGATTGGATGTAACAGAAAAAAAACAACAGATTGAAAAAGATTTTACAGCCCGCATTGAAGCTGATCCCAATCTTATGAAGAAATATGGCGAAGCTCTTCCATTGATAAAAAATGCTTATCAAACGCTATCAAGCTACAATTTATCACGTTGGTATATGGCCGAAGCCATCATGCAGGGAAGTGAAATTCTTGGTTTAGCCAATCGTACGCATAAGTTGAACGAACTTCTTTCCGACAAGAAATCCGATCAGGATGCAATTCAAAAAGAAATAGACCGCCTGAAAAAAGGCGCAGATGGCGCTTTTAAGAATTATGACAAGGGTATTGATCAAAATTTACTGGCAAGAATGCTGGAAATGTATTACAACGATGTTCCCGAAGCTTATCAACCTGCCTTATTAAGAAAAATGGCTTCTAAACACAAAAATGATTTTGCTTCTCTTGCAGCCGATGTATTTGGAAAATCATCTTTCAGCAGTCTTGAAAAGGTGAATGCATTGCTTGCCAACCCAAAGGCTAAAAGTATTGAATCAGATCCAGCTTACCAGCTTATTAGAGCATTTTCAGAAATCAATTCAAAAATTCAAAAATCCGGTGAATCAGTTAATGCTGATATGCGCAGAGGTAACCGTCTTTTTGTTGCAGGTCTGCGCGAGATGCAGCCACAGCGCACTTTCTATCCCAATGCCAACTTTAGTTTGAGACTTACCTATGGAACTGTTCAGGATTACTATCCTGCCGACGCCGTTCACTTCGATTATGTGACTACCACCAAAGGAATTCTTGAAAAGGAAGACCCTTCAACCTGGGAATTTGTTGTTCCTGAAAAACTTAAAAATATGATTGATAAAGGGGATTTTGGACAGTATGGTAATCCTGATGGAACCATGACAGTAAACTTCCTCACCAATCACGACATAACAGGAGGTAACTCGGGTAGCCCGGTCATTGATGGCAAAGGAAATCTTATCGGACTGGCTTTTGATGGTAATTGGGAAGCCATGAGTGGTGATATTGCTTTTGAACCTGAACTGCAAAGAACCATAAGCGTTGATATTCGCTATGTGTTGCTGATTGTTGACAAATTTGCCGGCGCTACTAACCTCATAAACGAGATGGTGATGGTAAAAGATGGACGTAAAATTATGCGCGAGCATAAATCAACAGAAGATTCCAAAACAACACGGTAACTCTTTTCTGAAAAATTTTCTTATAAAGAATGAAAAGTGGAAAATTTCACTTTTCATTCTTTGTTTTTACTGCTCTTCGTAAATAACAGTTGTTACCACCTCACCAACTATTTGTAATGTTTTCACATCAATTTGGTCCAGGTTATCATTTAGCGTGTGCCAATGATCGTAAAAAGTTCCATTGACACTGTTTTGGTCAATGTGAATAATGTCAATCATAGGAATACCGGCAATGCGGTTAACAGGAATATGATCATCATTGATCGGATAACCTGGTTTATTCACAAAATAATTATCGTAACCCAGTCGCTGAGCTGTTCTCCAGGTTTTATCCAACACCCATGCAGCATATTGTTGAGAATAATATTCGCGCGGAAAAACTGGATTTGAAGCTCCTACCATATCAAGCAGAATACCAAACTGAGCTTTATAAGCTGATTTATGGGGGTTTCTTGACCAGTATTGCGCACCCAGCGCCCAAAAATCATCATCTCCGTTTGAGCGCTCATCGTTGTGAGGTCCATAATCCTCAAGATCGAAAAAGATGATATCGACGCCCAGTATTGGATCAAGGGGGCTGTTTTTTATGAGTCGTGCAATTTCCATCAAAATGCCTACTCCACTGGCACCGTCGTTTGCACCATCAATGGGCTTACGATGATTGGCCGGATCAGGATCATGATCGGCATAAGGCCTGGAATCCCAATGGGCTGCTAATAAAATTCTCTTGCCAGCCTTCGGATTGAAGCTTGAAATGATATTTTTTCCATCCAGTATTTTCTTGTTATAAACCCTTGCTTTGAAGTCCTGAACCATCACAGTATCTGCAAAATGTTCCATTTTTTCTTTTAACCACAAAGCACAATTGGTATGAGCTGAAGTACCCGGAACGCGCGGACCGAATGCAATTTGCTGTGCAATAAAGCTATAGGAAGAATCAGATTCAAAAACCGGCACATGAATAGTTTTTCTTATTTCAGGAGAGGATGCTGTCTGTGAAGTTTTTTTCACCACGCCATCGCATCCGGTTAAGGCAAAGATAAGTAGAATGATTATAGATGATTGTTTCATCATTGTTGCGTTTTTACCTTATGTTGTTTGACCTCACAAAGGTATGCAAAGTGCCAAATGTCGGCTCAGATTTTTAAGAACGTTATGTTTATTTCACAAAATTGCTTGGATTTCCAAAGGAAGATTCAAAAACCTGCTCATTTAATGGGTTCCTTTCCCTTGCGTCTTTTTCCATTTTTATGAGGTTGGGATGAAGCGCTTCCGGATCGCCTATATATCCAATAGCAGAAGCAGTAAGTACTACATAATCTTTTGGAACATCAAATATTTCAGCTGCTTTTTGCGTATCCAGGCCGCCCATCTGATGAACATAAAGCCCATCTGATGATGCTTGAAAAGTTAGATATGCCATGGCTTGTCCAACATCATATCGAGCGGAAATATTTTCTTTATCAGGTCGTTTTACACTTGATTTTCTTGCAATAGCCAAAATGAGTATCGGAGCTGTAATGGTCCATAGCTGGTTAAACTCTACCAGAATAGAAAAGATGCGCTGATAGGTTGCATCGCCTTTGATTCCAACAATGAACCTCCAGGGTTGTTCATTTGACGATGATGGTGCCCAGCGGGCGGCTTCGAACATGCTTTGAAGTTTTTCTGCTTCAACTTCTTGTTTCGAAAATGAACGTGGACTCCAACGCTTTTTTAGCAGCGGGTGAATTTCGAAGTTGGTCTTTGCTAGTTTTGTTGACATTTGGGAAGCGGATTTTTAAGTTGAATATTTAATTTCTTTTTTTTGTAAATTATACCAAAGTGAATTATAAATGAATCCAAAAGCTCTCATGGTATAATGCCGAAGGTTAGAAATGTTAGGCCAATTGAGTGAGCGATAATTGGACTATTACATTTCTCCTTTCGGTATTATTCACTGATGCAATGTATTCCGCAAATTACAACAATTCCACGCCCGTATTGTTTAAAAATGTATAAAGCTTGTTTGGTGTTTTATCAGTCGTTCTTGCTTTTATCGGTCTTCATAATAAATTTTATTCGGTATAGGAGGTCGTCTTTTTCCAGATTAATGTCATAATAGAATAAAAGTATCCTTTTTGTTGGGTTTATCAGCTTTTATGATGGGCGTTTTGTTAATTTTGTACTGAAAAAAAACGAATGACTGGCATCAACTATCACACGCACACTCTTTATTCTGATGGAAAAAATCAGCCATACGAATATGTTGAAGAAGCAATTCGGCTGGGCATGACAGCCATTGGCTTTTCTGATCATTCACCCCTGCTTTTCGACAATCCTTTTTCTATTAAAAACAATGAATTAGGAAATTATGCAAATGAAATAAGGGAATTGCAAAAATATTATTCTGATAAAATCGAAATTTTTCTCTCTCTCGAAATGGATTTCATTCCAGGAATGTCTGAAAATTTCCAACAGCTTAAAGAAAGAGTTGGTCTTGATTACGTAATTGGATCGGTTCACCTTGTTGGAAAAGATAAACAGGATAATCTTTGGTTTACTGATGGCCCCGATCCTGCAATTTACGATCAGGGATTATTCGATTTTTATGACAATGACATCCGGAAAGCGGTTGGCGCATTTTATAATCAGACGAACGAAATGATTGAAAGTCAGGTTTTTGATATCATCGGACATTTCGATAAAATAAAAATGCACAATCAAAACCGATATTTTCTTGAAACTGAAAAATGGTATCAAAATAATGTTTTCGAGACTTTACACCTGATGAAGCAAAAAGGGTTGATTGTGGAAATTAACACGCGGGGTATTTATAAAAAACGTTCCGACAGCCTTTATCCGTCAGGCTGGATTTTGCATGAAATGAAGAAAATGCATATTCCGGTTATCATCAGTTCCGACGCGCATCAACCATCGGAAATACAGGCTGAGTTTAAGCGTGCGGTTGAAACTTTACAAGCAGCAGGTTATCATGAGATTATGTGGTTTCAGCAAGGAAAATGGATTGAAAAGCCAATCCTGTAACTGATAAAAGAAGTTGCTGGCAAAGAACAGTTTGAAATTTCTGACTGGCTAAATGTTTTTAGAAATTGAAAACCAACAATTGTTTTATTGAACCATAACTACCTTAAAATCATTTTTTACTTTCATACAAATGCACATCCATTTGCGGGAATGGAATCGAAATGCCATCAGCTGAGAAAGCATTGTAAATATTTTTATTCATATTGAAGAAAACAGGCCAGTAATCAATGGATTCAACCCAACAACGAACTACAATATCAACAGAGCTGTTGTTGAGCTTTGAGAGCGCTATAAATGGTTCAGGTTCTTTTAGGATACGTTCTTCAGCATCGATGAGTTTTTGGATTACAGATTCAGCCTTTTCGTATTTATCGCCATAGGCAATACCAAAAGTCCAGTCTACTCTTCGCGTACTCATCATCGAAAAGTTTGTGAGAGAGCCAGTAGCCAGACCTCCATTTGGGATAATAACTACTTTGTTGTCAATGGTTGTAAGTAGTGTATTGAAAATCTGTATTTCATTCACTTTTCCCATATATCCCTGGGCTTCAATAAAATCACCCACTTTGAAAGGTTTAAACAAAAGAATAATGACGCCTCCTGCAACATTTTGTAAAGTTCCCTGCAAAGCCAAACCTACCGCCAGTCCTGCAGCACCCAACATGGCAATGAAGCTGGTCATTTGAACGCCAACCATTCCCAAAACTGTGATGATTACAAGAATTTTTAGTGCAATACTAAGAAAGCTCTTCAGAAATGTACGCAACGATGGTTCAACATCTCGCTTTATCATAAGCTTTACCAGTGCAGACTTGATCCGCCCGACAATCCAGAAACCAATAATGAGAGCAATGATGGCGCCCATTAGTTTCAACCCATAAGAAACAATCATCTGTGCAAGATAATCTGTAATCAAAGAAATTTCTCCTGGAATTTTTTCCAATTTGTCATTCATATAGCTTTCGTAATTTAAATCATTAAGAAGTAGCGTGGCTGTATTTTGCTACCTTAGGCTTCAAAAGTTAGAATTGCAAAATTAACCATAAATAAGGGAAAAAACAAAAATGCCTCATTGACGCTGTTCTACTTTTTAGTAAAAATGAAGTAAGAATGCATATTCGAAACAGGTTTTATAGGTATTAGATTTATCATGCATTATTAATAAAATATGCCATATTCCTCCTTTTTTCAAGTTAACAGAAAAAGTTAAACCCAATTTTGAAGCCGCTGTGGCCTTTTAGAGAATTGACAAACTAATTTCTGAAGATTTTGAAATGCTTGTTTAAGTTCTGGTTTTTTTTCTGTCTTTGGACTGACACTAAATATTGCTTTGGCGCGTTTTGTTAAAAACAGCTTCGAATGCAGATAAAAATATGGGCCTTTGCTATTTTTTATCGAAGGATATTTATTCCTGCTTTTCTGATTTCAACCCTATACATATTGGTTTTAGGTGGCTCAGGCTTTATTTTTTTCTTTTTAACTCCCATCGCACATTTTGTGGTATATGAGCACTTCTATAAACAGGAATATTTTTTCTACTACCATATCGGACTTAGCAAAAAAAGTTTGTGGTCTGCATCTATCGTTTGCAATGGGTGTATTTCAATCCTATTATTGCTGTTATGAACAAGCTTCAGGTTGATAGTGTTTTGAAAAGTTTTGGTTACAAAACGGTACTTACAGACGTTTTTTTGGAGTGTATACCAGGGGAAGTGATCGGTTTGATTGGTCGAAACGGTTGTGGTAAATCAACATTGATGCAAATTATTTTTGGTTCGTTAAATGCTGATCAGAGGTTTGTTCGTGCGGACGGCAATCAGTTGATTAGCATCTCCGAAAGCATATGTTATATCAGTTTTTTGCCCCAGAAAGGTTTACTTCTGCCTCAGCTAAAAACAAAAGCAACATTGGCTTTGTTGTGCCCCCTCGAAAAGCATAAAATAATTCAACAACAACCATTTCTTTTGCCGCTTCTTGATGTTAAGATTGGAAATCTTTCTCACGGAGAGCGGCGTCTCATTGAGATTCTGATCGTTTTACACTCACCAGGACGTTATATACTTATGGATGAGCCATTTAATGGGGTATCACCCATACAGAAAGAGGCTATCAAAGTATTGATTCGTGAAAAATCCAAAAGCAAGGGTTTCATAATCACCGATCACGATTACCGTAGTATTATTGATATTGCAACACGCCTGTTGCTGCTTCGCGATGGAACGCTTAAATCAGTTGCAGATGTTGAGGAATTGGAAAAATGGGGATATCTTCCTGATACTGATCATGCGAACATCCCCAAATACTGATTCTTTAACCATAATTTCTTTTATTCCTCTCCTGCAATGCCCAGTCTCACCGTATTTGAAGCGCCTTTTTTCCAGGCTGGAGTGCTCAAAACATTGATAATATATTGCCCCGACTGTACAAAATTATTTTGAAGCAAGTGATTGTTAATTCTTTGCATAAGGTGTTCAGCATCATCGATGGTAGCATCAAAAAAACCTCTGATACCCCAGACAAGATTTAACGTTTTGAGAACCTGAGGGCTGTTGGAAAAAACAAATATTTCAGCCTTGGGTCTGTAGCTTGCCAAACGAAAAGCAGAATAGCCTGAATGCGTCACAACCACGATGGCTCCAGCTTTGGTTGAATGTGCCATTTCAACTGCATTATACAAAACTGCATCACTGATAAACCGCTCACTATATGCAGGCAGCTGGCCGGGTTGTTTATAATAAATATCTTCGTAGTCCTCTATCTGGCTGATAATACGATGCATAGTGGCTATCGTTTCAACTGGATATTTTCCTACAGAGGTCTCCCCACTAAGCATTAGTGCATCGGCCCCATCAAGCACCGAGTTAGCCACATCACTGACCTCAGCGCGGGTGGGCCGGATGTTGTCTATCATGGCCTCCATCATTTGGGTGGCAACAATGACCGGCTTTCCGGCTTGTTGACATTGTCTTATGATTCTTTTCTGAATCATCGGGACCATTTGCATGGGCATTTCAACACCAAGGTCGCCGCGGGCAATCATGATGGCATCAGAAGCTTCAACAATGGCTGCAATATCCTTTACTGCCTGAGGTTTTTCAATTTTTGCAACAATCCGTGGTTTTACCAGCGAGGGGTGGGCAGCGATATGATGTCGCAAAATGTGGATATCAACAGCACTTCGAACAAACGAAAGGGCAATCCATTGCACCTCATTTTTCATAATGAAATCGAGGTCGTGTAAGTCTTTCGTTGTAAGGGAAGGTAGACTTATGAGGGTGTCGGGTAAGTTGACTCCCTTGCGAGGAAACAAACGGCCGCCATTAACAGACTCCAGAAGGACCTCATCATTTTGGTTTGTTTTAATTACTTTAAAAGCCATCTTGCCATCGTCAACAAGTATGTTTTCACCGGCTCTTACATCAGCGGCAAAAGAAGGATAACTGATGAAAACTCTTTCTTTGTTGCCTACGCAAACCTTAGTTGTAAATATGATTCGATCGCCTGCTGAAAGTGGTACAAAGTCATCCTCAATATCTCCCAACCTTATTTTCGGGCCTTGCAGGTCGGCTAACATTGCAATAGGAGTGACAAGCGTCAGGTTGACTTTGTTCACTGAATCAATAACCTTTTTGTGATCCTCATGCGTTCCATGCGAAAAATTTAACCGACATAGATTCATCCCGGCTTTGATCATCTCCGAAAGGATTGAATCGCTCGAAGAAGCTGGTCCGATAGTAGCTATAATTTTAGTTTTCATCCTGATCTTTTTTACCACAATAGTATCTTGCTTACAATAATTTTTTTCAAACTAATATAATTCCTTTTCAAACAACCCCTCTCCATTTTTGATGAACCCCAGCTTTGTCAAATATCCTGCATGTTTGGGACTTGAAGGAGAAGCAACAATTTTTCGGATACCTTGCTCATGAAATTTTTTCTTAAGATGAACATAAACGAACTTCCCGTTTTTGAAGTCGCGATATTCGGGAATTACAAAATCGAGACCTACACGAAGACTTTGGTTATCTGAACGATGGCCTAAAAAAAGTCCGGCAACAGCCATATTGCGCAACACAAAAAAACTGATGGTATTCATTTCAGGCTTGTAAATGAAACCAGGAAAAAACTTGTGAATTTCTTTGTTATGAAACTCCAGAAAACGAATCAGATAACGGTTATCTGCACGTACTTCAAGTATTTCGAAGGTTTCCTTTTTTGAATAGATTCCAACAAGATAATAAATATCTACACAAAAGATGAAAGCGTTTAGTATGCCTACGGGATATGCTCCAATGATGAATCCATAGGTGGAAAACATTCCAGCGCCGGCAAGGTTTATCAGCCGGAATTTAACGATGGAGTTCATGGTCATTGACAGTGCAATAATCAACGATGCCGCATAACCTATCCATTCCAAAAAGGGTATTTCCTTCAATATTTCTTCCATCTATGCGTTGAAATTTATATCACAAAGGTATGAATAAGGAAAGATTCGCGCCTCGTTACCTTACGACTGCATTTTGCTCCAAAGAATTTTAGAAAGTTTTCGCGACTCAACAAGCAAAGATTCTTCATCAACAGTTTGTAAAATTCTGTTCTTTACAATAAGCCTTCCATCTGAAATCACATGATATATATGATTTGAGCGAAGTCCGAATATAAAATGACCAAAGAAATTAGAGGTATTGAAATCGGTGGCTGTGTCGTAGTCGAGTACTATAAGGTTGTTGTCTCCGTCACCAGAAAAATTGTTTTCGTGTAGATAGCGGTGTACGTTTCTTAATCGATTGTAAGTGTCTTCGTAATTGATCTGATCATACGCCTGACCTGCAAGAAAAGCAACTTTGGAACTTTGTAATATATCGCTATGCATCCCATCTGTTCCGATCATTATCTTATCTCCAAGGTTCTTTGAGTTAAAAAATCCTACTTTGTTGTTCAGGTTACTTTCGGGATTTTGTACCATCCAAACAGGAGAATTGGCGATAAGGTTGCGTTCTTTCTCATTCAAATACAGGCCGTGAACTAATATGGTTTCTGGAGCTGAAAGAACGCCCGCCTGATGCAATCGTTCGATGACCGTTTTATGGTATGTATCGTGGCAGTGTGTCTGATCAAATATGTCTTCAGCCACATGAATATGAATACCAGTCTGGTATTGCTGCATTATCCTGACTGCTTTTGACAATGTTGCTTCTCCCACGGTAAAAGAGGCGTGAAGTCCAATGAGTCCCTTTTGATGAGAGAGAAAGGAAGCTGTTTCTTCCAATCCTTCTTCGGCTTTTTCTTGTCCGTCACGGTCGGTAATTTCATAACAAAGCAGGTGACCCACACCAACTTTTTCAAAAGCTTTTGCCATCAGTTCAAGTGATCCACGGATAAAGCCAGAGGAAGCATGATGATCAATCACAAAGGTTGAGCCAGCCTTTGCACATGCCATTGCCGTAGTGAGGGCCGAGTATTCTACCATTTCTCTGTTGAGGCACTTATCCAGATTCCACCAGATATATTGCAGAATTTCAAGAAAGTCAGCAGGAGATTTCTTAGGCGCAGGCATTCCCTTTGCCAATGCCGAATAAGCGTGATGATGTCCAATGGCAAAAGACTTTGTAACATATTTTCCGGAGCAATCAAGCACCTGAACATCTTTCAAATCCTGTTTTTCATTGGGAGCATAAAACTTAATGGTTCCATGGACGCCTTCTTCCAAGAGAATATCACAAGGTTTAAAAGCAAGATTTTGCCAGTCGATGAAAGTGGTATTTTTTAGCAGTATGGACATAGCAGTCGTTTTATTAAAAAGATATTATTTTACTCTTTCTTAGTGATTTTTTTCTTCAGCGGAAGCTTCATTCTTTGCATTCCATCAAAAGCTCTAAACGCATTGGCCACAGCTGCCGCTGTTGGCACCAAGCCAATTTCACCAATGCCTTTGGCGCCATAGGGCCCGTAAAAATCCGATTCTTCGATACCAATCACTTCAATTTCAGGCATTTCTGATGCGCGTAATACGCCTAAATCCTTGTATTTCAAACTGGTTGGCCAACCCTCACGAAGCCCAAGTTCTTCTGTTAGCGCATAACCTAACCCCATATGAACGGCACCTTCAATTTGACCTTCAAACAACATCTGATTCAGAATTTTACCAGCATCATGTGCAGCAATCACTTTTGTTATATGACCTGTTTCATTTAAAATTACAACCTGGGTTGCATACCCATAAGCAAAATGAATGATGGGATTTTCGGTTTCAGAACCGGGTTTACAAGTAAAATCGCATACATATTTACCTTTATAAACCTTTCCGGCAAGTTGATCTAAAGTCAACGTTTTTAAGTCATTTTTCAGCCGGCGACTTGCATCAATGAGGGCATTGCCAACAAGGGCAGAAGCGCGCGATGAGGTTGTCATCCCTGTGGGCAGATTAGCGTCTGTATTGATCACTACATCTATTATTTCAGGGTCAATACCGGTTTCTTCAAAAACCACCTGCCGGGCAATAGAATGTACGCCTTGACCCATTTCGGACCAACCATGATGAATCACCACTTTTGTAGCATTCAGAATTTCTATCTTTACTTCGCTATCGTCGATCATGCCATTGCCTACGCCTGTATTTTTCAAACCACAGGCAATGCCTGCAAAACGCGCCTTCTGAAATTGGTCTTTCACAGCCAGAAGTGTTTTTCTCAGGCCTACACCTTGTAAACGCTGTCCAGTAGCAGTTTTCGAACCTTCAACAAGCGCGTTGTCGTAACGTATCTGCCAGCGATCGAAACCACCCTGCACACACAATTCATCGATGCAGCTTTCCATCGCAAACACAACCTGAGGAACTCCAAACCCGCGCATAGCTCCGGAAGGGATATTATTGGTGTAAACTGTATCTGCGCGAATGTCAACAGCCGGAACAGTATATCCTCCAGTGGCATGACCCACCACACGTTCGAGTACTTTTGTTCCTACAGAGGCGTAGGCTCCAGTGTCGCCCATTGCATTCAGTCTGAGAGCCGTGAATTGTCCTTTTTGGTCACAGGCCAGCTGAATATCCATCCAGACAGGGTGACGTTTGGGATGCATTATGATTGATTCCGCACGGGTGAGATGCACGCGTACGGTCTTTTTCAGAAGCAATGCACAAAGAGCAGCATGAGGCTGCACGGTCAAGTCTTCCTTCCCACCAAAACCACCACCGTTTTGAACTTGTTCTACTTTTACACTTTTTATGGGCAGGCCAAGTATTCCTGCAATTAATTTTTGATCCACATAAGCTCCTTGTCCTTGCGTGAAAAGCCTGATGCCATCATCCTCTGGAAGTGCAATGGCTGTTTCCGTTTCAAGAAAAGCATGCTCAATACGCTGTGTTTCAAAAATTCCAGAGGCAGTATAAGCTGCATCAGCAAAGGCTTTTTCAATGTCACCAAACTGTATGCTGCATGTTTCCAGAATATTTGAACGTCCTTTGTGAACTTGTGCGCAATCTGGTTTCACAGCTTCATGCAGGTCTGTAACAGGATTGAGAGGCTCATAAGCAACCTCAATTTTATTGAGTGCTGCACATGCGAGTGCTTCAGAAGAGGCTACCACTACAGCCAATACGTCACCAATGCAATGTGTTGTTTCACCTTTGCCGATCATCATGGGCCAGTCTTTAAATATCAAACCACTGAAAGGATCGCCTGGAATATCTTCTTTTGTAAATATATCAACGACTCCTTCACTATGTAAAGCGTTTGCAGTATGAATACTTAAAACGACGGCTCTTGGATAATCAGTGAATTTAAGCGCAGCATGAAGCATTCCTTCGAAATGCATATCATCAACAAATGGCCTTGTGCCGAGAGCTGTTTCAAAAGCCTGATATTTTGGCAGGCGCGATCCAATAGAGCCAGAAGGTTTTTCCATTTCGTGGCTAGCAGGTTCTTGAAGTCGATCCATTGCCGATTCGATAGCGTCAATAATTTTCACATAACCAGTGCATCGACAGATGTTGGGATGAATGGCTTTTATGATTTCATTTCTTGAAGGCAAAGGATTTTGATTGTACAGGACTTTGGCCCGCATGATAAATCCTGGTGAACAAAAACCACATTGGACGGCTCCTTTTTGCGCAAAGGCACTACCGATAATTTGACGGAAATCTTCAGGAAGACCTTCAGTTGTATAAATATTGCACCCCTCAACATCTTTCATTTTTACACGACAGGCAAGCTTTGGTTTCCCATCAACTTCAACAGTACAGGCACCACAAACTCCTTGCCCCGAACACCCATCTTTGGGTGAAGTAATTCGAAGCTCCAAACGCAGATAATTCAACAGGCTTTCTTCGGGATTGCCTTGATAGTGGTATTTCACACCATTGATTGTTAAGCTGTTCATTTTATTAGCTTTTGAAGGTTCTCGATTGTTGGAGCAATTGCTTTTGGCATTTTCAGGAATGGTGAAACAGCTTTGAGGTCTTTAAGGCCGCTGCCGGTGAGTAAAACGACATTGACGGAGTTTTTTTCGAGTTTTTCAGCTTTTTTGTAGGCCAGCATAGCAGCAAAGGCTGCAGCCGCAGCAGGTTCAGTAAAAATACCCGTATTATGCGCAAGTTTGGCTGAGGCGGCTATAATTTCATCATCTTCAACCGCAATGGTTTCGCCACCGTAGATCTTCAAATAGTGCTTCGCTAAATAAAAGTTACGCGGAATATCAACAGAAATAGAGTCTGCAATGGTACTGCTTGATTTGATTGAAAAATGATCGGCTTCAAGGTTTCGTACAAGATTATCACTTCCCTTTGACTGTACAGCAACGATCACAGGCATGCGATCGATCCAGCCTAAATGAAATAAATCTTCATAGCCTTTGTACAATCCGGCAAGGATGACTCCATCACCAGTTGGGACAAAAATCCTGTCAGGAATACGTTTTTCCATTTGAGAAAAAAGTTCAAATGAAACAGTTTTTTTTCCTTCTATTGTTAGCGGATTGAACGCTGTGTTACGGTTGTACCAACCAAAAGACCTGGTAGCATTGATGCTGAGATCAAAAGCGTTGTCGTAACTTCCATCAACAGGCACAATGCTTGCTCCATACATCATAATCTGCGTTAATTTAGCCAGAGGAGCTGTTGCAGGTACAAGGATAATGGCTTTTTGGTTTTGAGATGCACATATACCCGCTAACGATGATCCTGCATTGCCGGTAGAAGCAGTAACTATTGTATGAATATGATGTTCTTTTGCAAATGCTGAGACCAATGCTGATGCCCTGTCTTTAAAAGAAAATGTGGGTTGTTGGGCATCATCTTTAAGCAAAAGGTGAAAAGGAAGTGCTTCATCATCCATTTGAAGCGTTTTATACAAAGGTGTATTACCGATACGAAGTGGGGGAAGGCTTTCAATGCTGTTGATGGGTAGGATATCCAAAAAATGCTGTTGTTGTAAAGTTTCAAACGACTTTAACTTTCTACGTATCGAAGCAAAGTCGTATATCACATTTAAAACACCGTAGGGAGGCTGCACGGTTGAATTTTTTGCTGCACATTCAGGACAAAGATAGATCACAGATCCGGCAGCATAGGTTTTTTGACACGTGCTGCATTGGTAATAGTATTTTCCATCAGGATTTATACTTTTCATGCTTGCAAGTTAGTAATTTATGTTGGGGATTGTCAAATAACATATTTGTAAAAAAGCAATAATATCCTGCACAACAGCAGACTCAACTTTGTTAGTGTTTTCTAAAAACAGATTGTGAACTGTTAGCCTAATCCTGTACGGTCATTAAATTCATTGATAAGTTCATCCCATCTTTCTGTTTGATTGAAGAGTTTATCCCAGAGGTCTCTGTCATACCAAAGCTGATTCAGGTCGGAGACTTCTTTTTGTTGCTGCTCCACCCAGGTAAAATATTTTAGATTATGGATTGCTTTTCTGTCGTTATAGTTTAATTCCTTCATATGATCGGTAGTAGCTCCCAATACAATACTTTCGTAATCGATAGCAGCACGAAACTGGGTGTAGTCTCCTTTTTCAGTCTTCATTTCAATGAGTCTTGACTGGTACATTTCGGCTGAATCAGTAGCAATGGTCATGAGGATATCGTCAGAGGTCATCTCGAAATATTTAGCTGTTTTAATAGCTGAAAGAAGGTTTCCAACTCCTGAAATACCCATCAGATGCAGTTGGCTTATTACGGCTTTATCAATGCCTTTTTCAAGGAGGTATTGATGGCCTTCAGGCTCATTGAACATTCTGAAAACGCGCATACAAGCCTCATCATCAATGGCTGTAACAAGATCAGTATTTTTTACGTTGTGTATCCACGGAACATGCTTGTCGCCAATGCCCTCAATACGATGTCCGCCAAAACCATTCATCAGCAATGTAGGACATTGCAGCGCCTCGGATGCGACAACTTTTATCTGTGGATGAATTGTACGAAGATAGTCACCGGCGGCTATCGTTCCGGCTGAACCAGTAGCTGAAATATAGCCAGTCAGGTTACTTTTACTTGTTTTTAATGACTGGTATACTTCTTCTAAGGCATGCGCTGTAACATTATAGTGCCATGCAGCATTTCCAAATTCATCAAACTGGTTAAAGATAACGCAATCGGGCCTGGTTTGTCTTATTTCCCAGCATTTGTCGTAGATTTCTTTTACGTTCGACTCACATCCTGGTGTTGCAATCACTTCCGATCCAATTACATCCCTCAACCATTCAAAGCGTTCGCGGCTCATTTCTTCCGGTAATATGGCAACTGATTCTGTTCCCATCAACTTTGAATCGAAAGCACCACCACGACAATAATTTCCTGTTGATGGCCATACCGCTTTGTTATACGTGGGGTCAAACCCACCTGTTATGATACGTGGCGCAAGACAGCCATAAGCTGCTCCAACCTTGTGTGCCCCTGTAGGAAACCATTTGCCAATCAAAAGTACTATTCGCGCTTTTACTCCTGTGAGTTCAGGCGGAAGTTCAATAAAATTAACTTTTCCAAATGCGCCACCGGTATCAACAGGCTCATTTTTCCAAGTAATTCTGAAAAGATTGATTGGGTTTATTTCCCACAATCCCACTTCTTTCAACTTGTTTTTTATACTTTTAGGAATTAGCTCAGGGTTGCGTTGCTGAGCAAAAGTTGGCAAAACAATACCCCGTTCACGGAAACGGACTACTGCGTTTTCCAGGACTTTTTCATTGGTTATACTATCAATAAGTTGTATCATAGTTAATAGCGTATATGCCGTCTAAATTACTTATTTTATATGTTTATTTTAAGAATTTAAATAAATTTAGGATAAATTACTAATATTTAGTATTATTATAGAAATAATTACTTTTACAGAATATTTGTAATCCTAATTCAGAAAAACCTACCAGATGCAAACAATTGATACTATTGATAGAAAACTATTGAACCTGTTGCAGTTTAATAGCAGAATCACCATCAGAGAACTATCGGAACAGTTAAATTTATCAACGACCCCTGTGCATGAAAGGATTAAAAAACTTGAAAAAAACGGGTTCATAAAAAATTATATCACACAAATTGACCCGAAAAAGTTTGGTTTGAAGCTGATTGTTTATGTGTCGGTTTCCTTGCACGAACACACCAAAGAGGCTATCGATACTTTCGAAGCTGAGATGAGCAAGCTTGATGAAGTGATGGAAGCGTATTATATTTCTGGTAATTCCGACTTTTTGCTTAAAGTTGTTTGTGAAGATATGGAAGCTTATCATCGGTTTATTACCTATAAACTGTCCATTATCACCAACATTTCACAATTTTTCAGCTCCTTTGTAATGGCAGCATCTAAAGTAAAGAATCAGTTTTTACTTTAGAAAGTATTGATCTTTAACACTTCAGGGAATTATTATAGGGCTTGCTGAAAAAGCCCTAATCTATTGGAATTTAATTCAATAATATCTTATTTCTTGTACATGGATTTGGGAGATATTGGTTAAAAAAACCTTGCATCAGATATTTCGGTGCGCTGCACCTTTAAACACACCACCGGACAAAATTCTACAAAGATTACCGGTGCGCTGCACCTCAAAATTGAGCCAAAAAGTGGCGATAATCTGTTTAGGAAAATCAAATAGAATTGAAACGAGAGGTGCAGCGCACCGAAATATCAACATTCTGAGTTTATCAGCAAGCCCTATTATAATTGTTTTAAAAGGGCTTTTCAAAACAAGTACGGAAAACAAGTTGTTTCCTTATAAACTGAAAAAAAAATCACAATAGATAATCCAATCGCAGCAGCCCGTTTATTGCCTCACCATCCAAGCAAGTATGCAAAAATCAAAGGTGCCACAATGGTAGCGTCTGACTCAATTATATACTTTGGTGTATGAATATCGAGCTTACCCCATGTGATTTTTTCGTTTGGTACAGCCCCGGAATATGAACCATAGCTTGTAGTTGAGTCAGAAATCTGACAGAAGTAAGCCCAGAAAGGCACGTCGGTCCATTCCAGATCCTGATACATCATCGGAACCACGCAAATGGGGAAATCGCCTGCAATGCCACCACCTATCTGGAAGAATCCTACGCCTTTACCAGAGGAGTTTTTACGGTACCATTCAGAAAGCCACACCATATAATCGATACCACTTTTCATGGTAGTCGATTTCAATTCTCCTTTGATGCAGTAGGAAGCAAAAATATTTCCCATGGTTGAGTCTTCCCATCCCGGTACAATAATTGGCAGGTTTTTTTCGGCTGCAGCCAGCATCCACGAATGTTGAGGGTCTATCTCATAATATTGTTCCAAAACACCTGAAAGAAGCATTTTATACATAAACTCATGCGGAAAATAGCGTTCTCCTTTTTCGTTGGCTTCCTTCCAAAGCTTGTAAATATGCTTTTGCAATCTGCGGAAAGCCTCTTCTTCCGGGATACAAGTGTCGGTTACACGATTGAAGCCATTTTCCAACAAATCCCATTCATCCTTTGGGCTAAGATCGCGGTAGTGTGGAACGCGTTTATAATGGGAGTGTGCCACCAGATTCATCAGGTCCTCTTCAAGGTTAGCCCCGGTGCAGGAAATGATCTGAACTTTATCGTTACGTATCATTTCAGCAAGCGATATTCCTAACTCGGCTGTACTCATTGCCCCAGCCAGTGTAATCATCATTTTTCCGCCTTCAGCTAAATGGGTTTCATATCCTTTGGCTGCATCTACGAGAGCAGCGGCATTAAAATGTCTGTAATGGTGTTCAATAAACTGTGAAATTGGTCCCTTATTTTTCATGTTTTTTCGTTTTTGCAAATTTATTGATTAAAAATCATGCAGGTTTTATTCTATTGGAAAAATGTCCTGATTCTGAAGATAATTCAAAATTGTATCCATATTTTGTTTTAAATTATCGGGACTTAGCTTGAGCTGTGGTTGCTTAGGAATTGAATAAGTTTCATTGATACCGGGAAGATATTGTAAATCTCCCTGCTCGGCTTTTTTGTACAGTTCAGGTTTATTTTCGCGGCAATAGGCCAGCGTGGCATCCATATAAATCAGATGAAACCGATCCTTGCCAATGATTTCACAAACCTGCTGCCTGATTTCCTCTTTTGGAGAAATAAATGAACAAATGACCAATATTCCCTGATCATTAAGAATTCGACACACATGTGCAACACGACGCATCTGTTCTGCGCGGTCGGCAGGCGAATGGTCGAGTTCGCGAGTCAGTCCTGAACGTATTGTGCTGCCATCAAGAAGAACAACAGTAGCGCCCCTGTCAAATAATTGTCGCTCAATGGTATAAGCAAGTACATTTTTTCCACTTCCGTGAAGACCTGTGATCCAAAGCGTAATCCCTTTTTGGTGATAGCGTTTTTTGAGTTCATTGCTATTGATGAGACTTTTTCCTTCATCAATCAACCGTCTTGTTTCGGGATCAACGATCCGTGAATGAAGTTCGGTGGGGTTCATCTTATCAATGATCATTCCTGCAGCACAGGTGTTGTGAGTAATGGGATCGATAAGAATAAAAGCTCCGGTACTATGGTTTTTTTGGTATGGATCGAAAAACAACGGCTTGTTCGTTGTTATTACTACTCGGCCTATCTCGTTGAGCGATAATGTTTCACATTCACCATTTTCATGGGTGTTTACATCTACACGATAAAGTATCTGATCAATTCGGGCCCGGGTTGTGTTGGTGGTTTGCTTGATAAAGAATTGTGCATATGGATCCATTTTTGTTTCGTCCATCCACACCAGCATTGCTTCAAACTGTCTTTCAGCTCTTGGCTGGTTTTGGGGATGCACAAGCATATCACCGCGCGAAATATCAATTTCATCTGCAAGTGTCAGCGTGACCGCCTGAGGAGGAAAGGCATAATCGGTTTCACCTTCCGTACCAATGATTTTGACTATCCGACTTTTTTTGTGTGAGGGAAAAACCATGATTTCATCACCTTCCCGAACAATTCCTGAGGCCACTTTTCCAGAAAACCCTCTGAAATCAAGCGTTGGACGAAGAACATGTTGAACAGGAAAGCGAAAATCCTCGAAATTTCGATCCGAAACAACATGTACTTCTTCGAGAAAATTTAGCAGATTCTTGCCTTTGTACCAAGACATGTTTTCAGAATTTTCAACAACATTGTCGCCATTGAGGGCCGAAAGTGGAAGAAAATATATATCCGGAATACTTAGTCTTGTAACAAAATCTTTATAATCGTTACAAATCTGATTGAAAACTTCCTCGCTGTATTCAACCAGATCCATCTTGTTTACTGCCAGTACAATATGTTTTATTCCAAGCAAAGAAACCAGAAAAGTATGTCGACGCGTTTGTGTTATGATACCGGTGCGGGCATCTACAAGAATAATTGCAAGATTGGCGGTGCTTGCACCGGTTACCATATTGCGCGTATATTGCTCATGACCGGGTGTATCAGCAATGATAAACTTTCTTTTATTTGTGGAAAAATAGCGATAGGCAACATCTATTGTGATGCCTTGCTCACGTTCAGCTTTTAGTCCGTCCAGCAAAAGAGCATAATCAATTTTTTCACCTGCATGGCCAATGCGTTTGCTGTCGCGTTCCAAAGCCGAAAGCTGATCTTCGTATATTTTTTTACTATCGAATAGCAATCGCCCTATCAGTGTTGATTTTCCATCGTCCACAGAACCTGCGGTCAGAAAACGGAGCAGGTCTTTTTTTTGATCCTGATCAAGGAAAAGTTGAATATCAGCGAGGGTTTGCGTTTCTTTATTCATTTCTGTCTTTTATTTATTCTCCACAGAATAGGAATTAAAATTTCAGGCTGTTAATTACTTATTGTGTGAAATTAAATTTTTTAAAAACCCTAAAAATATCCTTCTCTTTTTTTCTGCTCCATGCTTCCTTCTTCATCAAAATCGATCACACGGGTTGTCCGTTCACTTTTGGTAACAGTCATCATCTCTTCAACAATTTTTTCGATGGTGTCGGCCTCTGAATCAATAGCGCCTGTTAGGGGGTAGCATCCAAGTGTCCGGAATCGCACTTTGCGCATGGAAGCTTTATCTGCCATTTCTTTTGGCATGCGTTCATCATCAACCATAATGAGGTTTCCATCGAGTTCGATGACACGACGCTCTTTAGCAAAATAAAGGGGTACGATGGGAATTTTTTCGAGACGGATGTATTGCCAGATATCTAGTTCAGTCCAATTGCTCAATGGAAAAACACGGATGGATTCGCCTTTGAGTACACGCGCATTGTATATGTCCCATAATTCGGGACGCTGGCTTTTTGGATCCCATTGATGAAAACGGTCGCGAAAGCTAAAAATGCGTTCCTTGGCTCTTGATTTTTCTTCATCGCGTCGGGCACCTCCAAAAGCAGCATCAAAACGGTGTTTATCCAAAGCCTGAAGCAGTGCCTGTGTTTTCATAATATCTGTATGCACTTTACTTCCATGTGTAAAAGGTCCAATACCGGATTCAAATCCAACACGATTGTATTCTACAATGAGATCCCAACCGTTCTCTTTTGCATAATGATCACGAAATTCGACCATCTCCCGAAATTTCCATTTACTGTCAATATGCATCAAAGGAAAAGGAACCTTACCCGGATAAAATGCCTTTTCAGCCAACCTAACCATAACCGAAGAATCTTTACCAATGGAATAAAGCATTACGGGTTTCTCAAACGAAGCAGCTACTTCGCGGATAATATGTATTGCTTCGGCCTCAAGTTCTCGAAGATTGTTGATAATAAGTGTGTTCATGCTATGTTATGATTCATCTTTGTCAATGAAAATGGAGTGCAAAGTACGCGAAAAAAACCGGCAACTTGAGCAGGCTGACTACTTTTGCGAAGAAATAATGAAGCAAAAGGATTGCTATTCATCAGAATTAATTGGATGGATAAGCAATAAATGATGGGTTCTCAAGATCTTCGTTATTATAGGTTAATTCAATCGCTTCGTTTGCTATTTGAACAATTTTACCTCCTGTTGCACGTATAATGGCGTGTCCGGCAGCAGTGTCCCATTCCGAAGTTATCCCGAACCGTGGATAAACATCTGCTTTTCCTTCGGCAATCATACACATCTTTAGTGAACTACCACGCGATACAATTCTTATATTGTGATGCTTTTGCTTCTCCTTGTTAATAAAATCGGTTGTATCAGCGTTGAGATGTGAGCGGCTGACAACAACTGTAAAATCCGGATCGGATCGCTCCAAAGGTAATTGACTGCTTTCACGTTTTAGGTGTGTTATATCGCTGTTTCCGATAACAACACCTTTGGCATGTTCGAGCTTCCAGGCACCACTTTCATCACTAAAATAGAGGGTGTCGGGTACGGGCGCATAAATGACGCCCATCACAGGAGTCTTTGATTCAATCAATGCAATATTCACACTAAATTCACCATTACGGTTCACAAATTCTTTCGTTCCGTCCAATGGATCTACCAGCCAGAAAGTTTTCCAATTCTCTCTGATATTAAATGGAATATTACGGCCTTCTTCGCTAATAACGGGCTTTCCTGTTTGTTCAAGACCCTTGATTATGATGTCATTTGCAAGCGTATCGGCTTTGGTAAGCGGACTGTTGTCTTTTTTAAAGTCAACCGTAAAATCTGTTGTATAAACACCCATGATGGCATCCCCCGCTTCAATGGCAATTTTAATTACTAGTTCAAGAAAGTGTGTCATATAGATTAGAATTTACTCAAATAGAAGTGTTTAAAGATCATTTTATTTAAAATAATAAGTAATTAGTAACTGCCTTAAACCAATTGTTTTCTGATATCATGCACTATTTGAACTGAGGTACGGGCATCGTTTAGGCCGAACCCGTTACCGTCAAGTATATGTTTATAACTTACGGTGTGCAGGTCGGTAAAACCTTCACTGAATTCTATTTCTTTTCCATCCAAAGTGAGTGAACGGTACGTTCGTTTGTTTTGTTGTTTAATTTCATTGGGAAGAGTCTCCGGATTGATGGATAAAAACCAGTTTACTTTGGCTTTATGAAGTTGGAGAAAACCAGCGGCACGATCTTTCCCGTACTGCGTAACTTCATTTTTAATAACTCCGCCAAAAATCCATGTTAGCATATCAAAAAAATGAATTCCAATATTTGTTGCAATTCCTCCTGACTTTTCGTTATTTCCTTTCCATGAACGATGATACCAATTGCCACGTGATGTAATATATTCTAATTGAACATCATAAACATGATTGAGCGGACCTTCAAGCACTTGCTTACGCAATTCAAGAATGGCCGGATGATGCCGAAGTTGAAGGATAGTAAAAATCTTTTTATTTGTTTCATCCTCAATTTCGGCAAGCGCGTCCAGATTCCATGGATTGAGAACAAGTGGTTTTTCGCAAATAGCATGAGCGCCATTGCGGAGTGCCATGCGGATATGGGCATCGTGCAAGTAATTGGGCGAACAAATGCTGACATAATCCACCTTGTTTGTTATTGTTCTGCGTAATTTGTCGAGATGCCTGTCAAACCTTTCCGGCTCCGTAAAAAAATGAGCATCCGGAAAAAAACTATCAATAATTCCTACACTATCGAATGGATCGAGCGCAGCTACAACGGTGTTTCCTGTTTCTTTAATCGCATTCAAATGGCGTGGAGCAATATAACCAGCTACTCCGATCAGGGCAAATTTTTGAGGATCACTTTCTTTCATTGGTCTGTTTTTCAGTGTAATTTTCGATATTACAACAAGTTTTTGTCAATCAAAATTTGAGAATTGTATCAACAGCAAAGGTAAGTAAACTGGTTACATTACCATATACCTCCATTTGAGCCAAACAATGCTAAGGAATTGTCAATAAATAATATACTCATATTTAAAGTAAATTAGTTACCTTTGTTAAAAAAAACAATGGACACTAATGATATCATTAAAGCTC
>PHDU01000036.1 GCA_002842755.1 Bacteroidetes bacterium HGW-Bacteroidetes-1 | reverse complement strand
ATAAGAACCTCCACCGGAAGTTGTTCCACCTGTCAAAGGATTCGATGACAAGCTTACCGTATATTGGTTTGTAGTGAAGTTGGCTACCAAAGTACGGTTACTTGTAATAACAAAGGTGTAATTGGCATTTGTTGAAACAATGGTTGTTCCTTCTGTCCAGTTGGTAAATGCATAACCTGAGTTGGCAGATGCTGTGACTGTAACCTGCTGACCAGAAGGGTATTGATCTGCTCCATTTACAGTCCCACCGGATACTGGATTACTGTTTAGTGTAAGGGTGTAATTAGTGGGGTTTGTTAAAAACATTCTAACATTGCCGTATGCTGTTCCTTTACTATTGGTTGCAAAGGCTCTGACAAAATAAGGTGTACTTGGATATAAACCTGTCATATTGCTAATGAAGGGGTCATTACCAGCGCCATTTTGAGTTACCGAATTTGCAAGATTTGGAAGTGGATTAGCTCCCCAACAAATACCTTTTGCAGTTATTACTGTTCCTCCATCAGATGAAATAACACCCCCGCTCTTGGCAGAAGACGAAGTAATATCAGTAACGATATCCGTTGTAATGGTCGGGGTCATGATCATCATGCCACTTTGGGAAGCAATTACATTTTCGAAGCGAAAAAGTTGCGTGTTATAGTCGGCTAATGAATAGCCAAATATCTGTGCATGAAAACCTAAAGTGCCATCAATACCTGCTATTAAATCATAATCCCAAACAGGAACATTAATATCTCCATTAAAAACCAAATCAGGTTTGACATCCATATATGGACCCAGAACACCAGCAATAGTGACTGCTACAGAAGGCTTCACATATACGACAGCACCAGATGCTGCCCCAGCACTCCATTCGATTGGCAGCTGATTGGCTGTTAACGTTCTGTTCCACAAGGTGGACCAACCTTCATCTTCCTGGTATTGTGCTCCAAAAGTAACAGATGCTGCCGCGTTAAAACCTGCTGAAAGATCAGCTTCAGCATCAAAGTTGAAAACGACACCAGCATCAAAACCAAGTTTAATATACAAGGGTACAGGCCCCATCCAAAATGGTCCAATATTAAAGCTTGCAATTGTGACCTCGTTTTGATATGCATAGGTATTGTCAAGGGTAAATTCTGCTTCACAATTAAAGGTCAATGCACCGGTGGCGCCGATTGTCAATGAGTTGACACCTGTAGGTATGCCAATAATATTGGTCGAAATATCAATTTGTCTGATTATGTCAGGTGCAAAATCGATAGTCCCTTCTATAATCCTGGCGAAAACATGGGTATTTCCAGCCATTTGATCGACAAAGACGGTGTTATTCAAATTGATTATGCTCGTGGCGCTTTTTAAGGATGTGCCTTCCGACATATAGGCTACTTTAATCGGCGCCGTTTGTGTTTTGCTGATCGCTTTCATTTGCGAAAAATCGAGCTTGATGGTGTCATCAACAAATAAGCGTTCAAAAACATCGGTAAGTGCGGCCTGTTCTGTTTCCACAATAATTTTCCCGTTGGCTGTGGTAAAACTCTTCACTTTTCTAATGTATCCGCCATTTGTTTGCCCAACAATGATGTTATTTACCTGGATTGAAGGCATACTACCATCATTTAAATAGGTATAAACATCACCTTCTACCATTACTGGCTCTGCTATTTTAACTGAGTCCACAACGATGACATTTTCATGCAACATTTCATTAGAGGTATACTTTCTTATCTCCATGAAATCTTTGTTACATGAAATCAGCATGGCTAATGCAACCAAAAAGAATCCTTTAATTATTTTGTAAATAAGATTCATTGTTATTGTTTTAGTATGTTTTACAATTTAAAAAATATGCCTATATTGAACTGAAATCCAGAACGGTCATGAAATAGATCGTCATCCCATTTTATGCGTTCTTTTGTTTTACTATCGATAAGAATCTGAAAGTTTTCTTTCCGGACATAAGATTCAAACAAATAATAATGAGCACCAAAACTGAAGCCGAATTTGCTAAACCGGATACCAGTTTTTAGGCCAGGTTTAAAGAAAGCGCTCACTAGGTTTTGAGCCTTACTATCAAATAATAAGTCCTTTGAGTTTAGCATTTCTAGACCAAAATAGCATTCAGGTGCAACAAATAATACTGTTATTCTATTAAGTTTTATGTCAATATCATTGCTGATTCCAAATGAAATCTCATGAAAATTTATCGAAGTAGCTGTATTGGGTTCTATAAAATATGCGGAAGTATATTTTTGGTTTGAAAAGGAATACGTGATACTCAAGGCAATACTTTCAGGAATAAAATCTATGGTATTCCCCGGGTAAAAACCAAAAAACCCTTCAATGCCGGAAACTGATCCTAGATTCAAATTTAAGCCTAAATAACTATGCTTGGCCTTCTTCTGGCTTCTATTATCAAATGACGGCAACAGCTTGTCTTTAACTACTGAATTAGCTGTTAATTTGTTTGACTTTACTGAGGCTTCAAACTCACTTAAGTGATTATTTGTCAATATTTCTGAGCAATAACATGTGTTATTGAAACCAACCAGTACTAATAAACAAAAAAGTTCTAACACTAAGACATATTTATTTTTGAATTTCATAATTGAGTAGATTTTTTGTTTGGTAGTTATATTCCTTATCGTCAAATTCATTTAGGATGTTGAATATGCAGTCAAAACTACTTTATGAAATGTTTATATCCTATTTTTCTATATAGACAAAAAATGGACAGCCCATATCCTTGACATATTTAGTGTTTTTTAATATGCAGTTAAAACGCACAGCAACTAAAGAGAAAAAGAGAATATCTTGTATTAAACATGCTTTTAAACCAGCAGATCAATCAATATAGAATGGTTGTAGTTAAAGTTCACTTAGATATCCTTCAAGGCTATCTCCATTTAAATGAAGTTTTTTACGTAAACGGTATCTATGTTTGTGCACACTCTCCTCTGTTATATTTAATATGGAAGCAATTTCACGGGTAGATAAATGTAGACGAATAAATGCACATAGTTTCAAATCACCAGTGGTTAAGTTAGGGTGCTTATCGAATAAGGAAGATGTAAATCCAGAACTTAATTTTTCAATCTGTTTATCTACCATATCCCAATCCTGGTCGCTTACCAAATGCGATTGAATTGTTTGTACTGTTCGCTGGAAAGTTTCCACAGGAGCATTGCAGTTGCTTTTAATTTCATCTAACATCACCGTACGAATGGTTTCAAGCATGTCGTTCTTGGATTTTATATAACCCATAAGCATCTGTAACTCCAAATTTTTAAACTCAATATCTCTTTGGTGTTGAATTTCAATGAGTTGAGCAATTTGTTTTTGTCTTGAAAGCTGGTCGTTTTTGTGTGTAAGATTCTTCCTCAGCAGCATCACTACACCTGCAAGGGTTAAAGCGAATGCAACGAATAAACCCAGTGCCCAGAAAAGATATAATTTGATTTTCTTTTGAGAGGTATTTTGTTCATGAAGGAAGGTGTTTTCAAGTTCTTTTTTCTCTGTTTCATATTTTACATTCATTTCAGCAATTCTTTTGTTCATGTCTTCAGAAAAGATGCTGTCGTTTAGGCTCCTGAATTTCATCAAGGCTTCATTCGATTCTTTGTATTTTTTCTGGCTCAATAATAAATCTGCCATCTCACGCCAAGCTTGCTTTTGAATCAATTTTGCGCCAGTAGATTCAGTAATTGAGATAACTTCATTCAAGTGAAGCATTTCTTTATCCTGTAAAACCATTTTGCGATAGATCTTTGCCAATAATAAATGACTCTCAGCAACTCCATCTTTCCAATTGGCAGAAATGTAATAATACAGTGATCTCTCAGCATATTTTTCGGCTTGTTGTATCTGACCCAAAGCCAGTATGATTTTAGCGGTATTCAGATAGGAGTTGGCAATATCCGTATTACTCGCCAAAGTAGCAGGACGCAATTTAATTTTTAAAGATTGATCGGCATACCAATAAGCAGAATCGAGCCTGTTCATCAGAAAATATGTTTCAGCAATATTATTGTAGGAATACGCATAGCTCAGATTCAGGCTGTCAGCAATTACGCCATCCCAACCTAATTTTCTTACAGCAAGTGCTTTGCGATGGTATTCGAGCGCTAGATCAAAACGCTTTACTTTAAGATAAATATTGCCAAGCATCTCGAGACAGTTCCAACGAGGAGCTAAACCAATATTGTCCAAGTTTTCCCAAATTTCAAGTGCTTTATGAACACGGATTAAGGCCAGCTCATAATCTGAAGTTTGGAAAAAACTAAAGCCTAAATGATAGGTTACCAATCCGATCAGGTAAGTACTATCAGAATTTTGGACATAATTCAAGGCTTTATCATAGAAGCTGTTTGCCTCTTTGTAGTTGCCCTGCATCACTGCCATTAATCCCAGTTTATCATAAACATCGCCCAGACCACCATTATCACTTATTTGAAAGAAGATTTTTTCGGCATTTTTAAGATGAACAGACGTGCTATCAAAATCTTTTTGATTGAGAAAAAATTTCGCGAGTTCATTGTACGAATAGGCGGCTTCTTTCAGATAGTTGAATTTCAGTGCATAGGCTATTTTTTTTCTTGAAATCGAAATAGCTGAATCGCGTTTTCCAATACTATTAAACACATGCAATAACAGATAATATCCTCTGATTACCGTCGAATGTTGATTTTGTCCAATTGCCCCCTCAATGCCTTTATTTAAAATCTTAATCGATTCACAAGTATCTTTAATATTGAGCGCATAACCGTATTCAATAAGGATAGCATTCCGTTCTGGACCTTTAGCTTTCGAAAGTGCATTTTCAAGGCTGTCGATTTGCTTATTCAATAAACTGATCTGGGATTTTGCCGTTTCTGAAATTAAACAAAGAAACATTATGCATAATCCCATCAAAAGCGATCTAACCAACAGATAAGGCTTTTGGCTATTATTCATTTGATTGGCGGTTGTTTAATGACGCTAAGGTAAAAATATAATTAAAAACCAACACAATGTAATTAATAATAACGTGTTGTGCGGTTTGAATGTTAAAAACAATGTTGATAAATATATATAAAAAAGTTATGCATAAAACTGATATTCAGTATCTTAGATGTATTAAGTACCACCAAAACACATCTATTATGCATAACTTAAGTTCAAATTTCGACAAGTTTTTTAACATTACAAAATCTATTTTTAAAAATCGTATTAACGAGTTCAATAACTTTTATTCATACCGCAACAAGCCTAAGATGTCTGACTGTCAAATAATTGCACTTGCTATAACAGGTGAATCTATAGGAATTGATAGTGAGAGCTACTTTTGGGCAAAACTAAAGAACGATTATACCAAAGAATTCCCCAATTTGATTGACCGTTGCAATTACAATCGCAGAAGAAAAAGACTTTATCCATTTATCATTGAATTGAATAAAATTATTGCGGATGATCTAAACCAAAATGAAAATGTGTATTTGGTTGATTCAATTCCGGTGCCAGTTTGTCAAATAGCACGGGAAAAATCTAGTAAAATTTGTAAAGAAAATTACGACACGGCACCTGACAAAGGTTACTCTGCAGTTAGCAAAGCTTATTATTATGGTTACAAACTTCATGTAGTTGCCTCTAACAAAGGTGTATTTCATAGCATGGATTTAACCAAAGCAAGTGTACATGATGTGAATTACTTATCTGACATAAAATATTCAGGATTAAATAATTGCACATTAATTGCGGATCGAGGATACCTTTCTTCATCTTACCAATTAGATTTATTCAACTCTTGTCAAATCAATCTTCAAACACCTAAGAGAATGAATCAGCATGTTTACAAACCTTTTCCTTTTGTGTTTAGAAAAGCCAGAATGTTTACAAAAATTAAGAAAGCGAAGAGGGGCACGCTATATTTTGCTGAAGATTTCCTTAGCTATGGTACAGCTAAAGCAGTAGCTAAAGCACTTGAAAGACATGAACAAAAGGATGTGATTGAGAGAATTTCAAGAGGTATTTACAGTCGTATTGATGTTGATCCGATAATTGGTTCTTTAAAGCCTTCAACAGAAGCAATTGCTGAAGCAATACGTAAACGGGATAAGGCACGCATAATGCTTACCGGTGCCGCTGCATTGAATGCATTGGGTTTATCAACACAGATACCCATGAATGTGGTTTATCTTACAGATGGCGCTGCCCGCAAAATTAACCTTGGAAAAAGAAAAATACTGTTTAAGAAAACAAGTCCGAAGAACCTTTCAGCCATAGGAAAAATAAGCGGATTGGTCATTCAGGCATTAAAAGAAATAGGAAAAGACAAGGTAACTGAGCAAGAAATTCAACTCATTCTGAAGCATCTTGAATCGGAAGATCCTTATCGTTTAGAACAAGATATTCGTCTGGCACCTGAATGGATTCGTATCATCATGCGTAAAGCATTGAAAAATAAATAAATATGAAGAAGTGGCTGGCAATACCTGAGCAAACAAGGCGCAATGCGTACATCCAGATTGCAGAAATGACTGGCATGAACGCTTTTGCTGTTGAAAAGGATTGGTGGGTTGTTCAGTCCCTGAGAATCATTTTTGAAATGGATATAGCGCAGCATCTGGACTTTAAAGGCGGCACATCCCTGAGTAAGGCATGGAACCTGATTCAAAGGTTTTCAGAAGATGTAGACCTTGCAATTGACAGCGAGTTTTTTGGTTTCAAAGGAGTATTGTCAAAGAATCAGCGCACAAATCTCAGACGAGCATATAGCACCTATGTGACTGAAAAGTTTTTTGATGAGCTGAAAAATCGGTTTGCTGATAAAGAGGTTTTGGATTTTGATTTAATTCCTCCAAAAAGCAAGGATCAAAATCCCCGTATTAAGATATTTATTATCCTCATGTAATTGAAGCAACTGCATATCAGCAACCAAAAGTTCAGATAGAAATTGGTTCACGCTCCTTGAGGGAGCCATTTACAGTACGAACATTTACATCATTGGTAGATGAAGAATATGCAGACAGAAATTTTGTTCAACATCCCATTAAGATTCCTTCAGTTAATCCTGAACGCACATTTCTGGAAAAGTTATTCTTACTGCATGAAGAGTTTCACAAAACGCAAGAAAATATAAGAGTAGACCGTTTAAGCCGTCACTTATACGACATTTATCACCTGTCAAAAACTAAATTCGCAGACAAGGCATTGAATGATAAATCATTGTATGAATCAATAGTTGAACATCGTTTTCAATTTACGAAAGTTGGTGATGTAAACTATAACACCCACAACCCAAAAACAATAGATTTTATTCCAATCCCAGAAGTTTTTGAAGCGTGGAAGGCAGATTACAAAAAGATGTTAGACCTGATGATTTATGAAACTAAAGCACCAAGCTTTGATGATTTAATCACTGAACTTAAAATCCTGAGAAATAGGATAAATTCATTGCCTTGGGAGTTCGAAAAATCATTCCCACAACCTGCCATAAACCAATAATTCCTGAAAAACAATGACAGACATATGGTTCATACAAGAAATTGAGAGACATCTAAAAACGAATAACAGAACAGTTATTCTTGATCCACTTGCTCAGTTTGGTTATCTGCTTACATTGATTGAAGGCAAGGGATACACTGTTCTCAGCACAGACAGCACATTGAAAGAAGATTGGCAAACTGTAAAGGAGGAGCTATACTTGCGCTATGAGGCTGAGAAAAACTACAGTGAGTCACCTGTTGTGTTTTATACAACCAGAGATATAAGCAATTTGAGTTTTCTTTTTGATTATTGTTTCACACATGGCTGTCTTGATTTGAGTAACCCGGGAAAATGGTTCAGAAAAAAATTGTTCTCACAGACCGGACTTCAAATCAATATGGATTGAAAATATCCAGCTAAAACAGGTTGATTCTGAAAGATTAAACAATTAAATCTTGATCACAACAGTTTATTTATCAATGGTTTGAAAAATATATTGAAAATATATTCAATTTTACTTGATAGTTAGTGATTATTAACTAACTTTGCCGCATAAATAATACAAAAAATGCTTACAGATCGTCAACTGGAAATTATTCACTCTTCAATCAAACTTATTTCATCAAGAGGAATTCAAGGGCTAACCATGAAAAACCTTTCAAAAGAAATCGGAATTTCTGAACCTGCTATATACCGGCATTATGAAAACAAAATTCAGATTCTGATCAGTATTCTGAATTATTTCAGCAGTACAACTCAAACCATTTTCCTTTCTGAAATGCAAAAAGATGGCACTTCTCTGGAAAAGATCGAAAGAATATTCATAAACCACTTCAAAGCTTTTTCGGAAACACCTTCTCTTGTCGCAGTCATATTTTCAGAAGAGATCTTCCGCAGCGAACCATTGCTTTCTGAAAAAGTAAAAGAAATTATGGGGAGAAACAGCAACGCAATTCAAACAATTCTTGAAGAGGGAAAACAAAAGGGTGAAATTAATCCAGGCTACAATTTGCAGCATCTTTCAATCATCATCATGGGTTCGCTCAGACTTTTGATAAAACAATGGCAAATGGCAGACTTTAACTTTGATCTGCAAGCCTATGGAACAAATTTCTTCAGAACAATCAAACAGATTTTAAACAAATAGAAATTCTGATAAATCATCAATATCAATAATGTGCCGGAAAGCACAAAAAATAACTTGCAAAATGAATATAATCGATTGGAAACAACAAGAAATCAAACAAACACTACACAAAGTGGATGTGCGTCAACTTTATGATAAAACGGATGCTCAGGCTATGCATATTGTGCTTCAGCCAGGCGAGCAGCTAAAACCCCATATCACTCCTGTGGATGTCTTTTTCTTTATTCTGGAAGGTACGCCCTCGGTTCAGATTGGGGAAGAAAAGCAACAAGTAGCAGAAAACACCCTCGTCGAAAGCCCAAAAGACATTGTCCATTGTCTGTTTAATCATTCGGATAAGCAAGCAAGAATTTTGGTCGTCAAAACACCAAAACCTACTTCCAACGCCAGAATTTTATAAACCCTGCTTTAAATCAAACTTTGGCATATTGAATATGCCTTTTTTTAAAACAATTAAGTTAGTTAACATTAACAAACATTTCGATGAAAGAATCATTAATGAAAAAAACAGCCTGGGCAATCATAATCTCCATTCTGTTGCTGAGCACCTGGTTTGTTTTCGAAATGGCAAAAAACGCCCGCATGGAAACAGACCTTGACGAATACATGCCAAAGGAACATCCGGCCTTTGTATACAATGATCAGGCTGAGGCGTGGTTCAACATCAAGGATGGTATTTTGATTGCCATTGAAAACCCTGAAGGAATTTACAATCACCAAACACTTCAGAAAATAAAAGATATTACCGAAGCAATGCAGGATATGCCTGAATTTGAAGCTGCTGACATTATTTCACTATATACAGCTGACAATATTGTTGGTACTGAGGAAGGACTGGATGTAAAGTCATTTTATAAAAGAGTTCCGCAAACTGAAGAAAAAATCGCTGAACTGAAGCAAAATGTTCGCTCAAATGAAATGGTGCAGGGACGTCTGGTTTCTGACAATAATCAGGTAGCCCTTGTGGTGGCTTCAATCAATGACAGCGTCTTTTCAATGGAATTCTATGAAAAAATCCTTGCATTTGCGCACTCCTATGAAGGCCCGGAAAATATCTATGTAGCCGGAGTTCCAATCGTTGAAGGCACAATGGCATATTTAGGTCCCAAAGACATGAAAACGATGGTTCCAATTGTGATTCTGGTCATCATCGTCATTTTATATGCAGTACTCCGAAGTGTAAGGTATACACTTGCCACCCTGTTTGTTGTGCTCTTTAGCACAATCTGGGCCTTTGGCCTGATGTCATTGTTGGGGATTCCTATTTATGCGGTTACAATTATGATTCCTGTAATGTTGATCGCCATAGGAGTGGCAGACGGTATTCATCTTTACAACCATCTTGATCTTTTTATGCAGGAAAATGAAGGCGCTACAAAAGTTGAAGCCATCAAAGATATGCTTAAAAACATGTGGAAACCTGTCGTAATGACTTCAGTAACCACTGCTGTCGGTTTTATATCGCTGCTGACTTCAGAGGTGCTCCCAATAAAATATTTTGGACTTTTTACGGCGTTCGGCGTTCTATCTGCAATGATTTTCTCATTGGTATTAGTTCCTGCCGTTATTCTTGTATTTGGTATTAAAAGGAAAAAAATTATTCATAAAAATGACAACAATCATGCTGGCTTTGCCTATCGTTTTGCTGAAAAAACACTGAAACATAAAGTGCTTGTGATATCTGTTACCACAGTTTTGATTTTTGTGTCGCTTTATGGCACAAGCAAAGTATGGATCAATTCAAGTTTCCTTGAAAACTTTGAACGCGACAGCGACATAGTGCTTACAGATGCCTTTATCAACAAGCATTTCGGCGGAACAAGCACCATCAATGTTATTCTGGAATCAGAAAACAACGGAGTGATGATTCAGTCTGACATCCAAAAATTAATGGACGAGATGCAGACTTCTGTTGAAAAGGTTGAAACCGTTGGCAATTCTTTTTCCATTGCAGATTATGTTAAAAGAATGAATAAAGTAATGAATGCGGATGAAGAAGCTTTCAATGTAATTCCTGAAAACAATGATCTGATTGCCCAATATCTGCTGTTGTATGAAATGTCGGGCGACCCCGAAAATCTGTGGAAAGTGATTGATTATGACTATAGAAAGGCAAATATTACTTTTCAGCTTAAAAGCGATAACTCCAAAGAACTGAACAATGCCATTGATGCCATTGAAAAATATCGAAAGTCCTTTGAGGAAAAAGGAGTCAGCATTAATTACGCAGGCAGCGGATATAAAGCGCTTGTATTTACCGGATTAATTCTTACGGGACAGATCAAAAGTCTCATTCTGTCAGTCATTATTATCATCCTGTTGCTATCCCTGATGTTCAAAAAACTCAGCATCGGACTGATTGGCTCAATTCCGGTTATTTTGACTGCCCTCATAAGTTTTGGCCTCATGGGTTTGCTGAATATTCCACTGAGCACAACCACAGCCTTGATTTCTAGTATCGCCATTGGAATTGGAATAGATTATGCCGTACATTTTATTGACCGTTACCGCATCAATGCGCACGAAACAAAGGATAAGCTTGCCACAACACGCGAAACAATGTATCATTCCGGAAGGGCAATTGCTTTCAATGCCTTGGTGGTCATCTCAGGTTTTCTGGTCATGCTGTTCTCGGTATTTCCACCCAACCGTTCTCTTGGTGCATTGGTCTCTCTGAACATGTTTATTAGTTTCATAGCAACCGTAACCATCATGTATCTTGTGCTTTACAAATCAAATATATTTTTCAAAAAGAAAAATTAAAACTTATTGACTGTGCTGTTCTGATACAACCTAAAAGTTTTTATTTATGAAAAATCACCTGAAATATTTCAGTTTGTTCTTTCTCACACTGTTTCCGGGCGTTGTTACAATCGCTCAGAAAGAGGTGCCTGAAAGTGATTTTTTCAGTTCCATCAGGGCAAACCAGATTGATAGCTATGTAACATTTATGCAGGGAATCGGTAATCTCGAACCGCTTGTTTTTGAAGCCATGGTAGCCCCTGTTTTTCTTCTGAGAACCAATAGAAAAGCGCAATATGGCGCCACACTCTCCACAGCAATCCGGCTAAGGATGTACGCTGTAGAGTCTACTCCCGTAAGATCGCCCAGCTACATGCCGAACGTCACTTTCTATCATAACATACCCAACTTTCATCCGGATAATGATGGTTCAAACTATGTCTTTTTAATGTTGGGACATCACTCCAATGGACAAGAAGGAGAGTTTTTTCTACCGGATGGCAGTTACAACACACAAACAGGAAATTTTTCAACAAATTATCTGGAGTTTGGAATGTTTTTTAACCAAAAAATTGTCCCTTTTTCTAACACCTCGGAATATTTCAAAACATCCATTGAATGGCATCCCAAAATAGAAATGAGCCCTGAACTCGAAGGCAGATATGGATTCCTTCGCTTACACAACAGCATAAGCATTAACAGGTTCTCCTTTGGAAACGTGAAATCGATTTTCAAAAATGCAAGCCAAGCCTACGATGAGGTGCCAAGGGTACAGTTGAATGTTGAAACAACATGGATTTTTGGTGAAAGAAACAAAGCAAAAACCTTTGACCTGAGCGAACGTTTCAACCTAAATCTGAAAATTGCTTTCCGACCGAAAGTACTCAAAGATGTAAGCCTTTTTGCGCGCTTATATTCTGGTGAAGACTATTACAATATGTTCTTTTACCGCAGAATAAACTTCCTGCAAGTTGGGCTTCAGGCTTTCGCATTTTAATACCATAACAGCTTTTGGATTCATCAATAATTCACTTTGGTATAAAATATTAATTCTTAAAGTATTCATCTCAAATTATCAAAAAATGAAAACAATTAAATTCCTTTTAGCTACAATGATCCTTTCTGCTGTTGCAGGATTTTCAACGGTGAAAGCCCAAATGAATGGGCAGCAAATTATGGAAGCCGTGTATAACAATCCTACTGGTGAAGATGTACAGGGAGAATTGAAAATGATTCTCAAAAATAAACAAGGCGATGAAAGAGTGCGTGAATTGAAGCAATACATCAGGCAGGAAGGACAGGATGAGAAAAAAATAATGTTTTTTCTTTCCCCTGCCGACGTTAAAGGAACCTCATTTATGAGCTGGAGTTATGCTGATGGCCGCGATGACGATCAATGGATTTATTTGCCCGCTTTGAAACGCACAAAACGGATCTCAAGCGACAGTAAGGCAGACTACTTTATGGGATCTGATTTTACCTACGATGATCTTGGCGATCGTCATCCTTCCGAAGACAATCATACGTTACTTCGCGAAGAAACCATTGATGGACATGCCTGCTATGTGGTTGAAAGCGTCCCAAAAGAAGCAGATTACATGTATTCAAAAACAATCACCTGGGTTATAAAAGACAATTTCCTTGGTTTGAAAAGAGACTTCAATGATGAGAGAGGCAATTTATTGAAAACGCTTCATATCAAAAAGTTTGAAAAAATAAATGGTTTCTGGACTATTCTTAACACAGAAATGCACAATGTGCAAAAGAACCATACAACAGAAATGATTTTCAGCGACGTAAAAATAAATCAAGGTGTTCCTTCCGGAAAATTCACTGAGCGAAGCATGACTTTGGGTCAATAGAAAAAACCAGCAGATTTAGGTGAGCCTTTATCAGGGATATATGGCCTTAATTGGACCTCTACCTCCCTGATAACACCTTCACTGCTTCATTAAAAACTTTAAATTATGAAAGCAAGAGTCTTATTTCTTATCCTCTTTACCCTATCAGTGGTATTGCATTCTGGCGTTAAAGCACAATCTGATCAAATTGATTTTTCAGGTTATGTTCGCAACTATACTGGTGTTTTAACAAGTAGTCCGAATGATTTTTCAATTGTTCAAAACACTTTCAACTTGAATATTGAAAAACGAACGGACAAAACAGGCTTCAAAGTAAACCCGTATTTGTACCATTATTTTGACAGGAAACTTGAACTAGGTTTGCGTGAGGCCTATGTGGATATGTACTTCAAAAATTTTGACCTGCGGGTAGGGCGCCAGCAAATTATCTGGGGAAAAGCAGAAGGTGTATTCATTACGGATGTGGTTTCTCCCAAAGATCTGCGTGAGTTTTTACTTCCGGATTTTGATGAAATCAGAACCGGCATCACCTCCTTCAAATTGAATTACTATCTTGGCAACAGCAGTATAGAAGCCGTCTGGTCGCCTTATTTCAGTCCAACACAAATGCCTGAAAAGGGTTCTATCTGGGCACCAAAGATGGAATTTCCAATAAACCCGGTTTTTGATTATTCCAATTCCGAGGTGAAAGCATCTCTCGAAAACAGCGAGCTTTTTGTTCGATATTCTTCAATGGGTTCCAGGATAGACTTTGAACTCGTGGGCGGAACTTTTTTCTATGATGATCCAGCCATGAATATCACACGTCAGATAGATCCTTCAACATGGCAGTTATCAGGTCTGATCGTAAAACCTCAATATAACAGAGTCAATATGGCCGGAGGTAGCTTCAGCAAAGTCATGGGTGGTTTTGTCCTGCGCGCTGAAGGTGCTTTTTATAATGGACGATATTTCCAAACAAGTGATCCTTTGGTTGTCGGCTCAATAATTAAAAAGGACAATCTGCATTATATGGCCGGACTGGATTATACCTTGAACGGCGTGAAACTAAGTGCACAGTTTATACAGGAGTATATCATTGATTATGAAACCGGAATCAGCAACGAGGAGTTTGAAAACACGATGACATTTTTAGCCAAAAAGGATTACTTCAGAGAAAAACTCTGGGTAGAGCTCTTTGCATATGTTGGTCTGAATAAAGGTGATGCACTCGTCAGGCCTAAAGCCAGCTATGCCTTTGCCGACGGTTTTGACATGCAAGCCGGCGCCAATCTGTTTTTTGGAAATGAAGGACGATTCGGCCAGTATGACAAAAATGATATGCTGTATCTGAAACTGAAATATAGTTTTTAAGACTTAAAAAAATCGATATTCATTTCAAAATAAAATGGTTTCATACAAATCAGAGGCAAGAAAACAAAGATTAATAATTGTATTGTTGGAAACAAATGCTATTTGAACAAAGTTGCCGGAGGTGCGGCAACTTTTTCCATCTCAAAAGACGTAATCAATCCGTTTTCTCTCAGGCCAATCCAGTACATTTTGTTTCCATCTATACGAATAGTCCAGCATTCATAATCTTTTCCTGTTCCACCAGACAATAAATCATTGGTGTAATTACTTGCCAACAGATCTCCGTAAAGGTAATAACAGCCTTCATTGTCCGGCTTGTTTATCCAGTTTCCCGAACCATCCTGATAGTAGTAATCGTAGGTTCCGTCAGCAAAATAATCCCAATAGTGAAATCTATTATCCGTGCTGCCGGGAGTCGTGCTTTTTCCGTACCAGGTGCCAACGAACTGACTTTTCAGATCGACAGAAGTTTTCTTGTTGGTGTAGGTCTTCGTGTCAGAATATTCGATATTGTCAATAATAAATTTAGTCACAGAATACTTTAACGTTTCCTGATCTGCGGAAATGATTTCAAACTCCATATGAAAAATACTTCCCAGTTGATCCGGCCCATCGATTATAATCGTTTTGCCATCAACACTATAGGTAAAACTGTTGCTTTCTATCCAGGTCTTATTGTTTTCATCCAGCGTATAGCCGGAGGCATAATTTTGTCCATTATCTGCCTTGTATTCAAAGGCAAAAGTTCCATCGGTCAGAACAGCCACATCATTCACATGTGTATTCACCCATTTGCCGACAATCATTGAAGCATAATCGATTTCTTCTTCTTTTTTGCAACTCAAAAGAATAGAGAAGAGCATAATGGCTAAAAGGATTTTTCTCATCAGTGATAATTTAATTAACTCGTTTTGTTTACAGATAATCTGATATGTATCTTTCAAATGCAAACTTACAAAACATGTGCAATCCAATCAAGCGGTTTCGTTTCAATGGAAAATAATAATGCCGGAAAGTACCGATGGTCAAGACGCTGAACAATTAAATGTCATTTTAAAATCATTTAGATGGGGGAAATGAAAGCGCTGCTTCAAAAGCCTGTTGTGAAAAGCATAAACCACTACTAATGTATGAGTTATTAACAATTGTTAATAACTCTTGTTGATTCAATGTGTATAATTACAGCTGGGTTTTACTTGACAGGGGCAGTCGATATTTTGTAGCTTTGTCGGAGCAGGTGAAACTTAAGACAATCTGGATGCAGAAATACAGAAAGAATACTTGCAAAAGCGTTCATTGATGTGGTTTTAAATCATCCGAAAGGAACCGAAAGGGAAATTCCGGATTGAAAGCATCACCAACAGATTGGAACTTTTGAAGCATACAAACCGCAAGGGGCGTAACTTTAGAAGTACCGGACGAGTAAGAATCCTTCTACGGAAGGAGACCGAAAATCAGTCTGAAAATATCCTGTCGCAAGTTACATCTATTACGATAGGTAATTTGTGAACCGGAAATCGACTCGAAAGATTAGATTTCCGGTTTTTTATTGAATCAAATTCCCGATTCTGGTTAGATTTAATCAACGATTTAAAATTTCCTAAATAACTCACAACTATTGCCCTCAGTCATTTAGAACCAATACTAAAATTTCTTTTTTAATAAACCACCTCGCAGCAAGCAGCGCTTTTTCTTCCTTACGATTTCTTAGGAGGATTCATCAAACCTATACTAAAGTTCAGGATTTTGAGATATGGTAATGGAAAAAGGCGGAAAAGTTTTATACAACCATGACACGAACGAAATTGGCAGAATTGCTTTTTCAGCTCCACTGTATTCAACTTTTCCTGAACTGAGGGTTACGGCAGAAAAAATCACCTCAGAAGAAAAGGGCGAACCGGTATATTCCTTTTTTAAGGCCGGCACATCAATAAAAGTGTTAAAAAAGCATACTGGAACACTATCAGTGTTGTATGGGATTGAATGGAAAATCATCTTGGTAAAACCTGAATAGTCCATTGAAATAATAAAGTTTTGTAAGGAGCAAATCTGGTTTTATAAAAGCCCTCGTTAGCTTTTATTGGTTGCAGTGAAATTATTGAAGCTTTCGTAACTTGGATGATAGATAAAAAGGAGTGAGCCTTCTTTTACAACCTTAATAAAGTCATCGGTAATTTCCGGAGGAATGGCCGGACAACCCAGACTGCGACCTAGCCTTCCCTGGGTCTTAATAAAACCCTCAGAAACGTAAGGTGCACCGTGTACTACAATATCTCTTTCGAGTGCTTTGTCATTGATATTCTTTTCGAGACCCTGTAAACGCAATGAATTTCCGTTTTTTCCTTTATAGGTATGATCTGTGAGAAAAAATCCAAGACTACTTTGATACGACTGCGGCTTGTTTGAAAACTTTTCAGCAACATTTTCACCGGTATTTCTTCCATGCGCCACAAAAGTATTAAACAGAAGTTTACCTGTTTCAAGGTTTATGGTCCACAGACGCTTGTAAGTGCTAGGCAATGAGTAGTCAATAATAGTAACAACTTTGTTTTTGGCAAAAGGGAGAAAATCGGGCAATCGTTTCAGGAAGCATTGTATAAGTTTTGGATTCAGACTTGTTGATAAAGCTAAAAAATTATAGCTGTTATATATGTCAGGAGAAGACTTCAGTTCATTCGCTAAAATCTTTTCTGATGGACGAAATGTGATGGTTACCAATAAACCCGTCAAAAGAAATATTCTGAAAATACCAATTAAGTTTTTTCTTCCCATTAGATGCGTGTTTTAATTTATAAACGGTCTTTAAACCAAAAAAATATCTTCAATCCCATTTTATTTTCAAAACTTCAATTCTTTCTCTGCAGCAGGGCTTCCAGTACATTTTTGTCGCGGTTGTAAATATCCGATCTGTAGTTAATTACACCATTTGATGATGCCCAGGCGGTTAAATAATATACATAAACGCCTGCCGGACTTTTTAATACTACTGTCTTTTCATTGCCTGAATTCATGGCTTGACGAATACGCTCCGGAGTCCATTCCGGCATGTTGTCCATAAGAATTACAGCCAAATCAAATGGTTTCTCAATTCGGATGCATCCTGAACTGAAAGTGCGTTCATCGCGCGCGAAAAGGCTTCTTGAAGGGGTGTCGTGCAGATATACATTGTACTTGTTTGGAAACATAAATTTTACTTTGCCCAGCGCATTATGATTTCCGGGAGACTGCCTTATGGTATAACGCATTCCGTTCTTCTTCCAATCAACCTTAGCCGGATCAACCTTCTTTCCCTGAGCGTCAAAAGCGATCATGTTTTTCTCGCTTAAATACTTTGTGTTTTTAATCACCTCGGGTAACACATCGTTGCGCATAATTGTCGGAGGCACTGTCCATGATGGGCTGAAAACCAAATAGGTAATTAAGGCACTAAAAACAGGCGTTTCGCGGTAATCTTTACCAACAATGGTACGCATTGAAAGCAAGGTATCAGAATGTTGAAAAACATCAAGGGTAAAGTCAGCAATATTTACCAAAATATGTTTTGACTCCAAACTGTCGGGCATCCAGCGTAATCGCTCCATGTTTACGTAGAGCTGTTCTATGCGTTTTTCAATAGGCATATTCAATGCTTTCAAAGCATTTCGACCAATTGTACCATCAGCATTGAATCCAAACTGTGTCTGAATTTTTTTTATGGCTGTCACAGTTTTCTCATCGTAAATATTTGTAGCTGGTAGAGTGTCGGGTTCATAGAGTCCCAAAAAGTACAGTTTATCCTTGACTGCTTTTATAAAAACAGATGAATCACCTGATTTAATAATAGTATTTCCAAGATCAACATCAATCTCAAAATCTTTCTGTATAAAAGCTTTTAATCGTTTGGCTTCACGATACATAAATGTATAGCCAGGAAAAGGTGGGTAAAACATGAAGAAACCCTCTTCTATATTGCCCTGCTTCAATATCGCATGAAGACTTTCATCGAGCGCCAGATCGGGTTTGCTGCGCCTGATTCCCCATTGCGCTTCCAGGGTTTCGTGATCAACTTTTCCGTAATAAAGGTGTGAAGCTAACATAAAAAATGCATCGCTGAGCAGCAGATCAATATTCGACACTTTGTTTTCATCAAGAAGCATCGCTGAGTCTAATTGCATTGTCTCCCATATATCCTTAATTTCTGTAAGGTGATAATGTTCAGGATTTAGCCCGTGAAAAGCTGCATTTTCGATGAAATGGATCATTTGTGAAACTTTTCCCAAAGTGTCATACCGTTGAACCCAAATAGGATTGAATTCATTTTCTATATAAAGCCTTGGTAACAGAACTGAGGAATACAATGGTGTGTTCAAAACAATGTAACGTTCACCGGGTTGGCGGTTTTCAATCGTCTGACGGATTTTCTGGGAAGAGGCAAGGAAAGCTTCTTCGAGACGTATATCGTTCACTTCCTTTATACTATCACGAACAAAAGCGATTCTGTCATCCACATTTTCCGGTTCTTTTTCTATTCTGTCACACGAAAATACGGATGCACCTACCAGTAAAAATACGATCCACCGCATCAAATAAACTTCTACCAATGTTTGTTTCATTCCAATCATTTTATTTCCCTTCCTGTCGCACACTTTGCTTATCCCGATGACGAGAATTTCACCACTCACAGTTGAAAATTGTTACGATAAATTATCAACGGCGGTTATTTTTTTCTGATTAATTCGAAGATGTCTTTTCTTCTGTCCTTCAGGTTTCTTACACTTCCAAACTCATGTAATTCTCTGAGCAGATCAATATCGACATCCGCAATAAGAATCATTTCTGTGTTTGGAGTAGCCTCCGCTTTGATACCGTTGGTAGGAAAAGCGAAATCGCAGGGTGTAAAAACCATGGATTGTGCATATTGAATATCCATATTCTGCACCTTTGGTAAATTTCCCACACTTCCTGCAATGGCAACATAACATTCGTTTTCAATGGCTCTGGCCTGCGAGCAGTTGCGCACTCTTGAAAAACCGTTTTGTGTATCTGTAAGAAAAGGGACAAATAAAATATCCATACCTTCATCAGCAAGCAAGCGGCTTAGCTCAGGGAATTCAGAATCGTAACAGATCAGAACCCCAACTTTTCCGCAGTCGGTATCAAAGGCTTTCAGTTGAGAACCTCCCTGCAAACCCCACACTTTCGACTCATCCGGAGTCACGTGAAGTTTTTCATAGCGTTCGCTTGTACCATCGCGCCGGCAAAGGTAACCTACGTTATAAAGCTTTTCATCTATTATCTCGGGCATGCTCCCTGTAATGATGTTGATGTTATAGGAGATAGATAATTCTGAAAACCGACCAATTATTTCTTTCGTGTATGCGGCTAACTTACGAATCGCTTCTGCTGTAGTAAGGTGATTATATTCAGCCATAAGCGGTGCATTGAAGAATTCGGGAAAGAGGGCGAAATCACACCGATAATCGGAAACTGCGTCTACAAAGAATTCAACCTGTTGCATAACCTCATTCAGGTTATTATATTGACGCATCTGCCACTGAACAAGCCCTAACCGAACGATTTTCTTTTTGATAGAAGCTTTCGTCGATGGCTTTTCATAATATATATTGTCCCATTCCAGCAAAACTGCATATTCATTGGATGCAGCATCGCCTTCGAGATACCCTTTTAAAACTTTGGCAGGATGAAAATCATTGCTTATCTGAAAGTTGAGAACAGGATCGTGGATTTCTTTTCTACGTACCTTTTCAATATATTCTTTTGGAGAAATCTCATGGGAATATTTGTGATAATCCGGGATTCTACCTCCAAAAGCAATTCCTTTGAGATTAAGCTTCTCGCACAACTCCTTACGGTAGTCGTACAACCTCCTGCCAAGTCTTAAACCTCTGAACTCAGGTTTGATAAAGATGTCGACGCCATATAATACATCTCCGTCGTTGGTATGTTTTTCAAAAGTATAATTTGCAGTAACCTCCTTATAGGTGTGCTTGTTGCGGTATTTATCGTAGTCGACAATGATTGAAAGCGCAGCACCGACAACACTTCCGTTGATTTTAACAACCACTTGTCCTTCAGGGAAAATTGAGATTAATTTTGAAATTTGCTGTTCTTTCCAATAAGCATTCGGCATGGTTGTATAAGACGATATCATGATATCCTTCAGCTCAGAATAATCTTCAATCCTCAAATAGGTTAGTTCAATGTTTTCAATGTCTTGCATACTATTACTGTAAATTTTTATGATCTGATCAGCGCTTTGGGACACCAGAAGATATACTAAATCCAAAAGAATCTTTGTGCTGAGAATTTATGGAAGTGTCTTTCAATAAGTGATATTAACGATCAGGGCTGGTACAATGGCACAAAGATAGTGCAAATTTCCCAATATCGCTTTTGAACCTTAGCCTGTAAGGACCTAAAATCATTGTTCAGGCGAAAGAGAACCGTCAAAAAATCTGGCATCTGTTTCAGGTTAGGCTTTAAAAAAATCTATTCGACATTCAACTGGAATCATAATCTTCATACCACAGCCCTGAAGGCCATCTGTTTTCAGGTCAAAAAAAACTTGATTTGTTAAAGCGTTTTAAAAAACAAATTGATAAATTTGGGCTGACCAAGGAGGAGCATGGAATTGCATTATATTGATATACAACATGATAGGAAAACATTAGTCAGCATGACAAAAAAACAACATGTGCTAGTTTTGAAGATTATGAAAAGCGCAATATGAAACATGATAACGGACAAATAATTGTTTTCGGAGGAACTGGCTACTACGGACGAAAAGTGGTTGAAAAACTTGTAAATAAAGGGCAATCCGTAAAAGTGGTAAGTAGAAATTATGAATCAGCTAAGAAAATTGTTGGCGAAAAAGTAGAGATATTCCAAGGTGACGTAACCAGTAGGGAAACGATTATAGCATCTCTTAAAAATGTAAGTTGTATTGTAATTTGTCTTTCGGCAATGAGCAACAAACTTATTGGAAAGATGAAGCAAATTGAGCGAGATGCTGTATTGACAATCATGGAAGAGGCCCAGAAGGCCAATATCTCAAGATTGGTTTATATTTCTGGTTACGAAATAAGAGAACAACTGCTGCAAGCGTTAAGAATTCCAGAATTTGGAGCAATAAAAATTGAAATTGAATCCAGAATTTCTCAATCCGATTTTAATTGGACTATATTAGGAGATGCCCCAGCTTATGAGATATTTTTTGCTTTTGTAAAAAATGGAAAAATGACAGTACCTGGCGGAGGTCTCAATGCGATTCCATCAATTTCAGCAGAAGATGTTGGAGAGATCACGGCTCAAGTTGCAATACGAAACGATTTAAAAGGGGAAAGAATAAAATTAACCGGTCCAAAAGCATTCACTTTTCCTGAAGTTGCGAAACGAATTAGTGAAATTAGCGGGAAAAAAATCAAGCATATAACTATACCGCTTGTAATCATTAATGTTGTTTCATTTATTTTAATGCCGTTTGCCCCATTTGTGAGATACTTATACAAAAGTTTAAAAATGTTGAATAATTTTCCGCAAGATTTGGCAGCAGATGTGCCAAAGGAACATCAATTGTTGAGAGAATTATTTGAATATGAACCTGAAACTTTAGAAATGGAAATTCGAAAAAGAATAAAAGAAAATAAAATATAAAAAAGCACAAACGCTCAATTATCAGGAGTTTATCTACCCAGCATCAACTGCCTGACAAGAGAACCTTATTGATAACAAAGTTCAACCACCTGCATAACTGAAAAATTATGGATGATACAAGTATTTTTCCAGACAAAGCAACGAAACCAACTGATAAGGATTTAGCCGGTAAACTTGGCTCAGCCTATGCACTGTGGATAAAGATTCATGATATTGTTTTGAGTAAGTACCCGGGCGGATTATCTGAATGGAATTATCCGGGTAATAAATATGGGTGGAAGTACAGGATTAAGGACAAGAAAAGAGCAATCATTTATTTGCTGCCAAGAGACCTATATTTTAAAGTAGCCTTTGTTTTCGGTGATAAAGCTGTAAATAAGATTATGGATAGCAAGATATCGAATGATATCAAAAATGAACTCAACCAGGCAACGAAATATGCTGAAGGCCGGGGGATTCGGATTGATGTTAAAAACGATTCGGCAATAGTAGATATTGAGCAGTTAATTGACATAAAATTAAGTAATTAGACATAATAATTTGAACCAGATGGAAACTGCAATCGTACAGCATTATTTTCTAACTGCTGATAATATTGTGGTGCATGTACAAAAAAAATATGTTTACCGACACGATGAAAGTCACAACAGTGATATTCCAGAATGTGATGTCGTTTATAAGCCTGTGAGTTGAGTCCTGGTAACATTGAAGGTGAATTTATTTTACAAATTATTGCTTATTGTCATTTGATAAAACCAGATTCTGTAGTCAAACATTAACTATATTCCCAGTGATGTAGTACATTTGAATAACGGATATGGATGGAAGTATAAAACATGTGAAACACCTGAATATCTGGTTGTTTATAAAATTCTTGTATTTCTTTTAATAGTATGGGTGTATAATTTTTAGTCAGAATACTAAATGGACTGGAAAAGAAAGTGATTTAAATATGAAATTCAAACAAAAGGACTTCAATGAAGCAGACGAATTAGCAGCACTATTGATCCAAACAGATAATCTGAATGCGAAATATGTCACAGAGATTACAAACTTGAAAGTGATGCCCAATCGCTCTGAAATTGAAAGTGTTGGTGTCCCAACCCAAATCCCTAAATCATGATAAATAAAATTCTTCAGATCCTCGCCCTGCTTGTTTTCTGTGCCGCTTGCTCTGCCAATCAAAAAGGAAGCATCCAACTGGTTCAGGGTGGAAAAAGTGATTACACCATCATCATTCCAGAACAAGCCTCCGCCGAAGAAGTGCGTGCAGCTGAATTTCTACAGCTACATGTGGACAAAATATCGGGCTGTTCTTTATCGATAAACTCCACCGATAGACCCTCAACATCACCTGCCATTTATATCTCAAAAACAGACGAAATAGCTGAGGGCGATTCATACAGGCTTTTCACAAGCGAAAACAACCTATTCATCCAGGGCGGCAAAAACAGGGGCTGCATCTACGGCGTTAGCGAATTACTTGAGCATTACCTCGGTGTAAGCTACTACAGCCCAACCCATGTGGTTATACCTCAATCACAAAAAATAATCCTGCCAGATTTGGATATAAGCGATTCATCTCCCAATACATACCGCAATATCAACGGACATTTTGCACAAGATGCAAACTACAGGGATTTTCACCGTCTTCACTTGATTTCGGATATGTTTGCTGAGGGCTATTTTGTACACACCTTTCACAAACTCATCCCATGGCAGGAGTATTTCAGTTCGAAGCCCGAATATTTTGCCTATATGAGCGGCAAACGCATCATCGACCAACTATGCCTGACCAACGAAGATGTATTCTGGCTGACGGTGGAAAAACTCGAAAAGGAAATGAAGCTTCAGCCCGAAAAGTTATTTTGGTCGGTAAGCCAAGACGACAATTTTTCCCATTGCCGGTGTGCGAACTGTCTCCAAATCATTGAAGAGGAAGGCACCGCTGCTGGGCCAATTATCCATTTTGTAAACCGTGTGGCCGCAAACTTCCCCGATAAGGTTATCTCCACACTGGCCTATCAGTACAGCCGACAAGCACCTGCCAAAACAAAACCAATTGACAATGTGCAAATTATGCTTTGCACCATCGAACTAAACCGCAGCCAGCCCATCGACAGAGATGCAAGAAGCATTTCTTTTTTAAAAGATTTGGAGAATTGGGGCAGGATCAGCAACCACATTTTCCTTTGGGACTATACCGTGAACTTCAATCACCATATCAGTCCATTTCCTAATCTGCAAACCTTACAACCCAACATCCAGCTTTTTGTAGGGAATCAAGTGAAAGAGCATTACCAACAGTCGAATACGGGTGTGGGACATGCGTTTTCGGAACTTAAATCTTACCTCATTGCCAAGCTTTTGTGGAATCCCGATGCGGATGCACAGGCCATTACCAACGAATTTCTCGAAGGTCATTATGGTCCTGCTGCCACTTGGATCAGGAAATATATGGATCAGATGCAGCATGAAATTCTGACCTCAGGCGAATGGCTCGATATTTACGAGCCACCAACCAATCACCATCATACGTTTCTTTCAGTTGCCAATATGAAGGCTTACAACCACTATTTTGATGAGGCAACACAAACAGTAGCCGACCTGCCTCCTTTTGAGCTTCATGTGCGCACCGCCCGCATGGCCTTGCAGTATGCCATGATGGAAATTGGCAAAGCGGATATGTTTGGGCCACGGGGCTGGTATCGGGATGAGGGGGGTGATTTTGTTTTGAACCAACTGATGCTTCAAACGCTCGAACAGTTTTATCAAACAGGTATGGAAGCCGATGCTGCTTTTGTAAATGAGTCGGGCCTTACCATTGAACAGTATTACCAGTCCACAAAACGCTTTATCGATGTGCAGGTGAAGGGCAATCTCGCTTTCCGCAAGCCGGTTATTGCCCAGCCATTGCCAACTGACAAATATAGTGCGGGCGACCTGGCTTTGCTCACAAATGGTGTGCGCGGGGCCAACGACTTTAAGGTGCATTGGCTGGGTTGGGAAGCCCTGGATTTTTCACTTGTTCTCGACCTCGGAAGTCTTGCTGATGGCCATACGATAGAGATCAGTACGCTATACGACCCAAAAAGCTGGATACTGCATCCCAAATCAGTCAGCTGCCTGGTATCGATGAATGGCATTCATTATGAATTAATTGAAGTGCAAACACTTGAAGGCGATCAGCGGCATGAAGAGGTGAGCAAGCTGTTTAGTTTTAACCCTGGTAATAAAAAATATCGTTTTGTAAAATTCGAAATTGTGGGCACAAAGCAGCTGTTCGACTGGCATCCTTCGGCTGGAGGTGGTTCATGGGTGTTTGTTGATGAGACTGTAGTACGTTGAATTTGAAATAGCACTATGAGAAAGAAAAAATATGTAATCCTTTTTTTTGCAGCATTTTTGCTTTTTGGCGAATACAGTCCCGCCGGTCGCCTGCCCATTACCTTTCCCGTTTTTGAGGGGCAATTGCCTTTGGGGTACAACCACAAACCCACTGGAAGGGGCGATGATAATATGAACCTGACAGGAAAGTCAAATTTCCCTTTTGTATTTGGCTTGAGCTATACCACTTTTGCATATGAAAATATCAATTTCGGCAAGCAAACCATTTCAAAAAGCGATTCGAACTGGTTAAGTGTAAAAGTAACAAACACCGGAAAAGTTGCTGGCGATGAAGTGATCCAACTCAACATACGCGACAAACTGGCATCCCTTGCCAGGCCAGTAAGGGAACTAAAAGGTTTCAAGCGCATCCACGCCAAAACCAGGAGGGTGCAATAAACTATCGACGGTTTTTATTGGTTTTTTATAAAAAGTTAAACAAAAGATTTTTAGCCTGCTTCAACCTATTGAAACTTTAACTCACCCCTAGAAAAAATCAATATTCAAAAACAAATTTATAAATTTGGGCTGACTGATGAGGAGCCTAGAAGTACAATATATATACAATATCACAGGAAAACGATTGTCAGAATATGAATGCAGCATCCAACAATAAGTTTGTTATAAAGGGTAAAATGAAAATGAAAAAATCAATACTACTGCTGATAATATTGCTCAGCATTCTGATTAACTGTAAAAGCCAGATTTTAAGTGAAAGCCAAAGCGTTATTCACGATATTGATAGTATTAGAAAAGTATTTCATATACCAGGACTTACTTTTGGAGTTGCCAATTGTGATAGTACTATCATCGTTGGTGGTTTAGGAATAAGGGTGATAAATACGTTTGATTTTGTGACAATAAACGATTATTTTCATATTGCCTCATTGGGTAAAGGAGTGACTTCATTTATTATAGGAAAACTTGTGGATGAAGGCCAAATATCCTGGGACACTCAGTTTTTTGATTTGTTTCCTGAGATGAAAGCAAAATCGAGAGGAGAATACCACGACTTGAAACTAATGGATTTGTTATCTATGAGAACAAAACTAAGAAGTTTGAATGATTGGAGTGTGAAGCAAATCATTGATGGGTATAATGAGGAATATAAGGAAGATAGATTCTCATATTACAATTTTGCTGCGTATGCGCTGACATTAGAGCCAGTAAAATATGATTCCGGACAGTTTTACAATTACACAAGTATGGGGTATGTATTAGCAAATCTGATGATTCAAAAAGCCAGTGGAATGAATTATTCACAATTGTTGGAGAAAACCAATAAAGATTTAGGCGTGAATTTCGTAATTGGCTGGCCACAAGTCATTGATGAAAATCAACCAAGCGGGCATTTGATTCCCTCACAATCTGGGTGGGGTGAAAGTGACAAACTTGAAGTTCTGAATGGAGAAAGATTTACAGATTGGGGAGAAGATTTTTTATTCTACAATATACCTTCCGGACATCACAGCATTTCAGTCGTTGACTATTTAAAATACCTTCAATTAAATTTAAATGGATTGAATGGTCAGAGCAATTATTTAGAAGCAACCTCTTATGATTTCATTTTTAATGGAGCAAAAGAATATTCAATGGGCTGGGGAAACGAAGTTGTAAATGGCAATCATTATTATAGTCATAGTGGAAGTGCAGGGAATTTTTTGGCAAGAGCAATAATTATTAAGGAGCAAAAAATTGTGATTTTAATAATGCTTAATGCCGGGAATGGAGAAACAATTGGAGGAATGCACCAGATTATTAAATATCTTGAAAAAAAATACGCCACATAACTTTCGGAATGTAAAATTGCCGGTACAGTAGGTTATTAAAGGGTTATAGCCCGATTAAAATTGAAAGAGAACGCCCAAAATCACTTATTGGCCATGCCGCCAAACTTTAGCTAACAGCCAAAAAGAAGCAATACAATGACTTAAAAAAAACAACATATGGAACCTAATGAATCACAAAAGAATCATTTGACTTTTGGCGTTTATTCGTCCTTTCTTTTGTCTTTTCTGACAATAGTAACTTTTGGATTTGCTATGACAGCAATGCCGCCATCCGGACCCTATTGTCCTGAAAATTGCATGAGCTACCCATTTCCTGATATTCTCCTGTATTACCCAAGAGACTATTACTGGATGTATTTAGCGATATTTCAATTATTTTCTTTTGTGATATTTGTGGTGACAAATCATTTTATTGCCACAGCTGCAAAAAAACTTTATACACTTCTTAGCATCTCATTCACTTTGATTTCATCGACCGTTTTATTGATTGCCTATTTTACTCAATTTTCAGTAGTCCCTATAAGTGTAATGAAAGGTGAGACCGAAGGAATTGCTTTGATTACTCAATATAATGAACATGGATTGTTTATTGCGATGGAAGAATTAGGATATATTACTATGTCCATTGCCTTATTTTTTCTTGCATTTGCCTTCTCAAAAAATACCCGTACTGAAAGGATAATTCGCCTTATTCTCATATCGCAATTTTTTTTAAACGTTATAGCTTTCAGTTTTTATTCCATAAAATTTGGCATTGAAAGAAGCTATTTCTTTGAAGTGGCAACAATTACTATCAATTGGGTAGTTATTATTTTTGTTGGTATTTTAGCGGGAGTGCATTTCGTGAGGAAATTAAAAGTCGAAAGGGAAAAGTGGTGACAATTGCAAATACTTACAAAACTAAATGTGTATGAATTTTTTATTGATTAATTATTTATAGGGGAAAACATGGGAGAAAAAGAAATAGCTGCAGGGGTTTTACATGAAGTCCCTGATGATTTACGAGAATCTTTAGTCTTACATTCAGATGTGCTTGAGAAATGGAACAGTCTTACACCGCTTGCCCGGAATGAATGGATTTGTTGGGTTATCAGCGTAAAAAAGGCAGAGACAAGAAAAGAACATATTGACCGCTTATGCCGGGATCTTCTCAATGGAAAACGAAGACCTTGTTGCTGGCCAGGATGTCCGCATCTCAATCCAAATGCAAAAAAATGGGTTAAATGATTTAAGCGCCAGAACTTATGAAAAACACAGTTGATCAATTTATTGAGGCAAAAGTGGATGCAAAATACCGCTCAATAGTTAGCAATTTCAGAAAACTCATTTCAATGGAGTTTCCGCAAATAAAAGAAGAAATGCGTGGTGGATCTGAAAAATATTATGGTGTTCCGGTTTATCGACTTAAACGAATCATCATAACATTAAGTCCCACCAAAAAAGGAATTACATTTTCTTTTTCTGATGGTAAAAAGTTTGAAGATAAATATTCTTTGCTCGAAGGAGTCGGCAATAAAACGCTCAATCTTAGAATTCGCAATGCTGAAGAATATAATGATGAAATAGTAAGCTATTATATAAATCAAGCTATGAAGTTTGATAGTTTTAATTAAACAAAATATTGTTGACCATAAATACTTTTGTGTTAATATGGAAGATATAAAAATCATTGATATTACTCCGGAAAACATTGCTGATTATGGTGTTTGCGGATACAAGGATGTAAAAAAACATATTGAATTAAGAAAGAAAATCGAATGGTTTAAAGAATACTATCCAAAAGGACTTCGGATGAAAGTAGTATTCTCTCAAAAAGGTGGATATCAGGGAATGCTGGAATATATTCCCGGCAAATATGCGCATCGGCCGGTTCAGGCAGACGGATATATGTTTATACATTGTGTGTTTGTTGGATTTAAGAACGAATACAAAGGCAGAGGTCTTGCCTTATCATTATTGGATGAATGTATCACAGAAGCAAAAGATTTAAAAATGCTCGGTGTTGCTGTGGTTACAAGAAAGGGTCCTTTCATGGTACATAATGCTGTTTTTCTAAAGAAAGGTTTTCAAATTGTGGATAGTGCAAAACCAGACTTTGACTTATTGGTTTTAAAATTTGATGAAAAATCAAAAGATCCCGGTTTTGTACAAAACATGGATGAGCATTTGAAAGAATACGATAATGGGCTGACGATTATGCGTTCGGCACAATGTCCCTATACCGAAAAAAATGTTAACGCAATTATTGAAACTGCTAAAAGAATGAAATTAGAAACCAAATTAGTTGACTTATCAGATGCGAATGCAGTGCAAAATACACCCTGTGCATTCGGCTCATTTTGTCTCATTTATAATGGGAAAATTATAAGCCATCATCCCATTAGCAATACGAGGTTTGAAAACATAATGAAAAAGGAAATTACTGTTTAACGATTAGAAAAGAACAATCATGAATGCTTCGCTTATCGCACCTTGTGGAATGAATTGTGGTATTTGCATAGGTCATATGAGAGAAAAAAATAAATGTCCCGGATGCAATGCTATGGACGAAGAAAAACCAGGTTATTGCAGAAAATGTATTATAAAAAACTGCCCGGTTCTAAAAGAAAAAACCTTGAATTTCTGTTCAGATAAGTGTGAAAAATATCCTTGTTTACGATTAAAAAATCTTGATAAGAGATACAGAACAAAATATGGTATGAGCATGATTGAGAATCTGGAAAATATCAAAAATAAAGGAATTGAGAAATTTGTTGAATCGGAGCTATACAGATGGAAATGCCCGAAATGCGGAGAATTGCTTTGTGTTCATAGAATTTCTTGTATAATGTGTGATGAAAGGAGGTAGACTATTTTCAAAGTTTATTGTCATTGTATTCGATTTCATGGATAGGATGTAGCCAAATGTGTTTTCCAATAAGTATTAATGTGATTGAATTTAAACAAATAATGAGAAAATGAGTAAAAAAGTTACAATTATCGGCGGCGGCGTTGCAGGCTTATCTGCTGGAATATACGCTGGAATGAATGGATTTGATACTGAAATAATCGAAATGCACGCTGTTGCCGGAGGACAATGTACCGCCTGGGAGCGAAAAAAATACCGCTTCGATTATTGTTTACACTGGTTGGTAGGAACATCGAAAGGTGCATTTCACGATATTTGGAAAGAGACCAATGTAATAAATGATGATACCGAAATTATTGACCATGAGATTCATTCCCAAATATTTGATAAGGATAGAAATGAATTTATAATTTATTCGAATATTGACCGATGGGAAAAATATCTCCTTGAAATTGCTCCGGAAGATACCAGGACAATTAAAAGAATGTGCAATGATATGCGAAAAAGTGCCTTATTGGAACCTTTTGCTCTTCCGCCCGAACTACGTAAACCACTCGATTACCTGAGAATTATTCCTGTGATGCTCCCGATTTTTAATTTGGTTAGAAAATTTGGTCATTTAACATGCAAAGAGTATTTTAATAAACTCGGTTTTAAAAGCGATAAAATAAAATCAGTTTTAGATGCTATGTATGGCGACAGGAATTTTTCGGCTTTGGCTTTTATTTTCATGCTTGGTTGGTTCAATCAAAAAAATGCGGGCTATATAAAAGGCGGCTCGTTCCCCTTAGCACAAAGAATGGTTGAAAAATTTGAAAACCTTGGGGGTAAAATTTTATACAAAACAAAAGTTGAAAAAATAATCATTGAAAACAACACAGCAAAAGGCATCGTCCTGTCGGATGGAACACAAATTTTATCTGATTATGTAATAAGTGCAGCCGATGGTTACACAACGATATTTAAAATGCTGGACGGGAAATATGTTTCAAAAAAAGTAGATTATGCCTATAAAAACTGGGAGCTGTTTACTCCATTGGTGCAAGTTTCATTTGGAATAAATAAAATTATTCAATCCGAATCACCCATCATTATTAATACTTCAAAAGATTTAAAGATTGGCATGACAAAACTTGAATACGGATATTCTGTTATGAATTACTCGTATGATAGTACGATGGCTCCGGAAGGAAAAACTTCAATCGTGATGTGGTATGAAAGTCCCTGGAAATTATGGGAGCACTTGGAAGGAGATGATTACAATAATGAAAAGAAGCAAATAGAAAAAGACGCCGTTGCATATTTAGAAATAGAATTCCCAGGTATTTCTGAGTTTATTGAAGTGGTTGATGTTGCAACACCAAAAACCGATGTTCGTTACACAGGTGTTAAAGACGGTGCTTATGAAGGTTTTATGCCATCGAAAGAAAATATGATGAAATCTCTGGATATGACACTTCCAAAACTGCAAAACTTTTATATGGCCGGACAATGGCTTTTCCCGGGTGGGGGCCTCCCTCCTTCTGCTCAAACCGGCAAGTGGGTAGTTCAATTGATTTGCAAAAAAGAAAAACAAGGATTTATCTCCGATAAGAAATATTAATGAAATCTAGAGGTTCTTTTTAAATTGAAAGCCAAATACAATGAAGAATAGTTAAGTGAATAGTTATAGAATAAATTGATACAATATGAATAAGATGTTTGGAATTCTTTTCATTTTGACAGGCGTTTTTGCTATTGTAGGCGGTCTTTATACCTGGGGTGAAGGAAATATTTTCATCCAGAATGAACTGGTGAAAGCATGGATACCCTGGGCTGACATTATATTTACTGGGCCTTTATCCTTAATATGTGGCTATGGGATTTTAAGAAATTATTATTGGGGAAAAATTCTAGGACTTAGTACAAGTGGTATTTATGTCTTTGGCTCCGTACTGGTTTTTATTAGCATGGTTTGGAACAGGGATTATTCATTTTTTTTACTGATTCCTGCCTTATCAGGCTTACTAATAGGAATGGCATTTACAGTATTGGCCATTAAAGAAAAATGGATAATCACAGAATTACATAATCATCAGGGTTGAACAGATAAAAGGGAGCGGAAAAAATAGCATTTCAAAACATTAGACAACGAAATAAAAATTCTACATACTTCACAAATGGAAACAGCAAAGATTAAGTTAAATCCCCGAAAAACATTCTGGAAATGTGGAGCATGTTCACATGCTATGTTTCACCTCTTGAATCATGAATTTGACAATGTAAAACCTTTGGAAGAAAAGGCATCTGACATGTTAGCCGGAGGCATTGCTCAAAAAGGGCATCAATGCGGAATGCTTTGGGGAGGTTCATTAGCCTTAGGTACTGAAGCATATCGCAAATACGATGACAAAACCATGGCAGTTGCAGCGGCTATCAATGCTTCAAAGCTATTGGCTGATTCATTTCAAAAAAGAGCGAATGCAGTAAATTGTCGTGATATTTCAAAAGTAGATTGGGAAAACAAATTCGATTTTGCAATTTACATGTTGAAAACTATAGCACGAGGTTTTGTGTTTAGTCCTTGTTTTAATCTAATTGTTAAGTGGACACCCGAAGCTGTTCAAGCTGCAAATAAAGGGCTTTCGGAGAACATTAATTACACTCAACCCTGTTTTAGCTGTTCAACTGAAGTTGTAAAAAAAATGGGAGCCACAGAAGAAGAATCCATCATGGTTGCCGGTTTTGCCGGGGGAATTGGATTGAGTGGCAACGCCTGCGGAGCACTGGGTGCTGCAATTTGGTACAAAATGCTGGACTGGGGTAAAAAAAATCCAGGTAAACCAGAATCAATGTTTAACAATCCCGATGCAAAAAAAGTTTTAAGGACTTTCTATATACAAACCGATTCGGAAATGTTGTGCAAAAATATTTGCAAACAAAATTTTAACAGCCTTGATGAGCACTCCGATTATATTAAAAGTGGTGGATGTAGTAGCTTAATTGAAGCATTGGCAAAAACATAAAGGAGGATTAAAATGCTAAATTTGTTTAAGCGTAACGTTTATCTTGACAATAATGCTACCACCTATGTAGTGTCAGAAAGAAAACACTACTTTTTTAAACAAGGTATAAAAAAAGACGAGGTTCTACTTTGTCTAAACTGAATTAAAGCACTGAATTCTGTTAAT
>PHDU01000035.1 GCA_002842755.1 Bacteroidetes bacterium HGW-Bacteroidetes-1 | reverse complement strand
TTCAGCGAGTTAGCTATTTTGTAACTGTACTTGACACCCGAAAAAAGACTGATTTGACCAGTTTTTAACTAAATGGGACTTGTTTGGCTGCAAAATGGGCTAACAAGTTTTATGATTTTAATTGGGAATCATCCCTTGGTAGTCCAGTGATGGGACAAACAATCAACACCATCCAAATTTATGAATGTCCTCCTACTGTCAAAATAGAGAGTATTATAAATAATCCAAATAGATCACGATGAAAACAAAAAAGGCAGTCTGAAACTTACTGCCTTTTTTGTTTATGCTTCCTCCATCAATGGTTAGCGATAATCCGTTAACTGAATGAAATTCTCTTTGACCGTTCTGGGCAAAACCCATTTCCGTTTTTTTTAAGATCACATACAAAGTGAAAGAGTATTCAGTAAGTATAAAAATTCCTCTTCAATACCTTTAGATCAAATTTCGCATCTGTTGCTCTAAAACTTCAATTCGTGCCAGGGCATCGCTTTGCTTTTTATATTCAAGTTCAAGAACCTTTGCTGGTGCATTGGCCACAAAACGTTCGTTCGATAGCTTCTTCGTCACGGTTTCGAGAAAACCTTGAGTGTAAAGAATTTCTTCCTGAAGTTTCTTTTTTTCTGCTTCAACATCAATGTTTTCTGAAAGTGGAACAAAAAATTCAGCGGAGCGGGCAACAAAACCAAAAGTACCTTCCGGATTTTCATTCACATAACTAATCTGACTGATGTTGCAAAGTTTGCTTGTGATGACATCAAATGTAGAATCGTAAGCACCTTCTTTGTTTTTTATCTGAAGTTGAATAGCGTCACGGAAGGGAATATTCTTTTCGGCACGAAGTTTTCTTATTGCGTTAATAACCTCTGCTGCAAATTCAAACTGCTGTAAAATATTTTGATTAAATACTTTTACTACCGGCTTATGAGAAATAATGATGTCATCACCTTCCTCGCGTGGCCGCAAATGATGCCAAACATCCTCTGTGATAAAAGGCATGAAAGGGTGCAGCATCTGCATTAGTTTTTCAAAGAATGAGATCGTTTGTTCGAGAGTTAGAGCATCGATAGGTTTGCCATATTCAGGCTTAATCATTTCGAGATACCATGAACAAAAGTCATCCCAGATGAGCTTATAAGTACCCATCAAAGCATCTGAAAGCCTGAATTTATCAAAATACTCTTCTGTCTGAAAGAGAACCTCATTGAATCGTGCTTCAAACCATTGAACTGCAAGGGCGGCTGTTTCAGGGTGCGCTAACTTCGAATCTTTTTCCCAACCATTAACGAGACGCAGGGCATTCCAGATTTTATTACTGAAGTTGCGGCCTTGTTCGCAAAGTGCTTCATCAAAGGGAAGGTCGTTTCCGGCAGGTGCAGTCAGTAGCATCCCCATACGAACGCCGTCAGCACCATATTGTGCAATCAGGTCGATAGGGTCGGGTGAATTCCCTAAGGTTTTCGACATCTTACGTCCCAGTTTATCACGAACAATACCAGTGAAATATACATTCCGGAAAGGAATATCTTTTGGGTATTCGATACCTGCCATTATCATACGTGCCACCCAGAAGAAGATAATATCGGGTGCTGTGACGAGGTCGTTGGTAGGATAATAATATTTTATTTCTTCGTTTTCTGGTTTACGGATGCCATCAAATACAGCGATTGGCCATAACCAGGACGAGAACCATGTATCTACTACATCTTCATCCTGCTTCAGATCGGAAGCTGTAAGTCCCAAAACTGGAAACTGTTCATTGGCTTTGGTGAGGGCATCTTTGGGTGTTTTGGCAACAATCATTTCTCCGTTCGGGAGATAATATACAGGAATTTGTTGTCCCCACCACAATTGTCGTGAAATACACCAGTCTTTTACATTCTCCATCCAATGCCTGTAAATATTTTTGAACTTAGCAGGATGAAACTGTATGCTGTCATTTTCGACTACTTCAAGTGCCTTGGGAGCAAAAGCATCCATTTTCAGGAACCATTGAAGTGAAATTTTGGGTTCTATGACGGCATCTGTACGCTCAGAATAGCCAATTTTGTTTCCGTATTCTTCAATTTTGACGATGTATTTTCCTTCCTCCAACATTGGAATGATGGCTTTGCGTGCCTCAAAACGATCAACGCCAACCAGTAATGTTGCAGCTTTACTTAATGTCCCATCATCATTAAAAATATCAATGGAGGGAAGTTTGTGTTTCAGGCCTAGATTGTAGTCATTAATGTCATGAGCTGGCGTTATTTTGAGTGCCCCTGTGCCAAACTCCCTGTCAACATATTCGTCTATGATGATGGGGACTGTCCTGTTGATGAGAGGAACGAGTACTTTTTTCTCATGAAATTTAGTAAATCTTTCGTCTTCAGGATGCACACATACTGCAGTATCACCTAAAATGGTTTCAGGTCGTGTTGTCGCAATCGTAATATAATCTTCCTCGCCTTCAACCTTATAACGGATATAATAAAGTTTTGATTGAACTTCCTTGTAAACAACTTCTTCGTCAGAAACAGCTGTAAGTGCCTGAGGATCCCAATTGACCATACGCACCCCTCTGTAAATATAGCCTTTGTTGTAAAGGTCAATAAAAGTATCGATCACCGATTCATAAAGGTTGTTGTCCATGGTAAAGGCAGTCCGATCCCAATCGCAGGAAGCTCCAAGTTTTTTTAGCTGTTCAAGGATGATACCTCCATGTTTTTCCCGCCATTCCCATGCATGAGCCATGAATTGTTCACGTGTAATCTGAGATTTTTCAATGCCTTGAAGTTTCAGTTTTTGAACTACTTTATTTTCTGTTGCTATGGATGCATGATCAGTGCCAGGAACCCAGCAGGCATTTTTTCCTGACATACGTGCTCTGCGAATAAGTACATCCTGAATTGTATTATTGAGCATGTGGCCCATGTGAAGTACACCGGTAACATTAGGCGGAGGAATGACAATAGTGTAAGGTTCGCGATCGTCAGGTACTGAATGAAAGTATCCCTTTTGCATCCAGTGGGAGTACCATTTATTCTCGAGTTCTGCAGGATTATATTTACTGCTGATTTCCATATAGATAGGTTTATAAAGGCATTTTAATAAGGGCGCAAAAGTAGCAAAAATTAATGATTTTCCCGTCTTTTTGAAATGTGGTAATGATTTAGGACACTTCGTTTAAAACATTCGCTCTCATTAAAGATCTTAGATTAACTGAATTCAATGCAGTGCTTTACCCAACCGGAATAGCCCATTCCGGAATTGTTTTATCATAACCCAGAAAGAATTCGATCAGAAAATAAAGTACAAGCGGCAAGAGAACCATGCTTATCAGCTTGAGGCTAAAACCGGCTTTTGCCAGCTCAGGAGTAGTAATTCTGTTACTTCCAAAGATTACTGTATTTGGACCTGTTCCGGCAGGCATTATGAAAACAAAGGAACAGGCAAAAGTTGCTGGAATCATCAAAAGCAGAGGATTCATATTTCCTGCAACTGCCATGCTGGCTAATACAGGTAGAAAAATGTTGGCAGTAGCGGTATTAGAATTGATTTCGGTGAAAAAGAGAATGAAACCGACAACTATAAGAATAACAATAAAGGTAGGGTATCCGCTGATAAAGGCCAGCTGGTATCCCAACCATTCAGCAAGGCCGGTTACTTTAAATCCTGAAGCCATTGCATAACCTCCTCCGACAATCACACCAACACCCCACGGAATTTGTCCAGCCGATTTCCAGTCGAGCAGGCGGCTGTTGTTGCCAGCTGAAATCATGAAAAGTAACATTGCTGCAAACATACCTACAGTGCTGTCATGGACATATTCTTCAAGACCGAGCAAAGTGCTCCAGCCTGGAATGGTAAACGCATCAATAATGATGTCTTCTCTGAAAATCCAGCCGATTGTTGTTAAAATAAAAATAATAAATACACGACGTTCACCTTTGGACATATTACCCATAGCGATAAGTTCGTTTCGCATCATCTGTTTGCTACCCGGCATACTGTCTTTTACTTTAAACATTCGGACAAGATAAAACCAAACCAAGGGCAGAAAAATTATCACAAGGGGAAGTCCGATTTTCATCCAGGTAAAGAAGCTTATAGAAGGTGCCAATGGAAACATTTTTGCTAAAACGCCGGAAAAGATCATGTTGGTTGGCGAACCAATCAAAGTTGCAGTTCCTCCAATACTAGCCGAGTAGGCGATGCCGAGCATAAGCACTGTTCCAAAGCTACTTCTTTTACCTGTTAATTCTTCTTCTTTCACGATCAAAGCAAGCCCGATAGGAAGCATGAGCAAAGCCGCTGTTACATTGGCAATCCACATCGACATAAAAGCAGTTGCGAGCATTATACTCATTAGAATTATCGGTCGGCTTGTACCTAAAGTTTTTATGATAACCAATGCAATTCTTTTGTGGAGGTTTTGCGCTTCGATGGCTTTGGCAAGAAAAAAGCCCGATATCATCATAAGAACAAAGTCATGGCCATAGTTGATGGCAGTTTCGCCGGCAGGTAAAATTCCCAAAAGCGGATATAGTGCCATAGGAAGAAATGCTGTTGCATAAATTGGTATTGCCTCTGTCATCCACCAAATAGCCATCAGTATAGAAACAAGTCCGACATTTCTGGCAGCTATGCTCATTCCCTCTGGCAATGGAGTTAACAAGCCAATAAATAGTATCGCGATTCCGGCGATCAAACCGATTAATTTAATATTCTTCATCCTATGAAGCTGATGTTGATTGGTCATTAATTCTTTGAAAGGTAGAAAAGCCAATTCTCTACCAAAAAAAGGACATAAAAGAAGAGGTAACCGCTTTTTTAAGGCGGTTAGCCTCTATCTCAACCCAAACTCACTAACCATAATTGAGTCGAAAAAAATGAACACTTTGAAAACAATTTCTTAATTCAGATATCCTTTCATCATTAGCTTTCCAAAAAAGGTTAGGGTTTTATTAAAAGAAGAAAGCCGTAATTGGATAATATTATTGAAAAAGGAAACAGCCAGCAACATCGGCTGTTTCCAGAATTTTATCAAAAAAATTGTATGAATTTTTTAGTCAACATAGGTATACTCAAAAATTTCTTCCCATCCGGCACCGGCGCGTGTAACTTTGGAAACACGGTTTTTAGCATCGAACTCGTATGAAACATTGGTTCTTTTGGTGTTGGCTTCATCGCCCGGGCCATTCCAATAGTCAAGATATTCAACAAGTTTCTTGCTGGTTTTTCCATAAAGTCCGCTTACAGTTTTCCATCCTGACTGATTTATAGCTTCGTTAATATTGTTAACATTATCACCACTGGTATAAGTGAAAGTCTTAATGCGGTTTACGGCACCGTCATCTGCATAGCGTGTATGTTTGGTAATATTGCCATTGGTGATTTCATATTCCCATTTCAGGTGATCGACTCCATCCCAATGTTCAATAACTTTAATGCAATATCCATCAGCATTATATTCGTATGATGCCCATTCATCGGAGCTCCAGTATTCTTTGGTAATTCTGCCTTGCGCATCAAGGTCATATAATACAGGATCCTGATCTGTACGTGTGATAGATAATTTACCAGCCACAGAATAATCATAAGTAAATGCTTTGTCAAAATCTGTCAACCAAAAGTTTTCAACTTTGGTCAGTCTTTTGTTGGCATCATAGGTGAAGTCATGTGTTTCCCATTCATCTACAGCCCATGTAGATTTAATTTTTGCAACCAAAGATGCCTCAATAGGTTTATCATCATCTTTGTCATCATCATCTTTTTTGCATGAAGTAGTTAATGTTGCCATAAACAAGGCAACGGCCATAAAACTAAGATACTTTTTCATAAAACATTAATTTTTAGTTAGTAAATAATATAATTAAACGATTAGTTTCCTCCGGAAACGATAATAAAAACAAGTCCTATCATAAAGAAAACGAACATTAAAAACAGCATAAGATTAACTTTGGAACCTCCACCTTTGAATTCTTTCCAGATGAAAACACCCCACAAAGCCGCCACCATTGTAGCTCCCTGACCGAGTCCATAAGAGATTGCTGCACCAGCTTTTCCGGCTGCTATGAAACTTAGCGCAGTTCCGAGTCCCCAGATGATTCCCCCAAGTATACCAACCGTGTGCGTGGATAAATGACCACTGAAGTAATCTTTGTAGGAGACAGGTTCGCCTACAAAAGGTTTTTTCATTAGCAGTGTATTGAAAACAAAATTGCTCACAAACACGCCAAGGGAGAAAATGAAGAAAGCAGCATAAGGTGCAACCATCCCTGTAGTTGGGTATTCAAAATTCTCAATATCCATTGCGCTTGCCACAAATCTGTAGAAAAGAGACATAAGCAGTCCGGCACTTAGAGCAATCCAGATACCTTTTTTGGAAGCCGTAGATTTATTTTTTTCAGCCATTTTTCCGGAGGCTAAACCATTTAAAACTATAGCTACTACGACAAGAAAAACACCCAGAAATAATATTATCGGATCACCTTTTGGGGCGCTAAAGTAATTGATAGCAACGCCAAGTACGAGTGCCAGACCCACACCAAGCGGAAAAGCTACCGCCATACCGGAAATTGAAATGGCTGCTGCCAGAAGAATATTCGAAGCATTGAAAATAACCCCACCTGCAAACGCGCTCCAGAAATTCTGGCTGCTTACCTGCCAAAGGTCATCAATAAAACTGCGACCTAGTTCTCCATAACTGCCAAGTGTGAAACCCAGAAAAACGGAAAACAATAAGATTCCTAAAACATAATCCCAATAAAAAAGCTCATAGCGCCATGTTTTGGCTGAAAGTTTCTGGGTATTTGCCCAGGAACCCCAGCAAATCATTGTAACAAAAGTCAGCGCAACTGCAAGAGAATAACTGCCTACTATATACATAATTTTAATTTTAAGTGAGTAATTAAAGCTTTCATTTTTTATCTGTGTATTTTATTTACAGTGAAATTCAATGCATCTTCAAAACCTTTTAACAACCATGAAAATCCGCCCGCACCTTCACTGACACGGTATTCATGATAAAAGTTTTTTTCGCGGAAAAGCATATGCAAATTGCCATTGAAAAAATAATTTCTTCCTTTGTCCGGACTGTCGATAAAGAACCATGTTCTTTCAAGTGCTTTTGGCCCAACAGAAGAAAAATTATTGTTGATTTTTCCAAAATCTGAGGCCGCATCAAAAATGGCACATGATGTAAACTGTTCAGGGTTCATTGCATACTCCAAGGCAGTTTCTCCTCCAGCCTCAAAACCCATAAGCGCGCGAAAACGAAAGCCAGGCCTGGCTTTATGATCCTTTTCCATAACTGGAATGATCGAATCCAGTAGTTTTTTCTCATTAACAGGCGCAAAAAGAATCATCAAGGGAGCGACACTACCATCTTTAATTTTGTGATTTACAAATTCAATAATTTGTTGCTTTTCGCTGTTCTGAAAATCTGCAAAAAAATAAAGAACAGGGTATAAACGTGAAGATGTTTCATGTCCTTCAGGAGTAAACAAATCATACTGCAGTCCGGAAATTTCAATCTTCTTCAAGGTAGATTCTGAGACGTAAAACCCTGAGCTGTTCATTCTTCTATCGCCACGGTAAGGTTTGTTTTCAAAGGCATCGCTCAAAAACCTTAATCCGTTATCGACTGATTCACGCCAATAGCTGAAAGAATGCCCGCCGTTTCTTACTCTGAATTCATGCGGAATATTTCTTTTACGCATTAAAATATGAAGCTCTTCGTTGCTGAAGGCCAGTGTTTGCTCATCATCACCATTGTCGATATATATTTTCAGATCATTAAATACGCCTGATTCAGCTTCGGATAGAATATGAAAAGGACTGTTTTTCTTGTAATATTCAGTGATTCTTTCTTTGCCAAAAGTTCCTTCACCACCAAAAATTCTTCCCCACTGCACATTCCATCCTTCCGGGTCTTCAGTCATATATTGAAAATCCGTTCTCACAGAAATGCTAAGTGGAACGCATGCAGAAAATATATCCGGATGTTTCAGAGGAAGAATCAGTGCGCCAAAACCACCCATTGAATAGCCAATAGTGCCTCTAAATTGTTTGCCTTTTAATACGCGGTATTCACTTTCAATATGTGGAATCAGCTCCCGGATAAACATATCCTGATAGTTGAAAGTTCCATCATGGAAATTGACAAAATAGGTACGAAACCCTTGTGGAATAACAAAAATCATAGGAACAATCTCTTTTTCAGCAATGGCTTTGTCTGCCATTTGTGCAATGCGGCCATATTCAACCCAGGCTGTTTCGTTGTCGCCCAGACCATGCAAAAGATAAACCACAGGATAATCATTTTTCGAGGCATCGTAGCCGGCAGGGAGATAGACAGAATATTTCACTTTTTGTCCGAGGATGCTGCTTTGTATTTCAAGACTTTCAACAATACGTGAACCATCTTCGACTGCAAAAATCTGCAGTGAAAGCATCAAAAATCCAAGTATTACAAAAAATCTTTTCATATAAGTGATTTATTTCTTAAGATATACATTAATCAAACTCATTGAATTATCCAGACCATTCAAAAATGCCTGAAATGATTGCGTTCCTTGCCGAACCCGGTATTCATGTGAAATATTATTTTCTCTCATATCAAGGAAAAGATTGTAATTGCCCTTGTACGCATCGGCATTATCTGTCATATCTATGTAGTAATACAAGCCAGGTGCTGCGTAATTATTCTCCGAAATCTTTCCACTATAAAGGAAGCAGGCGTTGAAGTAATCCTGATAATCTGTCAATAAATCAAGTGCGTTTTCGCAGCCTGAACCATTGGAAATGATGATGTGGTTTTGCTTATTCTCTTTTATTCTATAGGCTGAACCAAGTTGCGCAAGTATATCCTCAAACAGACCGGCATCAATTGGATATGACCCCACAGGAATTTCAATGACAAGTGCATCTACAATAGCTTTGCTATTCATTTTATTGTTAAGGAGTGAAAAAAGCTGTTGTCTGTTTGCTTCTCTGCTGCCGCCTTCTAGATCGTTAAAATAGTAAATAACTGGAAAAGAGTCAGTTGTATTCTCGTATGAAACAGGTTTAAATACACCCAATGTTATGGAGGAATTCTGAACGTCTTCAACAGTATATTCCGCTTCAGGCAATAGTTCACCAATATTTACAGGAAGGGGTTCTTTTGGATGAGGCAAGCCTTTGAATCCATTTCCAATGAAAACCATAGCCTCTTTCAAGGCCCCATGCCAGTAATTCCATGAATGATCCCCGTTTCTGACTCTGTAAACATGTTCAAATCCACGATCCCGAAGGAGGTTGTGAAGAGCACCATTGGTAATGTGCAATGATTCTTCATCATCGCCGCAGTCGAGAAAAATTTGAAGCTTTGAAAAAGCCGTCAGATCCTCCTTGTCGAAAAAATGGAATGGACTGTGAAGTTTAAAATAATCGGTGAGTCTGTTTTCTCCGGTTGCACCATTTCCGCCAAATACAGCTCCAAACTGAAAATCCCAGCCATCCTGTGATTGGTTCATGTATTGATCATCTGTGCGAAAAGACATGCTCAAAGGCACGCTGATTTCAAACACATCAGGATTTAAAGCTGGTAAAATAAGTGCTCCGTAGCCACCCATTGAATAACCCATCACAGCGCGTTGCGAGGGATCTTTTTTGGTTCGGAACTGATTATCAATCAAAGGCACTAATTCCTGAACAAACATATCCATGTAAGGAAATGTACCACTGAATTTGTTCACATAATAGGAGTTAAAACCTTGAGGCATTACATAAATCGCCGGACCCGTTTCAGTTATATAGAAATCAGCATAGTATTGAATGGCCCCCCCCTTATACCATGCTGAATGATTGTCGCCAAAACCGTGAAGCAGATATACCACAGGATACTCATCGCTGGAAGTTTCGTATTCTTCTGGCAACAGAACTGCATATTTAACCTGATAATTCAGCAGCTTACTTTCCAGCACCTTATCTTCGACAAGGCGCACAAAGGGCTCATCATCCGGCACTGCCTTCTCTTTGCCGCACCCAAAAAAAGCGGTGAGCAGAAGGGCCATCATTAAGGCAAAAGATAGCCTCCGGTAGTATCTGAGCCAAATTATTTTTATCATTGAATCGGACTAAACTTTACTAATTCTTCATTTGAATAGATGACAACATCTTTATTATGTATTCTGAAATCCGGATGCGGATTTTTCCAGACAATCATCAATTGATGCTCTTTTCTTGGTAGTTCATACAGGTGAAAAATGTCGTATTTTCTTTTTATATAGTCAAAAGGCATATTAAATGTCTCGACGACCTCTCCATTAAGGCTGGCTTCCATGATGGCGACATAATCATTATCATTACCGGCAATCCTTTTGACGGCTCCCATCACAACAACACCTGTTCCATCGAAATTTACTACAATATTCTCATTATATAGATCCTTGTTGAAAGGTCTTCTTTCTTTTGGAAACAAGCCTGCAAAAGACTCTTCAAATCTTACTTCAGCAGGTTTTTGTGTTTTAATGGTTACCGAATTTGAATCTGATTTACCACCATTCAGGTTCACAAGTTCAAGTGTATGCTCAAGGCTCAGGTCATAAATTCTGTTCAAAGAAATGCTGGTATATGGAAAATCCAGGTCTTCCACTTTTTCGAGTGCCGGTTTCCAGAAGTCAGGAATGTTGTTGTATCCACCCATGACACCGAGAATACCTGCAGCAGTAGCAGGATTGCAATCTGAATCCTGACCACAGCGCGTTGAGATATCCATTGTTTTGAAGAAATCCTTTTCGCCATAAAGCAAGCCAATTACAACATAAGCTGAGTTCAGGCCGGCATCGATATTAAAGGCATTAAAAACACCTTCAGGACAACCTTTTTCAGAAGCATGTTTTTTCTCAAACTCAAACCAGCACTGCTTCCAGTCGTTGGGATATTGCTTATGCCATTTGATGACATCACTGATTGACTGATGAAAACGACTTTGGCTGGGAATAGTTTTCAAAGCCTCATTAATGACAAAAGGAATATCATCTGAAATGTACGCAAGGGAATACATGGCAGATACAAAAACACCACCATACCAACCATCGCCGTAATTCATAATGTGGCCAATGCGATCACAATACTCTGATCCTGTATTTACCATTCCCGGAGTCATCATGCCGATAAAGTCGGCTTCAATCTGAAAATCGATGTCGTCGGCATGAGGATTGTTTCTCCAATGACCGGAAGCGGGTGGCATGATACCATTTAAAATATTGTAGCGTGCAGCCTGATTGGCATGCCATAATTTATAATCAGCATTGGCAAAAGCAACAGCAAAGGAGTCGACCGGAGCATTAAGACCAAGCCTTTCAATTACTTCCACAAAAGTGAGATCCATATAAACATCATCATACAAACCCGGGTCTTCTATAAAAGTTTGGTGGATATAATCATCATACCATATCATGTTCTGGTAGTCGTGGATGATTGCACCCCGGTATTTGAATTCGGTAGGACCACCATAAGTGCATCCGATGGTTTGTCCGGCCCAGCCTCCTTTGATTTTATCTTTTAGCACTTCAATCGAAATTGTCATCCCTTCAGGAAATGCTGTTTCTTTTTTTACAGGCTCTGAACATGAAGCAGCAAATAAAGCAAATACTGTAGTTATAAAAAACAAAATATTATTCTTCTTCATAATAATTAATTTGGTAGATTACTCACAGGCATATTCTCTGAATACACGATTAAATCATTGATACGTATTTCGTAGTCTTTGGTGTTGTTCAACCATTTTAATGACACTTCGTAGTCGCCCTCAGTCAACTGATATTTCCATGCAGGCTCAAGTCTGCGGGCTGTATTTTTCATCGGAAGTAAAACTGTTTCGTCCAAAACGCCATTGATATACACTTCAACTTCCGCTACATAAGGATCATGCAATTCGGCCAAACCGAAAACTTCTGAACCAAGCCGTTTTGAAATTCTGTCGATATAATCAGGATCAACTTTTGAAAGTTTGACCATGTTGCCATAAAGTATGTATCCATTTCCTGAGAAGTCAAAACTAAATTCATCTGTGAATGAAATATCAATTTTGTTGCGTGAAACCGGATAAGTATTTACAAAGTTCTGTTCAAATGCCACAGGAACAGGTGTTTCAAAAGGAATTACTATTTCGGAGCCTTCGGTTGTCCCTCCGGCTTTTTGAATGATTTCCAAGGCATGTTTATAGCTCATATCATATGCTTTACTCAGTGACATTGAGGTGTTTTCGAAGTTTAGTTCTTCAATTTCCTGAAGCGGTTTCAACCAGAATTCAGGAATTGCATCGTATCCGAGCATCACACCCAAAACGCCGCCAGCAGTAGCAGGATTACAATCTGCATCCTGACCACAACGCGCTGCAATATCTACAGATTTGGAAAAATTGCCTTTTCCGTAGAGTAGCCCAATGGCCACATATGCAGAATTAATTTTGGCATCGATGTTAAAGGACAGAAAAACGCCTTTAGGACAACCGACATCTTTGTTCCATTTTTTTTGAAGCTCGAACCATGTAGCTTTCCAGTCTTCGGGATATTGCTTATGCCATTTGATTACATCATTAATGCATTCGTTGAACTGCGTTCCTTCCGGAATTGTTTTTATGGCTTGCTCCACAATATAATTAACATCATTGGATGTAAAAGCAAGTGAATAAAGTGCTGAAACAAATACACCGCCGTACCAGCCGTCGCCGCTGTTCATGACGTGTCCCACTCTGTCGGCAATTTCAGTAGCCTGATTAACCATTCCAGGAGCCATCAATCCAATAAAGTCAGCTTCAATCTGAAAATCAAGATCATCAGCATGCGGATTATTGAGCCAGAAGCCAGAAGCCGGAGGCATAATTCCTCTAAGAATGTTGTAACGGGAAGCCTGATTGGCATGAGCAAGGTGGTAATCTGTGTATGCCCAATGATGTGCAATGGTATCACTACTGACATCCAATCCGTATTGCTCAAAAACATTGACAAAATTGAGGTCTGTGTAAATATCATCAAACAAGCCCGGTTTCTTATCCCACCAGTATTTCACATAATTCTCATGCCAGGGTATCACCTGATATTCATCAATAATAGAACCCTGATATTTAAATTCTACCGGAGCTCCGTAAACAACACCTATTGTCTGTCCAGCCCAGCCTCCCTTGATTTTGTTTTTCAAGGATTCTTGCGAAAATGTAGTTGAAGACTTTTCAACGACTGCACCTTTTTCCTGTTGACAAGCCACAAAGGACCATAATGAAAAAATAATTAAAACCGGTAAAATGAGCAATTTTCTTTTGTAATTAATCATAATTAAATCTTTTTAGGGATAAACACTTAATTCAGTAATAGAAGTGAATCCTGATATTAACTTTGTATATTTATTCCAATGGTCCTGAATCGCAGCATCGCCAATGATACGAATTCCTTTTGTTTTAACTGCTTTAAAATCAAGTATATATTCAGCGTTGTGAGGTTGGATAAACACAACTGTTGATGCCGGAAGTGCAGGTGAAACAGTGGTTTTCTGTGCAGAAACCCACCGTCCATCTTCAGTAAGATACTGAACATTCAGCGAATTAAACCATCCTCCGAACTCTTCCATGCCACCAGTGTTAAAAACGATCATACTTATATCCTGCGGTTCATTCCAGCCATAGCCGTAATAGTCCACTTTTGGAAGTTTTGCCTTTGCAGCCAAGCTATAAAACACAGTGCCATGACCAGAAATGATGCCATCATTGATCACAGAAACATCTTTGGCATAGAGTGATTTCCCAAATGTATACCAGCAGGAATCCAGAACTCTTTCGTTGAGCTGCCTGACATTTGCATAAATAGTATCAGCAACCACAGCAATGTTTTTTGGGCGTATCAAAAGGTCAAAAGTTCGTGTGATATTCTCTTTTCCGTTGTCAATGCGTAAAACAATTTTATAGGTTCCGGCCTTTTGAGGAACTCCGGTAAGCCGACCTTTGTCAAAAAATAATCCGGCTGGTATTTCACCTGAAATATGCGACCAGTTGTAAATCTTATTGGCTTCGGTATAGAATGTGTAATCCGTATTTTTGCCAACTTCAAGATGCGGATTTGGGCCTATATAAAACTCCATAGGTGCCAGAAAAGTTGCATCAGGATTAATTGTGATAATTTCATTTCCGGGCTCGCCACTTATTTTACCACCTTTGCGGATAATAAGTTCTATGGTAGTTTCAAGGGTCTGATCTATGATTGCTGAAATTTCAGTATCCGGAAGATCATGTCTTGTAATGTTTATGTATTTATCGTTGAAGGGCTTGGTCCAGCCTTTAACAGGAAGATAAAGATTTTCTGGCAATCCCTTCATGCCGTCGATAACGCCCATCAGTCCGGCAACAGTCGCAGCCTGATTATCGGCATCAAAACCCATGGCGCATGATAAATCGAGAGTCCGTTGAAAATCACCTTCGCCGTAGAGCATTGCAAGAATTGCGCATGCACCGTTGAGATTGGCATTCCAGATCGTTTTCGTCATATCGTGCTCATCGATATAGTACTTTTTTGCCATCGCATGCCATGCATCTTTCCAGTCTGGATTTTCAGCATGAAGCGAAATCATCTCTTTTACTGTAGCTGCATATCTGCCATTTTCAGGCAAAGCTTTTAGCCCGATATCAATGAGTTTACGCATGTCTTTCTCAAAAAAGGCAGCTGCGTACATTGCCCCATAATGAATAGTTGGTTCAACTCCCCAGTCATCGCTTGTGATTCGGGCAACCCATTCCGATTTTGAGGCTGCATAATCAACCATTCCTGGAGCAGTAACTGCCCATATTTCGTTTATCAATTGCGGATCGATTTGATACCAGTGTGGGTTCAAAGCTGCACTGCCTGTGTAGGGTGGAGTATACCCAAAATGCATAAGGCCCAATGCAGCCCTGTTTGCAAGCCAAACCCTGTCTCTTATATGATACATCCAGGCATCGCGGAGCTGTGCATATGTTGGTTCAGGACCAAACTTTTTCATCTGAAGCAGATACATATATTCAACATCGGTATCATCATCAGAAAATGCACCTTGATACTTTTCCAGCTTGTCAAGATTTTTGGTATAGCCATAAGGCCAATTTTCGGGGCCATGCAGATTAACATATTTGTTTTCGTGTGGCAAACCATAGATATTTCCTATCATTTGTCCGATCCATGAGGCCGCAATTTTGTCATGCAATTCCGCTTTAGATATATGAAGCTGTTGGGCTTTTGTTGCTTCTGTAACAGTTACAAAAAGAAATGCAACGAAGAGAATTTTCAGATAATTTAAATATTTCATAAGCTATTTTGTTCTAGTATCCGTCATTTTGCTTGAGCTTTGAGTTTGCGCTCAAAGCAGTTTGCGGAATGGGGAAAAGTTTTTCAAACTGGCCTGAAGAAGGTTTGTTCCACCAGGGCATTCCCCAAACGCCAAATCTGATCTGATCTTGTCTTCGGCGGCCTTCCCAGGCAAATTCGCGCCCGAATTCATCCAGCAGTTCAGCGTCATTGATTTCAGCAATCTGATAAGGTTCGAGGCCAGCCCTTGTTCTAATTTTCATCAGTTGTGGATCGTTGATCATTTCACCTGCCCTGCCAAGTCTCCAAAGCGCTTCGAATTTAGTGTAAACGACATCAGCATATCGAAACAAAACAAAGTCATTCTCCATATCGGTGACATAATACTCAAGATCCTCCTGGTACTCATATTTGCAGCAGCGCGCACCTTCCCATTTTTTACGTGCTCTGTAATTTTCTATCGTTGGAGTGTATTCAAACCAGGTAGTGTCGTTACCATCAACGAAATAAATAGGATTTCCATTCTTATCGTATTGCTGGCCGAAAAGGAATGAGTTTCTTCTGATATCATTTTCTGCATATTTTTCAAAGAATGGTGGCTCAAGAACAAAGCCATCCCACATTTCACCTTTAAAACCAAAAGTAGCTCTGCTGGCATCGTTAAGCGTTAAGGTGTACCAATAAAGCCTGTCTTTTGTATAAACTGAATGGTTTGGAATAACAAAAATATTTTCGGCTGATGCCTGATTCTGAACTTTAAAGTTAGCGAAATAATCATTTTCGATCATATAACTATTTGCTGAAATTACCCTGTCGCACGCTTCAATAGCTAGCTGGTATTTGTTCACATTAATCCATTCTTCTGCATTCAGATAAAGTTTTGCAAGAAGCGTATAAGCCATACCCTGCGTTACTCTTCCATAATAGTCCGGCGTTGGCTGAACCTGAAGCTTGTCGACATTATCAAGTATTTCCTGTTCAATAAAACTGAAAATAAATGCTCTGTCTTTTTGTTCTGGAAGTTCTCTGTCCGCGAAATTGATTGTAAAAGGTACATTTCCCCAGTTATCAATAGCCCAGTAATAAAACAGAGCCCTCAAAACTTTGATTTCTGAAACAATCCGGTCTTTTCCTTCAAAGGTAATTGAGGATTCTTCTGTCGTATAAATGACCTCATTACAAGCGCTGATGCCTTCAAAAACATACTCCCATGACTGGCGAAGAATTTTATTTGTGGAATTAAACCTGTGGGTATGCAGTTCGTCCCAACGACCTTGCTCCCACCACATACCATCATCACGCCCAGGTATAACCATTTCATCTGATGCGTTTTGCATGAGAGACCAGAGTCTTTGTTCTTCAGGAAATCTTTGAAGTTTGGTATAAGCCCTGCCGGCATTCATCAACACATCCTGTTCGGTCTGGAAAAAACTATCGAGAGGAATGGCGGAGTATACATCTTCTTTGAGGTCGGTGCATGAAGCCAGAATAAAGCTTGTGGCAATGACAAAAACAATTGATTTATTCATTATATTTTTCATGGCAGTAATCATTATATCTAAAATGAAACATTAAGCCCAAACGTCAACAGAGTGGTGCGCGGGTAATAAGACAAATATTCAATTCCAGGGGTTAAACCTCCAAGGTTAACTTCAGGATCAAGGCCTTGATAACCTGTTATTGTCAACACATCCTGCGCTGAGGCATAGACTCTTAGCTTGGAAATAAACTTATGATTAAGTGGCAGATTATAGCCAACAGATATGTTATCAAGTTTAACAAAAGTGGCATCTTCGACATATTTTGAAGAATATCTTGCGTTGCCTGTAAAATCAGGGTTTTCCAACTGAGTCAGGACAACATTATTCAAACCAATGGAGCCCCAGTTTTCGTAGTATAAACGGTATGTATTCAGAACTTCGCCGCCAATGCTTGCCCTCAGGGAGAAACTCATATCCCATTCGCCATAAGTTACCATATTACTCCACCCTAAAGTAAAGTCTGGGAATGCATTTCCAATGACTTCCCAATCGTCAGGATTTACAAGTCCTATTGGGTTTGCATTCTTAAACCTGTCGCGGCCATTTTCGTCAAGACCAAGCCAAACAGGGCCATAGAATGTGCCGAGGCTTTCTCCTTCGCGAAGCTTCTGACTGTTTACACCAATAGCGTGGCCAATCCAGCCGATGTCGTATGAAGTACTTGTGAACTCTTCGTTTGAAAATTTATCAAGAATATTTTTGTTTTTGCTGAAAGTAAGAATGGAAGTCCAGTTCAAGGAAGCAGTACGTATCGGAACACCTCTTAAAGAGACTTCGATTCCACGGTTGCTGATGGTTCCAATATTTGTAAACAACTCCTTGAATAAATATGGCGGCACCGAAACCTCATAGGTATAAAGCAAATCCGTGCTTTTTCTGTAATACAAATCGAATGCACCACCAAGGCGATTGTTCAAAACAGCGAAATCAATCCCTGCATTCACCTCTGATTTATTCTCCCATTTCAAGTCAGGGTTTGGATTGCTTGCAGGCTGATAGGTGTTTATCCATTGGCCGTTGTAATAGAATTTTCCGGCTCTGCCCATCAGCAAAAGCGAACGATAGTTTCCAATTTCCTGGTTGCCTGTAACGCCATAACCAACGCGCAACTTAAGATCATCAACCCAAGAAACATCTTCCATAAAAGCTTCGCGGTTAATACGCCATCCAAAACTGGCAGAGGGAAACCAACCCCATTTATTGTTGTCTCCAAAACGCGAAGATCCTTCCCTACGAAGCGATGCTGCAGCAAGATAGCGATCGTCAAAATTATACATTACACGGCCAAAGAAAGAAATAAGTCTGCTCTTACCTTTGTATGAACCCATAGATGCTCTTCCTTCGCCCAAAGCTGAGCCGGTACCAATATTGTGAGGTCCGTACAAATCGGTATCAAAACCGGTATTATATAAATAGGAGTTATTTGAAACAACTTCTTCGAATGAGTATCCACCCAAGGCCTGAAGGCTGTGCTTATCTCTTTCAAATCTGTAATTCACAGTACTTTCAAATTTAGTCGATGAACTGCGTCCATTGCTTATTTCTGCTTCTCCACCACTGCCTAATCGGCTTGGATAATACTTTGTGTTGTATCGCAATTCTTCCCAGTCAGACTTTTCGATTGAAACCAGGTTAACCAAACTCAAGTTTTTCGTTATTTGCAATGAAGCGCGAACATTGGCGCCAGCATCATCAGTTTTGCCTTCTCTTCTGCGCTCATTTTGCATTGCAACAGGATTGTAATAATTCATACCTGAAATCAAAGTGTAGCCACCACTATAGGTATTTTCAGGGTCATAAACCGGAGACGTTGGATTTCTTATAAAGGCTTGATAAAAAAGATCGTAATTCGCTGGTTTATAATTTCTCATACCATAGCTAAGATTGTAGTCAACCGTTAGTAAACCTCCAAGAGCCTTCTGGTTTATGTTAGTTTTTAGAAGGTAATTATTTGCCTCATTATCCTTCAAAATCCCAGCTGATTGATCAACGAAGAATATTGTCCGGTGAGAGAAAGTTTCGTTTCCGCCTGAGATGGCAAGGTTATGACGCTGACTGAAAGGCATCTGACGGGTTATTTCTTTAAACCAGTCTGTATTGGCCTCGTAAATACTTCCAGCTTTTTCGGGAGCATATTTTGTGATCGCCTCACGGAACTGGTCAGCCGTTAGGTTTTCTACCATTCGTGGGGCAACCTGCACAGACAGATAACCTGAATAGTCTACTTTGCTTTGTCCGGTTTTTGCTCTTTTAGTTGTAATAATAATTACGCCATTTGAACCGCGTGTGCCATAAATAGCTGCAGCAGCGCCATCTTTGAGAACATCGATTGATTCGACTTCTTCAAAGCTGACATTTCTGAGGTCAACACCGGCAATACCATCCACGATGATGAGCGGACCTTGTCCGGAAGTCAACGTATTAGTACCTCTAAGCAAAATCTGATATCCAGCCTGAGGGTCGGCCCCACTGGGTTTTGTAATTGACAAACCGGCTACTTTTCCCTGCAAAAGACCCATTGGATTACTGTAGCTTCCCTTGTTGAAGTCTTCAGATTTCAGAGAGGTTATTGACCCTGTTACTTCCTTTTTCGTTGTTAAACCGTATCCTATTACAACAATTTCTTCTAAAGACTCGACTGTTGGTCTCAATCTAACGTTAATCTGTTGTTGTGATCCAACAACAGTCTCATTTGTTTCGTAACCAACAAAACTGAAAACAAGTGTTGACCCTTTTAAAACATCAATAGTATATCGGCCATTAATGTCGGAAACACTTCCGGTTTGCGTCCCTTTTATCGAGACATTCACTCCGGGGAGCAGCTCTCCGTTGGTAAAATCAGAGACATTTCCGCTAATTTTCACTGGCTGAGATTCCTGTGCATTAATAGATAATGAAAAGCCAATAAAAATGCTAATCATGATCAATGATGCAAGAAAAAATCTCGATTTGTAAGACGCTATGTATGAGCTCATAATAAATATATTTTGTATACTAATCAAGTGATGACAATTCCGATCTGTAAGGAATAGATGACTGGGCACCCATCCGGGTAACAGTGATTGCTGCTGCACGGGCAGCCATTTTAACTGAATCGATGATAGATCTTCCTTCTGCAAGTCCAACGCAGACTGAACCGCAAAAAACATCACCGGCAGCAGTTGTATCCATTGCATCCACTTTCACCGCTTCAATATAATGGTACTTATCAAATTCTTTTATCAACGCCCCCTCCGAACCCAAAGTCACAACTACAATATTGACACCTTTAGCGCTGATAATATCTGCTGCCTGCCTTGCTTTTTCCAGATCGGTAACTTTAATCCCTGATAATATCTCTGCCTCACTTCTGTTAGGAATGATGATGTAAAGATTTTTCAATAGATTATCTGAAAGTGCTCGTGCCGGCGCAGGATTTAAAATCACTTTTATGTTTTTTTTACTTGCGATTTCTGCAACATACTCAACCGTATCAATAGGGATTTCGAGCTGCATAAGGACAAGATCACAGTTTTCAATCTCAGCATATGCTTTGTCAATGTCAGCAGGAAAAAGATTCGCGTTGGCGCCTGACGCAACTACGATACAATTTTCTCCATTCGAATCAACTGTTATGAGTGCAACGCCCGAGGGATTATTTGGGTCAGAAAAAATATAATCAGTCTTAATGTTTTCTGAATCATATAACATCATTGATTGCTTGCCAAAAACATCATTACCTGTTTTTGAAATGAGGGTTACATTTCCTCCCATCCTTGCTGCAGCTACTGCCTGATTCGCTCCCTTGCCACCAGGGTTCATAAAAAAAGTTCCACCAAGAACCGTTTCTCCCGGTATTGGCAATCTGTCAGCTTTAATCACCATGTCTGTATTACAACTTCCAACCACAACAATCTTTTTTTCTTGCATGAATTCTCTTTTTTATTGATTCAGGGGCAAATCTATTATAATACAGACAAGAAATTTATCCAAAAAATAACAAATACTATAATTTAAAAACATAAATTATAAACACTATAAATGATTATAGTGCTTATTAATAATGAATTATAAAATATTTTAATGATTATATTTGACAAATAAAGAGAATTCTAATTTAATTGAGTTAAATAATTATTAAATTTGGTAAAAATTAGGTTTGTTTCTGAATTTATGCTAATGTGCTTGCTGCTAATAAAATATCAAACGTTTGCATAAAATCAGCATTAAATAAAATTTTAAAGTTGCGAAACTTTTTTAATGGGTTAAAGTAGTTTTCAAGCATTAACAGAAAATTGTATTATGACGAAGTTCGAGTCTTTAATTCATCTTGTGCACTCAATGACCCGATCTGAAAAGAAGAATTTCAGGATTAAATCCAGTAAAAGGAAAACTATACCTGATTATGTATACTTGTATGATACGATTGAGGCAGAGCCAAATCAAAATCCATCTGCATTACGAACACTTTTCCTGCAAAAAAGACCGGGAGCAGCTTTTGAGAGCACCGTAAACTATTTGTTTGAACTTATTCTTGAAACGGCGCTCGAAATGCGTGAGGAACAAGACAAACACTATATGTTGTTCAACAAAATAATGAAGGCAAGAGTACTCTATGAGAAATCGCTCTTTGGTGAAACCTTTGAGCTTCTGGAAAACGTAAAGCTTCTCTCTGAAAAGCATGAAAACTATCATGCACTTCTTCTTGCGGGCCGGCTCGAACTGGAGTATCTTCTTGCATTAAATTTCCCAAATCTTAGCGAGGCAGAGCTGCTTAGAAAACAGTTTAAACTAAATGAATCTTTGAAGTTTTTAAGGAAAGTGAATGAACAGTCATCACTTTATGAAATTTTGAAACACCGCTTGCTTAATAAAGGATATACAAGATCGCTTGAACAAAAAAATGATCTTAATGACTTAGTATATAGCGAGATAAGTATTGTTGCCTCACTCTCCCCCGAGAATTTTGAAATTAGTAAACTGCACCAGCTATTCCAATCGAACTACCTGATAAGCGTTGGCGATTATAAATCGGCATTGCGGTCATTTTATGAATTAAACAAACTCTTTGAGGACAACAAACACCTTTGGAACACCCCACCAGTTTACTATATATATACTATTGAAGGTGTTTTGGAAAGTCTAAGGAGCATCCGCAACTATAGTGGAATGACTTATTTTATTAACCAACTTAAAAAGATTGACAACACTTCCATCGATTTCAAGATAAATATTACATGTATTATATTTTTGTTTGAACTTTTTCCACACCTCGACCGTGGTGATTTCAAAGCTTCAGAAGAATTAATGAAAGATTATAAGGATAGTCTTTTTAACAAGCTATTTTCACTAAATAGGGCACAGCAAGCTGAACTTTGTTTATATACATCGCTCATCCACTTCGGAAATGAGGAATACCAGAAAGCACACAAATTTTTAAGTCAAATAATAATTCGTGGAAAAAGCTATTTCTACCTCCCACTGTATAGAACGATCAGAATGGTAAATTTGATGATTATCTATAAACTAAAGGATTTTGATTTGATCAAATATGAAATCAGATCAATAAAGAGAGAATTATCAAAATCCGAGAAGGGCTATAAAATAGAACGCTTTCTACTTGGGTTTTTGCAGAAAGAGATTCCTGCAATGCCTGGCAAACGTAATCTGCTATGGGCGAAGCACCATGACGAACTTACCGAGATACAGAATGATGTGTTTGAACAGCCTGTTTTAAGAATTTTTGACTTCACAGTCTGGATTGAGTCTGTTCTCAAGCAAAAATCACTTTCAAAATTACTTCGCGATAAGATTGACCTTCATAATTTCCAAATTGAAGAGATAAGAGAAAAAGGTTAATCACCTTTAAAGTGGGCAAATTGATGTTTTTTTCTGTTGATATCTTTTCTTCATCCTGAACCATACTTTCTTTGGCTTTCTGTACAGAAAAACTTGCTTAGGTTTATTAACGAACTATCTTACGCCCTTTACCTTCATTTCAAGCGAAAAAAGAGACTCTGAAGCGGTAATAAACAGAGTGTTTGTTTGACTTCCGCCAAAACAAACATTAGCTGTCCAGGCGGCATCAACAGCAATATGCTCAATTTGTTGGCCTTTGTTGTTAAAAACTGTTACGCCATTTCCAGTCAGATAAACATTACCTTTATTATCGATGGTCATGCCGTCCGATCCGAGTTCTGCAAAGAGCTTTTTATTCGTCAGGCCGCCGTCCGGTTTGATGTCGTAAACATATGTTTTATTAGCACCGATGTCAGCAATATAAAGCTTTTTGCCATCAGGCGTACCGATTATACCATTTGGTTTTACAAGATCATCAGCTACCCTTATCAAGGTTTCTCTGTCGGGCGAAAGGAAATACACATGTTCGCCATCCTGTTCCATTTCCGGACTGCGTGTCCAGTATGGACGCACATACAACGGATCGGTGAAATAGATGCCGCCATCAGGTCGCACCCAAAGATCGTTTGGACCATTCAATTTTTTTCCGTTAAAATCTATTACAAGTGCTTTGTGACTTTTATCAGACTTAATACTCCAAAGCTGATTGTCCATATCTGAGCATGAAAGCAGGTTTCCGTCGAGGTCGAAATTTAAACCGTTGGCGCGCCCTGAATTTTCGTGAAAGGTTTCAAGCTTCCCTTCCGTTGTCCAGACATGGATCTTGTTGTTTGGCTGATCGGTAAAGTAAACATTCCCAGCCTTATCTGCTGCCGGACCTTCAGTAAATAAAAAACCTGTTGCCAGTTGCACAACTTTGGCATTTTTGGCTATTGGACTTGTATTGCATGAAGTAATTGTTAAAAATACAAAGATTAAGGCTAATTGAGGCAACTTTAATCGTATAATCTTCATGATTTTATGGTTTTTAATTTGAATTAAAAGAACGATTTTTTTATTCAATCAGATTAGAAATTCCTCCTAAAAGCAGCCCTTTTGGTCGGATTTTAAAGGAAACTTCTTTGCTTTCATCTTTTTTGATCATTGCTTTTGAGATGTCTTTAAATGGAAGTAAAGTCCAATTAAACCGCTACTATACCATCACATAGTTTCTATAATCTCCTGGATTTTTGTCTTCTCCTCATCAGAAAAAGCTATATTTTTCAATGCTTCGATGTTGTCATCCAACTGCTTCACTGAGCTGACACCTACTATTACTGAAGTCACACAACTGTCGCGCTGCAACCATGCTGTTGCCATCTGAGCCAGTGTCTGACCTCTTTGCATAGCAATTTCGTTGAGCGCGTCTACTTTTTCCATCAGTTGAGGAGTAATATTTTCAGGTTTAAGAAAAAATGCTTTTGAGGCTCTTGAGTCAGAAGGAATGCCTTTGAGATATCTGTCGGTCAAAATGCCTTGCGCGAGCGGAGAATAAGCTACAAAACCAACGCCATTCTCCTCCAAAACATCAAGCAGGCCATTCTCCAAAGTTCTGTCGATCATTGAATATCTTCCCTGATGAATCAGACAAGGTGTTCCAAGCTTATTCAGAATTTCGATGGCATTTTTTGTTTGCTCAGGCGAATAATTTGAGATGCCTGCATACAAAGCTTTTCCGCTTCTTACCATGTAATCGAGTGCCATCATGGTTTCCTCTAGCGGTGTATTCGGATCAAAACGGTGGGAATAAAATATGTCGACATAATCCAGACCCATCCGTTTCAAGCTTTGGTTCAGACTTGCAACAAGATATTTTCGTGAGCCCCACTCGCCATAAGGCCCATTCCACATACCATAGCCAGCTTTGGTAGTGATGATCATTTCATCTCTGTAGGAGGCCAAATCACTTTTGAGAATGGACCCGAATACCTCTTCAGCTGAGCCTGCCGGTGGACCGTAATTGTTTGCAAGGTCGAAATGTGTAACCCCTTGATTGAAAGCCGATCGAATGATGTCTCTTGCAGTATTAAAGCTATCCACATGTCCGAAATTGTGCCATAATCCTAACGAAATGGCGGGAAGCAACAATCCGCTTTTTCCACATCGGTTGTATTTCATCGTTTTGTAACGGCCACTATCGGCGATAAATTTATTTTCCATTTGTAAAATGTGTTTGTAATATTTAGTTTATAAATAGTATTTCCATTTGTGAATTCCAAGCAATCATTTTGAGACAGTTATTAATTCCATTTCAACGATAACATTATGAATAGTACCTGCTTCAAAAATAGGCAACAAATTTGATTTAATGCTTTTCCCATTAGCAATAATATTTTTAACACCATTGCTAACGTAGTTCTTGTTTATAAGCTTAAAACTATATGTAGTGTCTCTAAACTTTCTGACAGCTTCAAATCCATCCCGATTTTCCTGAATTGATGGATTAATTCATATTGCCCCGCTTTATGAATAAAAAAAGCAGGAAGTTTTCCTGCTTTTGCTGTTTCATTAGACTGTAACTTAAATTTCAGGCATCACCATTGAATTGACTATGAGAATTTGCTAACGAAACGACCGTTTGTCGTTGCGCTGACTTCTTTACAAAGTTATCTTACAAAAACTACTTATGATTCAGTTTGTCAAGATTTTCCATGCCTTTAATATTCATAGTGCGCGATAGCTTACCAAGCGTTTCGGGTTTGATGTTTCCAGTGAAACTCATCACCACGGTCTCATTATCACCTTTCGCAATCATAATGATTTCACTATAACTATTAGCTCCTGCTTTCTTTGTCAGAAATTTCACTTTGCTTCCCTTGTCTTCGATACTCATCAACTCAGCAAAGTCTTTGGTGTTGACTAATTTTTGTATGTCATTGTTAAATTCAGGGATAAGTTTTTTTAATGAGTCGTTAAGCACAAGAATTTTCATTCCAGAGATCTGGTTGATCACTTCACCCATTTCTTTGGCCGACTCGTCTGTATTGTTTCCAGCTGCAAATCCTGAAGCAAGTTTAAACATCTCAGCTGAAAGATTGATGGAAGTAAAACCGTCTTTGCCTGCATACTTTTCGTATAGTTTATCAATTGAATTGCTTTGTGAAAAGGAGACGAAAGGCAATAAAAGCAATAATACGGCCGCAATTTTAATTTTTAAAGTTTTCATGTTTATAACATTTAATTGTTTGTAAAGATTTTATTTGAACAAATTTATTTTCTATTATCAACGGAATTTCTCAATTGTATCACATCTGTGTACCCAGATTTCCAATTTTATGTATAGTCTGATCTAACTCAGTTAATTTTTGAACGGGTTCGAGTGCTCTATCGAATTGTCCGCTGCTTGTTTTTACTGGCTGCAATCCCTTGTTGAGCTGAATTGCAACATGAAGCAAGGCATTGCTAATTTCACGATAGGCAATTTCCGGATCATTGGTGCTTTCCATTTGGGAAACAGGCGGAGTATATAAAAGGGATGAAACTGTTATGATAACGGCAGCTGCGATACCCGACCAGGCAAAAAGCTGTAAACGTTTTTTGAATTTAATTTCAGTTTTGTGCTCTTTTTTGATGCGATTCAAAATATTCATGTCAAATGCAAGGTCATTAATCTGAATTGATTTTTCATCAAACGAAAAATCAAAAATAGGTTTCAGGTCGGTAAGGTGCTTTGGTATTTCTCTATTGACAAAAAAATCACGCAGTAGGATTTCTTCTGAAATACTCGTTTCACCATTAAAGTATTTTTCAATCAGCCGTTCAATTTCCTGTATATTCATAGTTGTAGTGGTTGGTTAACAATTGCCTTACTGTTTTTCTGGCGCGTGAAAGATTAACTCTTACTGCATTTTCGTTCAATCCTGTGATAGATGCAATTTCATTCAATTCAAGTTGCTCAACATCACGCAGATGAATGACCATTTGCTGCTGTTTCGGTAAAACTCCAATGAATTGTTTCATTGTGTCATATGCATCTTTTAATTCGAGAAGCGATTCGCCGTTTCCGTTGCCCGATTGCATTTGTTGCAGACTGTTCATTTCAAGTCTTTCTGATTGCCACAGCTTTGATTTCAACTGATCGAGGCAGTAGTTTTTCGTGATGGTCATGGCGAGTGCCTCAATATTACTATGACTATTTTGTTGCGCAAACATCTTCCAAAGTTTAATGTAGGTCTCCTGAACAGCATCGGATGCTTCTTCACAATCACCAAGCATCCTTAAGGCAAACCTATAAAGCTTGTCTTTAAAAGTTAGTGCTTCTATGATCCATTTTTCACTGTCCATATTCAATGTTAAGACGATTTTAATGCTAAAATATTACATCTGAGAGATAACTTTCCAATGATTGATGGTTCAACCGGGAAATAATTTTTGTTGATATCCCTCATCTGATCCATTCGTTATTATTTATCACATTTGATTTTCTTTGGAATCCTTACTTTTTTTTCTAAATTTGCTCGCGAAAATGTAAAATTGAAAAATATTTATTCATCAATAATAACTAACACCATGATTTTATGTTAAAAGGACATCCGAAAGGATTATTGGTTGCGTTTTTCTCAAATATGGGAGAACGCTTCGGATTTTATACCATGATGGCAATTCTGGTATTATTCCTGCAGGCTAAATATGGCTTGTCAGAGGCTCAGGCCGGAGGTTACTACAGTTGGTTTTACTTCGGTATTTATGCCCTTGCATTGATTGGAGGTATTGTAGCGGATGCAACCAGAAAGTACAAATTTGTGATTCTGGTTGGTCTTTTTGTCATGTTTGCCGGATATATTGTGATGGCAATTCCGGGTAACCCGCTGGCAATTACATTAACAGGACTTTTTACCATTGCATTAGGCAACGGACTTTTCAAAGGGAATCTTCAGGCTGTTGTTGGACAGATGTACGATGACCCAAAATATTCGAAAGTTCGTGACAGCGCATTTATGATTTTCTACATGGGTATCAATATTGGCGCTTTCTTTGCTCCGTTTGTTGCTACCGGTATCCGTAACTGGTTTCTGAAAACACAAGGTTTTTTACATGATGGTAGTTTGCCTGCTATGTGCCATGCCTATACAGGTGGTAAACTTGAAGATCCTGCTGCATTTCAGGCATTGGCATCCAAAGTTTCAGGCCAGGAGGTTACTGATTTGGGTGCATTTGCAAGCAATTATATCGATGCTTTTTCAAAGGGATATAATTATGCATTTGGCATTGCCGCTGCTGCAATGATTATATCATTAATCGTATATGTAGTTTTCAACAAATTACTACCAAGTGTTGAAAAAACTCCTATGGTTGTTGATCCTTTAAAACCAAAAGCCAAAGGAAATCTTGTAAGTTTTCTCCTTGCTGCCGGATTGATGATCACAACTTCAGTCATTTTCTATTTTGCAATGGACGATCTGGCATTGGGAATGGCTGTTGGTTTGTTTGTCGGATTTATTGCAATGATGCTTCAGATTTCAACAAAAGATGAACGACCTCGTGTCACCTCACTTATTCTTGTCTTCATCGTGGTAATTTTCTTCTGGATGTCTTTCCATCAAAATGGACTAACACTTACATTTTTTGCCCGCGATTATACAGTTAAAGAAGTTGGACCGTTTACCAATATTTTCTTCAATCTCGAATCAATCCTTTCATTTATTGGAGCAATTGCTGGTTTAGTTCTTATTTTCCACAAAAAGACTTCAGATAAGTTAATTGGCGGTATCATGTTTGTTGTTTTAGGCGCACTAACCTATTATTTTGTTTCCCAGAGTGCCGCTTTAAACCCAATCGCCCCTGAAATCTTCCAGTCGTTTAATCCCCTCTTTATAGTCTCACTTACCTTTCCTGTAATGGCGGTCTTTGCCTGGTTGAGACATAAAAACATGGAACCATCCACTCCGAAAAAGATAGGGATTGGGATGATCATCGCTGCCGTGGGTTTCGTGGTTGTTTTGGTTGCATCTATCGGCCTTGTCTCACCCCACGAATTACAGTTTGTTGATGAGGCAGGTGTCACAAAATACAATCCTGTTCCTGATTCTTCACGGGTTGTTCCTTATTGGCTCATAAGCAGTTATCTAATCTTAACAATTGCAGAGCTTTTCTTGAGTCCGATGGGATTATCTTTCGTTTCAAAAGTTGCTCCTGCTCGTTTCCAGGGATTGATGCAGGGTGGCTGGCTGTTGGCAACTGCAGTTGGAAACAAGTTTTTGTTTATCGGCAGTGACTTCTGGGGCAAGCTTGATCTTTCACAGCTTTGGGCAATCTTTGTTGTGTGTTGTATTCTCTCAGCAGTATTCATTTTTTCAATAATGAAACGTCTCGAAAACGCAACAAAATAGTTTGATTTAAACAATAATCTAAAGCCCGCTGGATTTATTAGTGGGCTTTTTTTCATTAAAAACTATATAACGGTTTGTTAAGGAAAGGAAATTTTTCAGAGTATTATACTTTGAGCATGATTTTGAAAAAATATCTAAATATTGGTCTTGGAAGAATAATTTAGTTTTACTTTGAAACAAAAATGTCTTTAAATTTTATTGCTAAATTATAATTGATGATTGAGGCTGATTCGATAGTTTTCCCATGGGGACACAAGAGACGATACAATAGTTATGGTGAACATTTCAAAGGTATTTTTGGGGGTCGTGTTCAAAAGATAAGCGTTGATGCAGGGTTTAGTTGTCCTAACCGCGATGGAACGAAAGGTTTTGGAGGATGTACTTTTTGTAATAATGATGCCTTTAATCCTTCCTATTGTCAACCCCAAAAACCTTTGCAACAACAAATAGAAGAAGGCATTGAATTTCACAGAAAAAGATACCGGCGTGCAAAGTCTTTCCTGGTTTATTTTCAGGCATATTCAAATACATACAAACCTCTGAATGAGCTTAAAATGCTCTATGAAGAAGCCTTAAGGCATCCATTGGTTGTTGGATTGGTTATTGGGACGCGACCCGATACTATTGATGAAGAAAAATTGATTTACCTGCAGAACTTGCAGAAAAATCATTACATAATGCTTGAATATGGTGTTGAAAGTGTCAGCAACAAGAGCCTTCAGAGAATTAATCGCGGACATACTTTTGAGGAAGCCACAATGGCCATTGAAATGACAGCTAATGCTGGAATTTCTTGTGGTGCACATTTCATTTTTGGACTACCTGGTGAAAACAGAAAACAAATGCTTGAATCGGCCGCAATTATTTCAAAGCTTCCGTTGACTTCAGTGAAATTTCATCAACTTCAATTGTTTAAGAACACGGTGATTGCAGATGAATATCTTGAGAATCCAGAAGAGTTCTGGCTTTTTACTTTAGAAGATTATATTGATTTTATCATCGAATTGATAGAAAAATTGAATCCGTCTTTTGTCATCGAACGATTTGCTGGTGAAGTTCCCCCACGTTTTTTAGTCACACCTCCCTGGGAAAATATTAGATATGATGTTGTATTACAGCGTATTGAAGAAGAACTTCAGAAAAGAAATTCATGGCAGGGTAGATTATTCAATGCTTAAGAATTTCCTAAAGCAAATTATTTAACGGATATAACGTCATTTTTTTAAAAAATTGGGTATTTGATTTCCAATTTAGACTATTTTTGTAAACAGCAACGCAATTATTTAACCAAAAATTTAACCTATGAAAAAATTTACTTCTTTTATGTTTGTAATGGTTTTGGCACTTTCAGGTCTTTCCCTGAATGCCCAGACAAATAACCGCGAAGTCGTTTATGCAGACGATTTTGAAAGCTACACAGTGGGTGCTTATGTAGCTCAGGTAATTCCTGACTATTGGACTACATGGTCAAATGCACCTGGCACAGCAGAAGACGCTGTTATTTCAAATGAACAGGCTTCAAGTGGAGCAAAATCTATTATAGTTGCGGGTACTAACGATATGGTACTTAAATTGGGCAACAAAACCTCCGGAAAATATGTTGTATCATGGAACATGTTTATTCCAGTTGGTTTTGCCGGTTACTACAATTTCCAGCATTTTGAAGCTCCTGGCAACGAGTGGGCATTTGAAGTCTATTTCGATAACAACGGAACAGGCTACATGCACGCTGGCGGAAATAATGCTGCAACATTTACTTACACGAATGGTGAATGGTTATCAGTAACGAACCTCATTGATCTTGATGAGGATTGGGCAGAAGTTTATTTCAATGATGCACTTATTTACGAATGGCAATTTAGTTTGCAAGCGCAGGGTGAAACTGGAACAAAGCAACTTGGTGGTGTTAATTTTTATGCCGGTTCAACTGCTGGTATGACCCCGACTTACTATGTTGATGATGTTTCTTACGAAGCCATGACAGAAGATTTTTTGTTTTATGATGAATTCGATACCTACACTGCAGATACTTATGTTGCAGTTACAATTCCGGAATTCTTTACAACATGGTCAAATGCTCCAGGCACAGCCGAAGATGCAAAGTTCTCAACAGATTTTGCTGAAACAGCTCCTAATTCAGTTAAAGTTGACGGTACAACGGACCTTGTATTCAAACTTGGAAATAAAACTTCTGGTAAGTACATCGTAGCATGGGATTGGTATATTCCTACAGGATTGGCTGGATATTATAATTTCCAGCATTTTGAAGCGCCGGGTAACGAATGGGCTTTTGAAGTTTATTTCGATAACAATGGTACAGGTTATATGCATGCAGGTGGCAACAATGCTGCTACTTTTACCTACACCAATGGTGAATGGATGTCCATCCTCAATGTTATTGACCTCGATGCTGACTGGGCTCAGGTATATTTTGATGATGTTTTAATTTATGAATGGCAGTACAGTCTTCAGGCACAAGGTGAGCCAGGCGCAAAGCAATTGGGTGGTGTTAACTTTTACGCAGGTTCAACTGCAGGGATGACCCCAACCTATTACTTCGACAATGCAGCATATGCCGCATTGATCCCTGGTGCACAGGATCCGACCATTCAAATCAGTGCCTCTCCTATTATTGTCACAATTCAGGAAGGTAATGTTGATGTTCGCACTTTGGCTGTTGGAAATACAGGTGAAGCTCTTTTGAATGTTGATGTTGTTACTTCTTTCGATTTACCTACTGCCAGCTCTGCTCCTTCAAATCTTATTCCAGCCGGGACAACCGGAAAAGTAAGAGGCGAATTTGTTGTTGATCCTTCTTCGGTTCCTGGCGAAGCTGCTCCTTCAAACAGAGACGTTACCCTCAATTATGACGGTGAAAACACTTCTGGTGTGGGCTTTACAAATGCAGTACAGTGGAGAGCTTCTGCTCGTTTCCCTGCATCAATGGTTAATCAATATAATGGCATGTATCTTAGCTCAGTGTTGATTTATATTAACGATCCTGCCAACAGTCATAAACTTCAGATTTATGATATGGGAAGCATTAATTTGCCAGGTCCTGGTGCATTACTTTACGAACAACCATTTGATGGATTACCAGGTTGGAATACCATCACACTTGCTAATCCGGTATATATTTCCGGACGCGATATCTGGATTGGATACTGGATGGATCAGCCTGCTGGAATTTTCCCCGCTGGTACTGATGCAGGTCCTGCACATCCCGATGGCCGTTGGGTTTCAAGTGGCCCGGGCTGGGGTTTCCTTACACTCGATTATAACTGGAATATCCGTGGAATCTTAACGGGAACTGCCGGAACAGTTTGGCTTTCTGCAACTCCTAACCAAATGACTATTGAGCCAGGTCAGACTTCTGATCTTACAGTTGATATCGATGCTTCAGGCTTACAGCCTCTTACCATCTACAAAGGAAAACTGCACGTAAGAAGCAATGACCTTTCAAATGAACAAGTAAATATTAGTGTATGGATTACAGTGTTAGTTGGAGTTAACGAAACTGGAGAGCAAACGTATGTATCACTCTATCCTAATCCAGCCAACGACTTCCTTATCCTGAAGGCAAACACCCAGATTAATCTTGTTACAATTACCAACAACCTTGGTCAGGTAGTTTATACTGGCGAAGTAAAGAATATGGACGCTAAAATTGATATCAGCACCTACAATGCAGGTATGTATTTTGTTCGTATTGAAACAGTTAGTGGTACTGCAACACAGAAACTAATGATTGAATAACGAAAATTATTTTTGATAATTCTGAAAGAGGCCGGGGATATTTCAACCGGCCTCTTCTGTTCAAAGCAATTAAAAGATATGGCTTTTCATTATGTAAAATCAAATTTTCTTTTCGCCGAAAGCCAGTTTGAGCAATTGTTCATGAATTGTTCACGACCTTTTCTGATTGCCGATCAATTGCGTAACCCCACGAATGCTGGAGCTTTGATTCGTTTGGGAGATAATATTGGAGTAAATGAAGTGTTTTTTCTTGGAGATGAAAATAGCTTTAGAAGAGACAAAATGAGGCAGGCTGCGGCAAGTAGTTATAATAATATTCCGTGGTCGTTTATAGGAGACGATGCTCTGTTTGAAAAAATCTCTGAAGAATATACTATAGTGGCCATCGAAACAGCCAAAGAAGCTAAGAATGTGTTCACCTTTGAAATGCCTGAAAAAGCTGCCTTTATTGTTGGTAATGAAAGAGCTGGTATACGTGAAAATATACTTGAAAAAGTTGATAGATGTGTTTACATTCCCGTACCTGGACCAACCCGATCTCTTAATGTATCGCATGCAGCCTCCGTTGTTCTTTTTGAGTGGTTAAGGCAGATGATGCTACGCTGCGGAATGATTTGATTATTTTCGCAAATTCTAAAATGCAAATGTTGAGCCCACTCCGAAAAGTCAGTCTTTAAACACAACATTTAATTGCGTGTTAAAAATATGTGTTTGTTAGCATCAGATGAAAAGTTATAAACAATTGT
>PHDU01000002.1 GCA_002842755.1 Bacteroidetes bacterium HGW-Bacteroidetes-1 | reverse complement strand
ATTTTTGCCTGCGTCACCCAAATAAACAAAATGAAGTTTATAACACGCTAATTTAAAGGTAATTAATAATTCACCGGGTGACGCGTGTCGAAGTCAGGAGTTTGACTTTTACGGTCTTTTTTATTCATAAAAGGCAATTCTGATTGATATTTCTGTTTCCACAGAAATTAGGTATGATGAAAAATTTTACGCGCTTAATGTACTGTAAACTTGAGTATCAGTTGATGGTTATGTTGTTGGTTGAAACATAATGGAACATTATGATCAAATCATGACTTGTATCTTATACCAAAGTGAATTATAGATGAATCCAAAAGCATTAATGGTATAATGCCGATGGATAGAAACGTTAGGCCAATTGAGTGAGCGATAATTGGACTATTACATTTCTCCTTTCGGTATTATATAATTCATCTCTTAGACAGACCCCCAATTTTCCCTATTCAAATCCTGTAATATATTAATGATAATTTAAATTTTTGATATGCTTAACCCGAATAATTATAGTATTATTGCAGTATTCAAGTTATAAACTGGGCTTGCTTGCATAACAAAACTTGAACACGTTACGATTTTTTCACTCAACCTCATTTTAATGAAGTTATGAATAATTGTGTGCAACATAGATTTGAAGAATAATGAAACTTAACTATCTATTGCTGTTAGTTTTCATTCTTTTTGTATCAGCCGGCTTTGGGCAGAATATGAAAATGAATGTGATGACATTTAATGTTCGTCTTGACCATGATGGCGATGGACAGCACAACTGGAAATATCGTAAGGATGCCACTGCTGAGCTTCTTCAAACAATGGATGTTGATATTCTTGGAACGCAGGAGGTGTTGAGAAATCAGCTTGATGATTTCTTACTAAGATTACCATCTTATCGGGCAATTGGTGTAGGACGTGCTGATGGTAAAACCAAGGGAGAGTATAGTGCAATACTATATAAGGCCGACCGTTTTGATGTTGAAGATTCAGGTAATTTCTGGTTAAGTGAAACGCCGGACAAAGCAGGCTCAAAAGGATGGGATGCTGCATACGAGCGTGTTGTAACATGGGCTAGAATGAAGGATATGAAGACCGGAATTCGGTTTATGTTTTTTAACACCCATTTTGACCACAAAGGGGAGATTGCAAGAAAAGAAAGCGCAATTCTTCTGATGGAAAAGATTAGAAATCTTTCACTTGGAGTACCAGTTATCTTATCAGGTGACTTTAACGGTATTCTGAATTCCGATCCTGTACGAATTATTCTTGAAAATGGATTCTTTTTCGACTCACGAACACTTTCTAAATTGGTAAAAGGACCAGATTGGAGCTTTCATGGTTTTGGATTAGTGCCTGTTGAAAGCAGAGGTTTGATCGATTTCATTTTTTTAACCAAAGAAATCGAAGCGATAGAATACGAAAATATTTTTCGAGTGGTTGGTGACACTTATTTATCTGACCACAATCCGGTATTTGTTAAAATAGTAATCAGTCAATAATTATTATAATGCGATAATAAGTTATGAATATACATCTTCTTCTCTTTGTTTCAACAACCTTTTTCTCAACGGTTTCTCATGCACAGGATTGGGCAAGCCTTCGCCGTTATAAAAAGGAGAATACAAAACTTGGACTACCCCTTTTGGGAGAAAACCGTGTTGTTTTTATGGGCGACTCAATCACCGAAGCATGGTCAAAGGCATCACCTGATTTCTTTAATGGGAAGCCTTTTATCAATCGTGGTATCAGTGGCCAAACAACACCTCAGATGTTAATCAGATTCAGAGTTGATGTTACCGGACTGTATCCGGCAGTAGTTGTTATTCTGGCTGGCACCTATGATATTTTGAATAGAAAGGATGATGCTTTAACCCCAAAAATGATCATGGATAATATTATGTCAATGGCAGAACTGGCAACCTTGTATGGTATCGAAGTAATATTATCATCTGTTTTGCCAGTTAATGATTTTGAATCGAGCTCTGGTTTGGAGACTTCTGAAAAGATCCTTCTATTGAATAGCTTGATAAAGAGCTATGCAGAAAAAAAGAATCTGTTATATCTGGATTATTTTTCTTCCATGGCTGATGAACACAATCTATTACAAGCAAAATATTCAGACGATGGAGTGCATCCTAACAACTCCGGTTACAAAATTATGGAGAATATGGTGCGTGAAACTGTATCTTTAGCCTTAATGAAATAAATGATCTTTATGATTTCAGTGGGTTCCTTTTTAAAGGAAAGATTGTCTTTATTTATAGAATCTTGTGGATGACTAGCTTTCTTGAGATTCTTTCACCATTCAAAAAACTGATTTGAAGCAAATATATTCCGGAATCGAGGCCTGGAATTTTTAAAGTGACTCTTGAGATCTGATTTTCTGATTGAACAGTTGTCAATTTCCTTCCATCCATTGTATATAAGGAAAATGACTTCATTTGTAAACTGGTTAATGATTCTATATAAATGACTTCATTTGCTGGATTCGGGTATACGCGCACATACAATTCACTTTCCTCTATTCCTGCAGGTGTTGTCCATTGATCCTTTAACATAGTTATCTGTGGTATTGAAATCTCTTTGTCCCACAACTTCACTTCATCTACACTTCCGCGCAGAGAATATAAGGTTTCCACATTGTCCATTCTACCAATCGTAAGGGGTTTGTTTGACGGCAGAATATTACCGCTGAAGGCTTTAAAAGAATTGAGTGATCCATCCAAATACAATTCCATTGAATAGCCAGTAAAGGCTGCTGTAATATGATAGTAACGATTTAATTCAATAGGTTCATCACTATCAAGGTCAACGATACCTGTATTTGTTTTGACTGTCCAGCGCAAACGACCTTCAGGCGTTATGGAAAGCTTATAACGTTGTTGCCACGAACCGTGAGAAATAATAAATCTTTCTGATTCAAATTGCTCACATTTCACCCAGCAGCTTATAGTTACAGCTTCTTCAAAATTCAGAGTTTCGTTGTTTTCAGTATATATAATATTTTGACCAGAAGTAAATCGGTAAGCAAGTTGTGGCATTCCTCTTGCATCGGCTGTTTTGGAAACGCCAATCGCAGTAGCATGGTAATTGTCGCTTACTGCATTTTTGGTGTTGGAATCAAAGGGATAGTAGATTAATGGTGTTTGCATCGCTATGGCAGTATCTTTTACCAGTGATCCAACTGAAATGCTGGTTGAAAGCATGTCCTGATTGGTTACCTGAAGATTTATTTGTCCAACTGAAGGGTATTCAGGTGCGGTCCAGGTGACCATACTTCCCGTGTTTTGATTGAGTTGTCCGGTGGATGCACTCCAGGAATATTGCAGTATTTCTCCAGGTGTGGGATCTACTATTGCAGTAAATGTGTTCGATTCACCAACTACAGTATAAGCAGTTCCTACATGAATTCCATTTACTGTTGGTGCAACAGGAATGCGATCAAGAACCTGTAGCTGGAGACTGTCTTCAGCTGTTTGTCCGTTGAGGCTTATTCTGCATTTTAATTCTAATAATGTTGGCTGTGAAGGAGCCGTAAGACTCACTTGTGATTGATTCTGGCCTATCAGCAATACATCGTTCATAAACCACTCAAAATAAAACTGGTCGCCCGAACTAGTGTTTCCGGGTTCACAATAGGCAGTAAATGGTGAATTAATAATCAGTTGATCTTGCTCAGTTGAAAGAGATTTGATACGAAGGTTTTCCGAATAGTCATACTGATAGTGGTAATCAAGAATATCCTCGCCAACATAAAGCCGGCCATTGCTATTAACTGGTTCAAGGCCGGGATTAAAATAGCGAATCAATCGCACTTCGCCTGCAGGGACAGAAAGATTGAAAGTGCCTGAAATAGAGGTGTATATGACAGATTCTGTAATCGCCTCATAGACACTATAGTTTCCAGCAGGCAGGTTCACCTGAACTTGTTTGCTGCTAGGAGTTGGATTAAAGTACATATAAGAATCCAAATTGTTTTCTCCGTAGAAATCAGTTTTATTCAAATCTATCTGAAGTATTTCAGTAATATTGGTCATATTCACTGCCGCTGCCATATATCCTACGCTTGAGCCACTGTATAATGATAAATTGGTTGCTGCCCAACCGCCTCCAAGAGCATCTCCAGTTGCAAAGGGGCTTTTCCCCTGCCACACTTCTTTCATTGATTCGTATGGGATACAGGCTGCTGGATCGTTGAATGATGCCCAGTTGTATGAATCCTGCTGTGCTTGTGGAAGGGCATTCCAATAGAAGAGGCGACTCGCATTGGAAATATTCAGTATAAACTTCGCAATAGCTCTTGCATATCTCTTGTCGTATTTTGGGAGTGGTGCAAGTGCAGCAACTTGTTGAAATCCATTCATCACAAATGCATAGTCATTGCCATTATCATTTGCTTCACCGATTAGGCCTGAAACATCATAACCGCCCCAGTTCCCGACAATCGTGCCCCATCCCCGTAAATCTCCCCGATTAAAACACCAGTCAAGAAACTTTTGAATCGGGTAATTTGTCCGTTCTACTGCATTCAATCGGGCAGCTGCAAGTGTTCCATAGGGTAGTTGTAATTCATAGGAAGGATTTGATCCAAAATCAGCTAAAAAATCCATAGACAATTGTGCTCCCTCAAAGTACTTTCTCTCACCAGTTTCAATATAGGCGTTATAAAGCAGCCAGGCGATACTTCCAGCCGATTCAGGTTCAGGAACTCCTGTTGTTAAAGGCAAGCCTGTTGCAAGATTAAATGCACGGTAATTCATGTTGGGAACTTCCCAGGGAGTGCTGCTTCCACCCAATTGTTTTACGCAATAGAGCCAGCGGTCAGCAACGGTAATAAACTGACTTTCGAATTCAGTTGTGGCCTGTGGATACAATGATCTCATCTGATAGAAGTAAACATTGGGCATTAAATCATACCACCAGTCACTACCCGAAGTCGTTGAATAGTTGTTTAGATATACATTTTGCCCGTTTTCAAGATTATAGAAATCTTTTGCTTTTGCAACCCAGTTTATTCCGTTTTGATTGCTTTTGTCAATACCTGCAAGCGAAGCTCCTATTATTGCCGGCAGGATGTTAATGGCTTCAGCTTGGTTTAGATGATCATTTGCCCCCACGTATGAATCAAGGAATAACGGAACATTCTCAGGATAATTAAATTGACCCTGCGTTCCAAAACGTGACAAGGGCAAATATTCGCCAGTCTTATTAAAATCGAAAACATAATTGTCGTAATCAATTGTCACTGTTTTCCAGTTTCTTATTTGAAGTGGAGTTGGCGAATCAGGCATTAAATCCACCCTGGAAATAGTTAATTGACCTGTCTGACCAAACGAAAGAATTGAAATCAGAAAAAAATTCAGAAGTAATATTAAACGTTTCATATCAGGTGTTTTTATGCATAAAGAGAAAAGATGATTCAGATTTTTTCATATTTGAAAGCTCAAAATTTTGGTTGCTTCTTTTGAAAATCTGGGTCCATATCGGAAGTGCGCTGCCCAACAAGTTCATTGGCCATTAGAATGAATACATTCCAGCTTAAACCTCGGGTTGAAACCCACCAGGAATCAGTATTTTCCCATTTGGTTGGAATAAATTCCTTGCTAAAAGGCCATTTCGGGTTGAGGTTAATTTCGGCCCATATTCTATTTTCCATTAACATTTTGGCTTTTTCCCATCCATGCATTTGCCCTGTTGCATAGGCGCAATACTCTGCCCTCATCCAGCTTCCCCCATTGTAATAATACCCATCGCTTTGACCGTTGCTGTAATTGGCTTCCCCAAAGGCCTCGAAAGGTTGGTAATCGCCGCTCAGATAGGCGTATCCTTTGTTGTCATTGGTGAGCCGAACGCAAATAGGGGCGGTAGTGCCCAATTCCGGATAAGGAGAGCTGGTCGTTTTGTTAAGTATGGGTATTTGCTCCAAATGATTCATTACCATTTCATCTGTCAATATTGGGCGTCCAAACAACCATAGGGAAAAGAACTCCGGTTCCAGATCGGTTAGGGTAATGATATCAGGAAAATTTCGGTCGAAGAGCAGATGTTTTCTCTGAGGGTCATAAAAATTACGGTATTCTTGTTCTACTTTTTGGATGTATTCTTCTGAAACATCAAAACCGAGCTCTTTGATTGTGCGCAAGGCGATAGCCAGCATGCCCTGATTCACAGCAAGCCGATCGGTTTTAGGATTAAAATCAACAATGTCCACCTGACTCAATGAAAAGTGTGAACGGCATTTTCCATCGTGCTCCCCATCAAATTCATTGATTACATATTCAACGGCTTTTCTTATTTTTTCTTTAGGCAGTTCAACGCCAAAACGACGTTTGTTCAACAAAGCCCACATAAGCCACTGAATCGTAGCTTCGTTGTCTTTGGCTTCCACGGAACCCATATATGGCGTGATGATGGTTCCAATACCACCTCTTGAGGTTTGGGTTTTCCCCCATTGTTCCCATATTGCAAGATTAAGATCTTTGTTATAAGTGGCAACGATAGAAAAGAATGAATCACGGTTATACATATCCGGAGAGTAATTCATGTTAGGGACACTGAAAGGTGTCATGTCATAAACGGAGGTGATCCATGTGAGCATATTTACGTTTGTATAGAGCATTTTCTCTATTTGCGAGCCTTTAAATCCTTTGCCTTCTGCAAGTCGGGTCTGGCTTGAGATCATAAATTCCTTGTGTGTTGTGTAAGGCTCAACAAACGTATAATTGATTTTTTGAATGGATTGACCCATCGGAAGAAGATTATAGGCCACCCGATGAGGCATATGCTCGGTAAATTGCAGATTCTTTATTTGCAACCATGATTCTTTCCTGGATTGCGTACCAATAAACATTGAAACAGAATCATTTTCGATGAAAGGAACAAAAATACTTCCTTTGAATAAGGTCCATTCATTTTCATTGGCTGGAAAATTATCTATGTATTTAATGCCCTCTTCGAGCTCAAATGTTTTTTCCCCGTTGCGAAAGCGGAATAATTTTAGTGCAACCGGTGTGTTGCCTTTGCAAAGAAATGAAATCGTGTATATCTTTTGATTTTCAAATGGAGCCATAAATTCAATCCCTGACCTATCGGACGGATGACATTTAATATCCATGATGCTATCATTTTGAACCACTTCAGTCTGGCCTTCAATGTGGTATTTTTTGGTCGCTTCAACGTTCAGTGTTGCACCTGCATCCAAATCATACATTTCTCCGTAGGTTTGTCGTATGTAATCATTTTGCAAAGCTTGTTCATCCAAAGACGAAACAGCGAACAGGGCAGGGTCGGGAAGTTTACGCATTCCCACAAAGCCTCCGCCGCGTCCACTAAAACGGCGTCGAGTCGTCCGGGTATAGTGGTTAAGGTATCCTGCATCTGATAAAAAACCTACTACTTGCTGGTTTTGGTTGATCCACCCGGCTGCGGGAAACATTTCGTGAACCAGACCACCCGGGAATTGTTCATGTTCAAATGTTAGATAGTGAAGTGGTTTTTGCGCAGGCCGTGATGTCTCATTTATAATATAGTATAAGTCAGGCATTGAAGGTTGAAAAAGGTTGATTGTCTTTTTTATGACATGATTATTGATAATTTCATACGTCACACTGACGGATAGATTAGCATCAAATTCTGGTAAATAGGAATCGCTTGTAAGCGTAATAAGTGAATCATTTCCAATGTATTGCTTTCCTTTCCAATCGATCTGAGCCGTTGTACTGCCATCCGTATTAAAAAACTGAATGGAAAATGCTTCAGTATTCGTTACCAATAAGTTTTCGTTATCGAAAATTTCAACGCGAAATCCTTTCAATGTATCTCCGGCTATTCTGAGCTGAAGCTGTTGACTTATCAATACAGGACTAAAACAAAAAACTGCAAGGAAGAATAATAAAAAAGAATATTTAGTTGGAAAGGGAGACTTCATAGAAATAAGTTATTGGAGTTTAAATAAGAGCGATGAAAAAAAGAATGACCTAAAAGACTGCTTATTATGCAGTGCAATCAGGCCATTCCTAACTTTAAAAACACTAACCACAAAATTTTATTCGCTTATGGCTTTTCATCATTATAGAGTTTCGAAACCTGACCGTCAGACAATGCAATGTTATAGATTTTTAGTTCGTCCATCGCACCTTTGAAGTAGCCCAGATTTTCAGCTGTTGTCCATTCCATGAAATTGGCAGCAAGTTCTGCATCCGTTGCAACACCACCAATGATGAAAGGTTGTGGATCGGGTGAAGTAAGGGTTTGAGTAAGTGGTCCAATGCCTTTGTCAGCTTCAGTCCATGTTTTTGTAAGCGTACCATCCACATAAAATTTCAGTTCATTAGTAGTACCATTCACTGAAACAACCAGATGATTCCACTGTCCAACCTTAACAGAGTTATCTGTTTCGTTGTCGGCATCTACGATATTGCCATCAACTTTTTTATAGGTAAAGAACGGTTTTCCACCACCTTGTGTCTGCAGTTTGTAGCCCTGCCAGTAGTTCTGTGAAACAATGTAATTATGTTCATACAATTCATCCACTTTAACCCATACTGAAATTGTGATATTGGCAGGCAGGAAGCTGGTTGTATATGGAACCTCAAGATGAGCTCCTTTATTGAAATAGATAGCTTTTCCGCCTTTAACACCGTCAACCCAGCTGGGCATCATTGCATCATTGCCAAGAATGATCGTGTTTCCTCTGGCAAATGTACCAACATGTTTAATGTTAGAGTATGCAGTTGCTGTTGTTCCTGTTCCTTCGTCGAACTTCCATCCGGCAGTCAGATAGAGAGACTCATCAATGAAACCGTAGGCCTGAGATTCAAAGGTATTCTTAGCCTCAGTTAGCTGTGTAACCAGATTGTTGATTTCAACTTGGGTAAGTTTGTCAGCGGCAGCCGTTTTAACGGTTTGTAGAACAGACTTGAAATTATCAATGGCTGTTTGAGGGTAATCTGCTGTTGTAGCAGCATTTGCAAGGGCTTCAGCTTCTGCGATAAGTGCATTAAGCTCTGTTTTGTCGCCTTCGATGATTTCGTCTTTATCATCTTTACATGATCCAAGGATCATTGCTGAGCTAACAATTAACGTTAGTAGCAGCGTTTGAAATTTAAAAAGATTTTTCATTTTTTTTGTTTAAGTTGTTAGTTGTGAATAATTTAAAAGATTAGTGAATTATTAAGTGAGTTGAATTAATATTTAAGGATTTATGGCCTGATTGGCATCTATTTCAGCTTGTGGTATAGGGAAATACCTTTTGGTATCATAATTGAAGTCGGGTCCGAGTGAGGCCTCAGCTTCTGCTTTTCCCCAACGCATAAGATCGAAATATCGATGAAATTCCTGTGCCAGCTCAACCCTGCGTTCATTATGAATAGCGGCTTTCAGTGCATTCTGATCAGTAGTAGTGATATCGTTTAGCAAATCTACAGGCGGCGTTCCGCTGAAACTTGCCCTTGCACGTTGTCTCACTTTGTTGAGGTTGGCTCTTGCCGAATCAGCTTGCCCTGTTTCGTTGAAGGCTTCAGCTTTCATCAGAAGTAGGTCGGCATACCGCAAGTATATATAATTGAGGTCGCCATCTCCTTTGAGGGAGGAAGGTATTTCAATTAAAGGTTGCTGGTGCTTTTTGGTCAGAAAGCCGGTAGGCGACCAGGTTGAATTAAAAATCTCACCATTCAACCATAGCTGTCCATCACGACCAATAGATGCATCGAGTCTGGGATCGGCTTCTCCAGTCGTACTTATTTCAAATGCATTGACGAGGCTTTGTGTTGGAGCATCGAAATAATAACCTCCTTCAGAAGGAGGCGCAAACCATTGGTTTAAAGCACTTCCGGTAAAAGGATTGTTTCCTGTCTGGTGTTGAATTTCGAAAATCGATTCACTGGAGTTCTCAAAGGATAGTTTAAAATTATCGGCATAATTGGGTAAAAGGCTGTGTATTCCCAGCGCTTCGACTTGTTGAAAGTAGCCAAGAGCAGCTGCCCACTTTTGTTGATAAAGATTCACTTTTCCCAACATTGCCAAAGCAGCAGTTCTTGTTACACGCCCTATGTCGGATGAATTGTAAGAAACTGGCAGAGCAAGAGCAGCATCAGAAAGGTCTTTTTCGATCTGCAGATATGTAGAAGATTCATCACTCAATGGGACATGAATTGTTGCCTGACTTCGCTGAGGCAAAAGTTTAAGGGGAACTTTCCCAAAAACATTTACAAGATTGAAATAGGTGTAAGCCCGGATAAATTTTGCTTCGCCGATAATTCTGTTTTTAAGCTCCTCATCCATTGGAACATCAGGAACGTAAGCAATCACATTGTTGGCTCTTGAAATAGCCTCATAGGCAAAGACCCAGTAATTGCTTATTATCCCATTATTGCCATCGGAAATGAACTCATCAATATAGGTTATTTCACTTTGGTCTCCTGGGTTACCGCCTTTTACAGCATCATCAGAAGCTACATCACCAAAAACCCAGATTGCATTATCAAAACTATTGAAAGCAATGGCATCATACACCCCATTGACTGCCTGAATTGCCTGTTTATCATTTTGATAAAAAGTATCGGAGGAGAAGCTCCCTTTAAGGTCTTCGGTAAGATAATCTTTACAGCCAGTGGAGAAAACCAGGATTAATACCATCAAAAGCGTATTAAAACTTATTTTTTTTGATCTGGCAATATTTGCTCTCTTAAATATGGACTTGAAAGCACGTGATAAAATTATTGTATTCCTTTTCATATCCTTATTTTATTAAAAGGTGATGTCAACTCCAAACATGATTGTCATGGCCGAAGGATAGGTCCCCCAGTCAATTCCTGCAGAGCGGTCTCCTTCATTTTTTGAATTATCGCTGACTGTCATTTCTGGGTCGAGACCTGAATATCCTGTCAAGGTTAGAAGATTTGTTCCCGAAACATAGACCCTGGTTTTGGTTAACCCTGTCATGTGAAGTATTTTATCGGGCAGTGTGTAACCAATCTGCAGGTTTTTGAGGCGTAAGTATGAACCATCTTCCAGAAAACGTGATGAGGGTCTGGCATTGTTGGCTTTGGAAACCCAGGAAGGTCTGGGTTGCGTGTTAGAAGACCCTTCCCCTGTCCAGCGTTCATCAAAGTAACGCTGCGTCACTGTAAAACCACGATAAAAACCTTCTATGTCCTGATTGATCTGAACATAAATTTTATTTCCATAAGCTCCCTGAAGAAAGAGGTTAAGGTCCCAGTTTTTATAACTTGTTGCAAGATTGACACCTCCAATAATTTTTGGAATGGCGCTGCCCAGGTGTACGCGATCGTTGTTGTCTATCCGTCCATCGCCGTTTTGGTCCTTGAATTTAACATCGCCTGGTTTAATATTGTTTCCCTGAAAAGCGGAAAGCAGGATTTCAGTTGCATTTTGGAATATTCCATCCATTTCTAGCAGGTAAAAAGATCCAATTGGCTTTCCAACTTCGGTTCTGGTAGCGTTAATACCCGACTCAACCAAACCGCCAAACAGAGGTGCATCAAGTTCTAGAACTTCGTTTTTCAAAAAAGTGAGGTTAGCACCAATTGAATAACCCCAATCTTTTTTGTTTTGTCTGTAAAGTCCTTCTAATTCAATACCGGTATTCATTATGGAACCACTGTTAATCCATGCCTTTTCTGCATATCCAACCGATGGTGGATTTGGGGCTTTCACAAGCATATCTTCTGTAACTTTATAAAAGTAGTCAACTGAAAAGGAAAGTGCTCCTTTAAGGATTTCAGCATCGATACCGGCGTTGTACTGGAAGCTTGTTTCCCACTTAAGATCCTCGTTGCCCAAGGATGTTTGAGCATAACCACTATTAGAAATGTTTCCAAAAGGATAGTTAAAATATGGAGATATCCTGTCGCTATAAGCATAGAGACCAATTTCCTGGTTACCGATAGCTCCGTAACCCCCACGTAGTTTGAGATTTTCAAGCCATGAAACATCTTTAAGAAAATCTTCCTGTTTTAATATCCAACCAGCAGAGAATGAATAGAATGTTCCCCATTTATTGTCGCCGACGAACCGTGATGATCCATCGCGGCGAAGCGTCCCTGAAAAATAATATTTTCCTTTAAAGTCGTAGTTAACTCTCCCGAAAAACGATGCAAGAGTTGAGGAATATTCGTCCTGACTACTGATTTTGTTGCCAAGGCCGTTGCCAATATAAATGAGTTCTTCTTGCTCTATCGGAAAATCCGAGTCGTTTGCCCAGAGGCCTTTGCCGCCATTTTTCAGGGCTTCAAAACCCAACAGTGCAGAAAAACTGTGATCCTCACCAAAGGTGGTTTCGTAGTTGAGTAAATTATTCAAAGTAAGATTGGCCATGCGCTGACTGCTAATATTAAGGCCATTTACGGCACTAACGCGGTTTAGAGTTCCCCAGGTTGGGTAAAATTGACGTGTTTGGGAATTGCGGTAATCCAAACCAAAGTTGGTAGTAAATTTTAATTTTTTTGATAGTTTGGCTGTAATGTATGCTTTTCCAAGATAACTATCATCTTTACGATTGTTTTGGTTGTAATAGGTCATTCCAATTGGATTGTAGCCGTCGCCCAGGAATGAATCGTATTTCTGTCTCCATTCTTGGGTGACAGGATCTTTAAAATATTCGGCCGGACGGTCAACAAACCGGCCATCGTCAAAACGAATGGGAATGGCAGGATTACGGAAAAAAGCATACCTCACAACACTGCCTCCGTTGCCTCCTGCACCATCGCCTGAACTTCCAATAATATCATTGTCTGAAATACCTGTGAGCATGCTTAATCCAACAGTCAACCATTTATTTGCTTCCGTATTCACATCAAGCCTTACTGTTCCACGGGTGAAATCGGTACCGCTGATAATCCCTTTTTGGTCGAAAAATGAAGCGGAAAGTAGAAAATTTGTAGACTCATTTCCACCTGATACCGATAACTCATGCGTATTAATAGGAGCTGTTTGTAAAAGTTCATCTACGTAGTTTACATTATCAAAACCAACTGCGTCTTCCTGTGATATAAGTGCACGCTGGAGGGTAGGTGGGAGAAATGCATTGTCGTTCGATGCTGCTTCATTATACACCGTTATATAATCAGTAGTGTTGACCATTTTGGTTAATCTGGTCGCTTGCTGGAATCCGGTCTGACCACGGTAAGTAATCAGAGTTTTTCCTTTGGAGCCTTTCTTTGTTGTCACAAGAACTACCCCATTGTTCGCACGCGATCCGTAAATAGCAGACGCTGAAGCGTCTTTTAGCACAGTAATATTTTCAATATCGCCAGGTGAAAGTAAATTCAGGGCGTCGGTTGTTGGAATTCCATCGACAATATACAATGGATTGTTGCTCGAATTAATTGAGCCCGCACCACGGATGCGGACTGAAACCCCTTCGCCAGGTGCACCTGTGTTTTGTGTTACCTGAACGCCCGCAACACGACCCTGCAAGGCTTGGTCAATTCCTGCTACAGGTATTCTTGTCAGCTCTTTGTTATCAATTTTTGATACAGCTCCTAAAACGTTTCGCTTTTTTGTTGTCCCATATCCCACAACAACAAGTTCATCAAGTAAATAACGTTCAGGTACAAGTTTGATATCAATAAGGTTACGACTACCGACAATTTGCTCAATTGTTGCATATCCAATATATGAATAAACGATTATTGAGGAAGGTGTCAATAGTTCAGAGGATAGAAGGTAGTGGCCACTCATGTCTGTTGTAATTCCTGCTGTTGTGCCCTTGATGCTCACTGTAACGCCAATGAGTGTTTCGCCTGTATTAGAATCCGTTATGGTTCCTTGAACAACTTTTTGGCCATACGTGAGACCTGCTGTCAATAGAATTAGGCATATAAGTATCAGTTGTTTCATGAGGTCATTATTAAAAAAGTTCTCAAATTATAAATGTGGAATTATTTGAATGCGATTACCGTGTTACCGGCTTTTAATTTTGATCCTTCTTTTCTAAGATGAGTGCCTGCAGGAAGGGCTACAACAAGGATGGCTTCATCTGCCTGGATTTCAATGGCGATATTACCTGACGTATTTTTGGATACGTAGGTTTTTGAGATGATATCATAAAGGTCAACTAAAGAATCAGATGCGTATGTTACAGTTTTGGTTGCATCATGAGGGTTATAGTATAAATAAAAAGGGAATGGTGATTCTGAATAAAAATCGGTGACATTGCAATCGAGTGCAAGAATTCCTTCCACATCGGTGGCATGAACAATCGCGCCAAAAACACCAGCAATGGAAGTGCTGTAGAGACTAAACATAGCTGCTTCCGGCTGTCCGGCAACCCATTTTGGACCATCACCCAGCGAAACGGGTGAAACACCTACCAACGCAGGATTTTTGTAATCGTCCAATTTCCTTACTCCTTCATATCCGATAATCCCGTTTGTGATGTCTTTCAGGGCAGGAAGCCATTGATGCTTGTCATCCACCTCGTCAGGATAAAACAGACGAGAGGCATTGACCACATTCAGCATATATTTTCCAATGACTTTAGCATACTGCGGCTCGTATTTTACTAAAGGAACTAAAGGCCAGGCCATTGCCACAGAATTCATAAAGAATCCATATCCCCCACCATCAGTAATACTACCCTGAAGACCAGAGACATCGTAATCGCCCCAGCGTTCAGCAATAATTCCCCAACCATAGCGACCATCTTTGGCCTGGCATCCATCAAAGGTGTGATTTAACAGTTTTGTTACGTCATAGCTGGTCCCGTGTTCGGCATTCAGTCGGGCAGCTGTATAAGCTCCAAATGGGAGCAAAATTTCATAAAAACGACTTTCTTTCTGGTTGACGAGTGCTTCAGTAGCCCTTTTGGCTCCTTCAAGGTAACGTGCATCACCGAACTGATGATAGGCCGAGAGCATCACCCAGGCATGACCACCGGCTGCATCCTGCTGCCATGGAATAGTATTGCGCATGCCTTTCATTTGGGCATAATCGAAGTAGGAGAAGTCGTAATTTCCATTCAATGTTGAATCAGCTTTATAGAATTGTTCTGCTATGGAGCGTTGAATGGTTGTGGTGTTTTCAACATCTGGAAATAAATCGGCTACTCCATAGTACAAAACATTTGGATAAACATCATACCACCAGTCGCGACCATAACCTCCACCTGCCATTGCAACTTCGGGGTTGGTATTATTCATCATGATGTTCCACTTTGTATCAGAATTGAAATAGTTTTGTGCCATTTTGACAAAATTATATCCGTTTTGATCTGTTTTGTCAATACCAAGTAAACCAGCACTGATCAATGCATTGAACGAGGTAAGTGCTTCGTGAAATTCGCCATTGTAGTTCTCTGGTCCCTGACGTACATCTCCAATAACGGTAAAAAGACCAAACGTTACCTGATCGAAGTTGCGTTTTGCGCTATCGAGCCAAATGAGTGATCCATAAGTAGTAGTGCTGTCGAAATTAAAAGCGATACTGTCGAACTGGAGTGCTTTGTGCTTCCAGTCGATGATTTTCAACGGCTGGGGTAAATTGGGCATTTGATCAATTCGTGCAATGGCAGTTTGAGCAACAGGCTCACCCATTTGTGGGTCGCATGAAACTAATCCGGTCAATAAAATTTGTGCTATAATAAATAAGATTTCCTTTTTCATTTTTCTTCTAAATAGGATTGTTTCATAATATTTTTTGCAAGAGGAATAGAGATCATCTGCAGCAAAGCAACGATAATTAAGGAGTAACGCAAGGCAAACGTTTCTGAGACATAAAATGCAAGAAAGATAAATAACCCCAATCCTAAGACTCTTCCAGCAAACAAGCCAAACTCGTGATTCAGGATATATGCATAGCTATTTCTGTTTTCGCGTTTCGATACTACATCTATTACCTTCATCATAATTGGGTAGTAAGCAAGGTCGTGAAGCGGTTGAAAAAACACTTTGCACAGTACAAAAACAATTACTCCAATCATGGAAAGTTCAATACCATTGATGATGGTACCAATAAGAAAGATTGTGATACCAATTCCGAAAATCAGGATGCGGTGATTAGGTTTTGCAAACCGTCCTAACAGGTAAATGAGTACAGCTGTTAACCCACCACTTATTCCCTGGATCAAACCTAGCGAACCTTCTTTGCCAACATATCTCATGATCAGCATTGCGGGTGCTGTTACTAGAAACCCCTGAACAAGGCCTTTAAGAGCAGCAAGAAGTATTTGTTTGTTCCAGAGCCTGTCAAAACGGAAGAATAGAAAATCTTTTTGAATTGGATTCTCAAATTGTCCTCTTGCAAGTGAAAAACAGGCCAGAATTGTAATTGCAAATACAATGATTGTTACGATACGGTAACCGATAAGAATATCGAAAGTGATGCCAAAAATTAATAAGCCATCTATTGATGCTAATAAAGCACCAATTACTAATGGAACAGATATATTAGAAAGTGTAAAAAAGAAGGATTCCAGTCCGAAAAAATAGTTTCGGTTGTCGTCTGTTGTGGTGTTTAAGGCCATCAGGTAACGATTGGTCCAAAAAAATCCAGAGGCAGCGCCAATAAGGGTGCCTGAGATAATCAAGCCAAAGAGAGAAATGTCTTTTACAAGCATCATACCTACCATTGCCATACCACTCAATAAAATACCAAAACTGTAAAGATGAGCTACCTTAAAACTTTTTAGCAGGAAGCCATTTGTAAGAGAAGTGATAATAATACCTGTGTACATAGCTACCTGAAAAATAGCTACATAGCTTGTGTCAGAAAAATAGCGCATAATATAGGCTGCCATAAATATTTCTACTACAGGAAGCACTAAAGAATACAACATATTGGTAATAAGAAGTGTCCGCATATTGTGCGGCATCGAAAGGAAAAACCGAAATTCAGTTGTTAGTTTTGATATCATTGCGTTGAAATGCAGCTAAGACAGGGTTGATAGGATTTTGGTTATAGAAAGTGTAGCACCACAAATAACTTCATCGCTGGCTCCATAGTAAATAGTAATGTTATCTCCGTCAACATAATGACCATTAGTAAAAACAACATTTCCGAAGAATCCGGTTTGCTCATAAGGTTGCGTTGGTTCCATGATGGGATCGATGCTTCGAGCAAGTACTTTTGATGGTTTGTTGAGATCGAGAAGAAGGGCTCCAAGGCAATAGCGGTTGTTTTCATTGGCTCCATGGTATATTTCGAGCCATCCTTTTTCAGTTCGGATTGGTGCTCCCCCTGCTCCAACACGGACTGAATCCCACATGCCTGGCCTTACAACTGCAATGCATTTATGATTACCCCAATGCAGCAAGTCAGGTGATTCGGATAGCCAAATGTAATTTCCGCCCAGTTCGGGACTGCTTGGGCGGTGCAGTGCAAAATATTTTTCATCAATCTTTTCTTCAAAAATTGCACAATCTTTATTATGTGGTGGGAAGATCATCCCCTCACGCTTAAAATTTTTCCAGTCTTTTGTGCGTATTAAACCAACACCAACACCAAATTCCGATACTTCGGTAAATGACAAACAAAAACCGTCATCCATTGAAGCTACTCTACAGTCTTCAATGCCAAAGGTTTCCAGCTCTCCTTTCCCAAAAATAGGGGCATAACCTTCTGGTTCATAAAAGTGAATGCCATCATCGCTGCAAACAGGTCGCAGGTAAGAAAGGGTAGTGAGGTAGTCTTTCTTTTTGTAATTTATCACCCGTGGGTCGGATGCATCCAGATCGGGGTCATTTTTATCGAAACTCAAAATTTCAATCTCACCTATATTATTATAGACTGGAAAACTTATTTTCCCTTCGATCTGTTTTGGCCTTTCGGCAACGCGAAGTAACAGCCAAATTTTCCCGTCATATCTAAACACACCTGGATTGAGAAGACAAACAATCTCCATTCCTTTGATGCCGGATTTCAAGTCAGCCGGACGTAGGATTGGGTTTTGAGAAAAGCGTTTTGCAATATCCATATCAAAGTTTAAGATTTAGATAGAAAGTAAAAATTATCATTCTCTATGACATTAACAAAATTACAATCGATTGCAGAAAAGCGTGTCCGCTCCTTTCCTTAACTTGTCCACCAGGTTACAAAAATTGCCTTTTTCGTTGTTTTGCAAGGTTTATATAGCTCATATTGGTTAAATCATGATAAATATTTTTACCTACAACAATCGATAGCGATAATAAAAATTAGAAGAATTTTAGAAGTGTTTTTATAGTAATGTCAAAACTCCCCTATCATGCTGGCGCTTTTTTAGTGCATAAATGCATTCGAATTTCTTACAGTGTCTCTGCTAATTTCAATTTTGTTATGCTTAAGCTATTGATCGAAGGAAAATGTGCTTAATACAACGTTTAATACCGAAAGGAGAAATGTAATAGTCCAATTATCGCTCACTCAATTGGCCTAACGTTTCTATCCATCGGCATTATACCATTAATGCTTTTTGATTCATCTATAATTCACTTTGGTATAAACCCTCTCTGAGTTTAAGGATAAGTATATTAAGTCTGGTTGCATCGTTTGAAAACCATTTTTTGTATTAATGACTGATCAGAATTTTAGAAGATTTTTTGATATACCTGCAGTCAAAGGCTGCATGCTTTCATATTTAGTTTAGCAAGGCCTCTTAGCTTAGCAATGGCATAAGCCTATCCCTCCATTTTTCTCTTCTGTCTGTACTCAGAAGGTGAGCAACCAAAAGCCTGATTGAAGAGTTCATAGAAGTGAGCGCGACTTTTAAAGCCTGTCTGGTCGATAATTTCGCTTACAGTAAGTGATGTTGAACCCAGTAGAACCGAGGCTTTTTTTACTCTGCGCTGGTTGAGTAATCCATGCGGTGTGGTTCCTAATACAGATTTAGTTTTGTTGTATAGTGATGATTTGCTAATCCCTAGTCTTTCACTCAATTTGTCAGCTGAGAGGGTATCATCGTCGATATTTTCATCGATGTAATCCAGCATTTTCTGGAAGAAAGGGTCGGGAATCTTCGACATCAGAGAATGACTTTCCTGAGGTTCACCAAACTTTTTCCTAATGTGCTGACGTATTTCAAGCAGTTTCTCAATCCTTATCTTTAAATGATCGGGGTGAAATGGTTTGGGGATATAGGAATCAGCACCCGCTTGCAGACCAATAATACGATCCTCAATCTCTGCTTTGGCTGTAAGTAAAATGAGCGGAATATGGCTGATGTCAATATTCTCTCTCATTTTATTGCATAATTCGATACCGTCCATCTCAGGCATCATAATGTCGGAGACAACCAAATCAATTTTCTGTTTTTCGAGCATTTGCAGTGCTACTTTACCATTTTCAGCGAAACGCAGAAGATAATAAGGTTTTAGCATATCACTCAAAACGCCTAATATTTCGGGGTCATCGTCAACCAACAGTATGGTGGGTTGCTCTGCAGGGGACATCGGACTGGTTATTAGCTCTTCTTTGTGTGTCACTTCTATGAAAGAGAGCTCTTGCCTATCATATGCTGACTCATCCATTGTGACTGAGGAATTCACCAGGTGCATCTTAGGAAATTTGCAAATAAAGCGGGTTCCGGATTTGGGAATGCTTTCGAAGGTAATTGTTCCTTGCAGCAGTTCTACAATTCCTTTCGTCACGGCAAGCCCAAGTCCCGTAGATCTGTATCCCGGAAAACTTCCTATCTTCTGAGCAGAAGAAATACCGAAGGGTTCAAAAACTTTACTTTCTAACTCAGGTTTAATGCCAATACCGTTATCCTCAACTTCAGTTGAAAATTCATTTTCGCCGCAGATGATTTTCACTTTTACATAACCTCCAGGGTTATTATATTTTATTGCATTGGAAATAAGGTTAGTAAGAACTCGCTGGTATTTGTCTGCATCGGTATTTACCATCATTTCTTTTTCTTCGCAAATGACCTCACATTGAATGTCATTTTTCTGGGCCAACGTTTCCATGTCTGATATTACCTCCAATGCGAGTAGTTTGGGACTTACACTACTGATATTGAGTGGTTCTTTGCCTTTCTCAAGCTTACGGAATTGAATGATTTCAAGCACCAGTTTTTGCAATTTCAGGCTGTTGTTATAAACTTTCAATAAGCGTGAATTTGGGCTCAGTGTTTTCGTTTCTTCTATCAATGCATGAATATGTGAAGAAATTAAGGTTAGTGGAGTACGGAATTCATGTGCAACATTGGTGAAGAACTCGATCTTGTAGTTTTGAAGCTCTTTTTCTTTCTTCTGTTTGTATTCAACAAGTGCTAATTCTTTCTTGCGAAATTCTTTTTTGCGGTACCACCAGATAATCAACAATTGAATGCCAATGATCAGTATGAAATAGAATGCAATTGCCCATGAACTTCTCCAGAAAGGTGGATTGATAACGATCTTAATTTCCTTGATCTGGTCTGACCAGTTGCCGTTTTCATCGCTCACGCGCAATTGCAGGCGATAATTCCCAGCCTCAAGATTTGTGAAACCAATGGCTTGATTGGGTCTGCTTACTACCCAGTCGTTATCAAAATTGATAAGACGGTAAGAAATCTTATGTCTTTCCTTTCCCCAGAATGCAAGAATTGAGACGAAAAAAGTCACAGCATTCTGGTTATATTTTAAATTGAGATTGTCCTGGAGATTGATACGGCTTTTAAGGACGCTGTTTTCGGAGATATCGACAAGCTGGTTCCTGATGTACAGTTCGTTGATGGCGATGGGTGGGAAGAAGGAAGCGTATTTTATTTCATTCGTTTTAATAATATCGACCCCCATAGTGCCACCAACATATAACTGACTGGTTTCAATGTCGAAATAAGAAGCCCCATCACTGTATTCTACATTGATAAGACCATCCTTGGTATTGAAAGTTTTTACCGTCTTATTTTGAAGATCAATACATGAAAGACCCTGATTTGTTGTTGCCCAGATATTTCCCTGACCATCCATTTGAATGCCATGAATGGAAGCGTTTGACAGGTCCTCATGCAGGTTTATTCCTTCAATCTTCACTTCACCATTGGCTTCAGTTGAAAAAGAAAAAAGACCTGCACTACTTCCAACCCAGATTTGTCTTTTATTGTCTGTAAAAAGGGAAAGTATATCGTCGTTTTTTATGTAAGCGGGATAGGTGTTGGTGTTAAATTGCATCATCACCCGTTTTGTGAAAGTATTATACATATAAACACCAAATCCTCTGGTGCCAATGTAAATAATACCAGGTCTTTCCTGTGTGAGGGCATACACAATTTGTTTTTGATGCCCTCTTTTGTTGATATTTGGATCGAGGATAAGCTGCTCGTAATACAACGGAGTCGAAAAATTATTTTTATCAAATTCAATCATGATTACCCCATAACCGCTCGTGCCAAGATATAAACGATGATTGTCTTCTTCGATGATGCGATAAACAGATTCAAAATCGAGATTATTTTCGCTAATAAAATCTTTAGGAAAGTTTTTGATGGTTTTAAAGTCCGGGGAGATAATGTCGATGCCTGATCCATCAGTGCCCACCCAAATGCTGCCATCCAAACGCTCATGAAACGATAGCACAGAGTTGTTGCTTAAGCCGTTTTTAAGAGAAATTTGCTGAATATGATTACCTGCCGAATCAAAAATATCTATTCCTCCACCTTTTGTGCCAATAAGCAGTTTTTTGTTTCTTGTTAAAAGAATACTTCGCACAATCGGATAAGAAAGCTGTTTCGACGAAAGACTTTTGTTAGAAAATTCGGAAAGTTTCAAATTATACACCCCATTACCGTCTGTTCCTATCCAGAGTATATCAGGTGCCGTTTCGAATATACTCAGAACTCTTGTCGCAATCAGGTTATCAAAAAAAATGTCAGACAGCATATTCATTACCTCAAATTTCCTCTTGGTTAGGTCAAAGGTAAAAACACGACCTTTTTCAGTACCAGTCCATATTCTTCCAGATTGAGCTGAAGAAGCAAAAGAAGTAATGATATCATCTGTGATTCTCAGCTTACTGACCGTTTTTTTCTCTATTTCAACCAGAAGTGCGTGATCTCCACGTTGTGTTATAAATAAAAAAGGCTGATTTTGCATTAAAAGGCCTAAAGAGGAAGAAATAACTGCATTCAATGGCAGTTGAGTTATTTCCACAAGATGAGTATCTGAGATTTTATACAACAGGTTGTCTCCGGTAATACAATAGAAAGCTGACCCTATCGAATACAGCCGCTTTACTTCCAATGAGGCCTGATAGGAAGGTTGCGAAAACCGGATCTTTTCAAACTGAGTTGAAAGGCTATCATAGCGGTAAATACCGCTCCCGGAAACGGCAACAAGTGTTCCGTATTCTTCAGAATGACACAGTGAAATATCATTCTCATAATTGATCTGTTCCGATTCCTGAGAAAAAAAGGAATAAAATACGTTCTTTTCGTTGTCGTAGAGACTGATGCCTTTATTGGTGAGCATCCACATTGCACCAGAGCTGGTAGGGTAAAGCTCTCGAATCACATGATTATGTATAGAATTTGGGTTGCCTCCTGGTAAAAATCGTTCGATGCTGCTTCCATCATAACGGTTCAGCCCATTCCATGTTCCAAACCATATATATCCTTCTGAATCTTTTGCTATGGTGTTTACCGCCCCATTAGACAACCCTTCACGTCTTGAAATAGAATGAACATTTGTTCTATAGAAGCCAATCACAGATAAGTTTAGAGCCAGAAAACAAAAAACAACCAATAAAAACTTCAGCATAAGGAATACTAAATTTGAAATCTATTTGCTGTTGTAAAATTATGTTTTTTTTAAAGATGAATTTTTAATGGGCACGAAACTATTCATAATACCGATTTGCAACAGCACTAAGCTGAACAATTGAGTGGTTGTCGTCCTGTTTCTGAGCCTCATGCTGTTTTTGAATCCAATATCGAAGCATAGTTTAATGTTTTGTGCCTCTGCAAAAGCTTTCTGCGACTGCTTGCTGTTTTGCCATTGCGCCACCAGCCCAAGCATCTTCTGGCGATGTTCTTCAACTTTGTTCATTATCTCTATTTTTCTGCAAAGTTGATGGCTTTCAGAAAAGCTTACAAGATGCCTTTAGGGGAAGGGTTACGAAGATTTTGCAAGACGTTCTTTGAAGAAATGAAAGAAATCTGCAAAAAGATTTTGTGATCGGGGCGCAATACCAATCTGGTTTTCAAATTTTTCTGCTTTTCGGCTGATGCGTTTTTTCGGACAGTCAATTACCATGCAGTCGGGCTTTTTGGGCAGCATATGGCGCTCTTTTGGCGCACGCAAAAAAATCAATCTCAAAATTGGCTTGAAAATTCGTCTTCGTTACAACGGAAGTATTTGCTAATTTAGCAGGGTAAAATATGAGTAAAATGAAAATTGGAGGAAGTTAGGTTAACTTTGTATGGTGCGATGTTGACTATATTCATCCCTTTTTTGTGCGATCCGCCTTTTACTTACTTTCGTCAATCAATCCGTTTTTTATAGCAAACTTTATCAATCCAACCAAACTTTTTGTATTCGTCTTGGTAAATATATTTCTACGATGTGTTTCAACAGTTCTTTCACTTATAAAAAGCTTTGAAGCAATTTGTTCATTGCTAAGTTCTTTTGAAATCAGGTTAAGTATCTCATTTTCTCTTGTTGTAAGAACTACTGAAGAATGACCTAGTGTCTCGTTTAATGATTTTTCTGATAAATTGTTGAACAATATTGCCTGAACATCTCGCCCCAGATATTTGCCGCCTTCTGCAACTACGCGTATTGCTTCCAGTATTTCATTCATATTGGTTCTTTTTAAAATATAACCTGAAGCACCTACATCTATCATTTTTCTGATCATTGATATATCCTCATGCATGGTTAGGGCTAGTACCTGGATTTTTGGATTGAGTTCCTTCAGCTTTCGCGTCATATCAATACCCGAGCCGTCAGGCATACTGATGTCTGCCAATACAACATCAACTTGAAGGCCATCGATTTGATTGATTGCTTCTTCCATTGTATTCGCACTTCCAACAAATACTATGTCTTCTTCATCTTGAAGCAGTGATTTCATCCCATCAATAATGAGCTGATGGTCATCAACAACCATAACCTTTATATTATTTAGTTTTTTCATCTAATTTATTTGTCGGCAATACTATACTTATTATGGTTCCACGATTAGTCATTGAATCAATAAAGATTGTACCATTCAGGTTCTCAATTCTGGATCTTATATTATTGATTCCTCTGTTAGTCAAATTGCTAATGGCATTAACATTAAAGCCACTACCATTGTCCTCAACCATCAGAGTTATTTCCGATTTGCTTTTTATTAGTTGAACCGTAAATATTGTTGCTTTTGAATGTGTAATGGCATTATTCAGCAGCTCTTGAATTGCTCTGAATAAGGTATGTTCTATGAGACTGTCAAAACCTTCTGTAATACCAAATGCCTCAAACTCCATTTTCAACTGACTGCTTTTGTTGATGTGATTTGAAAGTGACCGTATCGCTTCTTCTAGTCCTTTCTCAGATAATAATGATGGAGCCAAATTATGAGAGATATTACGAAGCTCATTAAATGCTTCATCTACGCTATGTATCGCAGCTTCCAGTAATTCTTCTTTTCTTGATTCAGGCAGATGTTTCTTTTGTTGAACTACACTAATATGTAATCTTGCAACGGAAAGCATCTGTCCAAGCCCGTCATGCAGCTCTTTGCCTATTCTTTGTCGCTCTTGTATTTCAGCCTCTATCGCTGCCCTTGATTTCTTTTCATTGAGACCTATGATTGTTTTCTGCAACTTTGATTGTTGAATATGCTTGTAATTCAAATACAAAAGGTAGAGCCCGATAATTAAAAGTGCAAATGCTATGATGATAAAAAACAATAAGTTGTTCTTTTTGCTGATACTCAATCTTTGACGTTCTATTTGAAGTTGTTGCAGTGCATTCGTTTCATTTAATGTGCTGATTTCAAGGTTGTAAATCTGATGAAGTATTGTCTGATTAACCAACTCATCTTTTAGTTTTGAATAAATTTTGTAGTTCTCAAGGCTTTTCTCTAAATCTTGCTTCTTCTCATATATATTTGAAAGAACTTCGTGGCATTGATACCGAAGAACAGTATTGTCAAGCAAATCTGCTTTTACTGATGCTTCTTTAGCGAATTTAAGTGCTTCGTCCAGCTTGTCTTCTGCAAGCAGAACATTTGAAAGTCCAAGAATAGCAAAGGCTTCCTGATAGGGCTGGTTAATAGTCCTTGAATAATCTCTGCTATTTTCATAATAGTAATATGCTATCTTATAACTTTCTTTGGCGAGATGGAAGTTTGCCATCCCCTGATATGAAATTAATAATCCATAAAGATTGTTGTTTATTCTTGCAATTTCTGCCGCTTTATTGAAATAGCTTAGTGTAGAATCGTCCTCTAGAGTGTTAGAATACATCAATCCAATGTTACTTAAAGCAGCCGAAATACCAATGCTGTCCCCAAGTGACTTAAATCCCTTCAATGCGATCTGAAAGTTTTGTTTGGCTTTATCTGAGTTGTTAATATCATTGTACAAGAGCCCGATGTTATTATAGGCACTTGCAGCATTGCGCTGTAATCCTGAGCGCTCATATTGTTGAACTGCTTTGAGAAAAAATTCCAGAGCATCTTTATAATTCCCGGTTTTGAGATTTACAATACCAATATTATTGTATACATCTGCGAGTCGTATAGTGTCATTCATCTTCAAAGCATAAGATACTGCAAGATAATAATTGTCAAGTGCCTGTCCATAGTTTGCCTGCAAATGATAGGTTGCTCCAATAGTATTGTATAAGCGTGATATACCTGAATTTTCTTCGTCTTCAATATGTTTAAGTGCATTCTCAACAATAACTCGTGCGCTATCCGGATTTGAGTACAAAACTACCATTGCTGATTTTACAACGCTGTCACAGTATATTTCTTGCCTGCCTTTCTTTGATTCGGAATTTCTTATATATGTTCCTTGTGCTGCCAGAAAAGTTCCTGATTGTATAAATGTGATAAGACTAACAAAGAATAAAACCGATAACATTGTTTTTTTACCGGTCCTGAAAAAAAATATTAAATCAGTCTCTGGCTTTTTGGTGTAAAATCTTTTAGCTCTATAAGGATAAATGTAAAAAACTCTCATCTTTTGGTATTTCTGACAACAAAAATAGTTTATCAAATGGGTAGTCTGAATTAAATCTTGCACCTTTTGTTAAAAATACGTGGTGGCACTGAGAATAATTTAAGTGAAATATACCAGCCAGCACTGACAGTATATCTTAACTTACCATAATATCTTTGTGTCTCTTGTAATGCTTGTGTGGAAAACTTTTATACAATGAAAAACAATACATTTTTTGGTTACAGTGATTTCAGTATTTGGATGCCCTAATGCATTGGATTTGCAAATCTTAAAGAATATTCGGTAGCTATGTATGATTCGAAAAATGGGAACAATATTATGTTTGATATTTTCTTTCTTTCATCATATACTGCTCATTTATCGTGTCAATCAGTCAATTGGCTATATGGATGATATGTATCAATTTATCTGACGATTTTTAATTTTCTCAACATAAATTTAATTAACATGAATAGTAATTTTACCAAAATTAAAATGTCTTTGATTGGCATGATTTTGTTTATCGCAACAATATCACTGCATGTCTTGGCTTCTGAAATTCCTGGTTCAGTCCCCGATCTTAAGAATTCTTCCCTTTCTGAATTACCAGGGAGAAATGAAATCAATTCAATGGAACTCAACCTGAAAAGATCTGTTGTTTATTCAACAGATTTTGAATCTTTTACAATAGGTGGTCAGGTTGCTTGTCAGGATCCGGTAAACTGGTCTACCTGGAGTAATACTCCTTGTACATCCGAGGATGGATATATTAGTGGTGATTTTGCCTATAGTGGTGCCAAATCAGCCAAAATTGAAAACTTGACCGATATGTTGTTGCTTCTGGGGGATAAAACCTCAGGCAACTATGAACTGTCTTGGTGGATGTACATCGAAAACAATAATGCAGGTTACTATAATATACAGCATTTTGAAGCACCCGGACAGGAATTTGCTTTCGAGATATATTTCTTGCAAAATGGTACCGCTGAATTCACCACAATGGCTCAGCCTGCGATCATTTTCAATTATCCTAAAGCAACATGGTTTCAGGTGAAGCATATGATAAATATTGATACCGACTTAATTGCCCTGACTATCAATAATAACGTCATTCATTCCTGGCCGCTAAGTGCAGTGTCTAATAGCATTACTCCCGGTACTAAGCAATTGGGCTCAGTAGATTTTTATGCTGGTGCCTCTGGGTCTGAAATACCAAAATACTTTATCGATGATGTAGTTTTTCAGGAAGCTCAAACTATTGAAAATGACCTTGCAATACAAGCAGTCATTTCTCCTTCAACAGGTCCAAATCTTAGCAGCAATGAGCTTGTTACAGTAAAAGTTATCAATTTCGGAAGCACTCCTCAGTCTGACATATCAGTTAGCTACTCAATCAATGGCGGTTCTGCTGTAGAGGAGATAATTAGTACAACACTTAATACTTCTGAATCTATTGATTATACTTTTACTGCCACTGCAGATCTTTCACAGGTTCAAAGCTATGAAATTTCGGCTACAGTCGTTCTTGCTGCCGATGAAGCTCCCGATAACAATTCCCTGTCTAAAATTGTCGAGAATCTTGGAAGTCAAATCTTAATGCAAAATGGTACCATCAATACTTGTAATGGTATTTTTCTTGATACTGGTGGTGCCAATGATGGCTATCAGCCAAATGAAAATCTGACCTTAACTATCACTCCATCCACCTCAGGTGCTAAATTGAAATTGATTTTTACTGAATTTAACACTGAAAATAATTTTGATTTCCTCAAAATTTATGATGGTCTGAATGTCTCTGATCCATTATTGGGCAACTTTCATGGAACTACAATGCCTCCTGAAATTATTGCCTCAGATGATAACAACTCAGGTGCTCTCACTTTCCTGTTTACGTCGGATGGATCTGTCCAAGGAACTGGCTGGATGGCCGAAATTAGTTGCATCGCACCAATGGATCACGATTTGATGGGTAATGCGGTGACCGGACCAACAGCTTTAGAGGTTGGTTCTACTGAAAACTTTAACGTAATCGTAACGAATGCTGGCCTTTATTCTGAATCAGGCTCAAATTATACTGTTTCATTGTTCGATGCAAATCATGTTGAGATTGGTACTGTCGTTGGAACTGACATTGCAGTTGGTGAATCTAAATCATTTGTTTTTGCCTGGACTCCGCAGATTGTTGGTTCAACTCATCTTTATGGCAAAGTGCAACTGACAGGTGATGAAAATTCAAATAACAACCAAACACCTGCATTCAATATTTCGGTAATGCCAACCGGTCAACAGGATATTGTTGTGGGAACGGGTACAGAGCTTAGTTCCAATATTCCGATATATCCTTATTTTGGTTACTCTTTCTCTCAAACTCTTTACCTGCAATCAGAATTAAATGTTGCAAACAAAAGAATCTTCCGCATCGGATATCAGTATGGTGGACCATCCGAAAATCTAGAGTTTGATATTGAGGTGTGGCTGGCACACACAACCCAGTCAGAAATTACAGCTTCTGTTCCGCTTTCTGGTTTCACAAAAGTTTATGACGGCCCATATGTTGTTAGTACAGGAGAATCGTTTTCTACAGTTGATATTGATGGATTTTTTTATAATAATACTGAAAATCTTATCGTAACAATTATTGAAAAGAAACCTGGCTGGAGTTCGCCATCAGATCAGTTTTACAGTACTCCTAACACACTTCCCCAGAATTTATGCATTGGTGCTTGGAACGATCAGACACCCTACGATCCTAACAACTTGCCTGCAGGGAATTTAGTTTCGTCAAGAGCAAATATCAAATTATGGATGGGCGATATGCCAACTGATCCTGCCGCCAGAACCACACCTTCTGAGCTCAATTTTGGAGCAATGGAGGCGTCTGTTCCAAAAGTATTACAGGCCGAAGTAATGAATATTGGTGGTGGAACACTGATAATAACAGGCGCCGATATTACTAATAATCGTTACACCCTGATTGATGCAGTTTTCCCTGTTTCTCTCGGAATGGGCGAAAAACATATTTTTAATGTTCAGTTTATTGCATCCGAACCTGGTCTGGAGCAAGGAACTCTATCTTTCCTTATGGATGAAAATATTCCCGGCAGTAAAGTAGTCGACCTGACTGGCATTGGATTAAGATTTGGAATTTTAAGAGAAAGCTTTGAGGGTGAACTGTTTCCTCCTTTAGGTTGGAAAGTAGTCGATGTGAATGGTGACTCTAAAGGTTGGCTGAGAAATACTGGGTTTGTCCCGACTGGCCAAACTGCACCAAGAACAGGAATCGCTTGCGCTTCCCTTGATGTGTATGCCGGAAATCCAAGCCAAATAAGCTACGATGATTGGTTGATTACTCCTGAAATGATCTGGCAAGAGGGTGATTTCTTCTCCTTCTGGATCAAAAGAGTCGCTAATCAGAACGGACAGAATTGGAAAATTGGCTATAGCACATCTGGAAGCGACCCGTCTGATTTTATCATAATAGATGAAATTATTGATCCATCATTGTCTTATACAGAGAAATCTTATAACATGAGCGATTTGGGCTTAATTGATGGCGAAACTTACTATATGGCTTTTCAGTTCAATAGCTTATGGTGCTGGCCTGGTGTGATAGATGATGTAATGGGTTCTGTGCTTAATAGATTCGAAAATGACTTGATGGTTATTGATTTTCAGTCCGAGAATGAGTTTCTCTATCTGAACACACCAACTAATTACCAGCTCGAAATTGCCAATTTTGGTATGAATCCGCTTCAGGAGGGTCAATATATTTTGCAGTTGGCAACTTATATCAATGGTATTGAAACAATTCTATCCCAGGTTGATGGTCCTGCTTTGAATCCGGGTGAGTTGATTACTGTGAATCTTCAAACTACTTTTACAGAGCTAGGTGTATATGGTGTTTATGCTAAAATTGTTTGGGCTGAAGACTTGAATCTTGTTAATAACATCAGTGACGTCATAGAGGTTGAGGTTTTCGAAAATAGTATCATAATCAAACATATTGGAGATTTCCCAATCTCAGCTCAAACTTCATATTATAATTATTACCCTGTTAATCTTGAAGATAACAGAGGTGCCAGTCTTTCTCAATCATTGTATCCCGTCAATGAATTGAATACTGGTGGTATTATCGAGAGGATTGCTTACTACAGAAATATGTCTGATAATATGGCCCAGAGAAAAGTTAAAGTTTGGATGGGTGAAACTGCTGTGGGTTCTTTAGATGCATATATCCCTCCTTCTCAGCTTCAGCTGGTTTTCGATGGAAAAATTGATTTCAATGAGGGTATAGGTAGAGTCAATATACCACTTTCTGAACCTTTTGTATATAGCGGTAGCGGAAACCTGGTGGTTTCTGTCTATTACTTTGATGGTCCTACGTACAGCAATAACGCAAAATTTGCTTATAAAGCGCCTGATTATGGGCCAAATAGAACCATTTTTGAAAGTGGTTGGACTTCCATAAATCCTGAAAATCCGGTTTATGTCGGCACCACAATCAATTATCCAAATACAACACTGCTTTTTAATACGGGCAATGGTCTTGGAAATATTAATGGACGTGTTCTCTATCAGGCTGACAATATGCCTGTTGAAGGTGCATTGATTGAGTTTATTAACCCAGCCTTCCCTGAGGCTAACGCACAAGTGATGAGCACGGAACAAGGGTATTATAATGCACCTTATATTATGGCAGGTGAAAATCTTACAGTGGTTGTATCAAAATATGGCTACAGCGATGTTGTCTATCAAAATGTTAATCTTCTGCCTGGTGGCAACATCAATCTTGGAAATGCTTTATTAGTGGTTCGTCCACAGATAACCCTATCTGGAAACGTCATTAAAAGTGATTCCCAATCTCCTGCTCAGCAGGCTACTGTGAAGATTTCTGGCCTCGATAATTATGAGACAACCACAGACACCGATGGCAACTTTAGCTTTAATGCTGTTTGGGGTTCAACCTCTTATCAGATTGAAGTTGCCCTCCAAGGTTATCAATTATACACTGAATCTGTTTCAGTGCCGGATCAAAACTATATTTTGCCTACAATCACTTTGTTGGAAAACGCACCTTCTCCCAATGTTGTGTCTGCAATAGAAGAAGCTGGCAATGCAATTGTTAACTGGTTCGCTGCTGGCCAGCCATATCCAAAATTATTCCGCTATGATGATGGTACTGTTATGGGTGTGCTTATTACTCCCGGCAGCCCTGACATCATTGGTGGTTCTGCCTGGAAATACGATGCAATTATTCAAAGCGTCCAGTGGTACACTTACCAATCTCCTAACTATCCTTCGTCCTCAGAAGTCAAAATTACTATTCTCGGATTAAATCCTGACAACTCTCCTAATCCGGCGGATGTTATTTTTACGCATGAAAATTATGTGAATAGCTATGGATGGAACAGCTTTACACTGCCTGAACCTGTTCATGCTCCTTCTGGATTCTTCGTTGGTATTTCAGGCTATAATAATTATACGCTGCTTGCTTATGATGATGGAGTAGGGGAGCCTTGGGAATGGAACCCAAGAACGCAATGGAGCAATGGTCTTGGATCCTTCAATCCTCTCGAAAATGCAACATCGCCTCCGCTAAGAGCAAATATCTTTATGAGAGCAGCCGGACTTACCAACGGACCTCTCGAACAAATGTCTGCCTCAAATGATTTTATAGTGGATTTAAACAGTAATAAGACTATCTTGATTACTGATGCCGTACAATCTTTCACAACGGATGAACCTGCTGTCCTTATAAAAGTGGATGCTACAGAATCATCCAAAGCCTTCATGCACTACAATGTATTTAGGAAATCTGTGGAATCTGATGACTGGCTCTTGCTTAATGTCGCTCCTGTTTCAGATACCAGTTTTGTTGATGCCAGTTTTAGCAGTCTGCCTTATGGAATTTATGAATATGGTGTGCAGGCAGTTTATTCCAATAATGTCTTGTCTGAAATGGCAGTATCTAATGAACTGGAGAAAGATATGCGTCTTATGCTCAATCTTACCGTAAATAATAACACTGGTATTCAATCTGTTTCGAATGGTGCGATAGTTAGCCTGACCAATCTCGATGGAAATCCAAGCCATATATATAGTGGCATTGTAGGTCCTGATGGAATAGTAAATATCCCTGATATCTTGAAAGGTATGTACAGCTTATCAGTGGTTCATACAGGCTTTGAAAATTACACTGATCCCTCCGTCAACCTTGAAGTGGAAGGCGTTGTTTATGCTATGTCTGTTGAGATAATCGAAAGATTGGACAATCCTTACGATGTTGAAATAATCACTGCCGGTCAGCCTTTAGGTACAGCTATGTTTTTATGGAATCAAGAACCTGATTTTGATAATGTTGACAGTTATTCAGCCTTCATTACCTCAAATATTGGAAAATGGAAAGTTGTCGATCAGGATGCTCAGCTAACAGTCTATCCTGCAGGCGTTTCATACCCTAACATGGGTGAGCCTATGGCTTTCATGGTAATGAACCGTGCCCAGACGACACCGCCACTGTCTGAGGCATATTGGGGTGCTCATTCAGGTAATCAGTATTTTGCTGGTTTTGGTTCTACCTCGGGCTCAACTAACAATTGGTTGATAAGTGAACAGCAAAATCATACTTTGCCATATACCTTTTCATTTTATGCAAAATCTGTAACTGATAACTATGGGCTCGAAACTTTTAGAATTGGTTACTCAACTCAAACAGATAATATCTCTGATTTTATATTTATTACTGGAAATGAAATAGCATTGACTTATTGGACTAAGTTTTCATATAATATTCCTGCCGAAGCCAAATATGTCACAATTCGCCATAATTACACAGGCTTTGCTTTGCTCGTTGATGATATAACGATTGGAATTGAATCAGATGGTGCAATACCCGGTAATGGTTTTAGTATTTTTCTGAATCAGGATGAAGTTATTTCAGGTATTGAGACAAAAGCATACGACTTTAGTAATTTAATTCCAGGTGAATATACTGCTGGTGTTAAAGCAGTTTACTATACCGGTGAGTCTGAAATCATTTCTGTTGATTTTGTTTTGCCCGAGGGAACTCCTGTTCAATTTAATGTGAACGACGGAAATGGTGTTCCGGTTAGTAACGCTCTTGTCGAGATTTCCTTTGAAAATGAAACCATTTTCTCCGGTTATACATTGGATGGGTCAATTCAAACACAACTTTATCCTGGTAATTATCAATATATCGTGTCAAAACCTGATTATGCTGATGTTACCGGCTCATTCAATCTTTCAGCTAATCCTCTCACCATTGATGTTGTACTTCAGGATAATTTTGAAATTACATTTAATGTAGAAAATGAATCTGAACAACCTGTATCAGGTGCAAATATTGTAATCGGTGGCTTGTCTCAAACAACAGGCTCGGATGGAACAGCTGTTTTCGCATTGCAACCTGGTGAATATCCTTATGCAGTAACTCATCCTGATTATCAGCGCGTTCTTTCAACAATTACCGTAAATACGAATGCTAACATCACCGTAGTCATGCCTGTATTGTATTGCGAGCCTGCTAATAATCTCAGCTATACCCAAACCCAAAACAATGTGACCCTTAATTGGCAAGCTCCTGTTATCGGTGAAGATGGAACCTGGATCCACTGGGATGGCGTACACAATAACAATAGCGTGGGCACCGGAGGCCCGGTAGATTTTGATGTTGCACAAAGATTCCTGCCTTCAGATCTTATTTCGTATAATGATAAATTCTTAACAAGAGTTTTATTCGTTCCGCGTGAAGCTGCTTGTACGTATAGCGTAAGAGTCTGGACTGGTGGTGCTATAAGTGGTCCCGAAAATCTGGTGGTTGATCAGTTGGTGACAAATCCTGTTATTGGAAGTTGGAACGAAATATTCCTTGATATCCCCGTCTTAATTGATAGTAGTCAGGAATTATGGATTGGATTCCGTAACAACACTACAACAGGACACCCTGCCGGTACTGATGCCGGTCCAGCAGTCGATGGAAAGGGAAATATGATTAACCTTGCCGGAAATGGTTGGCAGACCTTGTTGCAGGTAGCCCCAACACTAAATTATAATTGGAGCATCAGAGGCCTTGTTGAAAGTACAGATCTTCGCTTTACGGAACTTTTAATGCCATTGGATGAACCTGACAGAGGTAGTCTGAATGGTAGCTTAACCTCTGCAATGAGTGACGATCGCAATGTTTTGACCGAGCCAAGAATCCTCAATGGATACAATGTTTATCGAAATGGCCAAAAAATCAATACACAAGTTATCTCGGGTATGAGCTATAACGACAATAATTTGGATATTGGAAATTATGATTACTTTGTTACTTCAGTCTGGAGTAACGGTTGCGAATCAGAGCCTTCAAATATCGTAAATGTAGTGGTCGAGGAAATGGATTGTCCCATACCTTCCAACCTGCAGGTTTGGGTTGATGAAGAAAATCCAAACTTGATTCATTTGGTATGGAACGAGGAAGATGAAGCTGAATTCAGATTTGATGATGGTGTCAGAACAGGCCAGCTAGGTTTTCAAACTGGAACATCAAATGGCGTTGTTGGTGCAGCGCATCCATACCCTGCTACACTTTCTCAGATGAGCTGGTTGCTTAGTGATGCACCTGACGGAGGAGGCCCTCATGAAACTGTGAGCATCTATGTCTTTGGGCTATTAGCAACAGGTACTCCTAATAGCAATGATCTCCTGTTTAATTCAGTTGTTACTAATGTCGATGGGCAATGGAACACATTCTCATTCCCTGAATCAATCATTGCTCCAAATGGTTTCTTTATGGGTGTAGCCTATGATGGATTTGTCGGTTTAGGTACCGATGATGGTATTGGTGAACCTTATGTTTATCAACCTAATACACATTTTTACTCCGGCAACTACACGGCTGGTGCATGGACTGCATGGGAAACGTCTGGCTTTAGTGTTAATGGTATGATTAGGGCTTTGGGAGTAGCAGGGGCAAAAATCGCGACAGAAGTAAATGCACTTTCTGGAATGATTGACGAATCCTTTGTATATTACAAAAACGATGATGCTCTTCCTCTTTCAGAACCATTGTGGAAACTCTCTGATGAAAGAAACTTATTAGGATACAATATTTATCATCAAGGCGTTCTCATGGAATCGCTCTGGCAGGAAACTTCCTATTCTTATACTGAAATGCAAATCAGTTCGCATTGCTACAAAGTAAGCGCAGTATATAGTGATTGTGGTGAATCTGAATTCTCTGATGAAGAATGTGTTCCTGTTCTGGTTGGTGAGATGGAAAATGAAGAGGTTGAACTTATCCAAATTTACCCCAATCCTGCAAGGAAGTTTATTACTGTCGAAGGACAAAAAATGAACAGCATGATAATCGTTGATGCTAAAGGTCATAAAGTTATGGATATGTCAAACATCACTTCAAATAAAGTTAATCTAGACATCAGTAAATATGCATCCGGATTATATCTGTTTATTGTCAGAATTGATGACAGGGTTGAAACAAAAAGAATTGTTATTGAATAATTTTTGATTCAATGGTAATCTTAGTATTGAAATTTATTGTTATTCTTAAAATAAAATAAATTGTTTGGTTGGAAGGCTGCTCAGTTGGGCAGCCTTTTTTTTCCCCAAAGCAAAAGAAAAGTGAAAATTTATCCTGAACTCCAAGTATTCCGATCAATCAGAACTCCGACAAACATATACTACAAAGTATGCAAATCACAAATCATAAAGGTAATCCATATATTTCCCTTGTATGCCAGTTGAAAGGTCTTTTTCGCTCCACACTCCCTCCAAGCACAGTTTTGCTATGGCAACATAAATATAATCTTCCGGTAAGACTCTGTAATCCTTTTATCCCCATACATAAGTTTTGAGCTTTCCGTTGTCATATTCATAACTTAAAAGGGGTTGTGGGTCTGAGCCACTCAAATATAGCACCAAGTGCTTTTTCGGGGCACTACCCTTCATGTTTCGGAAGCAAGGTGAGCAGAAAGAGTATTTCATTGCATCCAAAGAACTTTTATAATTGTTTAAAAAAGGAGTTGATGAATTGAAACCGATATTAACTTTTTAAGATAAGACTTCAATTTCTATAATGCGTAAAAAAGAAACCCAGCTATGTGGCCGGGCTTCAGACTTAACCAAAACAATGCTCCGTTTTCACTAAGGGTTAACCAAAAATTACATTATGACTACTTTTTTATTCAAAACTATCCCTTTGTTATTGACGAACCTGAGAAGGTAAGTGCCGCCAGGCATCAAGCTTAGGTTCCAGTTGATGCTGGTTTGACCATTGACATTTTCCCTTTTCATTTCCTGACCAAATTGATTATACATTTTTATCTCATTTATTCCTGTTGGGATTTTTATATTAAGCAATCCAATGGTAGGATTTGGATAAACCTCAATGCCTGAGAGCTCGTTTTCGTCCACACCAACTGTTAAAGCCAAAGTAACAGGTATTGTAACAACCGGTGTTTCAGGATCGTTGCTATTGATCAATATATTGGCTGTATAAAGGTCGTTGACTGATAAACCGGTGGCGTCAAAATACACCAATAATTCCTGCGATTCGTTAGCTTCTACCATGCCAGAATATTGGTCAAGCGACAGCCAACTGTAATTTTCTCCTGTAAGGTTAGCACGTATATTCCAGTTAGCGCTATATCCCAGGTCTGCCAAATGACCCCAGCTTGTTCCATCTGAAGAAATCCAGTCGCCGTTGGCATTGGCCGGGCCCACATCACAACCTGCCGGATGGGCACCAGCTAAATGTGTTAATGAATAGCCAACCCATATATCAGTACCGGTAATTTCGATCGGCTCGGTTAATGAAATGGTTACCCAGCCTGTTCCATTAAAGGTTTGTTCTAAAAGTAAGGTTCCCAGAGTTGTGGTTGTTCCTGCTCCCCAGATTTTCAGGCTTGCTGAGCTTGGGGCATCATTAATGTAAATATCCACTGTTTCGAGCATATAGCCAATATAGGGAGAAGTCATATCGGAGGGATAGCGTCGTGCGGCTGCAGAAAAGCTTCCGCCGTTTACAAGGCCCATTGCATCATTATTTTCCACATCGTAATTAAGTGCCACGGTTTCGCGGTCTTTATCCATAGGGGATGTTCCTGATCCCAGGCCAGCTGCGATTAAATCAAGATTTACAGTAGCTGTTGCCGGACCTTCGGGTACAACTACCGGAGCATTAGGTCTCAGGTATTCCACAGCAGCACTCCAAACCAGTATTCCTTCACCTCCATTTTGAAGGGAGAGGTAATCAGTGGCCTGTCCGTTGGGCTGGTTGATTGTCTGTACCAGACTTGAGGTGTTTGTAACAATGACCGGAAAACCATCACTAACCACCATTTGGATGGTGTTGGACGTAGCTGTTGATGAGGTAACGCATGCCAATGAACCCGTCATAATTGCATAAACTTCATCACCATTTTGTGGCACATAGGTATAGAAAGTCCCGTTGCTAACAAAGCTTCCATTTACATACCATTGGTATGCAGGCGTAACGCCACCATTTTCGGGTGAAGGGGTAAAGGTAACAGGATCACCTAAAAATACGGGGTTTTCACTGGCTTCAATGTTGACCGAGGGCGCAACCATGTCATTAGCATTCATTGTAATCATCATTTCAGCATTATTATTGGTACATTCCACAGGAATGCCATTACTTACGATCATTTCGATTACATTGGATTGGTTAGTTGATGCTGAAGCACATTCGACTGAAGAAGCCAATACTACATATACCTGATCTTCGTTTTTCGGAAGGCAATGATTAGTGATGGTTTTTGTTTGTTTAATATTGAAAATAACCGTTTGATTACATCTATGATTTAACAAAAAGTAGAAAGATTGATGATAGGTGAGCCAAATAAAGGATTTCAAGAAAAACGAGTTTGATTCCTTGTGCTAGTTAGATTTTTTTATTTTTGCCATTCACCATTAATAATTTAAAACCGATGCGTATAATCAACAAATACTCTTTTACAGTCTTTTTCTTCTTATGCACTACTTCTTTTCTTTTTTCACAAACCATTACAAATGTGCCTTTTTTGACATCATTTGCAGCGGAAAAGGAACAAGCCTGGAAAGAAAGCAACAAACGTGCTGTCGATTTTGCCAGGGCTAATAATTTAAGTTTGTTGCAAAAATTGGAAGATGGAACCATTATCCAGTTGATTGATGTGGTAAACGGAAAACCTGTTTATCAAATAACGGATAATGTGGGTGCAGCAATAACAACACGCGCATTTGAATTGTGGGAAGGTGGAAGTACAGGATTGAACATCACCGGTGAAGGTTACGACCGTTTGGGTGAATGGGATGGGGGTGCTGTGAGGCTCACCCATCAGGAATTTAACAATGAGGGTAGTCCAAGAGTGATTCAGGTGGATGGTGCTACATCGCTAAGCGACCATGCTACTCACGTTGCCGGAACACTCATTGCAGGAGGTGTAAATGCCAATGCAAAAGGCATGAATTATAAAGGCATGCTCAAAGCCCACGACTGGAATAATGCCGAATCGGAAATGGCACTGGCAGCATCTGTTGGTTTGGAACTCTCCAACCATTCATATGGTTACATCACCGGATGGTACAATAACAATGGTAATTGGATCTGGTATGGCGACAGTACAATAACCAATCAGGAAGATTACCGTTTTGGTTTCTATGGAGATCGTTCACAGGAATGGGACATGATTGCCTACAACGCGCCTAATTACCTCATCGTAAAATCGGCCGGAAATGATCGTGGTCAAGGACCGTCAAACGCCGGGCAAGGTGGGTTGCCTCCTGTTGACGGCGGGCCTGATGGATTCGACTGTGTTGGTGATGGAGGAACAGCAAAAAACATGATGGCTATCGGTGCTGTAAACCAGGTGTCAGAATATACGGGTCCTTCTTCGGTCGTCATGAGTAGTTTCAGTGGCTGGGGACCTGCCGATGATGGCCGTATTAAACCGGATGTTGTAGCCAAAGGTGTTGGAACGTATTCAGCCGGTTCGAACAACAATACAAGCTATTCTTCAAAGAGTGGAACCAGCATGGCTTCACCCAATGCTGCCGGAACTATGGCACTTCTGCAACAACATTATCAGCAAACACACAATGGCATCCCGATGCGTTCAAGTACACTCAAAGGTCTGGTGATTCATACAGCAGATGAGGCAGGGCCAGCCGCCGGGCCTGATTACATGTTTGGCTGGGGCCTGATCAATGCAGAAAGAGCAGCCGGATTGATATCAGAAGATGATGTGCTTCAGAATTCAATAGATGAAATGATCCTTGCCAATAATGATTCAATTATCCGTGAAATTAATGCTGCTGGCAATTCGCCTCTTCGGGTAACTGTTTGCTGGACCGATCCTGCAGGCAATGTGCTTGAGCCAGCCTCGAATGATCGCACTCCTTCTTTGGTACATGATTTGGATTTGAAACTTATTGGACCTGATGGCGAATTGTATTTCCCTTATCGTCTTGATCCTGACAATCCTGCTGCGCCTCCTTCAACGGATGGAAAAAATTTCGTGGATAATACCGAACAGGTTTTTATCGCTGAGCCATTGGCAGGCACTTATACTATTGTGGTAAATCATGATGGGGAGCTCACCTCTGATCAGGTTTTTTCGCTTATCGTTAGTGGCATGAATGAATACCAGGGAGTTCCTTTCTGCTCCGAAGAACTGACTGAACCCGTTAACGGGTCTGCTGAAAATCTTTTAAATCTTAAAATCCGTTGGGAGCAAGCTGCCTTTGCTGTGGAATATCTCGTTTATTTTGGTACTGATGGTGAAGGAATACAAACACCCGGGAATATTTTTGACGGAGTCACAATGACCAACAACTTTTTTGTTGCAGACCTTGAACCCAATAGTACATTTTTTTTAAAAGTTGTTCCCGTAAATACCTATGGAGCTAACGAGACTTGTGAAATAATCTGGAGTTTCTCCACAGTTGCTGCAATTAGTGAATTTCCGTATCTGGTAGATGTTGAAGATGTTGCAACTCCGGATTTGCCGGAATCATGGCAGCAGTTGCAGTACAGCAGTGCAAAATGGGTCTCTACCAATCTGATCAGTTTTGAAGGTGCAAAAGGGATGGGATGTTTTAATTCAGGAGGAATGATACTAACTGACCTTGACAACTGGCTTATTTCGCCCCCTATTATGGTCGAAGCAGGAAAAGAATACAATATCAGTTTCTATTACCGCGCTTTCCTCCCAGGCACTACAGAACAATTAAACTTGTTTTGGGGAAATAATGTTGATTCCAGTGCTTTTACGGTTCAGCTTCTTGAACTATCCGGTTTTGATGGCGCTTCAGAATGGCTTTTTGCCGAAATTTTGCTCATTCCAGAAACAACAACTTTTGGTTATCTGGCCTGGCATGCTAAATCCATAGCCGGTTATGGTGTTTTTATTGATCGGATTGCAGTGGAGGATTGGGGTACTGTTAACCTGAGTGAAAGAAATACATCAAAAGCTAATGCCCATTATACAAATGGCCAGTTCGTTTTACGCTTGCCAGCTGAATACAGTAATGCAGTTCTGACCCTTTACTCAGTAGATGGTCGCAGTGTTTTCACCGGGCGAGTTTCTGGTGAGCAGTTTTATTCTAAAGCAATCGATTTGCCTGCAGGTATTTACGTGGTTGCAATCGAAGGCAATGATTGGAGTGAGCGCATTAAAATGCTTGTTCATAAGTAAAACTGTTTGAATAGAAAGTAGAAAAGCTCCAGGAATTTCTGGAGCTTTTTTTTATTGCTTTTTTGGATAAGCAATTCGTTAAAAAATCATCTTATAACAAATCAAAGCGAAACGGTACCTTTGCCAATTATGAATAATTATGACGTCATAGTTGTTGGCGCTGGTCCTGCGGGGTTACTGGCATCGGGACGTGCAGCAGAAAATGGCTGTAAAGTGCTGCTGCTCGAAAAGATGCGACAGGAAGGGCGGAAGTTATTGATAACTGGTAAAGGCAGGTGTAATATTACCAATGATGCAGATTTGAGCAGTTTTATCACCCATGTTTATCCCAATGGTCGTTTTTTAAGATCTGCATTTTCACATTTTTTTTCAAAAGATATTATTGATCTGCTGAGTCGGTATGGTGTTGAATCAACCCTCGAAAGGGGAGGTCGGTATTTCCCTGCAAGCAATCAGTCATCTGATGTTTTGAAGGCGTTGCTACGATGGGTCAATGAGCAAAAGGTTGAAATCCGCTGCGGAAATCGTGTTGAGCGTTTGATTGTTGAGAATGATGCTATAAAAGGTGTTCAGACAAACGGATTGCAGCTCTTTGCTTCACAGGTTGTTTTGGCAACAGGAGGCAAATCCTATCCCGCAACTGGATCCAATGGCGAAGGATATGAGCTTGCAAGAGCAGTTGGGCACACAATAATTAATGCAATTCCAGCTCTTGTGCCTTTGGAAACAGCTGGTGATTTGGCTCAAAGACTTCAAGGTTTAAATTTGAAAAATGTAAAAGCCACGGTTTGGGTAAACAACAAAAAAGCAGGGGAAGATTTTGGAGAAATGATTTTTACGCATTTTGGCTTGTCAGGGCCTATCATACTTACACTTAGCAGAATCGTTGTTGATGCATTGCAAAAAAATCTAAAAGTTGAGATATCGATTGATCTAAAACCTGCACTGGATGATCAAAAACTCGATAGTCGTTTGATTCGTGATTTGAATGAACACGGGAAAAAGAAAGTCGTCAATATTTTTCAGTTTTGGCTACCCTCCAGCATGGTTCCTGTTTTTATTGATCAACTTGGAATCGATCCTGAAAAAGCCTGTAATCAGGTTTCGGCCACCGAAAGGAAACAAATTTTAAACCTTCTAAAGAACTCTCGGTTCACCATAACCAAACATCGATCGTTTAAAGAAGCTATTATTACAGCCGGCGGTGTTTCAACCCTTGAAATTTCACCTAAAACAATGGAATCAAAACTAATTAAAGGACTTTATTTTGCTGGTGAGATGATTGATCTTGATGCTGAAACAGGAGGATACAACCTTCAAATCGCTTATTCGACCGGATGGCTGGCCGGTAATTCTTGTAATAAACTCATGCAACAAACGTCAAATCCTTGATTTAATAAAGTGATCGGGAACTCATTATTCCTGACTCAATCGCTTCACCACCAACTGCAATGTTACTCTGCTGCGTTGCTCCAAAAGAATTTTATAGCTTTCAACGGATCTTTTTGCGTCCTCTTCCGAATAATGTCTGATAGTAAGCAAGTTGAGATTGTTGTTATATTTCACAGCGTAGTCTTTATTGAGAGATTGAAGAAGCTCGTTTAGCTTTATCGAATCATCATCGATACAAACAGACAAACTGATGGCGGAGGTCTGAATCAGATTAGTATGAATTTTTGAAGCGTTGAAGACTCCGAAAATGAAATGAAGTTTGGCTTCATCCATAAATGAAAAGTCTCTCGGACTAATACTGATCAGCAATTGATTTTCTTTAATAATGTATGAGGGTATGTCTGTGTCATATTCGGCATTCTTATCAATTACCGATGGTGCATTATTTGATTCCAGAAATGATTGCACTTTTAAAGGAATTGATTTATTTTGAAGTGGTTTAATGGTTTTGGGATGGATTACCGTTGCTCCATAATAGGCAAGTTCTATGGCTTCTGCATAGGAAATCTGTTCCAGTTTTTGAGTTGCATTAAAGCGTTTGGGGTCAGCATTTAGCAACCCTGCTACATCTTTCCAAATGACGACTTCTTCTGCTTCGAGACAATATGCAAAAATTGCAGCAGTAAAATCAGAACCTTCACGGCCAAGCGTAGTGGTTAAACCTTCCTGGGAGCTCCCAATGAATCCTTGCGTGAGAAGGATTGTATGGTGCTTGAATTCTTGATGGAGTGTCTTTATTCTTTCTTCAGTAGATTGCCAGTCAATTGTAGCTGACCTGAACTGTTGGTCTGTTTTTACATACAGTCGCGCGTCTATAACCTTTAACGAAAATCCTTCATGAATCAAATAATAACCTACTATAGTTGTAGCAAGCAATTCCCCATAGCTCACCGTTTGGTCGTAATACTCATCATAAGACAATGATATTTCTTGATGAACAAGAAGATGATGCAAGCTTGAGAAAAGGTGCTCCAATTCCGAATTCAGTTCCGGTTGATCCTTATCGAACAGGTCAATGCAAATATTTTGGTGAAAGTTTTTTAGCTGGCTGAAAAGAAATTCAAATTCAACGGTTTTGTTACGTGCACTAAAAAGAATTCTTTCGAGGGCATTGGTAGTTTTCCCCATTGCGGAAACTACCATCAAAATCGTATCATATTCAACAGTGGAAAGGATTCTTTTGAGATTCCGCAATGCCTCTGAGCTTTTGACGGATGCGCCCCCGAATTTGAAAACTTTTACCATCTGCCGGAATCTTTTTGTTTTACAAGGCAAAAGTAATACATTTGCATAGAAGCGTTCAGTCCGATGAACAAAGTAAAATCCTTTCTTATCTAAAGTAGTATAAATGAAAACATTGGTAGAATTTATCTGGGAACAACAGGAAAAATATGGTAATGCAACCGGCGAGTTTTCGCGCTTGATGAACGATATGGGTATTGCTGGGAAAATAGTAAACCGCGATGTAAACCGCGCAGGCCTTGCAAACATTCTTGGATATGAAGGCACTGTGAATGTGCAGGGAGAGAGCCAGAAAAAGCTCGATGTCATTGCCAACAATGAGTTTATCAAGGCTCTTCGAAACGGAAGACAGTGTGCTGCCATTATTTCAGAAGAAAATGAAGATGTCGTAGTTTTTGATGGCAACATTGGTAAAAACGCAAAATATGTTGTAGCGATTGATCCACTCGACGGTTCTTCTAATATTGAAGTAAATGTGCCCATCGGTACCATTTTCGCTATTTATAAGAGAAAAGAAATAGGTAAATTGGTAACTCTGGATGAGATTCTGAATGGAGGTATCGATCTTGTTTGCGGGGGTTATATTATTTATGGGTCTTCAACCATGATGGTTTATACTACCGGCGATGGTGTTAATGGCTTCACCTACGACCCCACCTGCGGCATCTTTATTCTTTCGCATGAAAATATGCGCATCAGTGAACAAGGAAACATATATTCGATCAACGAGGCCAATTACCTTTATTTTCCGGAAGGTATAAAACGTTATATTAAGTATTGTCAGGAAGATGAGCCAGATACAAACAGACCATATACCACACGGTATATCGGTTCTTTGATTTCCGATTTTCACCGTAATATGCTACGAGGTGGAATCTATATATATCCCGGAACAAGAAAAAACCCGCAAGGAAAATTAAGGTTGATGTATGAATGTATTCCAGTAGCTTTTCTTGCAGAACAGGCTGGTGGCAAAGCTTCTGATGGTTTCAGGCGCATCCTAGATATTCCACTTACTGAAATCCACCAGCGTACACCGATCATTATTGGTTCAAAATGTATGGTCGAAAAGGCAGAGGAATTTATGGCCGGCTACAGCATGGATTTCTATGAGGAGTTTGTTTTGGGCAATAAATAGTTCTATAACCGTGTAATATTAAAAAAGGCTTCGATTTTATTGAAGCCTTTTTTGTCAAATAAGAATGCTTATCGTCAGAAAAAAAGTGAACAGATTTACTTAAAAAGGTATCCTATTTTCAGACCTGCCGAAAATGAAACAGGGAACTCGGATGGTGCAATCGTATAGCCGTAATGATAGCCAATTTCATAATCATCACCACCTGCACTGAATCCATAGCCAATACCACCGTACATATCAACCAGAAAAACGTTGTCAAAAACCCATTGTTTTCCTAAAACGAGTTGTATTGTACCGGAAACTATCGACTGGCGCTTTTTAGCAGGTTCAACATAAATCCAGTTTCCATATTGATCGTAATAGGACGATTCATAACGCCAGTCGTAATAATCTCTTCCAAAAACACCAAATGCAAGCTCAGGCTTGATATAACTGCCTTTTAAAATATGGGAATATCGCATCCCTCTCAGGTAAAAGTCAGGATCTTTAATGAATTTATATCCAAATTTCACAAATACTCCTCCTGCATTATTGTCATTTTGGTCAAGGCCTAATCCAATAATACCCAAGGCACCTTCCATACTTCTGCCAGGTTTGAGGCTTCTTTCATAGCCAAAAGTGGTGTTCCCTGTAATGGGCGACATAAACTCTATTTTAAGAGCGTTTTTCTTGTTGTCTTTATAGTTTGCCGGATCAGTCATGGCTTTTTGAAATTCCATCTCCATGCCGTTTTCAAGAATGATTTTCGTTACTCTATCCTTGTCGATGGAGAACAGTAAATCAGAGGGATGGTCAGGAAGGATGTATTTGATTTCTTCCAGCCCTATTTCTTTGATTTTACATTTGATGATCTCATCATCTTTTTTGAGAATCATGTCTTGAGCACTAACAAAGCCTGATATCAACAAAAGCATCATCAAGGCAAACAATTGAAATTTTTTCATTTTTTTTGGTTTAAGACATTAAGATGTTTTACATTCACTTTAGGTTGCAATTCATTCCAACTAATTGAGTTTTAAAAAAATATTTTTCTTAAAACAAAAGATAAATTAACGATCGATCTAAACAAATATTGGGCCGAAAAAGCTGTTGAGGGAAAGTCAGTTTTTGGTTTTTAGATGGATGTTTTTATAAAACCTGTTATGTTCCAGTCTTCAAAAATTATAGTCTCAATTGTTAAAAAGTTAAAAAATGATTCCGTTTTTCATTTTGAATTGGCTAAAAAAGGTATGTTTGGAGTCGGGCGATTATGCAATCATGCCTGCGTTAAATTGATTCAATGAAAAAAGCACTTTTTGTTTTCTTGGGTTCGCTGTCGCTCGCACTTGGCATCATCGGTATTGTGGTGCCAGGCTTACCAACCACTTCTTTTCTTTTGCTTTCAGCATATCTTTATGCACGTAGTTCAGATCGGCTTTACAATGCTCTGCTTAATCACAGGTTTTTAGGTGGTTACATCAAAGATTTCCAGAAGGGAATGAGTGTCAGGACTAAAATTAGAGCGATTAGTATGATGTGGGCGATGATTTTTATCTCCGCTTACTTTTTTATAGAGATTTTATTTGTCAGACTCATATTGATTGCTGTTGGCATTGTTGGTACAATCGTGATGGCAAAAGCACCCGGACGGAAAGAAGAATAATTCCTTTTAATTATAAGCTTTACTGATTTTTTTGCAGCAATCAGACTGCAACAACCTTGAATTTACTTTTATGATGGGCATTGGCATGCACTTTTCCTTTACGGAGTTGCTTTTGAACCTCTGTTGAGAGCAAGGTTGCTTCCAAACAATCATTCGAACAACAGTTATTGAATTGAGAAGCGCATTTATCGCATTGGATGAAGAGCAAATGGCAGGCATCGTTAGCACAGTTCTTATGGGTATCGGCCGGTTCGCCACATTGATGACAATGCGCGATAATATCATGGGTTACCCGCTCACCCATGCGGTCATCAAAAACAAAATTCTTACCAATAAATTTGCTTTCAACGCCAGATTTTTTAACCTGATGAGCATAATTGATAACGCCTCCCTTGAGCTGAAAAACATTTTTGAATCCTTTATGCCGAAGATAAGCCGAAAATTTTTCGCATCGGATACCTCCGGTGCAATAAAGCATAATATTGTCGGGTTGTTTATTTTCCAGCATATCTACAATGATCGGAATCGACTCTTTGTAGGTATTTACATCCGGCAGAACCGCTCCTTCAAAATGACCAACTTCGTGTTCATAATGGTTGCGCAGGTCGATAACAACTGTATTAGGTTCGCTAAGTTTCTGATTGTATGAAAGCGCGTCAAGATGTTTCGCTACATCGTAAATGTTGAACTCGCTGTTGACAAGGCCATCGGATAGAATCTTATGCTTAACCAAAATCCTGAGTTTGTAGAAAGATTTTCCATCATCTTCAATAGCAAAATTGAGTAAGACTCCTTTTAAATAAGAATGGTTTTCAACGAACTCATTCAATGACTCCATTTGATGCTCCGGTACACTCAGCTGTGCATTGATTCCCTCCTTAGCAACATAAATTCGCCCAAAAACCTGCATTTCATTCCATCGAATGTAGAGTTCGTCGCGAAATTTCTCAACATCTTGTATCTCAACAAATTTATAAAATGAAAGTGTTTTTCGTTTAAAGGGCTCTTCTGCCAAACGCTTTTTTAATATTTCTTTGTCAATCTTGTTATGAAGAATCATTCTAAATAAAATTTCGTCAAAAGTAGTAAAAACACTGTCATCTCTCTTAATATTTGCAAATAAGCCTTTGTTTGATATCTATTTGAATAAGGGGTGAAATATTGAGACACAGTTGAAATAACTATCTTTGGGGCCGAAAATTTATAGTATTGAGCAGCTCTTCACTTCTGGAAATATTTCGGGAACATCCTGCTTTGAAGCCACTTTCAGAAGCTTTGAAACAGCATAAACATTTATTGATTAGCGGTTTAACAGGGTCATCCAAGGCTCTGTGCTTTTCAGCAATAGCAGAAATAACGGGGGGGCAGCATTTTATTATTTGTCCTGATCGCGAGGCGGCAGCTTATTTTTATAATGACCTGGAGAGTCTTTTTAACGAAAGGAACCAGGATTATAATAAGAAACAAGTTCTGTTTTATCCAACTTCATATAAAAAGCCATACGAACCTGAAAAATCTGATAATACTTTCATCCTTTCTCGTGCAGAGGTTTTAAGTCGTTTGTCGGGTAGCGAGCGAAAGACTTTTGTTATCACTTACCCTGAGGCGTTGAGTGAAAAGGTCGTTACTCGCAATTACCTTTCTAATAATACGCTTAAAATAAAAATATCTGAAAAGGTTTCGCTTGATTTTGTATCTGATGTACTCTCGGAATACAATTTTGAGCGCGTTGACTTTGTGGTTGAGCCAGGGCAGTTTTCTATTCGCGGAGGAATATTGGATGTATTCTCATTTTCTAATGATTATCCTTACCGTTTGGAGTTTTTTGGTGATGAGGTGGAATCAATACGAACCTTTGATCCGGTAAACCAATTGTCATTACAAACGTTAACGCGCATAAGCCTGTTGCCAAACATTTTGGATCGGATGATTGAAACAAAGCGCGAAACCATACTTGAATACTTGCCCACAGGTACAATGATATGGGTTGAAGAAGCAGGCTCAATTGAGGCTCGCATTGATGCCGAGTTTCAAAAAGCAAAGCTTGTTTTTAGCAAAACTGATGAAATAAATCCTTTGCAAAATCCTGAGCGACTATTTGTTGAAGGCCAAGAGGTTGTTGCATCACTGAAAACTTTTTTAACTGTAGAAATAGGAAACAGGAGTAGTTTGGATGCAAGCTATGAAACAAAATTTTCAACGATCCCTCAACCCACTTTTAATAAAAATTTCAAACTTTTACTTGAGGATCTTCAAAAGAAACAAAAAGAAGGATTTTTGGCATATATTCTTTCAGACAACAGCAAGCAGATCGAACGATTAATTGCTATTTTAGACGATATTCAACATAATACATCAGAAATTGATAAAGCGCTATTTAAGCCCGTTTACCATAGCCTTTATGCAGGATTTACCGATAACGTTCTTAAAATTGCTGTTTATACTGATCATCAAATCTTTGAGCGTTACCATAAGTTTCACCTTCGTGAAGGCTTTGCAAGCAAAGAAGCGGTTACCCTCAGTGAACTCCATGATTTAAAACAGGGTGATTTTGTGAGTCATATTGATCATGGAATTGGACGTTATGATGGGCTGGAGATTATTGACAACAATGGCAAAAAGCAGGAAGCTATTCGACTTATCTATAAAAATGATGATATCCTTTATGTGAGTATCCATTCATTGCATCGGATTGCAAAATACAGCGGTAAGGATGGTACTGAACCTTCGCTTAACAAATTAGGATCGAATGCCTGGAATAAACTCAAAAACAAAGCCAAAGGGAGGGTTAAAGATATTGCCCGTGATCTGATTAAGTTATATGCTAAACGTAAGGCCAGCAAAGGGTTTCAGTTTATGCCTGATACCTATCTCCAAAATGAACTTGAGGCCTCATTTATTTATGAAGATACTCCTGACCAATTAAAGTCAACCATGGATGTGAAAGCAGATATGGAGTCGGAATCTCCTATGGACCGGCTTATTTGTGGAGACGTGGGCTTTGGTAAAACTGAAATTGCTATAAGGGCAGCTTTTAAAGCCGTTAATGACTCCAAGCAGGTTGCTATACTTGTGCCAACAACTATTCTGGCATTGCAGCATTATAAGACTTTCTCCGACAGACTATCCGATTTTCCGGTAACAGTGGATTACATTAATCGTTTCAAATCGGCTGCAAAGCAAAAGGAAACGCTCGACCGGCTCAATGGAGGCAAAGTCGATATTCTTATTGGTACCCACAGAATTATCAGCAAAGACGTAGTGTTTAAAGATTTGGGACTACTCATTATTGACGAAGAACAAAAATTCGGTGTAGCAGCAAAAGAGAAGCTGAAACAGATAAAAGCCAATGTGGATACACTCACGCTTACTGCCACACCTATTCCTCGAACTCTTCAGTTTTCAATGATGGGGGCACGCGATTTGAGTATTATCAATACACCACCACCAAATCGTTTCCCTGTACAGACTGAAATCAGATCCTTCAATGAAGAACTTATTCGTGAAGCCATACATTTTGAAATGGCAAGAGATGGTCAGGTTTTTTTTGTCCATAATCGCGTTCAAAATATATTGGATGTTTATGATATGTTGCTGCGGTTTGTTCCCGGAGTGCGTATTGGTGTGGCGCATGGCCAGATGGAAGGAGAAAAACTGGAAAGAGTGATGCTCGGTTTCATTGAAGGTGATTACGACGTGCTTTTGGCAACTACGATTATCGAATCGGGACTTGACATTTCAAATGCAAATACCATCCTTATCAATGATGCCCAAAACTATGGTCTCAGCGACCTGCATCAGTTGCGCGGCAGGGTTGGTAGATCAAACAAGAAGGCTTTCTGTTATCTTTTAACGCCACCCATGGCTTCGCTAAGCAGTGAAGCCCAGAAAAGACTGCGTGCGATAGAAGATTTTTCAGGATTGGGAAGTGGTTTTAATATCGCTATGCGGGACCTTGATATCAGGGGTGCAGGCAATTTGCTTGGTGGCGAACAAAGTGGTTTTATAAGCGAAATAGGGTTTGAAATGTTTCATAAAATTTTGGATGAGGCAATTCAGGAGCTTAAAGAAAGTGAGTTTTCTGATGTGTTTAAAATGGACAAGCCAAAACACTTTGTGAAAGATTGCGTCATTGAATCGGATATGGAAATATTATTGCCGCCTTATTACATTGACTCCTCTTCCGAGCGTATTAGCCTTTACAATGAGCTTGATAATATTCATTCCGAAGAGAATCTTGGATATTTTACGGAGAGACTTATTGATCGTTTTGGACCTGTACCGAGAGAAGCATCTGATTTGATTAATACCATCCGATTGCGTTGGATGGCTCGTGAACTTGGTTTTGAAAAAGTTGTTTTGCGCAACAAGACTTTGATTGCCTATTTCATCAGCGATCAGCAGTCGGCATACTTTCAAACAGAACGTTTTTCTAAAATTCTGAAATTTCTTCAGGCAAACCCCAAAACCTGCCGGATAAAAGAATCAAATGAAAAGCTCATGCTATATCTCATGGGTGTGTCCACAGTAAACGGAGCGCTTTTTGCTCTACGCCATCTCCTTGAATTTGAAGCATAAAAAGATAATTGTTAGGATTTCTTTTGTCAAGACATCAGCTACCCGGTGGAATAACAATGGTGGGATTAATAATTCCTGAATTTTTAGCCATAAATCTATAGGTTAAACCAATCGTGAACTGTGTTTGTGATGCAATCTGAGTTTTATTGACTTGTTGATAAATTGGAAATTCACTTTGCAAAAAGAAAGTAAACCTGTTTTGTAGCAGATAGCTCAGTTGTGGGGCAATAAAGATTTTTTTACTTCCAGTTGCTTCAGGATCGTAATTGGGGAAAGATACCATCATTAGATCTGAATTAATTCTCATTTTATCGATCCATTCACTTTTTATCTGAATTACCGCGTTCATTTTTTCAAAAAAAGTGCGACCAATAAAAATGCCAAAACTGGCATAATTTCCTAGTTTTTCACCCAATGGATTCCACCCTTTAAGTATATAAACAGCATTGGCAGAAAGCTTAAAGCGACTAGAAGGAATGCCGCCGGAGTAAAAAAGTCGAAAGATAAGGTCGTGTGCTCCGGAAGTGGCTTGTACTGCAGGTGGTTTGGTGCTGTAAAGGGTTTCTCCTGAGAACGGCTCTATCATTCCAATTGAGTCATTGAAGCTTCCAAGTGGAATTTTAAAACCCATTCCGAAAGTGAGTTCCGTGAACTTATTTTGTGCACCTGACTTGATAATATTATACCGTGGAAACAGAATCAGATCACTAATACCCTTTGAAAGATAAGAGTCTCTGCCGACCAATCCAACTTGATTTTTTTCAAGCCAATAGCCAAGTTCAATTGACATAGTCAACCTTTCTGATAGACCAAATGCAATGCGTGAATAAAGGTATTGACTGCTGAATTTTTCCAAAAAGTTGGTGTCCCGGGTACGCTCGGTAAGAAAATTGGTTGAATGAGTAAATTGATAATTAGAGCTAATTTCAAATTGTTTGTCTTTCAATACTCCCTGCGATACATCACCAGCAAGAGGACTCCCTCCACCAATTGCACAGCATTGCCCAAAACTCTCGTTAAAAAAAGCAAGGAAAAAGATAATGGTAAAAAATAATTTCATAGTATCGGGTACTGTTGGTAAATGAACATTTAATAAATGAGTACTTATTTTACAACTGAAAACTTATGGACCAGCGACCCTTTATTATGTTTCAATTGTAGGTAATAGACCCCATTTCGTAATTGGCTGGTTGGAACGTCAATACGATTAAGTCCCTGCTCTGCAAAACCTGAAAAAATTTGCGAGACTTCCTGTCCTGAATCGTTAAAGATGCTGATAGTTATGTTAGAAGACAATGGTAAGGAATATGAAACAGTTGTTTTATTTTGAGATGGATTCGGAAATATTTTTAAAAAGGCACTGGTATTATCAGACTCATTCAGTGCAGTAATAACTGAAATGGCATCATTAATGGCTTTTTGAAGTGCAACATGATCAACTTCATTGTTGGCATTATAAAAAACCTGATGATCAGCTCCCCCAACAACAACTACTTTTGGCATTCCTGTCGATCCATAATCCATCATTTTAATGGCTTCATTTGAAAATCTGATTGTGTTAGTCATGCCGTTGCTGTTTGCCCAAAGGTCAATTGACGAACAAGGTGTATTTGCATAGTCGTCAGCAAGTAGCATCACTACTCGGTCCGGAAATGAATTCTGATAACTTTGAACTACATTGTATGTTGTTTTTAAGGGAAGTACGCACGATCCGCATGGCATAGCCCATCCAATAACAACAACTTTACCTGCATCTAATTCATTAAACAGATTGTAGTTAACGCCAGCACAGTTGAGCACATTAAAATTTGTTGCTGTTTGAGCAATACTTGTTTGAACAAGAAATGTCAAAACCAAAGTGACCACTACTTGTTTCAAACGCATTTTAAGAATCTTCCTCATTTTGTAATTATTAATGCCTCAAAAATAGACAAGTTTTTTAATATTAGAATTTTTGTAAAATTCTTATTCAAAAAAATCAATTAAGTAATAGACTGGATGAATGCGTATTGATGGATATCCACTTTAAAAGGACATTTTTGTTTAAAATATTTGACAATAGATTAAACAAAATGAATCAAATGATGTTTATGATGTAAAATTAATCAACAACATAATAACTAATTATATGAAAGTGAACGGAAACACAATACAATTCAACGAAACAAAACCTATAAACGGCAATGGCCTCTACAACAAGTTGTGGACAGAGGCTGATTTCATGGGAGATGAACATATTGCAACAAATATTGATACTCCTATGCGAGATGATGCTTTCGATATTGATGATGAAAACAAAATGAAAATAATCGAAAAGCATTTCGAGCAAATTATGAATACACTTGGACTTGATTTAACGGATGATAGCCTTAAAGGAACACCACATCGTGTGGCTAAAATGTTTGTTAAGGAAATTTTTTATGGACTAAACCCTGATAACAAGCCCTCAATGTCAGTTTTCGATAATAAGTTTCGGTATGGTCAAATGCTTGTTGAAAAAAACATTAATCTGAATACCACATGCGAGCACCATTTTCTGCCAATTTTTGGAAAAGCTCATGTCGCATACATTCCTTCTGGTAAGGTGATTGGGCTGTCAAAAATGAATCGTATTGTTGACTATTTTGCCCGCAGACCGCAGGTTCAGGAAAGGCTTACTGTGCAAATTCTTGAAGAACTTAAACAAGTCCTTAAAACGGATGACGTTGCAATAGTGATCGAAGCAAAGCACATGTGTGTTTCTTCACGCGGAATTCAGGACGAAAGTAGCTCCACAGTTACTGCTGAATATAGCGGTATATTCAAAAATGAAAAAAGAAAAGAAGAGTTTTTAACCTATTTAGGTATGAAACTGTAGGACTTCTATTTTTACTTTACTTACTATTTTTACTAACATTCTCAAAGGCCTGTGTTTTGTCTTTTTACGACAAATGCAGGTTTTTTAATTTTCATACTTCGCTGTTTTTAATCAAAAGGTTAATGACTGTTTTAAGGGATGTTGGTAATTTTCAATTGAACCAATATGCCTGCCATGTAAAAGCAGATTATTTTCTTTAGCAATTGAAAGGTTCCCCTGTAATTTTATTGTAACTTTGCATACAAAATCTGCTTAAAAATCAATGTACTTATCTAATATTCAAAACTAATAAGCTTATGAAAAATCTTTTACTATTTATCAGTATTGTCTTTAGCGCTTTTTATGCTTCTGCACAAACCCCAACTGATTTGTTCTTCTCTGAATATGTAGAAGGCAGTGGAAACAATAAAGGCATTGAGATTTATAATCCTACCAGTCAGGCCATAAATCTTAATAATTATTTTGTTGTACGTTTCAGTAATGGAAGTTCAGTATTTACTGAAGGCGGAGTAACGCAATTGTCTGGAACAATTGAACCATATAAAACATTTGTTCTGATCAATGGACAAACTACAAGTACTTCAAGTTCACCTGCTTGCAGTCCTGTTTTGCAGGCAATGGCCGATCAGCTTGATGGTGATTATCCTGCCCCAACCTATATGAATGGAAATGATGCAATTGCGCTTCTAAAAACAGTAAATGGTGTTGTTCCTAATGCTGATATGTCAAATGCAACCCCCGTTGACCTTATTGGCCAGATTGGGTTGGGAAATCTCATTTCTGGCGAAACGGGCTGGTCTTTTGTTCAGGATTCGACGCTGACTTATAATAATTCAACAGGAACTCCTGTCACAGGAAAAGTTATCAATTACATCGTTCAATCGAAAGCTACCGATGGAGTGACTTATGGCCCATACTGGATGTCATGGACTTCTGATCATACGCTTATCAGAAAACCAACGGTTGTTAAGGGGGTAGTATCAAACCCTAATCCATTTAACGTAACCATGGAATGGGATACTGTTCCTGCAAAAATTGATAGCATCACTGGATTTCTTGTTTATAAAGATATCTGGGATAATCTTGGTACACATGGTTGTGTAGCTGATCCAAATTATACTTCCTTGGGTGAAAATGTGTTAAAAGGATCTTTGAAAATCTATCCTAACCCCGTTGTTTCAGATCATTTTACTGTTGTTTCAAATAAAATGATAAAGACAATTCAGATGTTCAATATCGTTGGTGAAGAAATTTATAAGGAGGCATTTATTTTGCCTGTGAAAACACAGAAAATTCTGACAGGAACAAACAGCAAAGGTCTTTATCTGGTGAAAGTTGTGTTTAATGATAATAGCTCGACAACACAAAAAGTGCTAATTAAATAATTATCCTTATACATCAAGTAGAAATATGTGCAGGTAATTGAAATAGAAATTTGTTTTATTTCAGTTACCTGTTAGGTTTTGATTTTAATACAATTATCCTCCATGAAACATAAGATTCTTTTTCTTGCTATAATTTTGGCTTGCTCTTTTGCTTCTTTTGCTCAAAAACAAACAGTAAGCGGTGTTGTAAAGGATTCCTTTCTGGGAGAGACAGTCGTTGGAGCCAATGTCGCGATAAAAGGTACCTTAACAGGAACCTCTACCGATATCAATGGTGAGTTTAAACTCCTTCTTGATAAAGGTAATTATACGCTTCAGGTGACATACGTGGGTTATAATTCCGTTTCGCAGGATATAACAGTGACTGATAAGCCACTGAATATAGTTTTTAATCTGGAGACAATTGTGTTGGATGAAATCTCTGTTGTGGGTGACGTAGCCCGCTCAAGAGAAACACCGGTCGCTTTTACCACTTTGCTTCCTGCAAAAATTGAAGAGCGTCTCGCAGGTCAGGATATTCCAATGTTGTTAAATAAAACCCCTGGTGTTTATGCAACACAACAAGGTGGTGGGGATGGAGATGCACGCATCACCATTCGTGGATTCAGTCAAAGAAATGTCGCTGTAATGCTTGATGGTATTCCTGTTAACGACATGGAAAATGGTTGGGTTTATTGGTCAAACTGGTTTGGTTTGGATGCTGTTACACGAAGCATTCAGGTTCAGCGTGGACTTGGAGCATCAAGGCTGGCACTTCCTTCAGTTGGAGGCACAATGAACATCCTGACAAAAGGTATTGAAAGCAGACAATCTGTAAGTATAGAGCAAGGTGTTGACATCAATGGAAAACTGACAACCAGCCTTGGATATAATTCAGGCAAATTAAACAATGGATGGGGAATAACGCTTGCGGGTGCATATAAAGCTGGTGACGGTTGGGTAGATCAAACGAATGTAAATGCCTGGTTTTTCTTTGCTAAAATCGACAAGCGTTGGGGAAATCATATCACAAGCCTTACTGGTTTTGGCGCTCCCCAAACACATAAGCAAAGAAGTTACAAACGTTCCATTGCAGATTACGATACCGCCTATGCAAAAGAGCATGGAGTCAACCCATCTGATTTTCCAGAGATATTAGATCAGGGGACAAGCTATAACCAGCATTGGGGTTATCTGATTCGCGATGCTGAGCAATGGAACAACGATTTTTCAGCCCGAATCATTAATCCTGAAGCAAAACGAGAAGTCCTCAATGAGCAAGTTAATACCTATTTTAAACCTCAGTTCAGTCTTCGTGACTCATGGAATGTAAATAGCAAACTCGTTATTTCTAACACACTTTATCTTTCGCTGGGAACAGGGGGAGGTATGCAGCCCAGAAACAGTCTCAAGAATCCAAACCTTATTACTCCGTCAGACGTTCTCAACAATCCTGAAAGATTCAATGAAGACGAAATTGGCCAGATTAACTGGCAAAGTATTTACAACCAAAATTCTAAGCCGACAAATACTGGATTTGGATTGTCATATCCAATCAATCCAACCTATAGCGACCATCTTTATTATTCAACCAATTATTTGGTGCAGAATAATAATAACCACCGTTGGTACGGATTACTTTCATCATTAAGCTATCATCTAAATAATAATATAGACTTGTCCGGAGGGGTTGATCTTAGATCATATAAAGCGGAACATTACAGCGAAGTTGTTGATCTTTTGGGTGGCGACTATGTGATAGACAGGTTTGATAAACGCATTGATTATGAAGCAAACCCTTTGGCAGCTGTAAAAAAAGTAGGTGATAAAATTTATTATTATGATGATGGACTTGTAAACTGGGGGGGGCTCTTTGCACAAGCAGAATATAAAGTTGGTAAAGTGAGTTCTTTTGTTAACCTTACTACCTCTGTAAGTGGAATCAAAAAGAAGGACTATTTTGGAAATAGAGAATCAGATTGGAAATATACGCCTGGTTTCACCTTTAAAACTGGAGCCAACTACAATCTTAGCGAAAAAAGCAACGTTTTTGTTAATCTTGGCTATTTGTCAAAAGCCAGAGAGTTCAGATCCTACTATAAGGGTTTTACAGCTGAATTCAAGCATGATTCAATTTCGAAAAATGAAATTGTAAAAGCATTGGAACTTGGCTATTCCTTTACAAGTAAATCTTTCTCGGCTAATCTTAATGCCTATTATACTGCCTGGCAAAATAAACCAACCAATCAGGTAAGAAGTAAATATGAAGATCCGGTTACTGGCTCTGAAGGTTACACATATGGGGATATTCCAGGAATGAATGCTTTGCATACTGGTGTGGAGTTAGATTTTGTATACAAAATTCAGAGGAATCTTGAATTTCAGGGATTGTTATCACTTGGTAACTGGGAATGGGACAAAAAAATTGAAAATCTTCAAATGTATTTTACCGACAATAACATGCCTGCGAATATTATTAGTTTTGATGCAACCGGGATTCATGTTGGAGATGCCGCACAAACGCAGCTGGGCGCAAGTCTGAGATATGAACCAATAAAAGGATGGTATATTGAAGGTGGAGGAACATTTTTTGATCGCTATTATGCTGATTTTAATCCCGAAGAATCAACAGATGAATTGGGAAACCCGCTTGACTCATGGAGAATTCCTTCTTATGCCCTCTTCGATTTTCATACCGGATATCGTTTTAAAATTCAATCCCTCGATAAACTTGGTTTTACCATTCGATTCAATGTTTTAAACCTTTTGAATACTGTTTATATTTCTGATGCCAGAAATAACGACACTTATTTACAAAAAACATTCGGAACTTTCGATGCACGCTCTGCAGCAGTATTTATGGGCACAAGCCGACAAATTACTGCCTCCCTAAAAATCGTCATTAATTAACTCTTTTAAAATGAAGAAAATAAACATAATTTTAGCGCTATTATTAAGCCTGACCTCGTTGGGTTATGCTCAAAATAGTATTCTCGAAGCCAGAGCAATGCCTGTTGGTTCAGTAGTAACCGTAAAAGGTATCGCAACCAACGGTTCTGAATTAGGCATCATCAGATATTTGCAAGACGAAACTGCAGGAATTGCGGCCTATGGCTCAATGGTAAGTGTTGTGAACCGTGGCGACTCAATAACCGTGACCGGCACACTGAAAATCTATAACCAACTTCTTGAAATTGATCCGGTTACAAGTGTTATTGTCAGGTCAACCGGAAACCCTTTGCCAGATCCTATAGTATTGACTCCCGCTCAGATTTCTGAACCTTACGAGGGAATGCTGGTCAAGGTAAATGGTGTGTTGTTTAATGATGCAGGTCAAAACTTTACTGGAAATAAACTCTATACTTTCACTGCAAACAATGAAACCGGATCAATTTACATAAAGAATGGGCAGGATTTTGTTGGAACACCCATCCCAAGTTCTCCGGTAAATTTAACTGCAATCTGCTCTCAATTTGATTATAGCAATCCCAATGGCGGTTATCAGTTGTTGCCTCGCGATTTGAATGATATTTTTATTCCTAGTTCAATTTATCTTGAAGGTGCATTAAACAATGCGAATTTCACAAAAACATCACTTGATTTCAATTGGAGCACCAACATTTCGGGTTCAACTGAGATGTTTTTTGGTCCTACATCCGAGTTGGTTGAGGCAAATTATACATCATCGACTGGTGGAAGTACCACACACGAAATTAATTTGTCGGGATTGAACGCAGGTGAAATTACTTGGGTAAAGGCATTCTCCGTAAGTGGATCTGATACAGCTTTTTCGTCTGTGATCCCATTCGCAACAATTTCAAATTCTTCAGGCGATATAAAAGCATACTTCAATAGTCCTGTGGATGTGTCATATTCCCATGGCGTTGATGCAATTTATCTTCCAAGCACCATGGATGATACACTCATAAATTACATTGATCGCGCTAAATATACCATTGATTTTACCATTTATAATTTTAATAATTCCGGAATCAGCAATATTAGCGATGCTTTAAAAAATGCAACAAACAGAGGAGTAAGAGTTCGTGTGATAGGGTGTGGAACAACGGCAAACTTGGGGATTAATGAGCTAATTGGATCTAATGTCCATGTGTTGATAGCTCCTGGTAGTTCCGAACGAAATGGCATTATGCACAATAAATTCATTGTTTTTGATGCCCAATCCAACGATCCCAATGACCCTCTGGTTTGGACAGGATCAACAAACTTTACCGATGGTCAGATCAATCTCGATGCAAACAATGTAATTATCGTTCAAGATCAGAGTCTTGCACGCGCCTATCAAATAGAATTTGAAGAAATGTGGGGTTCTTATAACGATGAGCCTAATTCTGCCAATGCAAAATTTGGCTTTACAAAAAAGAACAATACTCCCCATGAATTTATGATTAACGGGAAACGTGTTGAATGTTATTTTAGCCCCTCTGATGGAGTGAATAATAGAATAGTTGAAGTAATCAACACTTCTGATAATGATCTCAGCATTGCAACCATGCTCATGACGCGTATTGAAATGGCAAATGCCATTGCAGAACGCAAATCAGAAGGAGTTGCCGTGAACGTTATAACCAATGCTGAAAGCGGCAACACAGCTGCTGTAAATACAGTTTTAACGGAGGCCTTATCGACACATTTTACTTTTGATAATGTTTCAAATGGATTGATGCACCATAAATTTATGATTGTTGATCAAGGTGACGCGTCTTCAGATCCAATGGTCTTTACTGGTTCTCATAATTGGAGTGCGGCCGCAAATAATGACAATGATGAAAACACATTGATTTTTCATGATGATACCCTCGCCAATATTTATTACCAGCATTTTGTAAAACGTTTTGTTGATAATCAGGGTGTTCTTTTCGATCTTACAACACCACCAACTGCAGTAAATGATATAGTTGAAACATATATAAATCAGTTGATTACAGTTGAAGTTCTGCTAAATGATATCAATGAAGCCCCCGTGACTCTGAGTATTGAGCAACCTGCAACACAAGGCAATTCCTACATTCCGTTTGCCAATCAAAATGTAATAAGCTATATGCCCAATGAAGGCTTCTTTGGTACAGATTCCGTCATTTACAAAATCGCTTATCAGGCTGATCCATCACTTTTTTCAACTGCAAAAATTTATGTGACTGTAATCAATAATAGCAGTATAAGTGAATTAAATGGTCATTCAGTATTAAAAATAATTCCCAATCCCGCCAAAAATGTGATTCATATTCCTCTCTCAACCATGATGGATGGAAAGGCTACCATCACTATTTTTGACTTGTTCGGGAAACAACGGTTTACTGTAAATCTTCAAGGCAACGAAAAAGAGTTCTACCTGAATTTAGCCGGTGTTGGTATTGAGTCAGGTATATATACGGTTGTTTTAGAGGAAGATAATAAACTTTCAACAAGCAGACTTATTATTACCGATTAAAGAGGTAATTTTTATTACCGATTAAAATTATTGTTATTTTGAAAAAAAAAAGCTGTCTGTTTTGACAGCTTCTTTTTTGTTTTTGACTTTAAAGCAGAAATTTTAATCAGTCAACCGAACCCAGTCAGAAAATGAAAAAAGGGATTTGTTCGCCAATGTTTACTTTTACATTTATTATTAGATGAGTCAATTCTCATGTACAGTCTGATTCATAAAAATTACTAAAAAGAGTATTTTTGGTTTTCATATCTTTTGTTTTTCTTTTGCAGTCGTCACATTTTTTGCACCTTTGTAACATATTTTTGGTCGCATGTAAATACTAATATGGGAGAACCATTATGTCGGATAGCCTTGTAATTATTCCTACCTACAATGAGAAAGAAAACATTGAAAACATTATACGTACAGTCTTCTCTCTCGAAAAAGTGTTTCATGTTCTCATTGTAGAGGACAATAGCCCTGATGGAACTGCATCAATTGTAAAGAAATTGATGGCAGAATTTCCTGAAAAGTTATTTATTGAGGAACGAAAAGGAAAGCTTGGTTTGGGGACGGCCTATATTCATGGATTCAAATGGGCTCTAAGCAGGCAATATAAATATATTTTTGAGATGGATGCCGACTTCTCTCACAACCCTCACGACCTGTTACAACTTTACCACGCATGTGCCAATGAAGGCGCTGACATGGCAGTAGGCTCTCGCTATATCACTGGTGTAAATGTTGTCAATTGGCCGATGGGTCGTGTGCTGATGTCTTATTATGCCTCTGCTTATGTTCGCATCATAACCCGAATGAAGGTGCGCGACACAACTGCCGGATTTGTATGCTATCACCGTAAGGTGCTTGAAACTATAAATCTAGAACGTGTGAAATTTGTTGGTTACGCTTTTCAGATTGAGATGAAGTATTCTGCCTGGCGCTTGGGTTTTAATGTAAAGGAAGTCCCTATCATTTTTACGGACCGCACCGAAGGAACAAGTAAAATGAATAAAAGAATTTTCAAAGAGGCTATTTTAGGGGTAATAAATTTGCGTTTCCGTGGAATAACAGGACAAATAAAACCCGCAAAAAAGGAACTTTAATACTTTCAAAAGAAACCTTCATGAGCACTCCATATCTTATTCGGCATGCCACTTTAGTAAACGAAGGTAAAACCATCAAAGCCGATGTTGCAATTGCTGATGGGTTGATCAAAGCAATTTTATCAGAAGGAAGTATTTTGCCTGAAGAATATTTCTCTTGGTATCAGATTGATGCAAAAGGCAAGGTGCTTATCCCGGGAGTAATCGACGATCAAGTACATTTCAGAGAGCCTGGATTAACATATAAAGGCGATATCTATACCGAAAGCCGCGCTGCCATTGCAGGTGGGATTACAAGCTTCATGGAGATGCCAAACACTATTCCAAATGCTTTATCAAATATTTTACTTGAAGAAAAATATCAGATTGCAGCAGAAAAATCTCCTGCCAACTACTCTTTCTATCTTGGTGCATCTAACGATAATATTAGCGAGGTAATTAAAGCTGATCCTGCTATGATCTGCGGGATTAAAGTCTTTATGGGTTCCAGCACGGGCAATATGCTTGTTGATAACAAGCAATCTTTGCAACGAATTTTTGCAGAAGCTCCTTGCCTTGTAGCCGTTCATTGTGAACACGAACCCACAGTGCAGGCAAATGTTACTGCTTTTATGAAACAGTTTGGCAAAGATGCCAATCCATCCATTCACCCATTGATACGTAATACAGAGGCTTGTTACCGCTCTTCTGTTGAAGCTGTTGAATTAGCAGAACATTATAATACACGATTGCATGTTTTACATCTTTCTTCTGCTTTGGAAATGAACCTGTTTTCAAATAGCAGTTCATTGTCTGAGAAGAGAATTACAGCAGAAGTATGTTTGCATCACCTTTGGTTCTCAGATGAAGATTATCACAAAAAGGGAAATCTAATCAAATGGAATCCGGCAGTAAAGTCTGCTGCCGATAGAGAAGCACTTTGGAAAGCCCTGCTCGACGATCGTCTTGATGTAATTGCTACTGACCATGCTCCTCATTCATTTGATGAAAAGTCAGCCCCTTATTTCTCTTGTCCTTCAGGTGGACCAATGGTTCAGCATCTTTTGCCAGCCATGCTTGAATTCTACCATGAAGGTAGAATTAGTCTTGAGAAAATTGTGGAAAAGATGTGCCATAATCCGGCTATCGCATTTAATATTGAAAACCGGGGGTTTGTTCGCGAAGGTTATTATGCTGATCTTGTATTACTTGACCTTGACAAGCCTTCAATCGTTAGCAGTGACAACATTATGTACAAATGTGGCTGGTCACCACTCGAAGGGCAATACTTAAGATCGTCAGTAACACATACATTTGTGAATGGAAATCTTGTTTATGAAAACGGCGTTGTTTACGACAACCATAAAGGGATGCGTCTAAAATTTGTCAGGTAAAGGATTGTTGGAAATGCTTAAATCAATCGCTTTTTATTCTTTAATTGTTTTTTTGGCAGTGAGTTGTATTAGAAATGTAACTGAACCTATCCCTTCTGATACTGAAATCGTTGAAATTTGGGACAATGGACAACCGCGTGTCGTCAGGCTTTTTCTGGTTGTTGATAGTGTAAAAACTGCGGTGAAAGAAATACAGTATCACTCCAATGGAATAAAGAGCATGGAAGGTCCACTTGAAAACGAGGTGCGCCATGGCATGTGGAAGTCTTATTTTGAGGATGGAACGCTTTGGAGTGAAGGGGCTTTTCAGAAGGGTTTGCGACACGGTAAGGGAATCGTGTATCACCCAAATGGCAGAAAATTCATCGAAGGTACTTACATGTTAGGTGAAAGAGTCGGAAAATGGACATGGTGGGACGAGAATGGTTCTGTCATCAGTGAATCAGAAGCAATGAAGATCACAATTCCATGATTGCCGAGGTTGTAAAATCTGACAATTTCATTTGTCGACTCAAAAGACCCGTTACTGTTTTTGCAGCCGTACCATTACCGGAAGGTGATCACTGAATCCGCCAAAGTATCTGCTTCCTGAAGCAGTTCGGTTTGGTCTTGCCTCACCATCACGAGGTTTAAAAAGCATCCAGTCTTTTTTAATTATTTCAAGCGGACCGGCCTTCAGTTTTCCATTTTGCAACAATGCCGAAGAAACAATGATCTGGTCGAAACAATCCCAGCCATCATAATACAACGTGCCATTGCCCTCCAGATAGGTTTTCATGGCAAGGTTATATAAAGTTGCCTGAGCGGTTTCCTCGCTTGGAGCATAAGCCTTTAGGAAAGAAAAAATGCTCGCATCATCAGGGTTATCATTAAAATCACCACCAATGATAATATTGCTTGATGGGTTAATGGCAAAGAGCGAATCAATACTATAACGAAGAACGTTTGCAGTACCGGTTCTTGCAGGAATTGTCTCTTCTTTACCACCGTAACGTGAGGTCCAGTGATTAACAAATAAATGAAGCGTATCGCCTGTAGCAATTGTGCCTTTGACGTATAGAATATGTCGGTTGCTTCGTTCATATCCTTCCAGAAATACCGGAATGGCCTGGGTATGTGCAATTCTGAAATACTTTGGTTGATATAGCATCGCAACTTCAATGCCACGCGGATCATGGTCTTCTATGTGAATAATTTCATATGCTGCTTTCTTGATGTGTTTATTGGCAATCAAATCCTTTAATACAGCTAAATTTTCAATCTCCTCAAGCCCAACTATATGAGGGAAATCGAGCGTATCCATTGCAGCTATAACTTTTGCAATATTATCGAGTTTAGCGTAATAGCGCTCACTATTCCATTTGACCTTAGCGTTTGGAAGAAAATCTTCATCATTAATTTTTGGATCGTTAATGGTGTCGAAGAGGTTCTCGATATTGTAATATGCAATGGTGATACCGTTGTTGGGCTGTTTTAAATTTTGTAAACCATTTTGGCAACTGCTTGCTAAAACAGCCAATATCATGCTGCTAATGAATAGTAAAATATTTTTTTTCATGTTATTCTTTTGGTTTAAAAATGTTGTCTGGCTCACGGAAAATTGTTCCGGAATACTTGTTAATTGTTTTCCTTAAGATGATCAATTTCGCGTCTGTCTTTTTTCGTCGGGCGTCCCAATCCGCGCTGTCTTCTCTCAACATTAAACTCTTTCATCAACTGAACTCTTTCGTATTCTTCAGCAGGGGTATGGTCCAAAAGTAAGTTTTCAACCAATTTGGCTGAAACCCTGTTTGTTCCAAGGTTTTTTACCTCGATGGTTTTATTAACAAGGGGCAAATGTACTTCAATTATGTCGCCAACTTTAATTTCTTTAGATGCTTTAATCGCATGTCCATCCATTTTCACTTTTCCACCGCGACATGCTTCTCCTGCAAGCGTTCGGGTTTTATAAAGTCTTACAACCCAAAGCCATTTATCAATTCGAACAGTTTCACTCATTTTTGCCTGAAATAAATTTGAACCGGAACTCCGCTAAAGTTAAATTTTTCTCTGATTTTATTTTCAAGAAAACGACTGTAACTATCTTTAACATCATTTGGAAAATTACAGAAAAAAACAAATTGAGGTGTCGAAGTTCTTAACTGGGTGATGTATTTGATTTTAATATATTGACCTCTGGGTGCTGTAGGTGGTGGCGATGCCTGAATAATTGGAAGTAAAACTTCATTCAAAACTGAAGTTGAAATTTGTCGTTTTCGATTTTCATAAACCTCATGGGCTAACTCAAGCGCTTTATATATTCTCTGTTTTTGAATCACTGAGGTAAATACAATCGGCACATCACTAAATGGCGCCATTTTTTCCTTGATTTGCTGTTCAAAACGAAGATGTGTGTTGGCATCTTTCTCGATAAGGTCCCATTTGTTGACAACAATCACAAGTCCTTTACGGTTTTTAAGGGCCAGCCGTAAAATATTGATATCCTGCGACTCTAATCCAGTTGACGCATCGATGAGCATCATAACCACATCACTCTCTTCAATGGCTCTGATAGCGCGCATCACAGAATAGAATTCAATATTTTCGGAAACCTTTGCTTTTTTACGTATGCCAGCAGTATCAACAAGGATAAAGTCCATATTAAATGCATTGAATCTTGTATGAACTGCATCACGGGTTGTGCCGGCAACATCAGTTACAATATTACGATCAACACCGAGAAAAGCATTTACAAGAGAGGATTTTCCAACATTGGGCCTGCCAACAACTGTAAATCTGGGTATTCCAAGGTCTTCCTCGGTGTGCTCCTCGGGTAAAAGCTTAACAAGCTCGTCCAGTAAATCGCCTGTTCCACTTCCGCTTACAGCAGAAATAGGATAAACCTCACCCAAACCCAATGCATAAAACTCCTGAGCCTGAGCAATTCTCTCGTTGTTATCTACTTTATTTGCAACAAGTAAAATAGTACGTTTCGATTGCCTTAAAATGTTCGATACTTCCTGATCAAGCACGTGCATCCCTTCATGGGCATCAACAACAAACATGATTAAATCTGCTTCCTCAATGGCTAATTGGGCTTGTTTACGAATTTCCTTCTCGAACTGATCATCCGATCCAACAACATATCCACCGGTATCAATCAACGAAAAACTTTTTCCGTTCCAGTCGCTTTTTCCATAATGTCTGTCACGGGTGACACCAGCGGTTTCTTCAACAATGGCCTGTCGCGTTTGAACCAGACGGTTGAAAAGTGTTGATTTGCCTACATTAGGTCTTCCTACAATTGCAACAATATTTCCCATTTCATCTAAATCTTTCGTAATGTATCTTAGTTATTGAGTATTTTTTAATACTCCAATAACTACCATCTAATGAATAAATAACCTATAAAATTTCTTTAATGATTTCTGTAGCTTTAATAAGCTTCATAACCGAAGCGTTTGAGTGAATTATCATTATCGCGCCAGTCTTTGTTTACTTTTACGTTGAGTTCCAGAAATACTTTTTTCCCGATAAATGCCTCTATATCAATTCTTGCTGTTGTTCCAACCCTTTTAATGGCACTTCCAAATTTACCAATAATAATTGCTTTCTGTGAATCACGGGAGGCATAAATTGTTGCCTGAATACGCACTAATTTTTCACTTTCTTCATATGCTTCAACCGCTACCTCAACCGAATATGGAATTTCCTGCTTATAGTTGATAAGGATTTTTTCCCTGATTATTTCTGTCACAAAAAATCGCGTCGATTTATCCGTGAGTTCATCTTTTGGAAAATAGGGAGGCGATTCAGGCAGTATCTCAAGAATCCGGTCTAATAATCCAGCAGTGTTGAATGATAGTGAGGCCGAAACCGGAAATACTTTTGCGCCTGGCAAAGTTTGCTCCCAGTTTAAAATCATCGCTGCGACTTCAGTCTGAGACGACAAATCAATTTTATTCAATATTACAAAAATGGGCACATCAGCATTTCTTATTTTACTGATCGTTTCCTCATATTCTGATTTTTCTGTCACATCAACTACAAACATGATTAGATCAGCATCAATCAATGCCAAATTTACATAACTGTTCATCACTTCGTGCATTTTATATGCAGGCTTGTTGATGATACCCGGAGTATCAGAGAAAATGATTTGATAGTCATCGCTGTTAACAATTCCAAGGATACGATGTCGTGTAGTTTGAGCTTTAGAGGTAATAATCGAGAGCTTTTCACCGACAAGTACATTCATCAGGGTGGATTTGCCAACGTTTGGATTGCCTATGATGTTGACATAGCCTGCTTTATGCGTCATGAATAAAAAATATTAGAAAAAATTCTTGTTTTGCAAAGAAACAAAAATTATCTTTGCACTCCCATTTACTTAGGGGAAATAAATACTGCGGGGTGGAGCAGAGGCAGCTCGTTGGGCTCATAACCCAAAGGTCGTAGGTTCGAATCCTGCCCCCGCTACAAGAAAAAAGCCGGACTTTGTTCGGTTTTTTTGTTTTTATAAAAGCTGGACAGGCTCAGTTAAATGAAATCGAAAATTTCCCTCCACTTACTAAATTCAATTCCCGCGGATTGAAAAATAAGAACGATTTTTTTTGTGGTAATATAGAATCTTTAATCATGCAAAATAAGCATTCCCTGTGAGTTTTGCGGGTTATCTTTCACTATTAATAATTGCAGTTTGTCTTTAGAATCTGATGACTTCGTTAGTTAACGTTATAGTCCGGATTCTGATCTTTTGGACTGAAACTTATTAGCTTGCAGATGAAAAATGCCTTGTTTTGTTAGAAGTTATACGATATGTATCCAGCGTTTTCTCTGATGCAATCGTTTCACACTTTTTTTTCTTAAGAAAAGCTTAATTTTTCTTGTCTTAATTTCAGAAAAGAACGAAATTTACATAATAATCAAGAAAATTAATTCGTGTGCAACCTTTCAAACTTTGCTGCTATGAAAATATTATTTAATGTTTTATACAAAAGCAACTGGGGACAAGTTGTTTATGTTGTTGGATCTGATGAATTGCTTGGGAATTGGAATCCTCATACGGCTCTTGAGATGAATTATATGGGCAATAATGAATGGTCGGTAGAGATGGAAGCCCATGAAGCAAGTATTTACGAATATAAATATATTGTTCAGGAGGCAAATGGATTTTTGATTTGGGAAGGCGGGCCTAACCGTTCAATCCTTACTTCTGATTATAAGAAAATTCTTATTAGGGATATATTTCATGCTGTTGTCGATCCTGAAAGAGTTTTGCTATCGAAAGTTTTCACTGAAGTTATTATGAAGCCTTCCAATATTTTTGATCAGAAAATACCCTGTGAAACAAACCAGACAATCCGCATAACTATCACTGCGCCACGCGTTGGTGTAGGATTTGGAATGGCTATTGTTGGAGGTGCTTCTTCACTCGGTGCATGGGAAAATCCTATACTAATGAGTAACCGAAACTTTCCAAAATGGGAGATTGAGTTGGATAGCCGTGATTTTAACTATCCTGTATCCTATAAATATGCCATTGTTAACCTCGCAGACAGTAAAATTGCAACCTGGGAAGAGGGTGAAAACCGAAAGTTATCAGCTATTGTTCCAAATGAATCCGACCAAGTAGTGGTTGTTAACGATGAACATTTTAAATATCCCGTTGGAAACTGGAAAGGTGCAGGTGTTGCCATTCCGGTTTTTTCATTGCGAACTGAAGAGAGTTTTGGCGTTGGTGAATTCAACGATATTAAAAAGTTGGTTGATTGGTGTGCAAAAACAGGGTTGCGTATGATTCAGGTTTTACCAATCAATGAGACGGTAGCGACCCACTCATGGCTCGATTCTTATCCTTATAAATCAATTACTGTAATGGCATTGCATCCAATGTATTTGCATTTACCTGCCATGGGCGAACTTAAGGATAAAAAACTCATGAAAGAATTTTATCAGATGGGGCTCACCCTTAATGACAAGCCTCATGTTGATTATGTTGGAGTTACAAAAACTAAAGCGCGTTATTTCAAGCTAATTTTTGATCAGAACTGGAAAGAAGTTTCAAGGCAGAAAGACTATAAAAATTTCTTTGAAGAAAACAGGGATTGGCTTTTACCTTATGCCGCTTTCTGCTATTTACGCGACCAATATAAAACAAGCGATTTCAGACAATGGGGTGATTATGCAACGTATGTTCCGGATCAGATAAATGCATTAACCGACCCTTCTCAGCCTTTTCATGAACATATTGCGGTTCATTATTTCCAGCAATATCATCTTGATAAACAATTGAGAGAAGTCGTAGAATATGCACATTCAAAAGGGATTGCACTCAAAGGTGATATTCCAATAGGAATTAGCCCAAACAGTATTGAGGCCTGGACAGAACCTCAGTTATTCAACCTGAACGGTCAGGCCGGTGCGCCACCAGATGATTTTGCAATGATGGGCCAAAACTGGGGTTTCCCTACTTATAACTGGGATGTGATGGCCGGTGATGACTTTGCATGGTGGAAGAAGCGTCTGTTTATGATGGAGAAATATTTTGATGCTTACCGAATTGATCATATCCTGGGCTTTTTTAGAATATGGGAAATTCCTAAAGATTCTTTGCATGGGTTGTTGGGGTACTTTAAGCCTGGCTTACCCATGACAACTACTGAAATTGAGGATTCAGGTCTTTATTTTGATTATGACCGCCTTGTAAAACCATACATAAGGCAACATTTCCTGAGTGATTTCTTTGGGAAATATACCGAAGAGGTAAGAAGAAAATATCTGAATGAGGTTGATTACGAGCAGTACGAACTAAAGTCGGAGTTTGATACTCAGAGAAAAATTTATGACTATTTTTCGCCTTTGGGAGTAACAAAAGAAGTTTCTGACAAGGAAATTGTGATCCGTGATGGTTTGATGAGTCTTATAAATGAAGTTTTGTTTGTAAAAGATCCATATGCAAAGAACCCTTCCTATCATCCACGAATTGCTTTTCATTTTACATACTCTTATCGGGAATTGGAAGACTATAAAAAGGAAATTTTAAATGATTTGTATGTGCAATATTTCTATAAAAGACATGAAGAGTTCTGGAAGCAGCATGCGCTCGCTAAGCTGCCGGCAATAGTTGGTGCATCAAAAATGCTGGTTTGTGGAGAGGATCTTGGGATGGTTCCAGATAATGTACCTGAGGTGATGAGGTTACTTAATATTCTGAGTCTTGAAATCCAAAGGATGCCAAAAAACCCCCGTGTGGAATTTGGTCATCCTGCTGATGCGCCTTACCTGAGTGTTTGTACAACCTCAACCCATGATATGTCAACCATAAGAGGATGGTGGGAAGAAGACCGTACAAAGACACAGCGATTTTATAACCATATTCTTGGTCACAACGACCAGACACCTTATTTCGCTGAGCCCTGGATTTGTCAGGAAGTTATTCACCAACACCTGCATTCTCCGGCAATGTGGACTATCTTTCCTTTACAGGATCTTATTGCTATGGATGGTAATTTGAGATGGGATCAAACTGATAAAGAAAGAATCAACGTGCCAAGTGATCCTGAAAATAAATGGCAATACCGAATGATTCTTTTTTTGGAAGAGTTGCTGGAAGCTGAAGATTTTAATACGCTGATTAAAGGCATGTTGCATATCGCAGGAAGAGATTCGGTTTATTAGATCAAATTTTTTCTAAGGTTGTTTTATTTTGTTTCGAGAACTACTAAAAGACTTTAAAAGATTTTTAATGTTTAGTAGGTTCAATTTGAAATTTGCTGGAACAGTTTATTAAAACAAAAACCTCGCAACAGGGCTGTTGCGAGGTTTTTTTTGCGGGCTGCTGCATAATTTCCCCGGGGCGGGGGGAAGGGAAGTTAAAGAAAAAGGGATCGTTTGTTGATGATGGAATACAAACGATAGCATTGTTGGTTGTTAACAAGCTCGAAAAAAAATACCTTAGTTCCATTTATATAAACCTTGGCTTTAATATCTCTCACGGGATACTCAACAAGGCCTTCATTGTTGATGTCTTTTTGATTGTAGAGTTCATTAATTTTCATAGAAGAATCTATTTCAACTTTAATTTAAAACCATCTTTTGAACAAATCGGACACAGACCATCTTTTACAACAGATATGTAACCACATCTGGAGCATTTAAAATACTTGTGATACTTTTCAATTTTTTCAGAAGATTTTAGTTTCAAGGAAAACATCATTTATTATTTCTCCTTTGTAAGTCAATCTTTATGCCAAATCAATAAAACCAAATAAATTATTTTATAAATCTTTGATAATTAATAATATAAAATATTTTATAAAACCCGGGCTAACATTTTTTGTTTCGTATGTTTGAAAACACTCTCCGTATATGGAGATTGGATTACATTTATGTAGAGTTGTAAAATAATTGAATTCGTTTTGTAATTTGATACCTTTGTAAAAAACGAACAATGAATTTTTCATCCTATACAAAAACAGCAGATGACTTACGTCATCAAATTCAATGGATTGATAATGTCATCCTAAATGAAACAGAGGTGCTGGATGCTTATCGAACCATTTTCAACTGTATCGATCTCACATCCCTTGAGGCTACGGATAATAATGAAAGTATAGAATTATTATGCCAAAAGGCATTGGATTACAAGAATGTTGGAGATGGTACAGCAGTTGCCGCAGTTTGTGTTTACATGCCTTTTGTAAGGCAATCCAAAACTCACTTGAATGGTTCAGTTTTGCAGGTTGCTACTGTTGCATGTTCATTTCCTTCAGGGCAAATTCCGTTAGAGCTTAAGTTAGCTGAAGTTCGTTGGGCAGTATCTGAAGGCGCTGATGAAATTGATATGGTGATATCGAGAGGCAGCATGATAGCGCGTGATTTTGATTTAGTTTTTAATGAGATAAAGGCAGTTAAAGAGGTTTGTGGTAATGCGCATTTAAAAGTGATTCTTGAAACAGGAGAACTCAAATCGGTAGAATTGATTCGCAAAGCTTCTGAAATCGCACTTTTAGCCGGAGCAGATTTTCTGAAAACTTCTACCGGAAAGATTAATCCTGCTGCTACTCCTGATGCAGTTGTGGTAATGCTGGATACAATTCATGAGTTTTATCAAAAAACAGGTAAAAAAGCAGGTCTGAAACCTGCCGGAGGAATTGCAGACCCTGAATCAGCACTCTTGTACTATAAACTGGTAAAAAATATTGTTGGTGACGAATGGCTTAATAATCGTTTGTTCAGAATTGGCGCCAGTCGTTTGGCTGATAAGGTGAAAGCTTTAATATCCAATTGATTTTTTACAAAAAACTTGACTTTTTGATGATCTTGGTTACTTTTGTGAAAAATTCACAATCAAAATTGACCTTCAAATGAAAAACTATCTATACTCTTTCCTGTTTACTATTCTGTTTTTTACCAATGCAGGTGCTCAAACTCCCTTGACATCAGCTATTGATTTTAATGTAAAGACACTTGATGGGGAAGTAATTGACTTATTTCCTATACTTGATCAAAATAAAATCGTTGTGGTTGATTTCTTTTCAACTTCTTGTGGGCCTTGTCAGACCTTTGCTTATGATTTCCAGATAGCTTATGAAAACTTTGGATTCAATCAAGGCAATGTTTTTTTTCTGGGTGTTAATTACAATGGAACAAATGAAGATGTGAGGTTTTTTGACTCGTTGTTCAACATCAGCTTACCAAGTGCAAGTGGACTTGATGGGGGTGGAAATAAAGTTTTTGATTCTTATTTGGTAGCAGCCTACCCAACTGTAATTGTCATTAAACCTGACCATGCCATCGCTGAACAGTTTATTTGGGAACCTTCCGCAGAAAATATTATTGAAGCTGTGATAAATGCAGGAGGCTTACTTGTTGGTCAAAAAGAAAACTCATTTTCAAATAACGATATTCAAATCTATCCTAATCCTGCAACGAGCAGAATAACATTGTCCCTTGAACTCGACCAGCAAGAGTTGATTACAATCAAACTGAAAGAAATGAGTGGCCGATTAATAGCAATTCCGTTTGAAAATGTTATTTTGGAAAAAGGGATCAATAATCCTGAAATAGAAACCGGGTTTTTACCGAATGGCATGTATTTTGTTGAATTAACAATTGGTTCGAGCATGGTCATCAGAAAGTTGGCAGTTCGGAACAATTAGTTGGTTTAACAAATGTTTTAATGAAAAGAAAAAAGTATTTTGTCGTTATCTTATTAGTTATTATTTCATTATCTTTTAATAGTTGTGCTTTAGATGATGATATTATACCTGATGAAAATGATCCCTCAGCTATATTCCTTGGCACTTGGTCAGTAAGTGATAATGAAACGAAACTGAATTATGAGGTAGTAATTCAAAGGAACCCTTCAAATTCAACCGAAGTTTTATTAAAAAATTTTGCTGGTTCAGGTTCTTCAGCAACTGCGCTAGTTGTAGGCAAAACCCTGAATGTAACTTCTCAGATAATTGGAAGTAATTGGACGGTCTCAGGTACTGGCATTTATAAAAACTCTTCAAGAATCGATTTTGACTATTCTCTGATTGTTGGAGGATCGACAGAAAAAAGATTTGCTATATACACGCGCTAGTCCATTTAATTTTCAACAGTTATCTCCCCTTGTTGAACTAAAAGTCTGGCAATTACTTCTTCGTAAATTTTTTCCATCACCTCAGGTTTCTGGTTATAATAAAGCAGGTTTTTCTCAAAGATTTCTGGTGTTAAGCCGTGTTCAACAAAAATTCTGTCGAAGTAAATGGTTTTATTCCTGTCAAAAACCTGACCGATATTTCGCTTGAAATTCAAGGTAGCCTCTGCAAGGTGTACGTCCTGAATAACATCAATCATTTGCTCTTCCGAAAGCAATAGATCAGGTTCTGGAAATTCTGTTTTGTTTCTGGCACATGAAAAAATCGTACTCGCCGCTGCTGTAAAAAACAGAACAATTAGCATTCTAAAACCTATTCTAGAAAAAAATAAAACAGTACTTTTAAAATGCTTATTCATGGTTTTTACATCTTCAAATGCTAATTGAACTTTCAAATTATTTGATAAAAATTAAGCATAGAGATAATTCTATCACCGGCAGAGGGTTCTAGTTTCCAATCTCCGACATAAATTTGATACGCATCAACCTTATTTCTTCTTCAGTATATTCTGACTCTCCTAAAGTTTTAAGTGCGTCTTCAACGGAGTCGCTATCTGCTTCGTTGAAATATTCATAAATGTCTTCCTGATGATATTCATCAACAAACTCTTCAATATAGTATCCAATATCAATACGAGTTCCGCTTGCTACAATACTTTCAATTTCAGTCAGAAGTTCATCAAACGAAAGATTTTTTGCATTTGCAAGATCTTCGAGTGGTATTTTCCTGTCGATATTTTGAATAATGTAAACTTTTAATCCTGATTTATTCACAACTGATTTTACAACCATATCATTGGGACGAATGATATCGTTTTCTTCAACATATTGCCGAATCAACTTCAGAAAAGGTTCCCCATATTTCAAAGCTTTACCTGTTCCAACACCAACAATCTGGGTTAGTTCCTCCTGTTTAATGGGATATTGAATGGCCATATCTTCGAGAGAGGGGTCCTGGAAGATGACAAAGGGGGGAAGGTTTTCTTTTTTAGAGAGTGCTTTACGCAAATCTTTCAACATGCTAAAAAGTTGGGTGTCAGTTCCGCTACCTTTTGGGCCTGTTGCTTTTGCGTTTTCGAAATCATCATCGTCAGGATTCTCATAATCATGATCTTTAGCGAGCATGATTGAGTGTGGGTTTTTGATGAAATCTTTGCCTTCCTTGGTTACCTTTAAAATACCATAGTTTTCGATGTCTTTTGCTATAAGTCTTTGAATCAAGGCCTGTCGAATAACGGCATTCCAGAATTTTTCATCCTCATCTTCGCCTGCTCCAAAAAATTCATTGGTATCGTGCTTGGCATTCTTGATATCGCCGGTTTTTTTACCTGCAAGCAATTCGCTGATATGCTTTGCTTTAAAAAGTTGTTTTACACTCAATATGGATTCAAGAACAAGTTTCACTTCCTCCTGACCATCGAATTTCACTTTAGGATTTAGACAGTTGTCGCAGGCTCCACAATTGTCTTTTTCATATACTTCTCCAAAATAATGTAACAAAAGCTTGTGTCTGCAAATTGAGGATTCAGCATAAGTAACCGTTTCGTTGAGTAGCTCTTTGGCTATTTCCTGTTCAGCAACGTGCTTGTCTTTCATGAACTTTTCCAACTTCTGAATATCCTCATAATTGTAGAAAGCAATGCAATTTCCCTCACCGTCATCACGGCCTGATCTTCCGGTTTCCTGATAATAACCTTCCAGACTTTTGGGCATATCATGGTGAATGACGAAGCGGATATCAGGTTTGTCTATTCCCATGCCAAATGCTATGGTAGCAACAATTACCTCAACTTCTTCCATCAGAAACTTATCCTGATTCATTCTACGGGTTGCACCGTCAAGGCCAGCATGATAAGGTAGTGCACGGATTCCGTTTACGACCAGAGTCTCTGCAATTTCTTCAACCTTTTTACGGCTAAGGCAGTAAACAATACCCGATTTTCCCGGGTTATTCTTGATGTATTTAATAATGTCTTTACTCACATCGCTTGTTTTTGGCCTTACCTCATAATATAGGTTTGGTCTGTCAAACGAGGATTTAAAGATTTTTGCATTGGGGATTTCAAGGTTCTTAAGAATATCCTGCTGAACTTTAACTGTAGCAGTTGCAGTAAGCGCAATCACGGGAAGCTTTTTATCGATAGCATCCATTATTGGGCGTAATCGCCTGTATTCAGGTCTGAAATCATGACCCCATTCCGAAATACAATGTGCTTCATCAATGGCGAAAAATGAAATCTTTAAGGATTTAAGGAATTCAACAGTTTCATCTTTTGTGAGCGATTCAGGTGCTACATAAAGTAGTTTTGTTTTCTTTGCAATAAGATCTTCACGCACTTGTGTCAATTCTGCGCGTGATAAAGAAGAGTTCATTACATGTGCTATACCAAAGTCGGTTCCAAAATTACGTATAGCATCAACCTGATTCTTCATTAATGCGATCAAGGGCGAAACTACAATAGCAGTACCCTCATTCATCAGAGCCGGTAATTGATAACATAATGATTTGCCACCACCTGTTGGCATCACAACAAAAGTATCATTATTATCCAGAACACTTTTTATAATAGATTCTTGATTTCCTTTGAACTGATCAAAACCAAATATTTTCTTCAGCAACTCGTGCAGACCATAATCATCCTTCCTGGGCATTCTCTTTTTCTAAAATTAGTGTAACTATATTAATTGCCGGATTCCTTTGCTCGTGTAACGCAATCTTTCAACAATCATTACATCCGCCCCCGACATATAACACAAATATAAGCAATAAAAGATTCTTACACTCAACATTTTTATTTAAAAAAAATTAATGAGTTGGGAATAAATTATGTAAAAATGTTTTTATATAACTGGTTATTAATGGTATATGAAAAATATATATCTTAATTGACCTTAAATATATCTTATGTTCCGTTTTGCAATGCTATTAATGCGAGAATGGGAACGGTTGTGATTGGTTGAAACTGATAAAATGCGTAAAATTTCTTTAAAAATTTTTCGTTAAACATTTTTCTTCAATCATAAACATTGATAAAATTAAACTGTTTAAAAATGATTCAGGTTAGATGATATGAATGTGAGCTCAAAAATTTTCTCTGCTTCAAGCATGTTTTCAGAATTGTTTGCTTTCAATACCTTCATGTCAACTTTTCCTGAGTGTATATTTTATTACTTTTGTTTTTGCATGGTAATGGATGGTATCTAAAAATTAAATCGGATTAACTTTAATAGACGGATTGAAAACCAACGAAGAAATAAAACATATTGGCAAACAAGTAGTTGAAAACGAACGTGATGCAATTGCTGGTCTTGGGAATTCTATCAACGAGACATTTGCGCAGGTTGTACAGTTAATCTACCTAGGGAAAGGAAGCGTAATAGTAAGTGGGATTGGTAAGAGCGCCATAATTGCTCAAAAGATTGTTGCAACGCTCAATTCTACAGGTACTACGGCCGTTTTTATGCATGCCGCTGATGCCATTCATGGTGATCTTGGAATAATTCGCCCGGAGGACATCATTATATTATTGTCGAAAAGTGGTGAAACGCCGGAAATAAAGTTGCTCATGCCACTTTTGAAATCCAGGGGTAATAGAATGATTGCAATTGTGGGTAATGTTAATTCTTATCTTGCCCAACAAACCGATTTTGTATTGGATGTATCAGTTCCAAAAGAGGCTTGTCCAAATAATCTTGCGCCTACAGCTAGTACAACTGCACAGCTGGTAATGGGTGATGCACTGGCCGTAAGCCTTTTAGAATGCAGAGGTTTTTCGGCTGCTGATTTTGCACGATTTCATCCTGGTGGAGCGCTTGGAAAGCAATTGTACTTGCGCGTGGATGATGTTTATCAAAAAAATGACAAACCTGCTGTTCAGCCTTTTGACGATTTGAGAAAGGTGATTGTCGAAATTTCAACAAAGCGCCTTGGAGCTACAGCAGTACTGGATGGCACAAAACTAATCGGTATTATTACTGACGGTGACTTACGGAGAATGTTGATGGAGAATACACGTATCGATCTTGTGAAAGCGATGGATATCATGACAAAAACACCAAAATGTATTGAATCCACTGAACTTGTAGTTGATGCACTAAGCATTATGAGGCAGCATAATATTACGCAGCTTCCTGTAATGCAAGAAGGGTTTTATAAAGGTGTTATCCATTTACATGACATTTTAAGAGAGGGGATTCTTTAAAAACCATGAAAATCCAAAAACTAATTACTTAACAGAACAACAAATTACAATGAGTAAAATAGAGGCTTTCAATAGTTTTCGCAAGCGAATGAACGACAGAATGATGGCTGCGCCGAATAATAAAATAATGAAACGCATATATAGTCTTGATACCCTGACATATGAACCGGGAGTTTTGGATGCGCGAACCAAGGAAATGCTTGGTTTGGTAGCTTCGATGGTTCTGAAATGTGATGACTGTATTTATTATCATCTCCAAAAATGCTATGAATTGGATGTTACAACCGATGAAATTATGGAAATATTTGGTGTGGCAAATCTTGTTGGGGGAACGATTGTTATACCTCACACGCGCAGAGCATTGGAGTTTTGGGACGAACTCGTCTCGGATAATTAATACTTCCTATGTTTTGAATGCAATTTTTGTAATAGCGATCTTTTTTGTAGTATGAAAAGGTTGATTTTAATGCTCATATTTTTTGTTACCAATCTTGTTGTGTTTGGTCAGATTACCAAAATAAGGGGAAAAGTAACAGATGAAACTACTGGTGAACCATTACCTTTTGTGAATGTTTTCCTTGTTGGAACCAATGTGGGCACCACCACTGATTTTGAAGGGGTCTATTATTTTGAAACTAAAATAAAATCAGATTCGGTAGCTGCAACTTTTATTGGCTATAAAAGACAAACACAAGCCATTAAATTGTTTCGTTTTCAGGAAATAAACTTCGTATTGGCATCCGATAATATTAACCTTGAAGAAGTAGTAATTGTTGCAGGCGAAAACCCGGCAGATATTCTACTAAAAAAAGTAATCAACAATAAAAGTAAAAATACAAATCAGGATGTTGATGCCTTTCAATATGAGGTGTATAATAAGATTCAGTTCGATGCAAACAATTTTGGGGAAAAATTGCGCAATAGAAAGTTATTCAAGCATTTTGAGTTTATTTTTGATTATGTTGATACCTCAACAGTGAATGGAAAGGCCTATCTTCCTATTTTTATTTCAGAAGCTTTATCAGAGATTTATGTGCAACGTAACCCTGATTCTAAGATTGAGAAAATCATTGCTGCACGAGGTTCTGGGATTGAAAATCCAAGTATAGCACAATTTATGGGTAACCTTTATCAGGAGGTGAATGTGTATGATAACTACATTCAATTAATGGAAAAAAACTTTGTAAGCCCTGTAGCTGATTTTGGACCTTCCTATTACAGTTATTACATCGTTGATAGTGCTTTCCTTGATAAAAACTGGTGTTATAAATTGATGTTTAAACCAAAGCGGAAACAGGAGCTCACTTTTACAGGTCATATTTGGATTCATGATACCACTTTTGCCGTTAGAAAGTTTGAATTTGAGGTGGCTAACGATGCTAATCTGAATTTTGTTTCTGATCTTTCTTTAAGGCAGGAATATCAGCGTATTGATGGAGAGTATTGGTTTTTGACGTCCGATTATATGATCGGTGACTTTAGCATTACAGAAGGGAACAACCGTTTACCTGGATTTTTTGGTCAGCGAAGCTCGACATACCGACATTATAAGTTGAACGAACCTAAAGATCCAAAGTTCTATCGTCAGCCAACCAAAGTGATCATTTCAGAGGAAAGCATGAATAAGTCGGAGGAATTCTGGAATGAAAACAGACCTGAACAATTGACAAAGAAAGAAGTGGCAATTTATACGATGATTGATTCCGTTGAAAACATGCCTGTATTCAGGTCTTATACAGATGCTATTTACACTTTTGTCTATGGTTATCTTCCTCATGGAAAGATAGAGTGGGGACCTCTCAATAAGCTGGTCTCTTTCAATTCTGTTGAAGGTCATCGGTTTCGAATTGGAGGCAGAACCTCAACACTTTTTAGTAAAAATCTTCGTCTTGATGGCCATATCGCGTATGCACTTCGTGATCAACAAATTAAGTATGGTGCTGGATTATATTATACTTTTAGTAAAAATCCACTTCGGGCAGCAGGCGTAAATTTCAAATATGATATGGAGCAATTAGGTTCCAGTTTCAACGCTTTTAGTGAAGACAATCTGATTGGATCGTTGTTCAGGCGTCAACCTGCCGATAAGCTGAATCTAACCGGTGAATTCAGATTCTATTATGATCATGAATGGTTTTCAGGCTTTAGTAACAGAATTGAGTTGCTGCATCGAGAGTTATTGCCGGTAGGCGATTTTAAATTAAGGACCTTCAACGATATTGGTGAACCAATTGACCATCGTTCACTTATTATTACCGAAATAGCGCTGGAATGTCGTCTTGCGTTTAATGAGCAAATTGTGGTTCGTGATTTTGAACGAATCAATCTTGGCACTAAGGCCCCTGTGATTAACTTTCGCTATAGCCTGGGTGTGCCAGATATGATGAATGGTGAATTCGGGTATCACCGTTTTCAGGCTGGCATCACTCAATGGTTCAATATAGGTAGTTTTGGATGGTCGAAGTACATTTTTGAAGGCGGTAGGGTTTTTGGAACACTACCATTTCCTCTACTCGTATTGCATCCGGGTAATGAAACTTTTGTTTTTGATGAATATGCTTTTAATCTGATGAACTATTATGAGTTTATTTCCGACCGGTATGCAAGTTTCTACTATACCCATCATTTTGATGGATTTTTTCTGAATCGAATACCTATAATGCGAAAACTAAAATGGCGTGAGGTGTTTTTTGCAAAAGGATTGGTAGGAACCATATCCGATGCAAACTTGAAATTAAATGAGTTACCTAAATCTACTTTTATGCTTGATAAACCTTATTTTGAAGCTGGAGCTGGTATCGAGAATATCTTTAAAATTGTACGAGTAGATGCTGTTTGGCGATTGTCTCATCGTGAAAATGAAAGTGCAAGCAGCTTTGCAGTATTTGTCTCACTTCAGTTTGCATTCTGAAACGGTTTCGAAAGTCTATAAACATTTATCATACCTTTGCATTGATTGTTCCCCACTCATATAAAAAAACGCTTCAATGATACTTCGTACTACCAATCTATTTAAGAAATATAAGCAACGAACTGTTGTTAATGATGTGTCGGTTTATGTAAATCAAGGGGAGATTGTTGGCCTGCTTGGGCCGAATGGAGCTGGTAAAACGACTACTTTTTACATGATTGTTGGACTTATTAAACCGCTTTCAGGGCAGGTTTTTTTGGATGAACTGGACATTACTACCGAACCAATGTACCGACGAGCGCAACGAGGTATTGGCTATCTGGCTCAGGAAGCCAGCGTTTTCAGGCAAATGAGCGTGGAGGACAATATTCTTTCTGTAATGCAATTTAAGGATATTCCAAAATCACAGCAGCATGAAAAACTTGAAAGTCTGCTAGTGGAATTCGGTCTTCAGCATATCAGGAAAAGCAAAGGTATACAACTTTCCGGTGGGGAAAGGCGTAGAACTGAGATAGCAAGAGCACTTGCCGTAGATCCAAGTTTTATTTTGCTTGATGAGCCGTTTGCCGGAGTTGATCCAATTGCAGTGGAAGATATTCAAGCTATTGTGGCAAAACTGAAAGAAAAAAATATTGGTATCCTTATCACCGATCACAATGTTCATGAAACACTTTCAATCACAGATAGAGCCTATCTGCTTTTTGAAGGTTCAATCCTTATGTCTGGAACTTCTGAGGAGCTTGCATCTGACGAGCACGTAAGGAAAGTCTATCTGGGACAGAATTTTGAACTTCGCAGGAAATGATAGGTTATTGATTCACGCATCAATTCTAATGAGGGCCTGTCTCGCAATGCAGGAAAATATAACATATTTTTAGTCAGATGGATTATGGTTTTCCTATGATTGGTTTTTATGACTGTGCCTCGATAAGGAATACAAAAAGCGAGAACAACAGATAAAGAAGTATTATAAAGGGAATAGCGACAATCTGCAGGAATAAAAGGAGCACTATTGAGGTTAGAATGAAAATATACTTTACTTCATTTCCTTTAATACCATAAGATCTAAATTTCAAACCGAAGAGCGGAAGCTCTGAAACCATTAAAAATGATAAAGAAAAAATAATACCAAGATAGAAATAGGTATTTGTAAGAACCATATAAAATAAACTTTGACCATCATAAAGGCTTTCCCTGATCAGCGGTAATGAGGCAATTAATAAGCCGGCAGCGGGCGTTGGCAAACCAATAAATGAGGAGGTCTGTCTTTCATCAACATTGAATTTTGCCAACCTTAAAGCCGCAAAAAGTGGGATCAACATAGCCGAATAGGGTAGGATGTCAATTTCAAAAAAGAAGAGGGGTTGTCTTCCGTGACTGATCATAATCAAATGATAAATAATCATTCCAGGTGCCACACCAAAAGAAACAACATCAGCCAAAGAATCAAGATCTCCTCCAATTTTAGAATATGCCTTCAAAGCTCTTGCTGCAAAACCATCCATGAAATCAAATAAAGCTGCCAGAAAAATCATCCATGAAGCCAATACAATCTGCTCCTGTGCAAAAAACAATATCGAAAGGCATCCTGATAAGAGATTTAGTAATGTGATAAAGTTGGGTATATGATTTTTGATTCTCATGCCAAAGAGATTTTATAAATGAATGAACAAAGATACACATTGCAAACATATATAAGTATTTAAGAAGATTGACATTATTTTTAAAAACGTGGTAAGTTGACCGCTTTCGGGGCTTCCTTGCTTTTGTTGTATAATACCTACATTCAACTAATTAAGTTTTCGTTCATCCAATTCATAAAAAGCTGTATATCTTTGTGCCCATTTATGGAAAGTGTAAAAAAAATTCAAATTCAAGCTTATAATTACGATCTGCCCGATCATCGTATCGCAAAGTATCCACTAGATCAACGCGAGCAATCTAAGCTGCTGCTTTGTTTGAAAGGAAAGCTATCGCAGGATCAATTTGCAAATATTATTAACTATTTACCAGTCAGTTCTTTACTTGTTTCGAATGAAACCAAAGTTGTTAATGCACGCCTTCGTTTTATTAAAACAGAAGGCGCAGCAATTGAACTTTTTTGTCTTGAACCGGAAACCTCCCAAGATTTTCAGTTGGCATTTAGTAGTTGTTCTCCGGTAATTTGGAAATGTCTGGTGGGCAATTCAAAACGCTGGAAAAATGGTTTGCTGTCAAAAGGCTTAATTGTTGATGAAAAAAAATTGACGATGAAGGCCGTGAGGGTTGATCAAAGAGGTGACCATTCAATAATTCGGTTTGAATGGGATGGAGCCGGAATTACTTTTGGACAGATTCTTGATGCGGCAGGAGATATTCCACTGCCACCTTATTTAAACCGGAAAGCTGAATTATTGGATCAATTTCGTTATCAAACGGTTTTTGCCCGAAATGAAGGATCGGTTGCTGCACCTACTGCTGGATTACATTTTACAGAGGAAATAATTAATAATCTTAAAAATAAGGACATTTCTTTTTCAAGCTTGACATTGCATGTTGGGGCAGGGACATTCAAACCCGTTTCAACGAATTTCATTGGTGACCATCATATGCACTCCGAGCATATTTTTGTAGAGCGTAAAACGATTCAGCAAATATTGGATCATTGCAATAATTCAATTATCGCTGTTGGAACTACAAGTATGAGAACATTGGAATCGTTGTATTGGTTAGGTGTGATGATACATAAAAATCCGGATATAAAAAATCTTCATTTAGATCAATGGTATCCTTATGAGTCAAAAAGGAACCTGTTATTTAGTGCCCGTGAGTCATTGCAAGTCTTAATAGATTACCTTGATACAAATCATTTAAATTACCTTTCAGGCTCAACGGCTCTTATGATTGCGCCAGGTTATCAATGCAAAATTGTCAAAGGATTGATCACAAATTTTCATCAACCTAAAAGTACTTTGTTACTGCTTGTTTCAGCTTTGGTGGGTGAGCATTGGAAAGATGCATATCATTTTGCCCTTATGAATGATTTTAGATTTTTAAGTTATGGCGATAGTTGTTTGTTTATACCATAAAAAATCTTAAAAAAAAGCATGTTTCAAAAAAAACAATATTTATGTAACAAATATTAATATCCAATATGGTTATCTTTGTACATTATGCTCAATAACTACTTTTATGAAAAAAATAGCTTTTTCGTTTATTGTGTTTTTCTTGTTTGGGACACTCATGTTTTCATGCAGCATTGTGCCAATTACAGGTAGAAGTCAGCTGAATTTATTACCTGCTTCTCAAGTTATGAGCATGAGTTTTCAGCAATATGATGAGTTTTTAAAAACGCATCAATTGTCAACAAATGGTGCCCAGACCATTATGGTTAAACGTGTGGGACAGCGCATCCAAAGCGCTGTTGAAAATTATTTTTCTCAGAAAGGATTATCTGACCAATTGAAAGGATATGTTTGGGAATTTAACCTTGTCGAAAGCCCTGAAGCGAATGCCTTTTGTATGCCGGGTGGAAAAGTTGTTGTTTATTCGGGATTGCTTCCTATCACCAATAATGAAGTAGGGTTGTCGGTTGTCATGGGTCACGAAGTTGCTCATGCCATCGCAGAGCATGGGAATGAACGAATGAGTCAGGGAATGCTTACGGAATTAGGTGGTATGGCTTTGTCGGTAGCACTTCAGGAAAAACCGCAACAAACGCAGGCGTTATGGATGACTGCTTTTGGAGTTGGGAGTCAAGTGGGAGTTATCTTGCCTTTCAGTCGTTTACACGAAAGCGAAGCAGATCAACTTGGCTTGATATTAATGGCTATGGCAGGTTATAATCCTCAGGAAGCTTTGGGTTTCTGGGAGCGGATGGCTAAAATGAAAGCCGGACAGGCACCTCCCGAATTTCTCAGCTCTCACCCATCAGATGCAACCCGTATTGCGAATGTTAAAAAATGGATTCCACAGGCTATGAAATACTATTCACGATAAGCATAGTAAATTCTTTTTCTCTGTTTTTATGGTTCTGAAAGAAATTCCTCGGCACTTATAACTTTTGCATAAGTTCGGTTCAAAGTTGCCAATGTTGATGCTTGAACATCCTGAGCTGCAACTGTTTTATCTCCAAAATTTAGATCTCTGGTAGCGCATGCATTTGCAATTACAATGCACTCGTAACCGAAATCGTGTCCAGCCCTGGTGGCTGCTTCCAGACACATATGCGTTTGCATTCCGCATAAAACCAACTCTTTTATTTCATTTTGGCGAAGGTATTCGAGTAAATCTGTTTCCAAAAAAGCGTTTACTTGTTCTTTGGTTACCACTTTTTCATCTTCAAGTGGTTGAACAAGTTTATTGATATTACCTCCAGGTTCATAGGCGTGACGAACATGAATAACCAATTCTCCGTTTCGTCGAAAGCGATCTAAAATACTTGCAGCTTTCATCGCAGCTTCCAATGGTTCATGAAGCGGTAAGTCACCTTGGGGAAAATAAAAATCCTGAATGTCAATAAGGATTAAGGCCTTTTTCAATTGAATTTCCTGTGCATAAAGCGAAGAGCCAAATGTTATGCAGAAAAGTATTAATGCGATTTTTTTCATTTCATTAGCTTTTTTACAAAGATATTGCAAAAATGACAGGTCCCTAAAAATAGAAAATTGCGTTACAAAGAATGTCTATTCAAGTAATTGTAAATCAATTACATAATTTTTATCACGTTACTTTTTAAAATAAAATTAAAAAATATTTAGTACTATGTGATACAAGGTACTAAAAATGTATTATATTTGCAGCATGAATACAGAAAAAAATATCTCACAGATGCGTAAAGGGGTGCTGGAATTATGTATTCTGGCTATAATTGCCCGAAATGAAGAAGTGTATGCCTCCAATATTTTAGAACAGTTGAAGGATGCAAAACTCATTGTTGTGGAAGGTACTCTTTACCCTTTACTGACTCGCCTGAAAAATGAAGGCCTGCTCAGTTACAGATGGGAGGAATCGAAATCCGGGCCTCCCAGGAAATACTACAAAACCACCTGTTTGGGTGAACGTCTGTTAAATGAACTCACCACAGGATGGCAAGAGCTGGTCGATGCGGTGGACAAACTTATGAGTGAAAATTATAATCAAAAAGAACAATGAAAAAAACAATTTCCACAAACATTAGCGGGATGATGTTTAACATCGATGATGATGCCTTTGCAAGGCTGAGTCAATACCTAGGTAGTATCAAAATTCATTTTGAAGGTCGCGATGGACAGACCGAAATTATTGCAGATATTGAAAGCAGGATAGCGGAGCTTTTACAATCACACCTCCACGAAAATAAACAGGTTATCAGCATTGATGATGTTAACGAAGTGATTGCCTTGCTGGGGCAACCTTTCGAAATGGATGTTGAGGATTCACCGGAAGATGGAAACCATGCAACAGGATCCTCGCCAAGGAAAAAAAGGCTTTTTCGTGATCCTGACAACCGAAAGATTGCTGGTGTTGCTTCCGGAATAGGAATGTTTTTTGTTATCGATCCACTTTGGGTAAGGATTATTTTTATTTTATTGCTCTTAGGTTCAGGAGCAGGCCTCCTTATTTATATTGTATTATGGGTACTAATTCCCGAAGCACGAACTACAACCGAAAAGCTTGAAATGAGAGGTGAGCCGGTCAATGTGAACAATATAGAGAAATCCATTAAGGAAGAATATGAAAAGGTAAGTAGTAAATTCAATGAATATGCAGGTGAAGCCAAAGACGGCTTTCGACGTGTATCTCGCCATGCAAGACATACTACCGGAAGAATCAATGATCCCATCATTGAAGTTTTAAGAGTGATAGCGCGTGTCTTTTCTATTATTTTTGGAGTGATATTCCTCGCATTCGGATTGCTACTTATATTGTTCGCTGGATCTATTTTTTTAGGTTGGGATGATTTTTCACTTCTTACCGACCTTGAACTACCGGCATTAACTGGAGAACACCTATTCCCTTTGCTGCTTTCAGGCCCCTTGTCTGTTTCTTTAGCTCCTATTGTGCTTGGTGCTTTTATTGCCATACCATTAATAATGCTTGTTTATACTGGCATGAGGCTGCTGATGGGTGAATATTTTCGCATACCTGGATTGGGCAACGTGGCAACAGGCTTATGGATTGCCAGTGTGGTTGGTCTATTTTATATCGGTACCACCCTTACAATTGACTTAAAAGAAAAGTACACAACGAAGACCGAGAAAATGGATTTTTTGACAGATTCTAAGCATGTTTTGACTGTAAAATTATCAGAGAAAAATGAAGTCGAAAAGATAAAAGAGATGCAGTTTTTTGATATTCGTTTTTGGCTTAGCGATCAGGATGAAAAAACAGTATCTGTCTACCCGAATTTATATATCGAATACACTACAAGTGAATTTGCTTTCGCTGAAACTACTATTTCTGCCCAAGGGAGTTCTTATGACAAAGCTAAGGAAAGGGCTGAGCGTATTCATTTTCCGATTGAAGTCAATCAATCACATCTCAATTTTCCTGCTTGGTATAGATTTGATGCTAAGGATAACCTCCGAGGACAGAAAGTGATTACGCGTTTATACTTGCCTGAGAACTGGATTGTTTATTTTGACAAGAATATGGAAGAATATTTTAATAATAACCCGCTTCAATCCTGGAGGCATGATAATTATGCCAGCAATTACTGGATTATGACAAAAAAGGGACTTCAACTTCACAAGCCATTGACCGAAAATAATTCTGAAAAATAAAATCAGCAAATATTTAATTGTAATTAAAGCAGGCGACATTAGTATCCTGCTTTTTTGCTTCCACTCATTTTGTTTTGTACGAATCGTTATCTTTGCTACAGTTGGAATCTGCTTATAGATTTCAAAAAATATATTGTTTATGCAGGAGGTAATCAGACTTAAATTTTTGGCTTTTACTGAAGCTCCAGATGAAGTAATAACAGAGGCTGAAATGAAACTAATATCATTGAATCCTGATCTTAAATTTGAGAGAGTAGAAGAAAACGCTGATGGGGTGTATTTTGTGTCTGGCGGCTCGGAGAATTTTGCCAGGGAATCATTATTGCCAAGCGAAATCAACATATTGATTGCCGGAAAAGAAAACAATGCCTGGGCTGCTGCAACTGAAGTAAAAGCATGGGCAAGTCAACACGACCTTCAGTCGGTATTAATTTCAGCAGACGAACCCAATTTCGTTGTTCATTTGCATCAATATGTTATGATTAAGCAATCATACACTCGTTTAAAAGGCCAGCGACTTGGGCTCATTGGTGAAGTTTCTGATTGGTTGATTGCTTCTTCCTTTACACCTGAGCTAGTAATGCAAAAATTTGGTCTCGAATTGCTACAATATTCTTACGGCGATCTTCCTGATTACCTGTCTTTTCCAGACGATAAGGAATTTAGTGCTATGTTTCCTTCGCTTCAATCACAGCAAAAAGAACTCACTTCGATAAGTAGTTTTTTAAAAAATACAATCGCTGTAAACCATCTTGATGGCCTTACGATTCAATGTTTCAGAATGGTACGTGAAAGAGGTGTAACAGCTTGTCTTCCTGTAGGAATGCTTAATAGTAAGGGTCTTCCTGTTGGCTGCGAAGGCGATTTGGTTAGTATTTTTTCAATCATGCTTATGAAAGAGTTAATAGGACAGATTGCCTGGATGGCCAACTTGGTTTCTTTAAATGAAGAAAGTATTTTGTTAGCACATTGTACAGCACCTTTAAAGCCATCAACCCTTTATCAGATAAAGACACATTATGAAACAGACATTTCTTCTGCAATATGTGCTAAATTAGAAATGGATGTTGTAACCATTTTCAGAATTAATAATTCATTGGATCAAGCATTTGTCGCAGAAGGCTTTGTTATTGACCGACCTGAATATCCATGGGCATGTCGTACACAGCTGGAGGTAAGCATCTCTCATGAAGATATTTGCAAGCTTAATGAGAAACCTTTAGGCAATCATCACCTAGTACTTATGGGAAGACATGCCGCATACATTCGAAGAGCACTGCAAGTAAAGCAAGTTGCTTTTGTTTAAAGAAGGATGGTTCCAACTTTTGAATCGAATTTTTTCTGTAACAACGAGTTGTTTTTATAAAATCAAGTGTTTTGATGTATATTTAACGAATTAAAGTAAAACCAAAATGAGCACGACCTTAAATAGAAAACCAATACGCTTTTACAGCGACCCAAAAAGAGTAATTGCACGTTTCTTTTTCCCTGGACCTGAGACGCGTGTTCAAGCAATTATTAAAAAAGTTATTGAAATGCCTGAAGAAGCAGCGCGCCTTACTTTAAATCAGTCGTTACGTGATTTCTCCTCAAGACACAGAAATATTTCGAAGGTTTTTCAGAAGCATTTTGATAGAGTTTGTAATATTATTAAATGTCCTACCGGAGATCTTTCTGTTTTGTCTCATCATAAGAAATTACTTATTGGTGCTTATTTTACTTCAGAATATTCAATAGAATCAGCAGCATTTTTCAATCCTTCCATGGTTGAAGACCCTGATCAGACAGGGCTTACAGAAGGACAAAAGAGGGTGGTTTTTAGTTTCAGGGCAACTGGTGAAGGCCATATTTCATCTGTTGTTTTCCGCGGAGGAGTGCTTGATGCAGACAATAATCTTCAATTGATACCGACAGGTAGACTGATTGATGAAGCAGATTCAATTAAAAATTACATTTACTCTAAAGCAACCTTTTGCACTAAACTTAGCGAAATGCATGCTAATGATGGTACAGTGAAACATGTAATGGGTAAACTTCGTGATGAGTTCGACTACAATGAACTTTACAGGGCAATAGATGATACAATAAGAGAGCTTAACCCCGACGAGGCTCAGTTGAAAATTCTGCAAACCATCAGTTGGTTGGGAGATTCTCATTATGAGATTTCCTTTTCGCTTGATACTGGTATTTCTGATCGCGTTATTTTTCCTTTAGCTGCTGCTGAAAGTAATGGTATTGAGGATGCCCGTTTTGTGAAATTTACTGATGACGATGGTCGCGTTCGTTATTATGCTACTTATACAGCATACAATGGTTTTAGTATTATGCCTAAAATGATTGAAACAAAAGACTTCTATAATTTCAAGGTGATGCCCATTCATGGTGAAAATGCTCAGAATAAAGGGATGGCCTTATTTCCGCGAAAAATAAATGGAAAGTATGTGATGCTGGCTCGTCTTGATGGTATAAACAATTACATTATGTTTTCCAACGATATCATCCGATGGCATGAAGCTTCAATGTTGCAAAGTCCGAAGTTTCCATGGGAGTTCATACAGGTTGGAAATTGTGGCTCTCCGATTGAAACCGAATTTGGTTGGCTAGTCATCACCCATGGAGTTGGAACCATGCGTAAATACGTAATTAGTGCAATGTTGCTTGATCTGGATGATCCTACCAAGATTATTGGACAGCTCAGTGAGCCTCTTATCTCTCCCAATGAGGAGGAGCGGGAAGGATACGTGCCTAATGTTGTATATTCATGCGGCTCTATTGTAAATAACGATGAGCTTGTTATACCATACGCCATGTCGGATACAGCCTCCACATATGCCACTGTTCCATTGAAAGAGTTGTTGACCAGTCTTGTGCCTTCCGATTTGAAACTTGGTAAACCAACAAAAGAAAAAGGTAAGGCCCGCATTCTTGTTGTGGAAGACGAAGTTATTAACCAAAAAGTGATATCCGGCATTTTAAAATCTGAAGGTTATGATGTGGAAGTTGCACCGGATGGTATCGTTGCTTTGATGCAGATTGCAAAGGAAAAATTTGATGTAATACTATCAGATATCGCCATGCCTAACTTTGATGGTTATCAAATGCTTGAATACCTAAAAGAAAACAACATAAGTATTCCTGTAATTTTCTTATCTGGGCATACAAGTCCTGAAGACGAAGCAAAAGGACTGCGACTAGGTGCAGCTGACTTTATTAAAAAGCCTATTGATCGCAACTTACTTTTGATAAGACTGCAACGGTTACTAAAAGTTTGATTTTATCAGAGATAGCGATCGATGATTAGACGCGACAGAAGATAAGCGATCATGCTTTCGGCACCTTGATTGCGATTGATGTTTGTTGCTTCAATGCCATCATTGCAACCTTTTGTTTCATCGTCATACAACATAATCCCCATATCGTTTTCGCCAAAAAACCAATCAAACGACTTAAACATTTTACCGATGAACAATTCATCTTTTGTTGCATCCAGTGCACTTTCATACATTAGGACCATCGACAAAGTATCGATAGGTTGTTGTGCGAAAAGATCATAATCTGTATCAAATCTGAGCCATTTATGGTTGCCAACCAATGACAGCCATGGTTTTATAAAGCACTTTCCTTCCAGGAAAATTCTGCTTTGATTTGCAACTTCCAAGTATTCTTTTTTTCTTGTTAATTCGTATGCTTTGTACAAGGCTGCGGGAAGCAATCCATTATCATAGGTAATGGCATCTTCAAACCAGTACCAATTTTTGCGTTGGTGTTGTTTGAATCGAAGGCAAAGAATGTCGGCAAGTTTCATGATAAGACTTATGAACCGCTCCTGATCAGGAAATCTTTTTGCATATTCATATAATCCAAAAATGCAATTGGCATAACCCCGTGCATATTGTAGTTTTTCAATTTGAGATAATGATTCATGGAAAATTTCGTGTGCTGTTTGAAACAAAGAATCATTAGGAAGAAAACGGATCATTGAGCCCAATGCCCAGATTGTACGACCAAACGTGTCATCAGAAAAATCATCTTCAAATGTGAGGTGCGAAAAAGACAGAAAATTTTTAAAAGAACCATCTTTTTGTTTCATGAAAATCATGTTGGAAAAGTAAGAATAGATGAGCTCAAGGTAAATTGGTTTTTTCTCAATTTCCCACGCTTTCAATACCACTAACATTGCTCTGGCATTATCGTCGAGAGAGTAACCGTGCCGAAAACTTGGAACTGATCCATGTGCGTGCTGTAACAATCCCTGAGGCATTGTAAGCCTTATCAGATGTGAAAAGTCGATTGCGGGATATGTTTTTTTAATTTTTGGATTAGAAGAAGAAATGGTATGCGATACCTTTTCAAAAGCATCAAGGTATGCAAGTCCGGTTTTTGGCCATGTGATATTTAATCCGTATTGAAATGCTTTGTTTTGAATTGACTTCATTTCTTCTGGATGGTCGAGATGATAGTTTATACTTTCGGCAAGTTGCAAAAAATTTCCAAAATCGAAAAAGATACCCCTGCCGTTGGCGAGTAATTCCTCTGCATGCCAGTAGGGTGTAGAAAACACAGCGCAACCTCCACTAACAGCGTAACTCAATGTCCCACTGGTGATTTGAGCTTTGTTGATATAGGGAGTTATATATATGTCGGCAGCTTTTAAAAGTGACATAAGTTCAAGCTCACTTGCATATTGGTTCATAAACAACACATTGTTGCTGACATTGAGAGTAATTACCAGCTTTTGCAGAAATTCCCGATATTCCTCCCCTGCATAACGCAAAACATTTGGATGGGTTTTCCCTAAAACAACATAAAGCACTTCAGGATGATTTGTAACAATATCAGGCATAGCCCTGATAACGGTTTCTATTCCCTTGCTTCGCCCGATGAGTCCAAAAGTGAGCATTACTTTTCGATTTTCTAATTCAATAGGTTTATAAACCAATTGGTTTGCAAAAGCTTCAAAATCGGGCACCCCGTGCTCTATACGTATAATTTTTTCTTCAGGAACATCATAGATATCTGTCAAAAAACCAATTGCAATTCGGTTCATGATTACGATACGAGAGGAAAGTTCAGCAATTTTTTTCAGAATCTCTTTTTGGTGAAAACCGGGATTCTGCAAAACTGTATGAAGTGTTGTAACGATTGGAATCGTTACCCTTCGCAACAAAGAAATCAGAAGAACACCACTTTCACCTCCAAAAATGCCATATTCATGCTGAACAAGCAATATTTCAGCTCCTGATGTATTGATGTATGAGGCAGTCTGAATATATGAATCCATATTGTTATCCTGAATCGTTTGGCTGACAATGGAGGGGTATGGGTAAGACTCTGCAATATTATCCATTGCAATTACCTCAATTTCAAGTGGGGTATTTTCTTTTTTGGCAGCCGTAACAATAGAATCCAGAAGATTTTCGGTAAAAGTTGCAATGCCACACTGGCGAGGCGGATAATTTCCTAAACAAATAATTTTCATAGTGGAAGTTTAATTGTTCTGTAAACCTTCATTTTTTTTCTAAATCCGGATGAAGATACAAAGGATTCTGATTTTTGAAAAGCTAAATAAAGTTAATATGGATTTTGTATACTTTTGATAAGCAGTTTAATAAGATGAATAGCAAAACTTTATCAAAATGAAGCCTTCAAAACAAAGAAAAAGCACTAAGAAACTTGGCAAGCCAGGTACAGTAAAAAAGTCTGGTCTTCCTGCTGGAAGCCTTATTCATGTTGGTAAAATTAAAACAGAAAAAACCCGCATTGATGTGATAGAGTATAATGCAACTTCACTTATCGAAAAAAATCAGTTGGGGATAAAAGAGGCTTCTGCCTATATTGATACATCTGAACCAACATGGTTGCGAGTTACCGGATTACAAGATACTCAGTTGATCGGTGACCTGGGTAAGGCTTATGGACTTCATCCATTGTTGATTGAGGATATCCTTAATACCGGACAGCGACCCAAAGTTGAACTAATGAAAGACTATGTATTTTTTACTACCAAGACACTTGAAATCTCACCTGATAATGGGGTTATATCGGATCAGGTAAGTCTGATTTTACGAAAAAATCTAATCATTTCTTTTCATGAAAGCGATCTTGAATTTTTGGCTCCTCTTTATGAGCGCATAAACCTTGAAGAAAGCCGTATTAGAAACAATGGTGTTGACTATCTCTTTTATGCACTCATTGACATTATTGTTGACAATTATTTCAACGTGATTGAAGTTGTTGCCGAAATGATTGATAATGTTGAGGATCAAATTTTTTCTTCCCCTGAAGAGAATGTGTTGGATACTGTTCAGCAGATAAGAAAAGAATTGCTCTTTCTGAAGAAAACCATTTTCCCTATCCGCGAAGGATTGAGTACATTGATCAGAACTGACATTCCATTGATTGATCCGCAACAGGTAAAATATTTGGGGGATGTTTATGATCATGTAATACACATATACGAAACGATTGAAACTTATAGGGAGCTCAATACTGGACTTAAAGAAGTATATCTTTCAGCACTAAGCAATAAAATGAATGAAGTGATGAAAACACTGACTATCATTGCCACAATTTTCATCCCTCTTACCTTTGTTGTTGGTATTTATGGCATGAATTTCAAAAATATGCCAGAAATATCATGGAAATACGGTTATCTTTCAGTTTGGATAGTGATGATCGCTATCTCACTTTTTATGCTGTTTCATTTCAAGAAAAGAAAATGGATTTAATCAAAAAATAGATCATCTTCTCAATTGATTATCTTTGCCGTTAATTATACCTCACAGAAAACTAAATTATTTCTATGTCTGACGCTATTTGGATCATTATCGGAATTTTTCTGATTTTCGTTATCTACACGATTTACCGTCGCTTTAAAACGATGCAACAATATGACCCTGAACAGGATAGTAAAAAACTCATAAAATTAACTGACAATAATTTTAAAAAAGAGATTTCAAAAGGAGTTGTTTTAGTCGATTTTTGGGCTCCATGGTGCGCTCCTTGCCGAATGATTGGTCCTGTTGTTAGTGATTTAGCAGATGATTTTGATGGCAAAGCAAAAATTGGCAAACTAAATGTTGATGAAAATAAAAAGATTGCGGCTGAATTTGGAATCCGATCCATTCCTGCCCTGATCCTTTTTAAAGAGGGCCAGCCTGTTCAAAAGTTTACAGGAGTTAAACCAAAATCAACATTTGAAAAGGAAATAAATGCGCATCTCTGATTGAAGGAAAATGTCTTTCATTAATATTTCTATTGAGCTTGAAAATCCGAATAAATAACAATTCAGGAAAAGTTATTTTTTAACTATCAAGTCCAAATTCAATCTTCACTTTTGCTGAAAGACTTTCAATGACAAGCAGATAGGACCTGTCAATCCACTGTTGGATTCGTTTTTCATCAACTGGGATATCAAGATTTACAGTTATCCAATGCTTTTTGTTCATATGATAGCCTGGACTGGCTTCACTGTAATGCTCGATTCTATCAATGACTTCTTCAGGGCTGGCTTTGATGTTGATGGTTAATGGCCCATCCATACTAGCCAAAAGAAACATTTTTCCTGCAACTTTAAAAACAAGAGTATCATCACCGAAAGGCATTCCTTCTGTCACCGATTTTTTTGATAAACAATAGTCGCGTATTTCCTCTATGTTCATTGTTCTAACTGATAAAGCAGTGTGCAAATATAGCAACTAAACTTTTTCATGAAAAGAAAAGAGGCGATCCATGTATGCGGACGGCCTCTTAATATAAAAGTCAATAACGCCTTTCGTTTTTACACCTTAAAAGCATCTTTGAGTTTGTCAACAAAATCTAATTTCTCCCAGGCAAAGAAATCGACCATTTTAAAGTATTTTGTTTGTCCTTTTACTTCCCGGGAAAATATATTTTCGCCTTCATGTTTCATTTCAACTTCTTTTTGGTAAGGGTCCCGGCCAAAATGCCCATAAGCAGCGGTAGGTTTAAAAATAGGGTTCTTTAATCCAAAACGCTTAATGATTGCATAGGGTCGTAAGTCAAATATTTCCTGAACAGTTTTAGCAATCTGAAGGTCAGAAATCTTTTTGCCATTGGAGTCTTTCAAATGAGTGGTGTTGAAAGTGTTAATATAAAACCCAACCGGACTGGCAACACCTATAGCATAAGCAACCTGCACGAGAACTTCATCAGCCAGGCCTGCTGCAACCATATTTTTGGCTATATGTCGTGTAGCATAGGCTGCCGATCTGTCAACTTTTGATGAGTCTTTTCCCGAGAAAGCGCCACCGCCATGTGCGCCTCTGCCACCATAAGTGTCAACAATAATTTTACGTCCGGTGAGACCGGAATCGCAATGAGGGCCACCGATTACAAACTTTCCAGTGGGATTAACATGAAGCTTGATGTCATCACTGAAAAGTTTCTGCACATTTTGCGGAAGAAGGGCTTTGACTCTTGGAATCAAAATATTTTTAACATCGTCATAGATTTTCTTCAACATGCGATCATCATCTTCATCGAAATCATCGTGTTGGGTCGAAACGACAATGGTTTCAATCCGAACAGGCTTCCATCCGTCATTGTATTCAACTGTTACCTGCGATTTTGAATCAGGACGAAGATAAGTCATTTCTTTGCCTTCGCGACGGATTGCGGCCAGTTGCTGAAGAAGCTGGTGAGAAATTTCAGTAGTGATTGGCATCAAATTATCCATTTCGCGACAGGCATAACCAAACATCATACCCTGATCTCCAGCCCCTTGCTCTTCTGGTTTTTTTCTTTCTACACCCTGGTTAATATCAGTCGATTGTTCATGGATAGCGGATAACACACCGCAGGAATTTCCATCGAATCGGTAGGCGGCTTTGGTATAACCAATTTCGTTGATGGTATCACGTACAACGGACTGAACATCAACATAACCATTTGTCTTCACTTCTCCGGCAACAACTGTCAGACCAGTTGTTACCATCGTTTCAACAGCAACTTTTGATTCAGGATCAAAACGGAGCATTTCGTCCAGTATAGCATCAGAAATCTGATCGGCAACTTTGTCGGGATGGCCCTCTGAGACCGATTCAGATGTAAATAAATATCCCATATCTTATTGATTAAATGTAAAAAAATAAGTAAAAGGAAGGAATGATTGAGAGGCTAAATTTTGGTTTAGCATTTTTTACTGTGGTTGCAATCAATCAAATCTTTCCACAAATTTTCAAATGTAAGGATTGAAAATTTTCGCTTGCAAAGGTATAAAAATGATTTATACCAACCTTTAATTAAGAAAAAAATGGAAAAGTTATTCTAATCGCAACAAGCATAAAGTGAGGTCTCAAATGATTAAGTATCTCTTAAATCATAATTGATATTATTGATTCGTCAGGCGATGAAATGATTCTTCCATAGTCGATGTTTGTTTTTTCATCGAAAGTATGGTGATGTTGTGTTGCACGGCCCATCTGGTCAGTTCTGGCCTGATATCTTTATTGGGATATGGTTCGAGTATCCAGTTGTAACCCTCTGATTTTTTTATGTTTTTTATGTTAGAAATGGATCTGAAACTGTTAGTATCCAATTCCTTATCAAATTCAACAAGTATTAAATCTTCTCCTTTTTGTTTGGTAATGTTTTCTGTTTTATCATCTGCAACAACTTTTCCATTGTTGATAATGATGACACGATCGCAAACAGCCTCAACCTCTTGCATGATATGTGTTGAAAGAATTACAGTTTTTTTCTTTCCTATTTCTTTAATCAGGTTGCGTATATCAATGAGTTGATTTGGATCAAGACCTGCAGTGGGTTCATCGAGAATGAGTACTTGCGGATCGTGAAGAAGAGCCTGAGCAATACCGACGCGCTGTTTGTATCCTTTTGAAAGCATTTCAATTTTTTTATGTACTTCAATTTCAAGCCCGGTGAGGGAGATCATTTCATTTATGCGCTCCTTCGATTTCTTGCCTAAATGATGAATTCCAGCAACAAAGCTAAGGTATTCGCGCACGTACATATCAGTGTAAAGTGGATTGTTTTCAGGGAGATAACCTACACGCCTCCTTACTTCTATTGGGTTCTCCTGCACATCAAAACCTAATACAGATGCCGTTCCGGATGTTGGTGGGATGAAACAGCTGAGAATTTTCATTAATGTTGATTTTCCGGCACCGTTTGGTCCCAGCAAACCAACAATCTCACCAGGATGAATGGTGATGTTGATGCTATCGAGTGCCTTTTGCTCCCCGTAAAGTTTGGTAATGTTACTAACTGTTATAGACATATTTTTCGTCCGGAATCAAATAAACTGGTTGAGGCAAAAGTAATAAAGAATTTTTTACTGTCAATGATCCAGTTTTTAAGGCAAAGACTTTAAAGTTTTTTGAGGCATAAATAGATTACTGAAAAGATGATTGCTAGTGCTTTTAAGGTATTTCAATAAAGTGAAATTAGATATAAAGATCAATAACAACAAAGAAATATCGACATTTGACAGATTATCAACAAAATGTTGTTAGTAAATTTGTTGGAATAGAAAATTGTTACTATTTTTGCACCCCGTTTTGGGAAGAGTATGTACTAAAACGAAAGATGAAATTATAAAGTCAATGAATACACTGAGTTACAAAACAATCAGCGTCAACAAAGAGAATGCTGACAAAAAATGGATGGTGATAGATGCTGAAGGGCAAATTCTGGGTCGTTTGGCTTCAGAGATTGCAAAAATTATCAGAGGAAAACACAAAACGTCCTATACTCCCCACAGTGATTGTGGCGATAATGTGATTGTGGTTAATGCTGAAAAGATTGCCCTCACAGGAAATAAAATGGAAAACAAGTACTACATACGCCATACCGGATACCCGGGTGGAAAGCGCACACGTACAGTATTAGAGGAGTTAAAAAGAAAACCAATTGCTGTTGTTGAGCACGCAGTAAAAGGAATGCTGCCAAAAACAAAACTTGGAGCGGAATTATTTCGCAATCTTTATGTTTATGCAGGTCCCGATCACAAACACGAGGCTCAGCAACCAACTCAAATCAATTTAAATTCAATTAAATAGCATTATGGAAGTTATCAATGCCTTAGGTAGGAGAAAAACTGCCGTAGCACGCGTTTATCTTAAAAGCGGGAGTGGCAGCATCGTGGTTAACAAGAGAGATTTCAAGGATTATTTTCCAACTGGTATCCTTCAATTTGTAGTTGAGCAGCCTTTGTCTCTTACCGATAATTTAGGTAAATATGATATTAAGGTTAACCTTGCCGGAGGCGGAATCAATGGTCAGGCTGAAGCTCTGAGTCTTGGAATAAGCCGTGCTCTCGTTGAGATCAACCCTGAATATCGCCCTGTTCTCAAAGCAAAAGGTTTAATGCGACGTGACCCACGCATGGTAGAACGTAAGAAACCGGGACAGCCAAAAGCCCGTAAGAAATTCCAGTTTAGCAAACGTTAGTCTTTTAGTGGGCAAAACGATTGTGTTTAGTATCCAAATTGTTGAGATGTCTGTCCTGCAGATCTACTCAACAATTGTTTTAAGTGAATGTAAACAATTTTAATACAAATTTTATGTCAAAAGTAACTTTCGAAGAATTATTAGATGCAGGAGTTCATTTCGGACACCTGAAAAGAAAATGGAATCCAAATATGGCTCCCTACATTTTTATGGAGCGCAATGGAATTCATATCATTGACTTATACAAAACTCAGGCAAAAATTGATGAAGCCTACAACGCAATTCGTCAACTTTCGCGTTCCGGAAAAAAAATTCTGTTTGTTGCTACAAAAAAACAAGCAAAGCAAATTATTGCAGATGAGGTATCAAAAGTTGGTATGCCTTATGTTACCGAACGTTGGCCTGGTGGAATGTTGACTAACTTTGCGACTATCCGTAAAGCAGTTCGAAAAATGACCAATATCGATAAATTGATGGTAAGCGACTCTTACCTCAACCTTTCGAAAAGAGAACGTCTTCAAATTCAACGCGAACGTGAAAAGCTAGAAAAAAACCTGGGTAGTATCTCTGATTTGAGTCGCCTGCCTTCTGCAATTTTCGTAGTTGATGTTGTTAAAGAGCATATTGCTGTTGCTGAAGCACGCAAACTTAACATCCCAACGTTTGCAATTATTGATACCAACGCTAATCCAAACCTAATCGATTTCCCTATTCCTGGAAATGATGACGCTTCAAAATCGATTTCATTGATCATTCGTACGATGACCGAAGCCATTGAAGAAGGATTAAATGATAGAAAATTAGCAAAGGATAAGAATCAGGATGAAAAGGAGATGGATGATGACGAAACAATGGACGCAGGTTCAAGATCATTCAGTGATGATGATGAAGACTCAAAAGATAAAGATTCTAAGGGAAATGCTGGACGGAATAAGCCTGCCGACGATGCTTCAGGCCGTTCAAAAAGACCACGTCGCCCTGTATCAAAGAAACAATAATCCTATTAAAAGATAAGAAATGAATATTACCGCCTCACAAGTTAATGAGCTAAGAAAATCTACCGGAGCTGGAATGATGGATTGTAAAAAAGCCCTCGTCGAAAGCAATGGTGATATGGAGCAAGCAGTTGACTACCTCCGCAAAAAAGGTCAGAAAGTAGCTGCAAAGCGTGCTGATCGGGATGCTACAGAAGGTGTTGTTATCTCGAAGATTAGCAAGGACATGACATATGCAGCAGTGCTGATGATAAACTGTGAAACAGACTTTGTTGCAAAAAATCTTGATTTTGTAAAGTATGCTCACAGTATCCTTGATCTTGCTGTTGATAATAAGATTGAAACAGCTGAAGAACTAAAGGCTATGGATGTGAATGGAAGAACCGTTGGAGAAACCATAATTGATCAAACAGGAATCATAGGTGAAAAAATTGATATGGGTGCTTTCTTCAAAATTGAAGCTCCAATAACAGCTGCTTATATTCATCCAGGTAACAGATTAGCTACAATCATTGGTCTCAGTAAAGCTGATGCACCGAAAGTTGAACAGATTGGACACGAGCTCGCAATGCAGGTTGCTGCAATGGATCCTGTTGCAGTAGATGAATCAGATGTGCCTCAGGCTGCAATACAGCGTGAAATAGAGATTGGAATGGAACAGGCACGTAACGAAGGTAAACCTGAAGAAATGTTAGAAAAAATTGCTCGTGGTAAATTGAATAAGTTCTACCGTGAAAGCACGCTACTGAATCAGGATTTTGTTCGTGAAAATAAGAAATCAGTTCGCCAATATCTGAGCGAGTCAGCAAAGGATCTAACCGTTACGGCCTTTAACCGGGTTATGCTTGGGTAATCTCCTATTGCATTATACGAATTAAAAAAAGGAGTCAATTGACTCCTTTTTTTTATACCCCCCCAAAATTATAAGTAAAAAAATTATTTTTCAAGCAGTGTTTTAATAATCTTCGCAACAGTTTGATTGTCGGCTTTTCCAGATAAGCGTGCTGAAGCAATGCCCATTACCCTCCCCATTTCACGAATCGAAGAAGCTCCTGTCTCAGCAATGATACCTTCAATAATAGTTATTATTTCTTTTTCGGTGATTTGGATCGGAAGATACATTTCAATGATTTCAGCCTGATATATTTCTTCTTCAGCCAAATCGGGCCGATGCTGCTCAGTATAGATGCTGGCTGCTTCTTTTCTTTGTTTTACAAGTTTTTGAAGCATTTTAAGTTCTACACTTTCCGGAATAATACCGCTGTTTACATCCTTTCCTGTTTTCTCAAGCAAGAGTGCCGCCTTGATAGCGCGTAAAGCATTTAACTTTCGCATATCTTTTGCCAGCATGGCCTGTTTGATATCAGTATTGATTTTTATTTCTAATTCCATAATGAAATGTTTTAATCAACATTATCATGAAGAAATGAATTATCAGATCGAAGCCCTGGCTTACCCTGATCACCATTAATACTATAGCGTGAAATATCAGAAGACTCACTTCCGTTTTTTAGTTCGGTGCCTTTACGCTGATAAGCAGGCTGGTTTTCAAGCTCCTTAATTCCTTCATCCGTCTTAAGTTTCATGCTCATAGCTTTGAGTCTGGTCTGACGTTCGATGGACTTCTTTTCCATCTCAATTCGCTCATTTTCACTCTCTGACTGACGAAAAGAAGAATATTGATGTTCAATTTCCGATTTATTAATTACAGAAGGTTGTGGATTGGTTACTTCAAAAAAAATGTCATCAGCTTCCATTGAAACATCCTGTGCTATGCTTGATGTTATGTTTTCTTCAACCGTTTCATTCGACTTTTCTGAATTGCTGACCTCTTCTTCAAAAAGACGATGGATTTTCATTTTTCCTGTATCCGATGGTTTTGGGAAAGTTTCTGATGGGATTGAAGGTTCATTTTGCATCGAGTGATCATTTTCTATAGCATTACTCAATGTGTGCATTCTGACAGGTTTTTCTTGTTCCGAAGTCTGATTTACCGGAGCGCTTGTAGAAGAAACTTTATCATACAAAGGATTGACTTTTATGTTTGAGACTCCACTATTCATAGTAATGAGGTCATCTGTATCATATCCTGTTGCAATAATGGTGATTGCAATATTGTTGTTGAGGCTTGCATCAACGCCGTTACCCCAGATAACTTCAGCGGAATTGCCACAAATTTGCTGAATATAATCTGTGATTTCGTGTACTTCATCAAGAGAGATTTCTTCTTCTCCAGATGTGATGTAAAGAAGAATATTCCTTCCGCCAGAAATACTAGAGTCATTTAGAAGTGGCGACCTCATGGCCTCTTCAATTGCTTTAAGTGCTCTGTTTTCTCCCTCTGCAATAGCTGAGCCCATTATGGCTTTGCCACTATTCTTCATTACAGTTTTAACATCCTCAAAATCAACATTGATATGACCTGTTACAGTAATGATCTCTGCAATTCCTTTTGAAGCGGTTGTAAGCACATCATCTGCTTTTTTGAATGCCTCAGTAAGACGCATATTGCCATACTCTTCTCTAAGCTTGTCATTGCTGATAATTAGCAATGTGTCAACATATTTTTTCAGTTCTTCAATTCCTTCAATAGCTTGTTGACGACGTTTCTTTCCTTCAAAACTGAAAGGGAGTGTCACGATACCAACAGTAAGTATATCGAGTTCACTTGCAATTCGTGCAACGACTGGAGCAGCGCCTGTTCCGGTGCCTCCTCCCATACCGGCAGTAATAAAGAGCATTTTGGTGTGTGGCTCGAGTAATTCTCTTATTTCTTCTTCGGTCTCGATAGCGGCATCACGACCAACTGAAGGAACATTCCCAGCACCAAGCTGACGCTTACCAAGATGGATTTTGTTTGGAACAGGGCTTATTTCAAGTGCTTGCGCGTCAGTATTGCAAAGAACAAAATCTACCCCTTTAATACCTTGATGGTACATGTGCGTAACAGCGTTGCTTCCCCCGCCGCCAACTCCAATTACTTTGATAATATTAGATTGCTCTTTTGGGTGTTCAAATTTTAGCATTTGTGTTTGTGGCATATTAGTATGGTTTAAAATTACTTTCTTGATTTAATATGGTGCGCTTTTTTGTAGTTTTTTGTTAACAACATAAAGTTAATAACATCAATTTATTCGATCAGGTCGCGGTCAAACAATTTGATAATCTTATCGAGGTAGCTTTGGCGCTTTTTTTCTTTTAAGTCCTCTGATTTTATCTTGGTTTTATTTCTTGCCAGATCTAAATCGTGGTCGGTAGAGTCTTTTAGACGATCCATCTCCTGTTCAAAGTCATATCGCTTGATACCTTCAATTACAAGCCCAATCCCAGTTGCATACATTGGACTGGCGAGTTCATCTGGTGTTCCGCTTGCAAGATGCTCATTAGGATAACCGATACGTACTTCCATTCCTGTTAGAAAAGAAGAGAGCTGATCAATATGTTTCATCAGCGCACCTCCACCTGTTAGAACAATTCCCGCAATTAGCTTTCGTTCGAGCCCTGAATTTTTGATCTCATAATAAACATTATCAATAATTTCTTCGGTGCGTGCCTGAATGATTGAAGCCAGATTACGGAAGGAAATCTCTTTAGGAGGTCGACCTCGTATGCCGGGAATTGATACGACTTCATCATCCCTGTTTTCACTTGCAAGCGCAGATCCAAATTTAATTTTCACCTCTTCTGCATGCTTTTTAATAATGGTGCATCCTTCACGGATATCTTCTGTAATGATATCACCCCCGAAAGGTATTACCGCAGTATGACGTATCACCTTATCGTAAAAGACAGCGATATCTGTTGTCCCACCTCCTATATCTACAAGAACAACACCTGCTTCTTTTTCCTCTTCACTCAAGACCGCTTCTGCCGAAGCAATGGGTTCAAGAATAAGGTCAACCATTTCCAAACCTGCTCTTTTTACGCATTTTAAAATATTTTTTGCAGCTGCAGTTTGCCCAATGATAACATGAAAATTGGCCTCGATCTTACTTCCAAGCATGCCAACAGGTTGCTTAACTCCCTGCTCTCCATCAATAATATATTCCTGAGGAATGACATCAATGATTTCTTCTCCTGCTGCCATACTCAGTTTATACATGTCGTTTATTAGTTTGTCAACTTCAAGTCGGTTTATTTCCTTTTCGTTTGATTCTCGAATTAGGCTTCCACGATGTTGTAAACTTTTTATGTGTTGACCTGCTATTCCTACATTTACATATTTAATGTCAACTTTTGATTTGGTAGTAGCTTCGTCAACAGCCTTCCTGATAGAGTTGACAGTGTCCTCAATATTGGATACCATTCCCCTTTTAACACCAATGGACTCTGACTTTCCATGTCCGAGAATTTCAATTTTACCGTTTTCGTTGCGACGACCAACGATACAGGCGATCTTTGTTGTGCCTATATCTAAGCCAACAATAATTTCTGAGCTTTTCATAAAGTATCTCTTTTGGTGCAAACTATTTGATTTGTATACATTGCGTTAATTATGCTATAATTGAGTAATTCCTGACTCGTAGCTTTTGATTTAAAAAAGATCGAAATGTTTTCAAGTTTTTGATCAAGATTCTGACTATCCCCGATTAGAATAGTTGCCATTCCTATCTTTGGAGTGAGTTCAAACTGACCAAGGCTGTTAAAATAGATTTGATCGATCAATACCTTTAAAAATTCATCTTGATATATTGCGTTTGCTAATACATCAATATCCTTAAGCGGTGATTGTAAAAATTCTTTACCGTGAATATTAACCGTATGTTTTATTCCAAGGGTAATGGGTTCAACATGACCATTAGCAACAAGCACATGAGCAATGTAATATGGATGGGTTGGGAATATGATACCCTCATGGTCTATATAGAACGATTGATTGGATTGCGTATAAATTCTAAGAATGGGTTTTCTTTCAAATAGTTTTACTTTTAGATGACCCTCAATGGTTGTAAACGCCTCTGTTTTTTCTATATAGGGATTATCCTGAAGCTTTGATCGAATCGTTTTTATATGTATTGATTTTAAAGGTTTTGCTTCCTCAATTCCAGTCAATGTGCGAATGTTCTGGTTCATCTCAGCATGGTCAATAAAACCACCATCTGCCTGCGCTTGAATTATTAACTCAAGTCCTTGTATGGGTGTGTTGAAATGGGTATATCGTGCAAATCCCAACAATGCTACCAGGGCAGCTGCGCTTAAAATCCAGGTTGATATGCTGAGAATTCTTTTTAACATAGTTCAAAGTGATGTTGAATTGGTTCAACCAATTGATCAATATCTCCTGCACCCAATGTTATCAATACCTGAGGTTTGCATTTGTCTATAAAAGCAATGAGTTGTTGTTTGGGAACAAGAAATTTATTTTTAAGAATTATTTTTTCAAGGAGCGCTTGAGAAGAGATGCCAGGTATTGGAAGTTCTCGTGCAGGATAAATATCTAATAATATCAGTTCATCCAAAAAACCAAGACTTTGACTAAATTCGTCCATTAAATCTCTTGTTCTGGTGAAGAGATGGGGTTGGAAAACTCCTGTGATTTTTTTATCCGGGAATAATTCTTTGGCTGTTGATATACATGCGTGTAATTCAGCAGGGTGATGGGCATAGTCATCAATATACACGAATGATGGGGTGTTGATTTTTATATCAAAACGTCTCCATACTCCCTTATAGGTTGATAGTGCAAGTGCTATGATATTTGATTTTATTCCCAACTTTGAAGCAACTGCAGCTGCGGCTAGAGCGTTTTCAATGTTATGTCTTCCGGGAACCTGCATTTTGACTTTTGTGATCTCATTTTCTAAATGCAGATTGAAAAAGAATGACCCGTTTTCAATACTGATTTGGTCTGCAAACGCGTTGGAGTCAGAAGGAAAACCATATGTAATATAATTATTCCCTTTTTTCAGCTTAATGCCATTTTTAAGTATTAATAGGCCTTCGGGTTCTATGTTGTGAATGAATTTTTCAAAGGTGTGAATAAGGGTTTCATGGTTTTTATAAATATCGAGATGATCTGCATCTGTTGATGTGATGACAGCAATTTCAGGCTTAAGCTGGAGAAAACTTTTATCAAATTCGTCTGCTTCGACAATCATAAATTCACTATCGGGATCAGCAACCAGATTGCTTCCAAAATTATTGGCAATACCTCCTATAAAAGCAGTAATATTTTTGCCTGCTGTATGCAGAATGTGTGCAATCATTGAAGTGATCGTAGTCTTTCCATGAGTTCCAGCAATAGCAATGGTGTAAAAATTTTCAGTCAGAGCGCCTAAAACTTCAGCTCTTTTCATCATTTGAACCTTTTGGGAGGAAAAATATTTGAACTCTTCAAGGTTTTTTGGGATAGCAGGGGTATATATTACAAGATCAATTTTTTTTGGTATTTCATTCAAATCATCTTCAAAATGAAGATGCATGCCTTCTTTCTCAAGCTGGTCAGTAAGTTTTGAGCGCACACGATCATAACCCCAAATTTCAGCATTCTTCTGATGAAAATACCGGGCTAGTGCACTCATGCCAATACCGCCGATGCCTAAGAAATAGATTGTATGTCCTTTTCCGTATTTCATCGGTCAGCTAATTTTAGTACCTCTTTTACTATGAGATCAGTTGCATTGGGAAGTGCAAATTGACGTATGTTATTGCTTAATTCGTTGCGTAGATTTTGATCATTTGACAGTTTTAATATAGCATTGGCAAGCTTTTCAACTGCTTCATCATTTCTAATCAAGATAGCTGCGTTTTTGTTTACAAGCCGAAAAGCATTTTTTGTTTGATGGTCTTCGGCTGCTGTTGGTAAAGGAACAAAAATGGCAGGTTTGCCTACTGCTGATATTTCTGAGATGGACATGGCGCCAGCCCTCGAAACTATAAGGTCTGCAGCAGCATACGCCATTTCCATTTCTTTGATGAATGCATAAGGATGGATAAGGTTTGTGAAATTATCTGCAATAATCTTCTGAGCTACAGGAAGAAAGCTTTCTCCTGTTTGCCAGATAATATGCATATTAGAGTTAATAAGCACTTTAATATTTTGTGCTATTGCTTCATTTATTGCCTTAGCGCCCTGACTTCCACCAACAATAAGCAAAACAAGTTGCCCCTCGTCAAAACCAAAATATTCCAAAGCTGTTTTTTTCTTCCCTGCTATATTAATTGCTTTTTCGCGTAATGGATTACCTGTGAGAGAAGTTTTTTCTTTAGGAAACCAACGTTCCATGCTGTCGTAGGCTACGCAAATCCGGTTTACCTTTTTTCCAAGTAAACGATTTGTAATTCCGGGAAATGAGTTTTGTTCTTGTATAAGTGTTTTTATTCCCAATGATACCGCCATCCGAAGTGTTGGGCCACTAGCATATCCGCCAACCCCAATCACAACGTCTGGCTTGAATGATCTCAAAATTGTGCGCGCTTTTAACAGGCTTGAAGCCACTTTAAATGGGAATAACAAGTTCTCGGTAGTGAGCTTTCTTTGAAAACCGCTGATCCACAAACCATTGATAGCATAACCGGCTTCTGGGACACGAGTCATTTCCATGCGACCTTTTGCCCCAACAAAAAGGATTTGCGCATCAGGTAATTTTACTCTGATGGCATCGGCAATGGCAATGGCGGGAAAAATATGGCCGCCTGTGCCTCCACCGCTAATGATTATCTTCAACGATCGCAATGACATCCTGTGTTATTTCATGTTTGTTCTTCATTATTTCTTTGCTAACGCTTAAGATGATACCAAGCGAAAGACTGGTAAACCAAATGGAGGTTCCTCCCATACTTACCAGAGGTAATGGCTGTCCTGTAACTGGTAGCAACCCGACGGCAACTCCCATATTGACCAAGGCCTGAAATACCAGACTGAATGCTACTCCAATGCTTAAGAACGCACCAAACGTTTGAGGTATCTTTGTAACAATTACAACAGCTCTGAAAAGCAAAATGAGGTAAAGCAAAACAATAAATCCTCCTCCAAGCAGTCCGTATTCTTCGACAATAATCGCAAAAATGAAATCGGAATAGGGGTGAGGTAAAAAGTTTCGCTGTGTACTATTTCCTGGCATTTTTCCAAGTATTCCACCACTTGCAATAGCAATCTGGGCTTGTTCAATCTGATAATTATCTCCTTCTCCTTTTGCGAAATTCTCTATCCTATTCTTCCACGTTAATAATCTACCTTGCTGATCATCTGGAAGTTGTGTAAGAATAAATACAAATATTGTCAATGCCACCAACCCAAGACCAATCAGTGAAAAAATGTATTTCATATTGACCCTTCCTATAAACAAAAGAACCAGACTTGTTGAGAATAGCATGGCGGCGGTCGAAAAGTTTGCCGGGAGGATTAGAAATACGGTTAGAAGTATTGGAATCATAAGAGGAACAAACGCTGATCGAAAATCTTTAATATTGTCTTGTTTTTTTGTAAGTAATCGGGCCAAATACATAATCAGTGTGAGTTTTGCAAGGTCACTGGTTTGAAAGGTCAGGTTAAAGGGTAGAGGAATTACCCTCTTTGCATCATTAAGATTGAGTCCAAATACCAATGTAAAAAGAAGTAATGGGATACTGATCCAAAGTGCAATCTGAAATAAGGGAGAAAAGTAAACGTATTTTATTTTATGCGCCAGATACATAAATATCAATCCAAATGATAGGATGATAAAGTGCTTGAACATATAATACTCTGTGTTACCACCCTGAAATTTGTAAGCAAGTGTTCCAGTTGAACTGTAAACAGCCAATAACGAAAACATCGATAGTAAAATCACTACTGCCCATATTACTTTGTCTCCTTTAATGCTGTTAACTATCGAACTCATTGGTGGTTTTTTTTAAATGTTTCAATTACAATCTTTTAACAGCTGCTTTAAACCTGTTGCCTCGCATTTCAAAGTTTTCAAATAAATCAAAACTCGCACAGGAAGGTGATAGTAATACAATGTCGTTTTTTGCAGCCAGAAATGAGGCAACTGCTACCGCCTGCTCAGCAGAACTTACATCTGTTATTATCTCAACATGTTCAGCAAATACCTGATGTAGTTTGGTGTTGTCAGCACCCATACAAATAATGGCTTTCACCTTTTTCTTTATCAGAGGTATCAGACTTGTATAATCGTTTCCTTTGTCTATTCCACCTGCTATCCAGATTATAGGTCTGTCGAAAGATTCAAGCGCATACCATGTTGAATTGACATTGGTTGCTTTCGAGTCATTGAAATATGAAACCCCATGAACATTTGCTACAAACTCTAATCTGTGTGCAATATTCTGATAATCAGATAAGCATTGTTTCAATGTTTCACCTCTTATATGAAGTAATTTGGCAGAAACACCTGCTGCCAATGAGTTGTAAGTGTTATGTTTGCCTTGTAATGCGAGTTCTTCTAATGTCATGGTTGTATTATTATTTTGTATGTTGAAATAAATCTTTTCGTTTTGGACAAATGCTCCGTCGTTACCGGCGATAGGATGTAAGGAGAAAGGGTATTTTTTTGCAAGAGGTTGATGAAGCTCAATTTGATTGACTGTTTCAGGGTCATCAGCGCAATAAACCAAAGCATCATTAGAGTCTTGATTGAGTGTTATGCGCATTTTTGATTGTGCGTATTTGTTAAAATCGTATTGATATCTATCAAGATGATCAGGGGTAATGTTGGTGATGACAGCAATGTCAACCTTGAAATCGATAGTGCCATCCAGTTGGAAACTACTTAGCTCTAAAACAAAAATGTCATGATCCGACTCGGCTAACTGTCCAGCGAAACTTTTACCTACGTTGCCAGCAACACAGACATTTATTCCACCTTTGGAAAGCAAGTAGCCAGTGAGAAGTGTGGTTGTGGTTTTCCCATTGCTTCCGGTTATTCCAATCAGTTTTGCATCAGTAAACCAGCTTGCAAATTCAATCTCAGAGATTTTGGGTATCATAGCTGTTTGTGCTATAATATTTGCTGTGTCTGGAATTCCAGGACTTTTTATTATAAGATCAGCATCAAGAATCCTGCTTAGCTGATGGCCATCTTCTTCAAAGGATATTTTATGGCGGATAAGCGTTTCCTTGAAATTTGGCTTGATTTTCCCGGCATCAGAAACAAACACATTGATACCATGCTTTGAGGCAAGCAAAGCTGCACCTGTTCCGCTTTCACCGCCACCAAGCACTGCAATGTTTTTATATTTGTTTCGATTGTTATTCATTTATTAACTATCTAAGCTTTAGTGTTATAATAGTTAATATTGCCAAGAAGATACCTACAATCTGAAATCTTAGCACTATTTTAGGTTCGGGATATCCGAGTTTTTGATAATGATGGTGCAAGGGTGCCATTTTGAATATTCGCTTACCTGCACCTAGTTTACGTTTTGTATATTTGAAGTAACCAACCTGAAGAATCACGGAAAGACTTTCGGCCAGAAAAATCCCACAAAGTATTGGTATAAGAAGCTCTTTACGGATTAAGATGGCAAAAACAGCAATGATGCCCCCGATGGCTAAACTTCCGGTGTCTCCCATAAAAACCTGAGCGGGATATGAATTATACCAAAGAAATCCAATATTGGCCCCCACAAAAGCAAAAATGAATATCGTCAACTCTCCGGTATCTGGTAAATACATGATATTGAGGTAATCAGCAAATATTATATTGCCCGAAACCCAAGCAAGTATTCCAAGTGTCGCTCCAATAATTGCAGACGTTCCAACCGCTAATCCATCCATGCCATCCGTCAAATTAGCTCCATTGGAAACAGCAGTAATGATGAGAATAACGATAGGTATGAATAAGAGAAAAGCCCATTTCTGGTAATCAGGTCCAACCCATTTTAAAAGTACTGCATAATCAAACTCGTTATTTTTAATAAATGGAATGGTCGTTTTTGTTGATCTTGTTTCTTCAGAATCAAATCTGGATGTGGATCCTTTTTCTGGAATTTGCTGAACTATCTCTGTAGATATCCTAGTTTTTTCGCGCATCACAACTGAGCTGTCGAAATACATCGTTATTGCTACTATGAGTCCGAGAACGACCTGTCCGATAACTTTTATACTGCCTGGTAGTCCTTTTTTGTCCTTTTTGAATATCTTAATATAGTCATCAATAAATCCAATGCCTCCAAGCCAAACTGTTGTAAATAGCATCAGTAAAATATAGGTATTGTTGAGTTTGGTAAAAAGGAGTGTAGGTATAACAATTGCAGCAATAATAATTAGCCCCCCCATAGTTGGAGTTCCTTGTTTTTCAAGTTGACCTTCCAATCCAAGGTCTCTAATCGTTTCACCAACTTGTTTTTTATTCAAAAAGCTAATCCACTTTTTGCCAAAGAAAAGTGATATCGCAAGAGATGTGAGTACTGTGGCAGAGGCCCTGAAGGAGATATATTGAAACACCTGCGCTCCGGGAAAGTCAAATGCCTGATCCAAATATGTAAACAAATAGTATAGCATTCTTAGACTTTTTTAGGGGTCAATAATTGTCCGAATAACTCATGCTTGTCATCAAAAGGATGACGAATTCCTTTGATTTCCTGATATTTTTCATGCCCTTTTCCAGCAATCAATATAATGTCTCCAGGTCGTGCCAAATCAATCGCAGTTCGTATTGCCTCCCTGCGGTCAGAAATTACAAGATGCTTTTTATAATGCTGCGACGGAATACCTTTTCGCATATCATCAAGAATGCAATCAGGATCTTCTGTTCGCGGATTGTCAGAAGTAAGAATAAGCATATCACTTAACTCAACAGCTATTCTGGCCATTTCAGGCCGCTTTGACTTATCGCGGTCTCCTCCGGCTCCGGCAACAGTAATTAGTTTTTCGTTGTGTGTACGAATATCATTAATGGTTCTTAAAACATTAAGTAAAGCGTCAGGTGTGTGTGCATAATCAACGATGCCAACAATATGATTGGTTGACTGAACAAACTCAAACCTGCCTTCAGCACTGGTCAACAAGCTCATTCCTTTGAGTGCCTCCGATTGGTCGATCATCAATAAAACTGCACTTCCATAAATAGCCAACAAATTGCTTGCGTTGAATTTGCCAATTAATTGGGCGAATATTTCTTGTCCTTCAATATTTAATAATAAGCCTTGAAAATGATTCTCAAGTACTTTCGCTCTGAAATCAGCATCATTTTCAATTCCGTAGGAATAAACGGATGCCTTTGTATTTTGCACCATAAATCTTCCATTTTTATCATCGGCATTAATTAGTGCAAAGGCTTCTTTTGGAAGAAGGTCAAAAAATAATTTTTTGGCATCACGATAGGCTGAAAAGCTTCCATGGTAGTCGAGATGATCATGTGTCAGATTCGTAAAAATGCCGCCTCTAAAGTGTAATCCAAAAGTGCGCATTTGTACTAAGGCATGAGAGCTAACCTCCATAAACGCATAAGTGCATCCTTTCTCAACCATTTGTGCAAGCAAAGAATTCAGTGTTATTGGATCAGGAGTTGTATGGCTTGTTGTGATGGTTTGATTTCCAATTTTATTGCATATCGTTGAAATCAATCCGGATGCAAAACCTTCATTAATAAATAGTTGATGGAGTAATGTTGCAATTGTTGTTTTGCCATTTGTTCCGGTTACACCGATAAGCATTAATTGTTTTGAAGGATGTTTGAAGAAATTGGCAGCCGCCATAGCCAAACTAAAGGATGTGTTTTCAACACATATATATGTACAGTGAGCTGTCTTGTTTTCAGGAATATGTTCACATACAATAATTTCCGAGCCTGCTTCAATCGCTTCCTGAATATAGTCATGCCCGTCTGTTATAGTACCTTTTATTGCGAAAAATACAATCCCTTTTCCTGCTTTGCGGGAATCGAAGGAAAGAAAGTCAACTTGCTTTTCAACTGAACCCGTTATTGATTTAACATGGCAATTGGTCAGTATGCTGGATAAATTTTTATGCATCACATTGACAATAAGTTAAGTTCAATTTTTTGTCCTTTTGAAAGGGTGTCTCCAGGAAGCAGAGATTGAGAAATTACAACACCCTTTCCTTTTATCTGTGTTTTTAGCCCCAGGTTCTCAAGAAGGTAAACAGCATCTTTCGCGTTCATACCAAGTACATTTGGGATTGTTCCCTGGTCAAAATCTGCTTTCTGAAATGCTATGGCTTTACCATTCGGAATTGTTTGAATCCATTCATTGGTTTCGGTTTTTACACTTGCAGGCACCCCTATAAGCTGATACAAACGCAAAGCATCGTTGCTGTTACAAGCGCCATGAACTGAAGGAATGTATGCAAGTAAGGTTTTATCTTCAGCGATTCCATCGTGTATTCCTGGCCTTGTTGCATACACTTTATCAGCAATTTCTTGAAAAACAGGAGCTGAAACAGCACCACCATATATTTTACCTGCGGATGGATTACTTATTACCACAATGCAGCTATATTGGGGTTTGCCTGCAGGAAAATATCCAACAAAAGATGCAGTATAATTTTTCTTGTTGTATCCTTTTTTCCCAGAAGCAATTTGAGCTGTGCCAGTTTTACCAGCAATTTTGAAAGGGCTGTTGCTTAAAAATTTTGCGGTTCCACGTTCCACAACACCCTCCATCAGGTTTTTTACAGAATCAATAGTGCTTTGTGTTGCAATCGATTTGTTAATAACTATCGGCTCAAAAGATTCGATGATAACATTCCCCTGCCTGATTTCTTTCACAAATTGGGGTTTTACCATTTTTCCATTATTGGCAACAGCATTATAGAATGTGAGTATCTGAAGAGGAGTAAGGGTTATTTCATACCCTATTGAAATCCAAGGTAGTGAAGTTCCATACCAATGCTTTTTATCAGATGGATGTTTGATATAGGGCTTGCCTTCGCCTGGGATATCGAGGTTGAGAGGTATGTTTAACGACATGCTATACAATCTTTCAATAAACTTCTCAGGCTTTTCTTTGTAAGCATTATACACTAATTTAGAAATAGCTACATTGGAAGATTTTTCAAAAGCCTCACGCACCGTAATACGCCCGTTGCGGATGGAATGAACGTCCCTCATGGTACGACTGAAATACTTCATTTGTCCGCTTCCGATATTCATCGAATCTCTCAGGTGAATTTTCTTATCTTCTAATAGGGCCATAATAGACGCAAGTTTAAAAGTAGAGCCTGGCTCAACACTTTCTGCTATTGCATAGTTGTAGGTTTCTTTGTAAAGCCCTGTTTTTTTATTAAGGGAAAGATTAGAGATAGCAACAATTTGGCCTGTAGCAACTTCCATAAGTATTGCACATCCCTGTTCTGCTTGATTTTCAGTAAGATTACGTCGCAGCGCGCTTTCAGCCACATCTTGAATATTTACATCAATTGTGGTTATGATATCTTTGCCGTTTTGTGGTTCAACTGAGTTTTCATCAAAAAGAGGTTTCCAGTCACCATTATTGATACGTCGTTTAAGTTGTTTACCATCAATACCTTTGAGGTATTCATGATAAGCACCTTCAATACCAACAAATAGTTTTTCTTGTTGATTTTCATACCCTATCGTTCTATGAGCTAATTCTTTAAATGGTTTTTCTCTTTTATTTCCAGGTATTAAAATAAGGCCGCCTTTGTATTTTCCTTTGTTGATAATGGGGGCTTTACGTAGTTGTTTAACCTCTGCATAGGTTACTTTTTTCTTTATTAAAAAGTATCTGTTTCCTTCTCTGCGTGCCTTTTTCAAATCTGATAAATACTGACTTTTGGTCTTGTTTTGTAAAATTTTTGATAGGCCTGTTGCAAGGGAGTCAACTTTACTATTAAACAGTTGATCATCAATAAGTGGAGATGAAACGTCCATTCGGACTTCAAAAACCGGAACTGTAGTAGCTAGGAGCGAACCATCAGAAGAAAGTATATTACCGCGCATGGCATCAATTGGAAAAATCCTAAGCTCCTGTTTTGCAGCTTTCGCCAATAATTCTTCACCAAGATAAATCTGAATGTAGGCAATTCGTCCAATAATGGCAAAACCAAAAAGAAGCATACCGGCATAAAGCAGATATACACGCCATAATATGTCGTTTTTTGCGTTCTGCATTTAGTGTTGTTTCTTTTGTGCTACAATTTTTTTCACGGGCTCGACCGATTCCTTTAGGCCATAATTTTTTAACTTTCGTGTTAATTCGGATTGTTTGCTTTCGTGCATCATTTCCGATTTGCTTGAGATGTATTCAAATTGTAGTTCTTTCATCTCCCTGCTAATCGTATCGATGCGTCTTGCAATGCTTTCAGTGTAGAAGCTGTTTGCAATATATATTAAGGCAATACCGGCAAGAAACGTGATGAATGTCAATTGTTTGCGTGCCCAATCCTGAATAAGAAAGTCGCCTCCAAGCACTTCATGAAATGCTCTGGAAAAGATTTTTTTCTTCTTAGGTTGAGGTCTGCTTACATTTTCACGGGCCTCAGTTTTTATTTCGTTGCCGGCCTGCTTCATTGTGCTTTTTTTTCTGCTATGCGAAGCTTTGCGCTCCGTGCCCTGCCATTTATTGCAATTTCTTTTTCATCAGGGACGATGGCTTTTCGATTGACCTGATTGAAAGGACTAAGGTTATTCCCAAAGAAATCTTTTTCGATTTGACCTGAGGCATTGCCTGATTTTATGAAATTCTTTACCAGGCGGTCTTCAAGTGAATGATAAGAAATGACTACCAGTCTTCCACCTGGCTTTAACATATCAATTGATTGCTCCAGAAAAGCTTCTAACGCTTGCATTTCCTGATTGACTTCAATTCGAAGCGCTTGAAAAAGTTGTGCAAGAATTTTATTTTCTTTACCAAAAGGAAGAAACCTTTTAACGACTTCTTTTAACTCAAAGGTGCTTTGAATTGCTTTTTTGGAGCGTGCTTCGACAATTGTCGATGCCATACGGTAGGATTTGGGTAATTCACCATATTTTTCAAAAATAATTTTCAGTTCAGTTTCTGAGTAAGTGTTGACGATAGTTGATGCATCAATAGGATTATTTTGATCCATACGCATATCAAGCTTTCCATCGAAACGTGTGGAGAAGCCTTTTTCAGCTACATCGAACTGAAATGAAGAAACGCCCAGATCGGCAAGAATGCCATCGACTTGCTTTTCGCCATGAAGCAAAAGGAAGTTTTTCAGGTATTTGAAATTTTGGGGGATAAATGTTAAACGTTTATCATCCATTATATTTGATGCTGCATCCTGATCTTGATCAAATGCATACAGACGGCCTGTTTGTAATTGTTTCAGAATAGCCTTCGAGTGTCCACCGCCACCATAAGTAACATCCACATACACTCCATCAGCGCGTATGCCTAAACCCTCCACACTTTCGTGCAACAGAACCGGATTGTGGTACATCTTGAAGTTGAATTTTACTTATTATTAACACCTAATTTCTCTTCCAGTAATTTTTCTAAATCATCTTGATCAAGGTCGCTAAGTTTTGAACGATAAGCATCTTTGTCCCATATTTCCATATAGCCAGGTAGTGAATTAATCACTACTTCTTTTTGAATGCCTCCTTCTACAATCAGATTTCTTGGAATCAACATGCGTCCACTACTATCGAGCTTTACTAACTTAGCGCCTGCATTGTATTTTCTCATCAAATCCACATTGGTCTTTACGAACTGACTCAACCCCTTTAACTTACCCTGCGTTTCTACCCAGTCGTTCATTGTGTAAAGCTCGATACACTTGCTAAAAAGGCCAGGCCTTAGTACAAAGCCCTGTTCTGCCAGACTGCCAAGCTGTTCCTGGAAATCTGCCGGAATCATCAGACGACCTTTTGCATCTAACTTACACTGATATTCACCGATTGGATAGTTCAAAAAATTACGTTTTAGTGTTGTAAAATTACTGCATTTTTTCCCACAATTATCCACTTTTTACCACATTTTTATTAAAATGGTTGCACTTATGTGGAAAAAAAATGAACATTCTTTTTAAATAACTGTAAATGAGATATGTAGAAGGATAAAAAAGTTATAAACAACTTATGAAACTAAAAGTCAAAAGATTTTTTAGCTGATTAGCAAGTTTAAATCTATGATTGATAGAATAATAAATTTGATTTTCACCTTGTGATTACTTTACATATCTTGGTTTTTGAGTATTTAAGTTATATTTGTCAGAGAATTTTAGTTTTTTTGTAACCTTAATGAAAGCGAACGATACCGTGGATGAGAAAAAATCAATTGATGTTAAGAGCGTTATAGAGGCGAAGAATCCTCATCTTGCGAAAATGCTTCCTGCTTTCATTATTCAATATTTGAAACGTATCATTCATCAGGATGAGATCAATGCTTTTATTGCCGCAACAAAAGATAAAATGGGATTGGATTTTGTGGATGCTGGAATTGAGATGTTTGATCCCGAAATTGAAATACGCGGGCTAAGTAATGTGGCAGAGACGAAGAGACCGGTGATTGCGAGCAATCATCCTCTTGGAGGATTGGATGGTATTGCTTTAATGCATGCCATTGGTAAGGCTAATGGTCAAATTCAGTTTCCTGTAAATGATATTTTACTCTACCTCGATAACCTTAAACCTCTTTTTGTTCCGATAAACAAGCATGGAAGCAACAATGAAAACATTAGGATACTCGATGATACTTTTAAAGGAGATGCCGTTGTTTGTTACTTTCCTTTCGGGCTTGTTTCACGCAAAAGAAAGGGCATAATTCGAGATTTGGATTGGAAGAAGACTTTTCTTACCCGAGCTAAAAAATTTAATCGGGATATCATACCAACCCATATCAATGGAAGAAATTCCAGTTTTTTTTATAGCCTTTCAAATTTTCGTAAGTTTATTGGCGTCAAGACAAATATTGAAATGCTCTTTCTAGTTGATGAATTCTTTAAGCAGAAAAACCAAAAAATTGTAATCACATTTGGCAAAGCAATTTCATGGAAAATATTTGATCGCAGGCATAGTGATAAGGCCTGGGCCGAAATTTTACGTGGTTTCGTATATTATTTAGCTGAACATCCAAATGCAGAGTTTGATCCCGAAACAGATTATTTTACTATGATAAATAAATAGCAATGAAAGCGCAAAAAATGGTGGAGGTGATTGCTCCAGTAGATACTGAGATATTGATTTCAGAGTTAGTCTCAGAAAGATTTCTAAGAAAAACCAACAATGGAAATAATGAAATATATGTTATTTCGGCAGTTGATTCACCAAACTTGATGAGGGAAATAGGACGTTTACGGGAGATTTCTTTTCGCGATTCTGGCGGTGGAACAGGAATGTCAATCGATATTGATGATTACGATCTTGGAGAAAATGGATTTAAGCAACTTATTGTTTGGAATCCTGAGGAAAATGAAGTTGTTGGAGGCTACCGTTTTATCGAATGTAAAAACCTGCATGTCGATAAGAATAATCATGTGCACACACCAACTGCAAAGCTTTTTGCATATTCGGAAAAATTCATTAAGGAGTATCTTCCATATACAATTGAACTTGGACGTTCTTTCGTTCAACCAGCCTACCAGCCCTCAAAAAATTTTCGAAAGGGAATGTATTCGTTGGATAATTTATGGGATGGATTGGGTGCATTGATAATTGACTATCCTGAAACCAGATATTTTTTTGGAAAAGTAACAATGTATGGACATTTTCAGGCTTATGCGCGCGATTTGATTCTTTATTTCATGAACCTTTACTTCCCTGATCCTGATCATTTGGTCTATCCACATGAGCCACTTCCTTATAAGACCGATCTTGAAACAATTGAAAATACTTTTTCAGGTAAGAATTATGAACAGGATTTCAAGCTTCTTACGCAGTTGGTACGAAATGAAAATGAGAGTATTCCTCCACTTTTTAATGCTTATATGAGTCTATCAGGTACAATGCGTACTTTCGGAACAGCTTTGAATGCAAGTTTTGGTGAAGTAGAAGAGACAGGAATTATTGTTAAATTAATGGATATCTTTGAGTCGAAAAAAGATCGTCATTTAATTTCCTATATCAAAGGGGAACTTCCAAAGCACTTATCATGATAATAAATGAAGCCGTATTTATTCAAAGTAATACCAAAATAGAGCAATTACCAAAGGGAAATTTACCTGAATATGCGTTTGTAGGCAGGTCTAATGTTGGAAAATCATCCCTCATAAACATGTTGTGCTCGCGTAAAGGTCTGGCAAAAATTTCTGGTAAGCCAGGGAAAACAATTACAATGAATCACTTTTTGATCAATAAAACCTGGTATCTGGTTGATTTGCCTGGTTATGGGTATGCAAAGCGTTCTATTGTTGCCCGTGAAGAATGGAAAAGCATGTTGCAACAGTATCTGCTAAAACGTGAAAATCTTATTTATACTTTTATTCTTGTTGATGTTAGACTCGATCCACAAAAATCAGATATTGAACTTATGGAATGGATGTCTGAGAGTCAACTCCCATTTGTGATTGTTTTTACCAAAGCTGATAAATTAAGTAAATTGAATCTTGAGAAGGCAATAGCTATTTATAAAAAACAGCTCCTCCTGCAGTGGGAAGAGCTGCCATTATATTTTATAACTTCTTCGAATACTGGTGATGGTCGTGATCAGATTCTTGGGTTGGTTGAAGAGCAGAACCTTGTTTTTGGAACTCATTCGAGCTCAATAAGTACTTGATTTTTAGTAACCCGATCTCCAATAACAACCAAAACATCCTTCACATTTGTATCAAATGGTGAGGTGATTTTATTAAGCATTTTCATGGCCTCAAAAACAACCAATGTTTCACCAACTATAACATTCTGTCCTTTAACCACCAAAACTTCTACAATTGTACCTGGAATAAATGCTGTCAATAAGTAAGGATTATTAATCAGGTAATTACTCCTATTGCCATATTTTTTTGTTAGTAGGGTCTGATACTCTATATTGTCAATTACCAATGTAGAGTAGGGGCTAACGGGTGTTTTTTTTTCAACTTGAACTTCTTTTTTCTTTTTCATCTCCTCTTGTTTTATGCCTTACATTTCTATGATTTAGCTACTTAATGCATTAGAAAAACACCTTAACAGTAAAAAGTTTAAATCCTGGATTTGTAAAATCAATGATGCTTGTGTTTTAATTTGCTGCAATAAAAGAAGTTAAAATTAAAAAGGTGGAATTCCATGTTTTTTCATTGGAACTTCAACAATCTTGTCTTTTGAAATTTCAAGTGAGTGCATAAGCATCCGCCGGGTTTCAGCTGGTTCGATTACGGCATCTACATATCCATAAGCTGCAGCAACATAAGGGTTTGCAAATTTTTTCTTATATTCCTCAACTTTGGTTTTACGCATTTCTTCAGGATTTTCAGCTGATAATATTTCTTTGCGGAAAATAATATTGGCTGCACCTTCAGGGCCCATAACTGCAATTTCTGCAGTAGGCCAAGCAAAAACAAAGTCGGCACGGAGGTGGTTAGAACACATTGCAATATAACCTCCACCATATGCTTTTCGTGTGATGACGGTAATTTTTGGCACTGTGGCTTCTGAGTATGCGTATAAAACTTTTGCTCCATGACGGATAACTCCGGCATGTTCTTGATCAACGCCAGGCAAATATCCAGGGAGATCCACAAGTGTTACCAAGGGGATGTTGAAGGCATCACAATAGCGAATGAAGCGTGCTGCCTTATCAGATGAATCAACATCCAAAACTCCTGCAAGAACAAGTGGCTGATTGGCAACAAATCCAACTGTATCACCGTTTATTCTGCCAAATCCTATAACAATATTCGCAGCAAATAACTCCATTACTTCTAAAAATTCAGAATTGTCAGATATAGATTTAATCACATCTCTAACATCGTAAGGTTGTCTTGGATCAGTTGGTAAAATATTTTCAATTTTATATTCCCTGGTTTTCGGAGCTTTTTTTGGAAATCGTTCCGCTTTTTTCATGTTGTTCCATGGAATGTAGCTTACAAGTTGCTTGATCTGTTCAAAGCATTCTTCTTCACTTTTTGCAAAAAAGTGCGCATTTCCTGTAATTTCAGAGTGCACACGAGCTCCTCCCAGCTCTTCCATCGAAATTTCTTCACCCAGAACTGTTTTGATTACCTCTGGTCCTGTAATAAACATTTTCGAGATGTTTTCAACAACAAAAACAAAATCAGTCAGAGCTGGAGAATAAACTGCGCCGCCGGCACAAGGACCGAGAATTACAGATATTTGTGGAATCACACCAGAAGATTGTGTATTGCGATAAAAAATCTCGCCATAACCTGCAAGCGAATTTACTCCTTCCTGAATACGCGCCCCACCCGAATCGTTGATTCCAATAATGGGAACTTTAAGTTTCATGGCATGATCCATGATTTTGGTAATCTTTTTTGCATGCATCCATCCCAATGATCCGCCAGCAACGGTAAAATCCTGTGCATAAATACACACCGGGTGTCCGCTTAAAGTGCCTGTACCGGTTATTACACCATCTCCGGGAAGATACTTTTTATCCATGTCAAAATCTTTTGCGGCATGTTCGACAAAAAGATCATATTCATGAAATGTTTTTGGGTCTAGTAGAGCGATGATTCGCTCACGTGCAGTAAGTTTTCCAATGGCTTTCTGTTTTTCAATAGCTTGTTGACCGCCTCCCATCAAAGCATCGCGCATGCGCCGCTGTAAATCACTGGTTTTCTGTTTAATACCCATGAATGGTTTTTTTTGATTCTTATTTATGCTTCAAAAAATAAGTCTTGATTTTAAAGAACTGATTTACAATACGTTAAAAATGACTTAATTTATACAGGCTTACCCGATTTATGCAAAAATAAGTTAATTTGAATAAATAGCAACGCCAATCTTATTTAATGAGGAGGGAAATGAATGGAATATTTTTATAGTTGTTGAATATCAAATGATTGAATTAAAATAACAACAATAAAATTTTGAAATAAGATATCAACCATTTAATGAATAGAAGAAATAGTTGATCTTTTTAAAGTCAATAAAACAGAAAGCAGACTGCCTATCTTCGGATTATTAATTTTTTTGTAACAACGGGCTTATTGTTTAAACTGAGCGAATAAAGGTAAATACCTTCTAGAAGCTGATCAACAGGAATGGATACTTTTCCATTTTTTTGTTGAAAAGCGTGCTCTGCAACCGGTTGTCCTAGAAGGTTATATATCTTTAATGAGGCTGTTTTCACTTCATTGGGAAAATCAAAATCAAAATTAACTCTATTTGAAGCTGGATTAGGGAATGCATTACTGAATTTCATTTTTGCGGTAATGTCTTCGATTGATGATGGTGACACAACAAAGTTTACAATGAATGATACGCTGTCGTTACGGTCATCTTCTTTATAAAAAACATATTCAAGAATTGTTGTGCCTATTTTCCCCTGTGGAAGGTAATGTCCTGAAAATGTTTCATCGGGTGTAGTATCATTAGCAGGAATAATATAAGGTGATGGTGAGATATCTACCCATGGTGCAAAACATGAATCCCAACAGAATTGATTCATTGATCCTGTTACAGTATCGTGTGTTACCCTTTCAACCAAAACAGAAATATCCCGATCAGTATTATTTTTAACTCTTGCATGAGCAACTAATTCATAGAATAAATCATCAGAAAGTACCCCATTGATGGTCACTATCGCTCCGTTCTCCAGCGGTTGTTTTTCCCAAATCACCTTAAGGGATTGTGAAAAAAGTGTAGAGCTTAGAAACAATAAAATGGAGATTGAAAGTATTATGTGTTTCATGATATTATTTTTAATTGTAAGACACAAATATCGTGCAAAGATCTAATTTCTGGAAAGTTATTTTATTAAAAAGACAAAAAAGTTTTAAAAAAGGTTGCATCCTACTGAAGATTTATTGTTGCTTATTTGCATTTAGTTTTATATGGCTCTAATTCAAGTAATAAAGGAAATATTACAAGTGCACCAAATTGTCAAAAGATATTTTAAAAATAAATAATCATAATCTCTATATGGATGTGGTATTCAAATTAGGCGTAAAGTTTTTAGTTTCTCTTCTTCAGGAATACCGGTAATCACGTTCCATCCACGCATTGAATAGTAATCATCCATAATTTCTTTAAACTCAGTTCGGTCCAATATTTTTCCTTGTTGTGGCCCGGACGTATAGGCATCCTTGAAAAATCTTTCAGGAAGGACATCATCTTCTCTCCTAAAACCATCCCTACAATTTAGAATGCGTTCAAGGTTGAAAATGCGTTCGCCGGTTTGCATAAAGGCGTCTTCTGTAAGTTGAATACCTGTTAAAGCTTCAACGAAATGACGGTAATGAAGTTCTTCTTTATAAAAGGATGAGGCGAAACTGCAAGCTCCTAATGTATCACGCAATGCAGCATTATTTTGTCCTGAAACTTCACCACCAGTCATGTGGCATGCACCACGGTTTGCAGTAGTATACGATATTCCATAGCTTTTTGCATATCCTTGAACATTCCATGCAGCCAATTCATGACCTTTAACATGAATGGCAAAATCTCCCGATCCTTGTCCAATAAATTCTGAAAGATATTTCACTCCTTTGGAGGCGTGATTTCCAATACCGTCCATGTTTCCAATCTTATGAATCATAGCCATGGCTGCATCTACGTTGCCCCATTTGAGGTCAATGCCATCAAGAAACCCGATGTCGATTAGTTTTTTTTCATAACATTCCATCAAAAAGCCAATTACATTTCCAACAGAGATGATGTCAATTCCATAATCATCTGCGGTTTCTACCAACTTGTTGAGCCCATTCAGGTTATCAATCAACAGGTTAGCGCCCAGCATAGTTCCGGTTTCATATTCTACACCTTCATTCACAGCACCACCATAGGCACCTTTTGCAAAACCGCTTTTTTTACAGGCTAAATGGCACGAATAGCATGCAAAATCGCGATTCCAAACTTGTTTGCGTGCTGCATCTGCATTGATGTTCTCAATTCCTGCAAAAGTACCTTCACTGTAGTTTTTCACAGCCTGACTACCTCTGTCAGAAGAAAACTGTAACGCATTGGCAGTACCGCCATATCGCCAGCGCTGTTTTGCTTCTGAGTCAGCACCAAATGTTAGACGGGCCATTTCAAGCAATTGAAGGTATTGTTTATGATTGTCAACTTCTGGTGTTTTGTCTCCTCTTACTACGATGGCTTTCAATTTTTTAGACCCCATTACGCAGCCAGTACCGCCCCTTCCGGCTGCTCTTGCTCCAGTGTTAATAACGCTACCAAACATCACTCCATTTTCAGCTCCAGGCCCTATGTATGCTGATTCAAACCTTCTGTCGCCAACTTCGCGAATAATTGCCTGATCAAATTCATTGGTTCCCATGCCCCAGAACTTGGATGCATCCCGAAGTTCCGCTTCTCCATTTTCAACGAAAAGGTAAACGGGTTTTGTTGATTTTCCAATAAAAACAATGCCGTCATAACCTGCGTATTTGATTTCTGCACCAATAAACCCTCCCATATTGCTGTAGCTTATTGTTGAGGCAAATTTGCTATTGCCATTTTTTGGGCTTGTTATGGGTGATTTTGTTATCATAGTAGTTCTCGAGGAAGATGGGATTGGGTATCCACAAAAAAGGCCAGGCATAAATATCAATGGATTTGCTTCACTCATTGCATCAATCTCAGGATGAGGTAGATAATCTTGCAACAATTTTATCCCCAGTCCTCTGCCACCTAGAAATAATTCATAGTATTGATCCGGGATACTCTTCTTGATTATTGTTCCAGTGCTCAAATTTATTTCGAGTATTTGGCCATTAACTCCTTTCATAGTGCAGCATTTTTACTTGTTTCGACATCATAATATTTTTCGAGAAGTCTGGTGGCAATTTGCCTTGGAGTCATATTTCGGAAATCCATTTCTGAATTGATTTCAAGATAAGAAAGAGCCTCATAAGGGCACCATTTGACACATGATGGATCTCCATCACAGAGTGTACACATTCCATGTGGTGAGCCCTCAACATCTGGAAATATTACACCACCCCTGTTTGTTCGGCAAGCATCTGCACAAGACTGGCAACCAATACAACGATCATAATCATTGATGATTGTTCCAAGTTCTTCATCACGATAAAGGGCTTTTCTTCCTGTTTCTGGATGCGGCTTTACTGGACAGGCTTCAACACAAGGGGCATCTGCACATAAAAAACAAGTGACCGGAATATCCAATGGCGGATTATAGCGCCAAACCCGTATATTTGACAATTCAGGATTACCCAATCCATGGACGAATGAACCATTTATTTCAAATTTGTGATTTTGCGAAGAGCAAACTGTTTCACAGGTGCGGCAGCCTGCACATTTGTCAAAATCAATAACAATTGCTTTCAGACTATTGTAGTCATTTACTGATACAGACATAAAACCAAAACTGCTCATTATAGCTAACCCGCCCGAGCCAAGGGCTAAATTGGAAAGGAACTGCTTTCTGCTTAGTGACATTTTTGACTTTTTATTGGTTAAAGGTCAAAAGTAACCAAAAAAATAAGTTAAAATGTTGCAGGATAGTATGATAGAATGATTCTAAATAGAACACTTTATGGAAAAGGTTCAAAAAAATGTTTTTAAAAGTTCATCATCTGCAAAATTCGGTAATGTTATTTTTAGTTTCGGCTCGATTTCCATTGCGCGTTTGATTGCTAAAACTGCTTCATTATTTCGCGCCCAACTACGCCGTGCAATTCCGTTGTTAACATCCCAGTGGAGCATATTTTTAAGTTTATGATCTGTAGACTCTGTTCCATCAAGGAGCATTCCAAATCCTCCATTGATAACTTCACCCCATCCAACACCGCCTCCATTATGAATAGAAACCCATGTTGCGCCTCTGAAAGCATCACCGATCACATTTTGTATGGCCATATCAGCAGTAAAACTTGATCCGTCATATATATTGGAGGTTTCACGGAAAGGTGAATCTGTTCCACTTACATCATGGTGATCACGTCCAATTATAACAGGACCGGCCAAAACACCTTTACGCACGGCATTGTTAAAGGCGGTAGCAATTTTTATTCTTCCTTCAGCATCTGCATAAAGAATACGTGCCTGTGAGCCAACCACCAATTTATTATTTTGTGCTTCTTTTATCCAGTGAATATTGTCCTTTAATTGCTGCTGTATTTCTTGAGGTGCACTGATTGCAATATTTTCGAGAACCTCACAGGCAATTTGATCTGTTAATTCCAGATCTTTTGGCTGTGATGATGTACAAACCCATCGAAAAGGACCAAAACCGTAATCGAAACAAAGAGGGCCCATGATATCCTGAACGTATGAAGGATATCTGAAAAGTCCCTTGTCATTCATTACATCAGCTCCGGCCCGGCTGCTTTCGAGCAGAAAAGCGTTCCCGTAATCGAAAAAATACATGCCGGAATTTGTAAGTGTATTAATTGCTTCTATCTGTCTTCGCAACGATTCCTGAACTTTTTCACGGAATAAGTCTGGATTATCAGCCATCATAATGTTGGCTTCATCGTATGATAAGTCAACAGGGTAATAGCCTCCTGCCCAAGGGTTATGTAGGGATGTTTGATCTGAACCCATATCCACATCAATTCGTCTCTCTGCAAGCCTTTCCCATAACTCTACAATATTGCCGAGGAAAGCAATAGAGTGGGGGAGGTTTTTCTTTTTATAATCCACGGCAGTATCGATTGCCAAATCAACATTTTCTATCACTTCATCAACCCACCCCTGTTTATAACGTTTGTACGCTGCTTTTGGGTTTATTTCGGCCGTAATACTCACAACACCTGCAATGTTTCCTGCTTTTGGCTGGGCACCGCTCATGCCGCCCAAGCCAGAGGTTACTAAGATTTTTATACCGCCAGTAAAATGAGGATGTTGCTGTCTTCGTGCAGCATTAAGGATGGTAATTGTGGTACCGTGAACGATTCCCTGAGGACCAATATACATAAATGAACCGGCTGTCATTTGTCCGTATTGAGAAACCCCAAGCGCGTTGAAACGTTCCCAGTCGTCAGGTTTGGAGTAGTTAGGTATGACCATACCATTCGTTACTACCACTCTGGGAGCATCTTTATGTGAGGGAAATAAGCCAAGCGGATGACCTGAATACAAAACAAGGGTTTGTTCGTCTGTCATTGTGGATAAGTATTGCATGACAAGCAGGTATTGTGCCCAATTTTGAAAAACCGCACCATTACCTCCGTAAGTAATAAGTTCATGTGGGTGTTGTGCAACGGCATCATCCAGATTATTACTTAACATAAGCATAATGGATGCAGCTTGTTGTGATCTGTGTGGGAATGCATTGATATCTCGTGCGTATATTTTGTAGTCTGGCCTGAAACGAAACATGTATATTCGACCATAATTAATAAGTTCTTCAACAAACTCAGGGGCAAGTTGTCTATGGAATTTTATTGGAAAATATCGCAATGCATTTTTAAGCGCAAGTCTTTTTTCTTCCGGATTCAGGATATCTTTACGTTTTGGGGCATGATTGACTATTGGATCATAGGGTTTGTGAGATGGGAGCTCATCAGGAATCCCCTGAAGTATGGCTTGCTGAAAGGCTTGTAAAGATATCATTGTTTAATTTTTGATATGCAAAAATACTTTTTTTACCAAAATGAAAGATACGTAAAGAAGCGGTTATGGGTTGTTTCAAGGGCAGAAAGAAGCTAGAATTGAAAAAAATAGCAGCTTCAATGAGGATAAATCTTTTTCAGTTTTAAATATTCTCGCCTGTTTTTTTTAATACGTTGGATAAAAATTCCCGTGCCCTGAAAAGCTGTGCTTTTACTGTTCCCAAGGGCAGATTGAATTGAGTGGCAATTTCTTCATAACTCATCTCATCGAAGTATCTCATAATAATTAAACTGCGATAATGAGGTTTGAGTTTATCAACCACAAGGTGCATCATTTTAATCTTTTGTTTGTTAATCATTGTTTCTTCAGGATCAAGATCAGAGGCTGGAAACTGGATTGATAATTCTTTCTTTGTGGCAACGTTTCCTAAAGAATTCATGCTTACAGATTGGATTTTATTTTTTCTTTGAAAATCAATGCAATTGTTTGTCGCGATGCGAAATAGCCAGGTACTAAAACCGTATTCGGGTGAGTACTGATGCAGATTGCGGAAAGCCTTGCCAAATGCTTCGATGGTGAGGTCTTCGGCATCAAAAGGATTTGATGTCATTTTATGCATTAAAAAATATACAGCATCACGATAATTATTAAGTAAGGTTGCATATGCTTGCTGATCGCCTTGATTTAAGGCGCGTTGAATGAGTTGAAAATCTCTTTGCCCTTTCTCAGTAAGATTATTTTCTACATCCATTTAGCTGGTTTTACAACAGAATTAATAGCAACGAGCATCGGGTTAAAGATAATAAAAAATAATTCAGCAAAAGGTGTTAGTGCAATGGGGAACTTTGTTCCCAGTTGCTTACAGCAATTATAAAAGATGATAAGTTGGTTGATGTATCGAAAGAGAAAAACCCCCAAAGGAATAAAATACATTATCGGTAAGAATAATAACCAGACAAAAGAGGCATAAAAGAGCAATTGAGACAGAGAGTAAATACCCAGGAAAAATTTTATCCCTTTTTTGTAATATTTACCTGTTGAAAGATGCCGTCGCTTTTGCTGCGTCCAGGAAGAAAGTTGTGTTTTTGGCATGGATTCTACCAAAGCTTCGGTGGCAATTTCTACAGATGTATTATTTTTATTAGCTACCATACTTATAAAAAGGTCATCATCACCTGAAGGTATGTTGTAATGGGATGTAAAGCCCTTGTTTTTAATAAACAGACTCTTTTTATAAGAAAGATTACGCCCAACACCCATGTATGGTTTTCCTGCAATTGCAAGTGAAAGGTATTGCATTCCAATATGCATTGTATCAAATTGGATCAAAAAATTTAACAGCCCAGCCCTCTTTTCGTAAGGACTATAACCGATAACAATTTCTGTATTTCGGTCATATTTCATTGAAAAGGTTTTGATCCATTGATCTGAGACAGGTTTACAATCGGCATCAGTCAGCAAAAGAACTTCATTTTTTGCTGACTTTATACCCATACTTAAAGGAAATTTCTTACCCTGGAAAAAATTAAGGCTTTGCCTAAGATGCACAATCTTTAACCGGCTATCCTCTCTGGCCATATCTGCCAGCAGCTCATCCGAACCATCATCCGAACAATCATTAACAACAACGACTTCAAAATCGGGGTAATCCTGACCGAGGATTAATGGAAGATGCTTTTCAAGATTAGTGTACTCATTTCGTGCACAAATAATTATTGAAACTGGTGGTAAATGAGGATTGGTGTTGGCTGGTCCCTGCTTTTTGAAGAAGGAAAGACGTGAAAAATACCACCAATAGATAAACAATTGGATGAAAGTACTTGCGCCTAGCACAAGTAAAATAATGAAAGTCAAACTTTTAAATTCAATATCTATAAACACATTGGGTTTTTTTAAGGCTACAAAAATATCCATTCTTTATGATTTGGCTTATCTTTGTTCAAATTTTGAGTGGATGGATTTTACAATTCAAGGGAGAGATGCCAAAAGTTCAGCAAGAGCAGGGCTCATAACAACAGATCACGGTGTCATTGAGACACCTATTTTTATGCCGGTTGGGACAGCCGGAACAGTGAAGGCTGTGCACCAGCGGGAGCTTCGTGATGATATTAAGGCACAGATTATTTTAGGCAATACATACCACTTGTATTTGCGCCCGGGATTAGATATCCTTGAAGAAGTTGGTGGTTTGCATAAATTTAATGGATGGACTAGTCCAATTTTAACAGATAGCGGCGGTTATCAGGTTTATTCGCTTAGTGCAAAACGTAAACTGAATGAAGAAGGTGTGACTTTTCAGTCTCATATAGATGGAAGCAGACATCACTTCACACCTGAAAAAGTGATAGACATTCAGCGAAAGATTGGTGCTGACATTATCATGGCGTTTGATGAATGCACACCATATCCTTGTGATTATAAGTATGCTGAAAAATCTATAAAATTGACGCATCAATGGCTTAAGCGTTGTATGGGACGACTTGCAGAAACTGAACCTTTATATGGATTTACCCAATCTTTGTTTCCAATAGTTCAGGGTAGTACCTATAATGACTTACGTAAACTTTCAGCCGAAACAATTGCCAATGCCGGTGCAGATGGCAATGCTATTGGAGGTTTATCGGTTGGTGAACCCCATGAAATGATGTATGAAATAACATCCCTGGTATGTAGTATTTTACCTGATAACAAACCCCGCTACCTGATGGGAGTTGGTACGCCAGCGAATATCATCGAAAGCATCGCATTAGGTGTTGATATGTTTGACTGTGTTATGCCAACACGTAACGGACGAAACGGAATGCTTTTTACAAGCCGTGGTATTATTAATATCAGAAATGAGAAATGGAAGATGGATTTCAGTCCTATTGATGAGGATGGACTTGTTTTTGTTGATGCACAATATTCCAAAGCTTATTTACGTCATTTGTTTGTCGCAAAAGAAATGCTTGGAAGTATGATTGCCAGTATTCACAATCTCGGCTTTTATCTTTGGTTGGTAAAAGAAGCAAGAAACCGTATCATTGATGGCAGCTTTTCTCATTGGAAAAATGAAATTACCCCACGACTGATGCAGCGTTTGTAACTATGAAACTAATTGACTGGTATATTTTTAAAAAGTTTCTTGGCACATTTGTTTATGCAATTTCATTGCTGATCATTATTGTTATCATTTTTGATGTTTCCGAAAATATAGAAGATTTTCTCAAGAAAAGTGCTCCGGTCAGCGAAATCATCATTGATTATTATATCAATTTCATCCCTTATTTCATCAATCTTTTCATCTATCTTTTTACCTTTATTTCTGTCATTTTTTTTACTTCAAAAATGGCGGGTAATACTGAGATTATTGCAATACTTAGTAGTGGAATAAGTTTCCGAAGGATGTTGCGTCCCTATCTTTTTGCATCTCTGATCCTTGCCGTTTTTTCACTTTATCTGGGTAATATTCTCATTCCAAAAACAAATGAAATACGACGGGAGTTTAAAAACAGATATATGGAGAACCTTTTCAAGGATAAGGATCGCAACATTCATCTCCAAATTGAAAATGGCGTATTTGTTTATGTAGAAAATTTTAACAGTAGTATAAGTGTGGGTTACCGTTTTACCATGGAGCAGTTTAATGGGCAGAAAATGAATTTTAAACTTACCGGAGATCGCATTGAAAGAGACTCAATAAATGATGCATGGGTGATTTTTAATTTTGTAGAAAGAAGAATAGATAGTTTGAATGAATCCATTAGAAAAGGCGAAAAAATGGATACAGTAATTAACCTGAAGCCAACTGATTTGTATCAAATAAAGGAAGATTTTGAGGTTATGAATTTTTGGGAACTGAAAAATCATATTGACAGCGAGAAAATGAAAGGAAATGAAAAAGTTACCCTGTATGAAGTCGAGATGAATAAAAGACTTGCCTCGCCTGCCGCTATTTTGATCCTTACGTTGATAGGTGTAGCTCTTTCGAGCAGGAAAGTAAGAGGAGGTATTGGTGTTCATCTTGGAGCCGGAATAGCCATTACATTTTCTTATATTCTTTTTATGCAGATATCAACAGTTTTTGCGACCTATGGAAATCTTCCTCCCGTAATAGCAGCATGGATGCCAAATATTTTCTTTGTTTTTGTGGGTATTTATCTCATTATTAAAGCTCCAAAGTAAAAAAGTTATTCAATTTTCAGTTTTAAAACAACGCTCTACTATGGCTCTATTTAATACAGTTTTATCTTGGTTGATGAATAAACGTATGCATCAGATAGACCTATTTATTAAATACCCACATGAAGTACAGGAAGAGTGGTTTAGCAGACTCATCACTTATGGCAAGTCAACAGAATGGGGTAAAAAATATGAATACCGTTCAATTGATTCCTACAAAGTGTTCTCCAACAGAGTTCCTATTAGCAACTATGATCAGCTTAAGCCTTATATTGACCGACTTCGTAATGGGGAACAAAACTTGCTTTGGCCTGAAGAAATAAAGTGGTTTGCCAAGTCTTCAGGAACTACTTCAAGCAAAAGCAAGTTTATTCCTGTAAGCAATTCTTCCTTGGAAGAATGTCACTTTAAAGGTGGAAAAGATTTGCTTTCAATTTATGTGAATAATTTTCCGGATACCGAAGTTTTTGATGGAAGAAGTCTTATTATGGGTGGAAGTCATACTATAAGTGAAGTGACTAATGAGTCTTACTATGATGGTGATTTATCTGCAATCCTGATCCAAAATTTGCCATTTTGGGCCCAATTTTTAAAAACTCCAAATTTATCGATCGCCCTGATGAACGAATGGGAATCGAAGATTGAACTTATGGCTCGCGAAACCATGTCGCACAATGTGACAAGTATTTCAGGCGTGCCATCCTGGATGGTAGTCTTACTCAAGCGTATTCTTGAACTAACAGGAAAAGCAAATATCCGTGAGGTTTGGCCCAATCTGGAGGTTTTTTTCCATGGTGGCGTCAATTTTTCTCCTTACCGGGAACAGTTTAAAAACCTTATTTCATCTGATAAGATGCACTATATGGAAACCTATAATGCATCAGAAGGTTTTTTTGGCATTCAGGATCAAACGGAAAGTAATGAGCTTCTACTGATGCTCGACTATGGTATTTTTTACGAGTTTATTCCCATTGAGGAAATAGATGACGAAAATCCACACGCATACATTCTTGGCGAAGTTGAAAAAGACCGGATTTATGCAATGGTCATTACCACCAATGCCGGACTTTGGCGATATCTGATTGGTGATACGATTATCTTTACTTCTCTTAATCCTTATCGTATCAGAATTACCGGAAGGACAAAAAGTTTTATCAATGCTTTTGGAGAAGAGTTAATGAACGATAATGCAGAAAGGGCTATTTCTATTGCTTGTAATAAATGCAATGTGATGACACTCGATTATACAGCAGCCCCATTGTTTTCGACGGATAAAGAATCGGCCGCACATGAGTGGCTTATTGAATTTGAAAACGAACCTGTGAATCTCGACTTTTTTAGTGAAACTTTGGATAATGCTTTAAAATCTCTCAATTCTGATTATGAGGCCAAAAGATATCACAACATGATTCTGCGGCCCCCTGTTATCCGGTCGGTAGCAAAAGGCACATTTTACAATTGGATGAAGAGCAAGGGAAAACTGGGTGGACAGCATAAGGTTCCACGGCTATCAAATGACCGAATCATTGTAGAAGAAATTTTAGCAATGATAAAAGTGTAACAAGCATCTAAATCAACTAAATTTGCATCAAAACTAAGTTTATGCATATTGCAATCTCAGGAAATATCGGATCAGGAAAAACTACCTTGACCCGCCTACTATCAAAACATTTTGGGTGGACTCCTCATTATGAAGATGTTGAAAACAATCCTTATCTCCACAGTTTTTATGAAGACATGCAGCGATGGTCATTTAATCTGCAGGTTTACTTTCTTAATAGCAGGTTTCGTCAGGTGATTGAAATCAGAAACAGCGGCAAAACAGTAGTTCAGGATCGCACTATTTATGAAGATGCGTATATTTTTGCCCCAAATCTTCATTCAATGAATTTAATGTCAACACGTGATTTTGATAACTACAGTTCGTTGTTTGAACTTATGAGTAAATTTATTCAACCTCCTGATTTGTTGATATATCTGCGTGCTTCAGTTCCAACACTTGTGAGTCAGATTCAAAAACGTGGCCGTGAATATGAAGCCTCAATCCGTATCGATTACCTTAAGCATCTTAGTGAACGCTACGAAGCCTGGATAGATAAGTATGAAATTGGTAAACTACTTGTTGTTGAAGTGGACGATCTTGATTTTGAAAAGCCTTCTGATTTGAGTACTGTGATTGAAAGAATTAATGCCGAACTGCACGGTTTGTTTTAAATTGGAAATAAATTTATGCTGACATTGGGTGTAATTCCAGCGCGGTTTGATTCAACCCGTTTTCCCGGAAAACCATTGGTTCAAATTCTTGGAAAATCTATGATTCGCAGGGTTTATGAACAAGTGCTTCAGGCAAATAGCATTGATAAGGTTGTTGTTGCAACTGATGATGAACGTATTTTGAATGAAATATCGTCTTTTGGTGGTAATGTCATTATGACAAGTAAAGATCACCTGAGCGGAACTGATCGTTGTTTTGAGACTCTTTCGCTGGTAGGAGAAACGTACGATGTAATTGTTAATATTCAAGGCGATGAGCCCTTTATTCATCCTCAGCAAATCAATCAGGTAGCAGAATTGCTTCGAAACAGCAAATTCGAAATTGCGACTTTAGCCCGTAAGATTCATGAACCTAATGACCTTTTTAATCCGAACATTGTTAAGGTTGTTTTTGATAAATGGGGAAAAGCAATTTATTTTAGTCGGCATCCTATACCGTATGTTCGGGGTATTGAAGAAGCAAAATGGACGCATCATTATGATTTCTATAAGCACATAGGATTATACGCATACCGAACGGAAGTGTTAGCCGCAATAACACAACTCTTACCTTCATCACTCGAAAAATCAGAGTCGTTGGAGCAACTTCGATGGGTTGAGAATGGTTATTCTATTGCGTTGGGAATCACCGATAAAGATAATTTTGGAATAGACACGCCTTCAGATATTGAAAATTTAGCGAACCTTTTGAAAAATTCACCGTAAAAATCCTTATCTTAGCTGACTTAAATCATGGCTGATGATACACAAAACTAAGCCAGATTTTGGTTTAATTTGTGTCGGTTTGAAAAAGAAAAATGCTATTAATAGAAAATACTATTCCAATGATATCAATACTTTGCTGAGCAGATGAGAATTGCAGGTTACATTGGTGAATTAATTTATGAGTACGAGTGCGTCGTCATCCCTGGGTTGGGTGGGTTTCTTACGCGTGATCATAATGCTTTTATTCATCCTGTAAAGCATTATTTTAAGCCGCCACACAGAGAAATTGTTTTTAATCCATTGCTTCGAACAAATGATGGATTGCTCCTCAACTACATTGCCCGATCTGAGCAATTATCCTATCAAGAGGCAAAAAGTCGCCTTGATCGCTTTGTCTTTAAATGTGTTTCGGTGTTGGATGAAGGTAAAAAAATTAACTTCAGGAATATTGGATACATTTACCTTAACGCAGATAAAAAAATCGTTTTCGAAGCAGATGAAAACCAGAATTATCAACCTGATTCATTTGGTTTAAGTGGATTTATTTCTCCTCCGGTGATCAGAGAAGAATTTCATCAAAAAGTTGAAAAGGTATTCCTCAAACCACCGCAAAAACAAGAAGAAATACCGCAAAAAGAACATAAAACTCCTGAAACCAAACCAAAGCAATCTGCACCAAAAAGGATGGTAGCTTCACGCCGTTCAAATGGTATTAAAAGACAGCTCTTGGTTGTTGGTGCAGCCGCATCTATTATTTTTGGAGCATGGGGGAATATGAACAAGCATATTGTTCAGCAATATTATTACCAGTATTCAGGGTATGCTTCTTTACTTCCGTTTTTTTATTCAAGCCCCAATGAATATCTGATCCATAATATGGATAAAATCCCTGTTGAAAAATTGATTCTTGAAAAAAAAGTACCAGATAACATCGTAACTTCTTCAATTCTAAAATCCGGCTCAAATGATTTGGTGCAAGCTGCTCCCTATCAGGTTCCGGAAGATGAGATTCAATCTCCTGCTAAGGATCTCTGGGAGAGTATTGAGCCATTAATGAATGATGAGGCTTCTAATAACGGGGAATTGACTAAAAATGAAATAAATGAGAATCTATCAGTTTCTGATAATATAGAGGAGATAACTACACTCGAAGAAGTAGTTGTTGAACCGATAAAAGTTGAAATTGCTACAAAAAATTACTATATCATTGGTGGCGCTTTCAAAGAAAAAAATAATGCTGAGAGGTTAATTCAGAAGCTTAGAGAAAAAAACTTTCAAGCCGACTATGTGGGCCAAACTTCAGGTGGGTTATGGAGGGTTTATTTCAGTCGTTTTGAGAGCGAAACTCAAGCGCTTCAGCAACTGCAAGTTATCAAAAGAAGTGAAAACGAAAATGCCTGGTTGTTGGTTATTTAATCCATCGAAATTTACTGGTTGTGGGAGGAAAAAACAAATTGCAGCGATTTGCTGAGAATCTGACTTTTGATAATTTATTTCAATACAGTTACGAACAGCTTTATCAGGACGCTTTCCCTTTCAAAGGGAGGTGGAGTTCCGATTTTTTTAAAAATAATCTACCCATTATACTTGAGTTAGGCTGCGGTAAAGGTGAATACACCATTGGACTGGCGGAAAAGAAACCTGATTTTAATTTTATTGGTTTTGATATTAAAGGGGCACGTTTGTGGAGAGGATTGATCAACGCCAGTGAGAAGAACCTCAAAAATGTTGCCTTTGTAAGGTCGAAAATCGAATTGATAAACGAATACTTTTCTAAAGATGAGATATCAGAAATCTGGATTACATTTCCTGATCCTCAACCGCAAAAATCACGTACACGCAAACGCCTCACTTCGCCTTATTTTCTCAATAGATACAAGCAAATTTTGAAAGATGATGGATTAATTCATCTAAAAACCGATAGCGATTTACTCTATAAATATACCCTAGAATTATTGCTAAATGAATCTCATCCAGTTTATTACCATACAGACGATCTTTATGCTACAAGTGAAATATTGGAGGTAAAGCAGATTCAGACTTTTTATGAGAAAATCTGGTTGTCGGAAGGCTTAACCATCAAATATATCCGTTTTGGATTGAACCATGAAAAATAATGCCAGCTTTTTTGAAAAAGTATATAAGGTAGTTGCACAGATTCCGTTTGGTCGGATCACAACTTACGGGGCTATTGCATCTTATTTGGGAACGAAAGGATCAGCGCGAATGGTTGGATGGGCGATGAATGGTTCTCATCAAACCGGATTGTCAATTCCTGCACACAGGGTAGTGAACCGAAATGGAATGCTAACAGGTAAGCATCATTTTGGTAATCCCTATATTATGCAGCAGTTGCTCGAACAGGAAGGACTGGTTGTGAAGAATGATCAAATAATCAATTTCGAAGAAAAATTCTGGAACCCCATAAAAGAAATGGAGTTAGAAAGTGAATGGTAGAATTAATATACTTAAAGCGCTTTAAAATGTCGTTTTAGGTAGATCCTCTTACAACAAGTTTGGTTTTAATTACTTTTTTGATGGGCTTAAACGTTTCAGTTGTTGTTGGATCTTTCAATCTTTTGAGTAGCATCAGGCAGGCTTCGCGTCCCAGTTCAAAACCAAATTGATCAACAGTCGTAAGTTCAGGTTCACAGATTGCAGCCGACTTACTATTTTCAAAACCAACCACTTTAATGTCTTCAGGAATACGTTTTCCTAATTCTTTTGCAGCTTTAATAATTGCAATTGCTGACATATCATTCACAGCAAAAAATCCATCAGGAGGATTAGGTTTTCTCAAAATATCGTGGGCTGCTTTTTTTGATGTTTCATAGGTGTCAGCCAGAAAAACCAGTTCGTGATCAAAGTGAATATTGTGCTTTAAAAGAGCATCATGATAACCCGATAAACGACTTTTCCCAATGAGCAGGTTTTGCGGGGCAGCAAAATGAGCAATTCTCTTACAGCCTTTTTCGATAAGATGATTTACAGCCAGAAAAGCACCATGATAATCATCGGCAACAACCTGATCAGCAGGTAGATCTTCAATTACACGATCGAAAAATACAACCGGAATCTCATTGTCAATCAATTTTTGAAAATGTGAAAAGTCATTGGTTTCTTTTGAAAAGGAGACCAGAACACCATCAACGCGGTTGGTGAGAACCGCTTGTGTGTTAATTACTTCACGCTTATACGATTCATCTGATTGAAAAACCATGACACTATAATCATTTTTATAGGCAATCTCTTCTATGCCATTTATTATTGCCGAGAAGAAATAGTGTTCAATTTCAGGTATGATAAGGCCAATAGTACGCGTAGAGTTATTTCTTAAATTAAGAGCAATTCTATTGGGTCTATAGCCCAAAAGTCCGGCAAGTTCTTTAACCGCTGTACGTGTTTTTGGGCTGATATCGGGATGGTCTTTTAATGCCCGTGAAACAGTAGAGGTTGATAAACCTAATTTTATAGCAATATCTTTTATGGTAATCTGACGTTTCATTCTCTTTTCCTTTGTATATATTATCTCAATATATCACATATCACAAATATGGGATAAAGATACAACAATTCGTTCGTTTTGAAAATAAGATCAAAATTTAAAATTTAATTTCAATCGATTGCATTGATTTCAAAACAATTATATCTATTTTTGATTTCTAATAATGCCAACCTTATCAGCGTTTTGTTACAAGTGATTTCCAGTATTGGTTAGGAAACAATTATATCACAATTCTGGTTTTTAAAATGATGAGTTTGAAGCAACTCCTGAAGAGTGAGCGCCTCTTAAGCAAGGGTTCATTTACCTCCCGAGCGTATAATAAAGCTATTGACGAGGTTTCGTTGAGAGGTTAAAAAGTCATTCCAAAATCGAACGTGCCTTTATTAAGCCTGTTTTCGAGTTTTAGGGTATTTGGGTTGGTTTTACTGGCGAAGAGTCTAAAATCATTCTTTTTTTTGCCATCACTGTCGCTTCAAAATGTGACCTGTCATTGGAAGAACCGTCAAGGTTCCCTTTTTTTTACTACCATCAAGCAATTCAATAAATTGAACATTAGCAGGAAGCTCGTAGTTGAAAGGCTGTTTCTCAAGATTGAAAATTACAAGAACTTCATCCTTTTGTTGGTGCCTACGATAAACCAAGTGCTTCCCTTGCGCCAGCAAAAACTCCAGCTTGCCTTGAGATAACACTTTGTTATGCTTTCTGATTTGGATTAAAGAACGGTAATAGTTAAACAGCTCTGTATTGAAGCCAACAAGATCAGAGACTGTGTCCAATGGCGATAGTGTCTGACGATTTTCGCTCATGAATTCTTTTTCTGGCCACCAAAGCGGCTTGCGGCAATCCGGATCATCGGCTCCCCACATACCCATTTCCTCACCATTCCAGATATGGGGGGCACCCACATTGGTAAATTGATGCATGAGGTACAACCTAACCCGAAGAAAGGTTTCGGTACTTGGTTTACCGGCTTGATAATGAGGATCGTCATTGAGTTTGGCATTAAATTTATACTTCCCCCGATTGGAAAATGAAGTCAATAAACGTGGGGTATCATGTGTTGAAGCCGTGTTCATCATAACCTGTTGTGTTTCAGGTGAAAGTCGATTCCATTGATAAGTTAGGCTGTCAACTAATTGATCTGCATCAATTTCAAGATCTGTTTCGGCGAAGAAATAGCGGGCCGGACGGTACAACTGATAAAACATCCCTGCATCAAAAATATCGCCCTGAAGATAAGGCGCAGGATTCATTAGTTTGTCCGGCCAATCCTGCCACCAAATTTCACCAACGAGATAAGCATCAGGATTGATTTCTTTCACAAACTGCCGGTAATCACGCCAAAATCCCATTGGAATGTGATCGGCTACATCGAGACGGAAGCCATCGATACCTGCCTTTGGATCATTATTTGGTGCCAGCCAACGTTTGGTGACTTCGAAAATATGCTTTTTTACTTCAGGATGCAGGTCGCCTTCAAACGGAAACCCACTTCGATGCACCTCGGTTGTATGGACTTTTTTTAATTCAGGCAAACTTTTAATGTTGATCCATCCTTTGTAATCAAATTCATTTTCGAGTGTTTCAGGTTTATCAAATGATATAATATCATACCAATCGCTATAGGTTGAATTCCGGCCTTTTTTAACAATATCTTTCCATGCCCAAAATTCAACTCCAGTATGATTCCATGAATAATCGAGGATGACCCTTATGTTTCTTTCATGTAGAGCAGAAACTACTTCGAGGAACAACTTGTCGGCGGCAGTCCATTTCCATGTTGCCGGATCGATGGGGTTTTCAGAAGCAATCAACCAGAGATCCCCTTCTGGATCGGGCCCGAAGTTAACGTCAATGTGGTGGAAATTGCGTGCATCGTATTTATGAAGCGAAGGGGCATCATTCAGAGGGTTGAAGTAAACGGCTGTAATACCCAGAGAGGAGAGATAATCCAATTTATCCATTACTCCTTTCAAGTCGCCTCCGTAACGCCTTAACTGTAAATTGGCATAAAAATCCTCACTGAGATTTTCTGCCCAGGAATCCTGCTGATACCAATTTTGTGTCCAGGGAGTGATGGCCCAGTCATCTGGAACAGGAAAAAAATCTGAGGCGGTCCGAATATTCTCCGGTTTAGGGTCATTGGCAAGATCGCCGTTGTTAAAACGTTCAATAAAAATCTGATACCAAATGGCATCTACTGCCCATTGAGGAGGTTTTGTGTTTGCTTTGTTCTTAGTGGATGGAAACTCACAACTTAACATCGATAATAAAAGTATCATTTGAATTGAGTGGAAAACATGTTTCATGTTATTAGGTGTAGTCAATTAGTAAATCACTTTTGGAAAAAACAAAATTATCAAATACTTTACAAATAATCCCTGAAACTTACATAGGGCTTGCTGAAAAAGTCCTAATCTATTGGAATATTGGAAATTAATTCAATAATAACTTATTTCTTGAGCACGGATTTGGGAGATATTGGTTAAAAAACCTTGCATCAGATATTTCGGTGTGCTGCACCTTTAAACACACCAACGGACAAAATTCTACAAAGATTACCGGTGCGCTGCACCTCAAAATTGAGCCACAGAGTGGCGATAATCATTGTAGAA
>PHDU01000034.1 GCA_002842755.1 Bacteroidetes bacterium HGW-Bacteroidetes-1 | reverse complement strand
TGAATTACACAATGAAAAATTGAAAAGATTCAAACAATTTATCAACACTACTTTGTTAATAGTCAATGTGTTGTGTGTTTTCTTGCAGACACTAATTATCCTGTTGATTCATAACCATTTCTAAAAGACTGTTCCATTGCTGCCAATCGTTACGATCAAGTAAATATTTATATACAAAACCGAAAGTAAACAGCATGATTAAGACGCGAAGAAGAATATTGGTTGTTTTGCTTACTTTTGTTTTCATATAGCTAAGTACGGAAATATTTGAAAACAGAACGCATCATTTTAGGAATTGACCCGGGTACAACAATCATGGGCTATGGAGTAATTATCCAAAAGGGCAACCAAATGCATATGCTTGTGATGGGTGTGCTCAAGCTGAATAAATATGCCAATCAGGCATTAAAACTAAGAAAAATTTTTGAGCGAACAAGTGAACTAATTAAAGAATACAATCCGGATGAATTGGCTATTGAGGCACCTTTTTATGGAAAGAATGTGCAATCGATGCTCAAACTGGGTAGAGCACAAGGTGTAGCTATGGCAGCAGCACTGAACTGTGAAATTCCAATCTTTGAATATTCTCCAAAAAAAATTAAACAATCTGTCACAGGCAACGGAAGTGCATCCAAAGAACAGGTTGCTGCCATGCTAAACACTTTGCTGAATTTTGAAACCAAACCAGATTATCTTGACGCAACGGATGGGTTAGCTGCAGCTGTATGTCATTTTTTTCAAAGCAAGCTTCCAGCAACACAGTCATCTGTTACAGGTTGGAAAGCTTTCCTGTCTCAAAACCCAGAGAGGGTTTTAAAATAGTTCGTAATTATTTTTACTCTTTCTTTTTTTGCTCCTCTAGTTCAGACCATAGCTGACTAAACGATTTATCAGCCAACATGGGCAATTTTCTTCTTGACCCCCAGGCTTTACCAACAAAATACTTAAGAACTATATTTTTTGTTCCACCGCTTGTCATATCCAAAAGCTTACGACTATTAAGCACAAAAGTTGATTTTTTAATAATGGAACGGTCAGAGGAACTTACGAGTTTCTCAGTTACTGCTTCGTTTCTGTTGATCAGCAACATTTCATGTAAAGGAATTTTTACCGGACACACTTCGGTACATGCACCACAAATAGTCGAAGCAAAACTCAAATGCTGATAATCCTCCATATTTTTCAAATGCGGTGTAATTACAGCACCGATAGGACCGCTGTATGTTGTATCATAGGTGTAGCCACCAATGTTTTTATATACAGGACACACATTGAGGCAAGCACCGCAGCGAATACATCCTAAAGCAGAACGTTGTCGTGTTTTTGCCAACAAATTTGTTCTTCCGTTGTCAAGCAAAACAACAACCATTTGCGAAGGTCCGCTTTCATCAGATGATGGTCCACTCAGAAGTGAATTATAAACTGTCATTGTTTGTCCGGTTCCATGTGTTGCAAGCAGAGGCCAGAATAAATCAAGATCATCAACCGAGGGTAGTATTTTTTCAATTCCAGCTATCACAATATGTAATTTTGGAAAAGCCATCGAAAGTAATGCATTGCCTTCATTTTCGGTTACAGCTACCGATCCTGTATCAGCAATTAGAAAGTTAGCACCTGTTATGCCTGCTCCTGACTGACGATACTCTTCGCGAAGCAGTTTTCGGGTAAACAACGTTATTTCTTCAGGAGTACTTCCATCTGGAAGCCCAAATTTATCATGGTAAAGTGCTGCAACATCTTCTTTCGATTTGTGCATTGCTGGCGTTACTATATGATAAGGTTTTTCACCTGCAGTCTGAACGATAAACTCACCAAGGTCTGTTTCGAAAACCTTAATTTTTTTCTTTTCAAGGGCTTCGTTCAAATCAATTTCTTCAGTAGTCATGGATTTAGATTTGACTACTTTTTCAATTTTTTCTTTTTCTAAAAGTTTTAAAATTTCTTTTACCGCATCTTGCCCATTAACCGCCCATATTACTTTTCCACCATTGCGCTGAAAATTTGTTTCAAATTCAACGAGATATTTATCTAAGTGTGACAAAACTTTATGCTTGACACTATACGCTCTTTGACGGGAAAGCTCAAGATTAACAAATCTTTTTTTCCCTTTGTCAACCGCTTGATCATAACGGCTTATATTGAAATTAATCTTTCTCCTATGATCCTTATCAAATGCAACTTTTTCACTCATTTTGAGGAAGTTGCTGTTATTATCTGTCATAAAATATCATTTAACGAAGGTTAGAAATTTTATCAACCCTTTGTTGGTGACGCCCTCCTTCAAAGGAAGTATTTAAAAAAAGATAAACCATTTTCCAGGCATCCTCCATGGTGACAAACCTTCCTGGCAATGAAATAATGTTGGCATTGTTATGTTGTCGTGAAAGAATTGCTTGTTCGGTATTCCAACAAAGGGCAGCTCTTACATTCTCATATTTATTTGCTGTCATTTGAGCTCCGTTACCACTTCCACACAAAATAATACCAAGTGGAAAATTTCCAATGTTTACGTCGCTTGCCAGAGGATGGATATAGTCAGGATAATCAACACTTTTTTCAGAATCAGTTCCATAATCTACAACTTGCCATCCATCTTCCTTTAGCTTTTTGATGATAAATTGCTTCATAGCATAACCACCATGATCACTTGCAATTGCTACCGTTTTGATGGACTGTGTCATTGTTAATAAAATTTATACAAAAGTATCTATTTTTTTACCGCAATAAACTGCTTCTACTTGTTTATGAACATATTATTGTAAAATTAATGTAAAGAATTATTAATGTAAACAATTATTTTTTAGTCAGTTAAATACTTATCAACATCCGCTTGTAAATTTTGTTAAATCAATGTTATTAAATTTTGATTGATTTAGGCTTATCAACAAAATTTCTTCACCACTAAAAACCTTATCAACAAAATGGTCCTTTTTATAAATTCTTACAAACTTACTGTTAACAAAAATTAACTTAATTTCTATCTTATTTTTCAACAATTACAAAAAACCAATTCATATTTGCTTTTATTTACTTAACTGTATATGAATTATATAAACCATCATTTTATGTGAAAAAACTGTTGATAAATTCTAACAAATCACTTTTCCAAATTTATAAACAAAAAGTTATTCAGCTATTAACAGGCTATATAACTAATAACATATTCTTTTTAAAACTTATTATTTAATGTCCTTCAGTTAAATTTCCTCATCATTGATTCATTGTGAATTGTCGTAACTTTGTCATCGAAAGAAAAAAAGTAAAGATGGATTTTAAAAAGCAAATAATCAAATTGAGGGCAGAAAAAAATGCCATTATTCTTGCACATTATTATCAAGTTCCTGAAATTCAAGACATAGCTGATTTTGTAGGCGATAGCCTGGGATTGGCGCAGCAAGCTTCTAAAGCCAATGCTGATATGATTGTTTTTGCAGGAGTTCATTTTATGGCGGAAACAGCAAAAATACTCAATCCTGATAAGTTGGTTGTTTTACCTGATTTAGAAGCCGGATGTTCATTGGCTGATAGTTGTCCTCCTGATCGTTTCAGGGATTTTTTAAAACTTTACTCTGATCATACTGTCATTTCATATATCAATTGCTCAGCTGCAATAAAAACAATGTCAGATATTATTTGTACTTCTGGCAATGCAGTTCAACTTGTTGAATCATTTCCAAAAGATCAAAAAATTGTATTTGCACCTGATAAGAATTTAGGGGCTTATATTAATAACATTACCGGTCGTAACATGGTTTTGTGGGATGGAACCTGCGAAGTTCACGATATATTGTCTTCCGAAGCCATCATTAAGTTAAAAAGTTATAATCCTGATGCACTTCTGATAGCTCATCCTGAATGTAAAGCACAGGTTCTTGCTTTGGCCGACTTTATAGGTTCAACTACAGCTCTGCTTAATTTTACAAAAGCGAGCAATGCTAAAAAATTTATTGTTGCAACTGAAACAGGTATCCTTCATCAGATGAAACGAACATCTCCGGATAAAATATTTATGATTGTTCCATCTGATGAAACATGCAATTGCAATGATTGTCCCTATATGAAACTTAATACACTTGAAAAGCTGTATCTTGCGCTTAAAAATGAAAAACCGTCAATAGAGTTACCTCAGGATGTGATTTTAAAAGCCAAAAAGCCTATTCTGAAAATGCTCGAATTGTCAGTTCAACTTGGATTAATAAAATAGAAATTAACACCATGAAAAAATACTGGCTGATTGTTTTTCCTGTGGTAATACTTTTATTTTTTACCGCATGTGCATCAAAAAAAACCTTATTTTTTACACAGGGCATCCGTGAAAATGTTGAATCATATAATATAGATCTGAAAGATATTCAGTTTTATACGTCACGTAAAATTATTCTGGAACGCAACTTAACCTATGAGGAAACAAATGTTTCTTCAGGGAAAGTACGATTTGAAAATGGGCAGTATATTGAACGTATTATAATAAAAAAGAATACCCAGGGAGTTTGCAAGGAATACAACACTGAAAGTATTGATGTAGCTTTTGAGCAGGGGGAAAATCGTGATCTTACATTTGTTCACAATGCAAAAGATCAATATCAGGTTTCAGCCATTGAATGGGAAAAGAAATTTGGTAGAATTGATTATGATACAACAACTTACTATATCAGTCCAGGAGGGGAAAAAGCCAAATTGAAAATTAAAAAAGAGGATATCTATAAATTTAAAAAGCAGGAGAGAGTTGCTCCAGGCCAATCTGTTTCAACAAAATGAAGCGAATGCATCCATGAAATATTCTTTTGTTTTTGTCCTGCTTTTCATTCCTTTCATACTTGCCTCGCAAAATCGTGAAAGCGATACAACGTATGTTGTTTTTTACTATCCTGATGGAAACAAATCAAGCGAAGGGTTTTTGGTTCATAAAATGCCAGATGGCTACTGGAAGACTTATTTTGAAACAGGTACTTTAAAATCGGAAGGAAATAGAAAAAATTTTGAACTCGACAGCCTTTGGAAATTTTATGATGAATCAGGAAATCTTACCCTTGAAATAAACTATCAAAAAGGAAAAAAACAAGGAGAAAGGGTAACTTATTTATCCGATGAAATAATTAGAGAAAATTTTGAACAAGATATTAAAACTGGTTTAACCAATCATTTTGACTTAAAAGGGCGGTTAATAAAAAGTATTCCTTTTGTAAAAGGACTTGAAGAAGGAGTTGCTAAAAACTATGATACTCTTGGTATCGTGAATGAGTTAATAACCTACAAAAGAGGTTATATTGTTAACAGAGAACGTATTAATAGAAGAGACACTGAAAACCGACCTCATGGATTATGGAAGTGGTTTTATGAGGATGATGTTTTAAAGGCAGAAGGATCATTCAAAAACGGATTAAAAAATGGAATTTTCAGAGAATATGATATTCAGGGCAATCTTAAGAAAATAGAGAAATACGTTGATGATGTAAGGCAGGAAAGTGCCGAGGAAGTAGCGCGACTTGAAATCAGACGTGATTATTATCCAGGTGGCAAAGTTAAAGTTGAAGCCACTTATCGTAAAGGGGTGCCCGAAGGAATACGACGTGAATTTGATGAGAAAGGCGAAGTGGTTCAATCCTATATCTTTCGCAATGGAATAATTGTTGGCCAGGGTATCATCAATGCGGGTGGTTTGAAACAAGGGTATTGGAAAGAGTATTATGCAAACGGCATGCTTAAATCTCAAGGAAACTACTCCAATGACAAAAGAGTTGGAGAATGGGAATTTTTCTATCCAAAAGGCGAACCTGAACAAAAAGGATCATACAATGAAGAAGGTAAGCCAATCGGAAAATGGTTCTGGTATTATAGCAATGGCCAATTGTTGCGCGAAGAAAATTATCGCAACGGATTACGCGATGGCTTGATGACAGAATATGATTTCAACAGAAATATTCTTGCAAAAGGAGATTTTATTGATGACAAGGAAGAAGGCTTCTGGACTATACAAAATGGTTTTCAGCGTGAAGAAGGAGAGTTTATTGAAGGTTATCGAAATGGCTTATGGAAACATTTTTATGAAGATGGCACGCTTGCTTTTGAAGGAAGTTTTGTTGAGGATAACCCAAATGGAAAGCATATTAGTTATTATTCAGATGGAAAAAAACAGGAAGAGGGCAGTTATATCATGGGTAGGAAAAACGGAGAATGGAAAAAGTGGAATGAAGATGGTAGTCTGCTTATTGTAATTTCTTACGTGAACGGCATTGAAAGAAGCTACGATGGTATTCAAATTCCGGATGATGAAATAATTATACCCGACTAAAACCTATTATTAATTGGGGTATTACAAAGAAAGAAAACACACTATTTAATATATAATCATAGTTATAAATTGAATTAAAATTGGAATTATATACAGTTCAGTGTTATTTTTATCACAAAAAAGCTTAACATTTTGCTGATTTTCTTACTTTTGTACACTATTAATAAACCAAACCATATTTTTTATGAAAAAATTATTTGCAATTAGTTTTATCGCAGTCATCATGATGGCTTGTGGCAGTGAACAAAAACCTGAAACCAAACAGGAAGGAATGGAAGCTGAAAAAGCTGTGATGCTTACTGTTGGTAATTTCGATGAAAAAGCTGGCGAACTTGTTGGTAAACTTGTTACCTTAAAAGGTACAGCTGATCATATTTGCAAACATGATGGAAAAAAAATGTTTCTGATTGATACAGAATCTGAAGGCCGCGTGAAAATTGTTACAGGTGAAGAACTTCCTGCTTTCAATAGTGAAACAGAAGGTTTTGATTACCTTGTAACTGGTATTATCAGCGAGACAGTTGTTGATGAAGCCTATCTTCTGGAATGGGAAGAAGAAATCAAAGCTGGTATAGCTGAAGAAGATAAGCATCTTGGTGGTGGAGAAAAATCAACAACAAGTGCTGAAATTAATGCAGAAGCCGAAGGAGCAGATCATCACAGCGAAGAATCAGCTTTTGATGCGATCATTCAACATCGTAAAACAATGGCTGAAAAAGGTGTTGACAAACTATTCTTTTATGAAGTTGTTGCTGTTACCTATGAAATTGTTGAAGAATAGTTAAGCTATCATCCAAAAGTATAAAACCAGGCCTTTAATGTCTGGTTTTTTCTTTTTACAAAAAATAAACAAGAATACCTATGGCCTTCAAATGGAGAAAATGGAACAGAGTCATACACCGCGACTTTGGATATTTGTTTTTTGGAATGACGATCATTTATGCACTATCAGGCATTGCCATTAATCATCGTAATGATTGGAATCCAAATTATATTATTATTGAAAAAACGATTACTGAATCACCTTTTTTTGAAAAACCATCAAAACAGGATGTCCTGAACATGCTCGAAAAATATGGGGTGGATGGCGACTACAGAAAGCATTATTTTCCTTCTCCTGAAACTTTGAAAATATTTCTTACAGGTGGTACAGCAATTATTAATATTGAAACAGGCAAAGGATATATTGAACTTACAAAGCGAAGATCCGTATTTCGTGAGATGAATTATCTGCATTATAACCCATCTAAATACTGGACTTGGTTTTCGGATATATTCGCCGGAGCATTAATGCTTCTTGCTCTTTCAGGAATACTCATACCTCGTGGTGGGGATGGAATTACCGCAAGAGGCGCCTGGCTTACATTGCTGGGCATAACGATACCTATGTTTTTCATTATCTATTATCTTTATTAATTATGACAGCAGTCTGGATAGCCCTTATTTTTGTAGTTTGGTATATTGCCTCACTCATTATTTCCGAAAAATTTGTTGATAAAAGTCGAATAGGAAAGCAATGGTTGTTTTTTATTTCTTTCATTTTTAGTCCGCTGGTTGGCTTTCTTGTTGTATCTTTAACAAGATTAAAAGACTAAAAAGAGAAAAAATGAATACTTTTTATGCTACTGCCGAACGTGCTGAGCCTGCTGCAATATTAAGAGATCTTGATGCTTTCAGGAGTTTTGAAAAAATAAGCGAACTTGTGAATGCCTTGCCCTATATTGCTGCCATTCTCAACAAAGAGCGTCAGATCGTATATGGAAATATCGCTTTGCTTGAGGCGATGGGTTATTCTGATCTCGAAAGTATTCTTGGTATGCGACCAGGAGAATTTCTCAAATGTATTCATTCTAAAGAAAACGAAGGAGGTTGTGGAACTTCCGAAAGCTGTCGATATTGCGGAGCTGTAAACAGTATTCTTGAATGCATGCAAAAAAAGGAGAAAATTACAAGCGAATGTCGCATTACTGCCATTTCGAACGAAAAAGAATTCTCTTATGATTTTTCAGTTACTGCTGCTCCCTTTTCTTTTAAGGATCAGGATTTCGTAGTCCTTTCACTCAATGATATTAGTGATGAAAAAAGACGTCTTGCCCTTGAGCATATCTTTTTTCATGATATCATCAATACGGCAGGAGGATTGAGAGGATTTCTTGAATTTCTTCAATCCTCAGATGATCCGGAAGAGTCTAAAGAGTTTTTACAAATAGCGTCACAACTTAGTAACAATCTTGTGGATGAAATAATGGCGCAGATTCAGATTTTGGCTGCAGAAAGGGGAGAGCTAAAGACGAATAAGAAAAACATCAGCGCTCTGGGTATTTTACTGGAAGTAAAAAACCAGATGGAACACCATCTTGTTGCACAAAAGAAAAATATTCTTATTCAAAATATCACACCTGATCAATCTTTTAATTCCGATCCGGTCTTACTTAAAAGAGTGCTTGTCAATATGCTTAAGAATGCTTTGGAAGCAAGCAGGGAAAATCAGGAAATTAAAATGGGTTTTGAAACAACACCATCGCACATTATTTTTCACGTTCACAATCAAACATTTATTCCCAGAAATATTCAGCTTCAGATTTTCCAGCGATCTTTTTCAACCAAAGATGCTTCAAGAGGATTAGGAACCTACAGCATTAAATTGCTCGCTGAACAATATCTTAGTGGTAAAGTTGAGTTCAACTCTGAAGAGGTTTCGGGTACGGTATTTAAAATAGAATTACCACTCTAAAATCTATTAGAGAAGGTTGGTAAACTGCATCAATGATCTATTGTTTGGCATTGGAAACGCCATTTAGAATCAGTTTTTTCACTGTTTCATAATCATTCAAACAAGCAACAGCATGACCTTCTTTTTCTTCAAAGGCTTTAAGTTTTTCAGGAATTGAAATCGTAATATCAAGGCATTTTTCAACTGTCTCATGAAACTTGGCCGGATGAGCCGTCTCAAGAAAAACACCTGAAAATTCACCCGGATGCTCCGAAATGTATTGTTTTAAACCTAAAAAACCGATCGCTCCATGTGGGTCAGAAACATATGCATAAGATTCAAATATGTTTATCATTGCTTTTTGTGTTTCTTCATCGGAATAACTGTAGCCACTTATGGCTTTTCGCAGGGCAGGATAAGCGTTGTCAAAAAGTTGTAACAGTCGTTCAAAATTGCTCGGATTACCAACATCCATTGCATTGCTGATGGTTTGAACCGAAGGCCGGGGTAAAAAATTTCCTTCGCGCAAATAAACCGGAACTATGTCGTTTTTATTGGTTGCTGCAATGAAATGAAAAATTGGAACACCAATCTTTTGCGCCAGAATCCCAGCTGTCAGGTTTCCAAAATTACCACTTGGAACACTCATTATGATTGGTTTACCATGATGTTGAACACGACTCCAGGCATAAACATAATAAACAACCTGTGGTAGTAAGCGGGCGATATTGATACTGTTTGCAGAAGTGAAAAGACTTGTGAGCCTGAGTTCAGGGTCAGAAAGTAACTTTTTAACATGATATTGACAATCATCGAAAGTACCCTGAAGCTCCAAAGCAGTAATATTTTCACCCCAGGTCGTGAGCTGTTTTTGCTGCATTCTGCTCACTTTTCCCTTCGGATACAGAATATATACCTGTATTCCATTCACACCATGAAAACCTGCGGCAACTGCACTTCCGGTATCTCCTGAGGTAGCAACAACCACTTTAATTTCCTTTTTGTAATCACTGGAAAAGTATTCAAGAATTCGTGCCATAAAGCGAGCTCCGACATCTTTAAACGCAAGGGTAGGACCATGAAAAAGCTCTAAACTATAAATATTTTTTTCTATCTCAACCAAAGGAATCTGAAAGTTGAAAACTTCAGCACAGATACTTTCCAGCTTCTCTTTCTTCACTGCATCGCCAAGGAAAAGACTCAATACAAGGGATGCAATTTCATGAAGATTCATAAAAGGGATTTTCACCAGTTCTTCTTTGATCAGGGTGTTAATTTTTTGTGGCATAAAAAGACCACCATCATTTGCAAGTCCTTTAATGACTGCTTCACTTAAGCTTACCGGATGGAGTTGGTCTTTGTCGCGTGTCGATACAAAGTACATATCTAAAGTGTTGTTATTAAAGCTCCTTGCTGGTTAATTTTCGAAACATAAAATTGGTTCTCAATGGAGCTGGTTAGCAAAAGGCTTGAAATAGATTTACAAATATTTTCCGATTGGATTAAACTATTACAAAAAGCAAAAACAGTTGGCCCTGAACCAGAAATACCAAATCCAATAGCTCCTGCGTCCATTGCAATCTTTCGCATGGAATCAAAAAGAGGAATGCGAACTTTTCTGACAGGTTCAATTATTACATCCTGCATACTTCGTCGGATAAGCTCCATATCGTTGGAATAAAAACCTGCAATGAGTCCGGCCACATTTCCCCATTGAATAACAGCATCGCGCAATGGAATCGTAGCTGGCAATATCTGTCGGGCCTCTCTTGTAGGAATACTTAATTCCGGATGGACGATAGCGCACCAAAGGTTATCTGGAACTGGCAGTTTCACAATATCCGGTGGATTGTAACCACGAATAAGCACCAGACCACCAAACAATGAAGGTGCCACGTTGTCGGCATGGGCATTTCCACAGGCAAGGCATTCGCCTTCCATGGCAAATGGAAGAAGCTCGCGACGCGACATGGGCTTTCCCATGAGCTCATTGATACCAACCAATGCGGCTACACTACTGGCAGCACTTGATCCCAGGCCGCTGTTAAGCGGCATTTTTTTGTGTAAAATAATGCTAACACCTTGATTGGAATTTATTTGCTTTAGATAATATTGAATGACAGCGGAGGCTGTGTTTTTTTCGGGATCGGTTGGAAGAAGTCCATTGTCACCGGTTATTTTTTCTATGCTTACCTTTTTGCTTTCATTGAGTGTTAAAATTACTTCATCACCTGGATCATCCAACGCGAAGCCCAATATATCAAAACCACAATTAAGGTTCGAAACCGAGGCTGGAGCAAAAACTTTGACGGATTTAGAAATTACGTTTGGCATGATTAATTGTTTATTGCAAAGGTGTTCATATTTTACTTAATTCTTGTTTGCCACAATGAAAACAGATTTTTTATCAGAATGACGCCACTCTTAAAATATCGGCAAATACGCCTGTAGCGGTGACTTCGGCGCCTGCGCCAGGACCTTTCACAACCAGTGGAGTATTTTTGTAGCGAAGCGTTGTGAAAGAAATGATGTTGTCACTCCCGCTGAGGCTGTAAAACGGATGTTCCAGTCCAACAAAACTCAATCGGATATGTATCTGTCCATCTTCGATCATGCCAATATATCTTAACACTTTATTTTCTGATGCAGCCTTGCTTTTGAGTGCCGAAAAATATTTTTCCGATCGTTTTAATTCTTCATAAAAAGCCTCAATTGAAGGAGCTTTCAAACTGGCCTCTGGCAGGATAGATTCAATATTGACATCCTGCATTTCCAGAGGCAACCCTGTTTCACGTGCAAGGATAAGCATTTTACGAGAGAAATCCATGCCACTAAGGTCGTCGCGTGGATCGGGTTCGGTGAATCCTTTTTGTTGCGCTTCCAAAACAACATCTGCAAAGCTACGATCGTTTTTATAATTGTTGAAAATGAAAGAAATGGTACCCGACAGAATGGCTTCAATTTTAAGGAATCGGTCGCCACTAATATGCAAGTCATTCATGGTTTTGATGATAGGCAATCCAGCACCAACATTGGTTTCAAATAAGAAGTCAACGCCTTTTTTGCGTGCCGATCTCTTCAGTTTACTGTAAGTGGCAAAGGGCCCGGAAGCTCCCAGTTTATTGCATGCAACCACTGACACATTTTGATTGAAAAGTGCATCATATTGCTCAACCAATTGTTGATTGCTGGTATTATCGATGAAGATACTGCCAGGAAGATTCATTTTTTCAATCTCTTTAATGAATGCTTTCAAATCTGCTTTTTTTCCCTGTTCAAAAAGAATATTTTTCCAGTCTTTCAGGTCTATGCCTCCATCTTTTGCAAAAACCATTTTTCTGCTGTTGATAATGCCCATTACTTTCAAGTGCATTTGATGATTTATTTGAAGTGCGTTTTCAGACTGCATAAGCTGACTTAGCAGTTCAGTACCAATATTTCCGGTTCCAGCGCAAAACAAATGAAGAGTTTTAACCGGTGATAAAAACAGGGAATCGTGCACCGAATTGAGTGCTTTTGAAAGGTCTTCTTCAGCAATTACAACCGAAATATTCAGTTCTGAAGACCCTTGCGCAATGGCTATGACGTTAACGCCACTTCGACCCAGAGACTGGAATAGCTTCCCGGATAAACCTTTTGTATGACGCATATTTTCGCCTACAACGGCAAGAATACTTAGTTGGGTTTCAGCCGTTGGTTGTTCAATTTTCTTGTTGAAAATTTCCATTTCAAACTCATTTTGAATCGCTTCAAGAGCTGGTTTTGTATAGTCCGGTGCAATAGCAAAACTTATGCTGTGTTCTGAACTGGCCTGGGTGATAAGAATAATGTTTACATCCGCTTTGGCAAGCGCACCAAAAAGCCGTCCGCCAAAACCTTTCAACCCAACCATACCGTTCCCTTCTACATTAATAAGGCTGACATTTTTAATGGATGAAATCCCCTTGATGATACTTCCATTGGTTGTGCTTTTTGGCAAAATAGCAGTTCCTGCATGTGTTGAATTGAAAGTGTTTTTGATCAGAATGGGAATGTTTTTTGAAATAGCAGGAATCAGGGTAGGTGGATAGATGACTTTTGCGCCAAAATAGGAAAGCTCCATGGCTTCTTTATAACTGAGTTCAGAGAGGGTAAAAGCATTTCTGACCAAGCGCGGATCAGCAGTCATAAAACCGTTTACATCGGTCCATATTTGTATTTCCTTTGCATTGAGGGCCGCCCCAACTATAGAAGCAGTGTAATCGGAACCACCGCGACCAAGCGTTGTGGTTTTTCCAGTAGTGTTGCTGGCAATGAAGCCTGTTATAACTGGAATTGCCTCACCAAGTTGATCATACCACTGACAGATTTGGCTGAAGGTTTCTTCCTGAGCAATCATAGCATTACCAAAACTGTTGTCGGTGATGATAAATGGACGACTGTCGGTATAGATGGTCGGACCAACCATCTCCTGCATAATGGCGGTGATCATTCTGCATGAAAGCTGTTCTCCGAAACTCATCACATGGTCTTTGGTACGTGCTGAGATTTCATTTAATGCATTTACACCATGAAGAATTGCACCAAGTTTCGAAATTAGATCTTCGATGAGTTCAACTGACACTTCTTTATCAGATATAAAGCTACTAATAATATCGAGATGCTGGTTTTTCAATCTGTCAAGATCTTCTGCATAATTATTACCGTTTGAAGCATTTTCAGCCATCCTAAGCAAGTTGTTGGTTACACCACTCATGGCTGAACAAACAAGCATTGGCTTTTGACCGCTATTATGGCTTTTTTTTACTATTTCGACCAAAAAGGCGATTGCTTCGACACTGCCAACAGAAGTGCCACCAAATTTGAGTATTTTCATAGAGTTTGTTTTTTTAAAAAAAAAGCCTCCCGATTTCGGAAGGCTTTGACTTTATTCGCTTTTGTTATTTAAACTGCTTGCAACTTCAGACAAAACCTTCCTTTACCATCACCTGTGGTAGTGGTCGTTGTAGTAAAAGTTGTACCCGAAGTAAGCATCCTGTAATTCTTTTTGAAGCGCCAAATGTAGTTGTTTTTTGCAAAAACAATGATATTGAAAGAAAAAAAACATGATTTTGGTTCATATCATCGCTTCGTGAAAAATCATTCTTCCTTTTCAGACATTCCAATCATGACAGGAGATGGTATTTTTAATTTTGTATTTTTGCTTGAATCATTACAAGATATTAGAGAAGTAAATAATTTTAGACATTTCGTACAATTTAAACAGTCTTTTAACCCTTCATAAATGGAACAAGAAGATGCTGCTATTTTGATTCTTTTTACATTGGATGAGGAAAAGGCATTCAGTCAAATGTTTGACCACTACTATTCAGCACTTTGTGTAATTGCGAGGGTTTATACCAACAATCAGACAATCGCAGAAGATATCGTTCAGCAGGTATTTATTGGATTCTGGGAAAAAAAGTGTCATCTACGTATTAATTCCTCCCTTCATGCCTACCTACGCACTTCTGTCAGGAATGCCTGCATCAATTACCTGCAAAAGGAAAAAGAAATAGAAAAGAAACAAACCAATCTACCCAATGAATCCAGGGCGGATGAAGTTCTCGATTTGCTTATGGCTAAGGAGGAACAATTGATACTCGAAAAAGCTATCAAGGAATTGCCACTACAATGCCGTAGAGTTTTTGAACTGGTTTATTTTGAAGAATTACAGTACAAAGCTGCAGCAGAAGACATGCATATTTCCGTTAACACGGTTAAATCGCACCTTAAAAGCGCCTTGCGTATCTTAAAAACAAACTCTCGGTTGAAATTATACTACCAAATAAAATAAAAGTGTTCGTGTGACTCACCCTAATTCTTTTTTTATTTGTCTTTATGACAATATGGAAAGAGAAGATAATACTATTCCGAACTTTATAATTGAATTGCTGGCAGGTAAAGCATACGGTTTGTCAACCCCTGAAAAGGAAAAAAGACTTCAACATTGGCTTACTGCGAATCCACAATATAGTCAGTCAAGCAAGGAATTACTTGTTTTACTGGAGAAACATTATTATTTGAATTTGCAGAAAAAAGTGAATAAAGAGAAAGGCTGGAAATCGATACAACAAAAAATTCAATCAAAAAAATCTATCCGGATATTTACCCAGAAATGGTCAAAAATAGCTGCACTTATATTTGTATTGATTGGCCTCACATGGTATTTTAAAAGCTACATAATAAAACCATTAAAGGATAAAGTTGATACTGAATCTTCATATTCACAGGTAAACAATAAGGCAGTACTTGTGCTTTCAAATGGAAATCAATTGATACTTGATAATCCCGGAGACACTTTGTTAGAAGAGTCTGGAGGTTTAGGTATTAGAAATAAACCAGGAGAATTGCTCACTTATGATCAAAGCAGCTTTAAGGAAATAATAGAAATAAAAATCAATAAATTATTGGTTCCATCGGGCACAAGATATCAGCTCCTTTTGTCTGATGGCACCAAAGTATGGATGAATTCTCTTTCCACACTTGAATATCCTGTGGTGTTTGGAAAATCGGAACGAAGAGTAATGCTCAAAGGTGAAGCTTTTTTTGAAGTAACTCATGATACCACAAGACCATTCATCGTTGTTGCTAACAACAATGAAATAATGGTACTTGGAACTTCCTTTAATGTATCGGCTTATGAATCGGATAACAGAATGGAAACTACACTTGTTGAAGGATCTGTAGAGATTTACATTCCTGGAAATAATAGCTTTAAGCTGGTTCCATCACAATTAGCCACAATCAATACCCTGAATAATTCAGTAAATATTGTGACAGTTAATACCCGCTACTATACTTCATGGAAAGATGATATCCTTTATTTCGATAATCTTCCCCTGCAGGAATTGGCAACCCGTCTTGAGCGTTGGTATGATGTAGAAATAATATTTAAGAACGAAAGGGCCAGGCAACTGCATTTTAGCGGAGCTATGGAGAACAATCGGAATATTCAATTTTTATTAAACCTGATTTCGCAGACAACACATGTAAAATTTGAAATTAACGGGAAAAAGATTTTTGTTGAATAAATAAAAGCCGGAAAATGCTGCAACATTCTCCGGCCGGAAGTAAACATTAGTCTTCAGTTTTCGAGATAGAAGAGCACAAATTGTTTAACCTCAAATACAAAAGTATGAATAAAATGCAAAAATGGCCCATATTGGGCAAATGGCAAGAGATTAAGTATTATCTGATGTTTATGAAGATATTTGTTTTTCTCACTTTATTTTGTGTTCTGAAGGCTACCGGAGCGGTTTATCCCCAAAACCAGCTGATAAGTCTCAAACTTCACAATGCAACATTGTCGCAGGCTTTGAAAGATATTTCGTCTCAAAGCGATTTGTTGTTTATGTTCAGCAATGATGAGGTCAGTATTGATCACAACATTAGTCTGCATTTCGAGAACATTACTCTGGATGAAGCGCTGATTAAAGCGTTGGCCAATACAAACCTTGAATACAAAATCATTGAAAACTATATTGTTATTTCACCATCTGTATCAAAAAAGAAAATATCAGATCAGAAGAATGATCAATCCGAACAGCGTGTCATCAAGGGAATTGTAACCAGTTTTTCGGATCGGCAGGCCATTCCCGGAGTCAACGTATATGTGAAAGGTACAACAATAGGTACAGCTACTGATATCGATGGAAAGTACGAATTAACCGTCCCCATGGATGCACAGATTCTTGTTTTTTCACTAATTGGCATGAGGGTGGAAGAAATTATTATCGGGAAACGCACCGAAATCAATGTTTCACTTACTGAACAACAAATTAGTTTGGAGGAGCTTGTTGTTGTGGGCTATGGCACACAAATCAAGCGTAATCTTACAGGCAGCATCGGAAAAATTGATGTCAGCGAACTTAACAGTTATACTGCTCCTTCATTTGAGTCAGTACTGCAGGGTCAAACGGCAGGTGTTCAGGTTCAGCAAGGAAGTGGAAAACTTGGAGAAACAATTATGATGCGAATCAGGGGCGCATCTTCTGTTTCGGCTAGCAACCAGCCTTTATATGTCGTTGACGGCATTCCTATTACATCCGAAAATCAGGGAGACCTGAACAATCAGCCCACGAATCCGCTTAACGATATTAATTTCAACGATATTGAATCTATTCAGGTGCTGAAAGATGCATCTGCGGCTGCTATATATGGTTCAAGGGCATCCAACGGTGTAGTGCTGATCACAACAAAAAAAGGAAAGAGTGGAAAGACAAACTATATGCTCAATTACAACATTGGAATGAATCAGCCTAGTCGACTTCGCGAATGGCTTAATCGCGATGAATATCTTGAACTGATAGATGAATCGCTTGGTAATGCTGTAGATGACAATGGCCTTATCTGGAGCTGGAAAACACCCGATGAGCTTAAAGATGTATATATTCCGGGTTGGAGAGATGGTGTCGATACTGATTGGCAGGATGAGGCTTTTCAACAGGGCTTTCTGCAAAAAGTAAATTTGTCAGCTAGTGGAGGATCTGATAAAACACGTTTTTATACCGGAATTACTTACGATGATCAGGATGGCATCCTGATCGGAAATAATATCAAAAAGGTAAGCGGAAGGCTCAACCTCGACCATGAAGCCTCTGATATTGTATCTTTTGGTCTGAATATGAACATTGTTCAAACAACGCTGAATAGAATTGTTGAAGACAATGCCTTTGCCAATCCAATTCAAATGGTTGCAATTCCTTCTGTACAAACCGTTATTGATCCCGAAACTGGACTATACAACACCCGGACTGTATATTATAACAGCCTAATTGATTACAGGGACGCTCAAAACAGAACACAGGTTTTAAGGACTTTTACAAATCTGTATGCTCAATTAAATCTTTCTGAAGGACTTTCATTTCGTTCTGAATTTGGAACAGATTTTCTTTTACAGCATGAAAAAAATTATTTTGGCCGAAACACCAACTGGGGAAAACCCGGCGGTTTAAGCATCAACCGTGAAGTAAGTGTAATCAATTACAATACAAACAATTATTTCTCCTTTGATAAAAAATGGAAAACCCAACATTCTCTCAATGCTGTTGCAGGTATGTCGTTCCAGAATTCCACTTCTTCCGGCACATCTCTTGAAGGACGTGGTTTCATCTCCGATGATTTCAAAAATATCTCAAGCGCAGCTGAGATTACAAGCTATGCTGGCTGGGGATATGGTAACAGTTACCTTAGTTACTTTGCAAGAGCCAATTATATATTTAAGGACAAGTACTTGCTGTCGTTGAGTGGAAGAGTAGATGGGGCATCACGCTTTGGAAACGACAATCGTTATGGGTTTTTTCCCGCCGCTTCTGTGGGATGGATTTTATCTGAAGAGCAATTTCTAAAAGATTCAAAAATAATCAGCTTTTTAAAACTCAGATTTAGTGTTGGAAAGACAGGTAACTCTGAGATCGGCAATTATGCTGCCTTGGGTTTATTTAACGGAGTCAATTATGTTGGGGTAACAGGCCTCTCTCCTTCACAACTACAAAATCCAGAACTAAGCTGGGAGGAAACTGCCCAGACAGATTTTGGGATTGATTTCGGCTTGTTTAAAGACCGAATCAGTGGACAAATCGATGTTTATTACAAAAAGACAACAGATATGTTGCTTTACAGATCCTTGCCAGCAACAAGCGGATACACAGAGGTCATTATGAATCTTGGAAGCCTTGAAAACAAAGGTATTGAGTTCTCCCTGAAATCGCATAATACGACTAGAGCACTCAAATGGACTTCAGAATTTAATATAGCATTTAACAAAAACAAAGTATTAAATATTGATGGACCAGAGATTTCATACGGTGTAAATTATGCAATTGAAGGGGAAGAGATTGGTGTTTTCAAAATGGTTGAATATGCTGGTGTACATCCTATGACAGGCGATGCCTTGTTTTACAGAAATGACGGAAGCGGACTGACAACAAAAAATTACAATGAAGCAAAAACGGTTGTGGTTGGCTCCCCTAATCCTGACTTTGTGGGTGGGCTTTCAAACAACTTTGTTTATAATCAATTCGACCTGAATATATTGATGAGTTTCGTTTATGGAAACATGATATATATGAGTGGAGACCGCTATCTTTCTTCCAATGGTGAATCCTGGGACAATCAATCGCGCAATCAGTTAAACCGGTGGCAGAAACCAGGCGATATTACTGATGTCCCACAAGCACGATTTGATAACAGAAACGGTTCCCAACATTCAACCCGCTATCTGATGGATGGGTCTTATTTACGTATCAGAAATATTACTCTGGGATATAGTTTACCCAAACAAATCAATCAGAAAATACACTTGAATAAGATTCGTATGTATATTTCAGGTCAAAACCTTCTAACTTTTACAGGATATCCAGGATTCGATCCTGAAGTTAACAGTATGAGTGCAGGAGCCAGTACACAGGCATATAACGTCGCATTGGGTGTTGATTTCTTTACTGCCCCCCAGATGCGCTCAATTATTTGTGGAATAGATGTGAATTTCTAGGTGTTCATTTTAATCAACAATCAAACAAAAACTTTGCATTATGAAATATATGAAATATTCAAGCGTCATAATTATCTCGATTTGTGCACTATCCTTCTTTTACTCCTGTGATAAAAAACTGGACATTGACCCTCAGCAGTCAATGGATGCTAAAATCGCACTCTCAACTCCTGAAAATATTAAAGCCACCTTGGTTGGGGCTTATGTGGATGCCCGTTCCCGTTGGACCATGGGAAGTCAATTTATCGAATATTCTGAATTACTGGCTTCAACCGGCGATCTGCAGCATGTTGGTTCAAACAGAGAACCATTGGAGATAATCAATAAAACGATTACAGTTGACAACTCATACATTACCAGTTCTTGGATCGATTCCTACCACCTGATAAACACCGTAAACAATGTTCTTGGAGTACTTTCTGTTATGAATGAACAAGATCGCAACAAAGTGCAAGGAGAGGCATTGTTCCTTCGCGGATGGATTTATTTTGAACTTACAAGGCTTTGGGGTTTGCCATACATTAGTGGACAGGAAAACAATCAGGCTGGGGTACCGCTAATGATAAAACCTACTACTCAGGCCAGTGAGGCATTGCTTGTTGCCCGAAATTCTGTAGCTGAGTGTTATTCTCAAATTATTGAAGATCTCACTTTTGCAAAGAATCTTTTGCCTGAAAATAATGGTTTTTGGGCAGATACATATGCTGCAAGCAGCATGCTGGCAAGAGTTTATCTTCAACAGGGAAAGTTTTCTGAAGCAGCCGCTGAGGCAAACCGTGTGATAGAGTCCGGTAAATACCAGTTGATGTCAACACCAAAAAAATCATTCAATAACCCTTCCAGTTCAACCGAAGATATTTTTGCTTTACAGAACAACCTGACAAGCAATTCGATTTGGCTCACTGAACGGTATGCCAGTCTCAATGGAATGGGCAGAGGGGACTATCAGATGGGTTCTTCGTTTTTCAGTATTTTCGAATCTGCAGATCTCCGTGGTCAGATTCAATTGAATACACAACCATCTTTTACATGGGAGAATATTGAAAGCATGTATTACACCGGGGTTGGAACAATCAGAAACGGAGGTGTAAACACAGCAAAATATGCCAACTATTATGCAGCGATTCCCATGATACGTCTGGCTGAGATATATCTTATCAGAGCAGAAGCAAATTTCAGATTGGTTGCTTCGGGAGGAAATATTACCGGTCCCAATACGCCATTAGAAGACATCAATCTGATCAGAACACGGGCGCAGGCTCCGGCTCTTGCCAGCCAACTAACACTTGAACAAATAATGGATGAACGCTACAGGGAGCTTTGCTGGGAAGGACATCGTCTGCACGACCTCAAGCGCTGGCAGATGGATATAGGAACGCTGTCTTTCAATGCAGGAAATCTTATCCTGCCAATTCCCCGACAGGAGATGGAAATCAATTCACTACTTGAACAGAATTCATTCTATCAATAATTTGTAACACATTTTAACATGATAAAAAATATAATCCTACTCGTTTTCATCACTTTCTTTGCTTTTGGTGCTGCATTTTCCTGCACTATTGCAATTATTTCCGGAAAACATACCAACGATGGAAAACCATTGCTTTGGAAACAACGCGACAGTGATGCCTTCAACAACAAAATTGTTCATCTTAAAGGTGACAAATATCATGCTGTCGCTCTGATAGATTCGGATGATGCCGAACCCGAAAACATCTGGATTGGCTTCAACAATGCTGGTTTTGCCATCATGAATTCGGCTTCCTATAACCTTAAAGGTGAAGATACTACACAGTTTTCTGATCAGGAAGGTGTTTTTATGGTGAAAGCACTTTTGGCTTGCGGCACAGTGGATGAGTTTGAACTTTTTATTCAAAACTATTCTCGTCCAATGGGAGTGGAAGCAAACTTTGGCGTAATCGATGCTTTTGGCGGAGCGGCCTATTTTGAAACAGATAATTATAACTACACCAAGCTGGATGTTAATGACCCTCGTATTGCACCGAATGGCTATCTTATACATACAAATTTCAGCTTCACCGGTGAAACAGACAAAGGTGCCGGATATATTCGTTTTAATACTGCAGAAAAATTGTTTCAGAATGCCGCTGCAAAAAAGAATCTTGGTGTAGACTTCATTATTAATGAAATGATGACATCTCTGGAAAATTCACTCACCGGTGAAAGCTTTACAGAAGCTTTGAGCCAAAGTGGGCAGCAGTCAAATTTTATGTATTTTCAGGATTGCATTAACCGATACAGCAGCGTTTCGTCTGTTGTAATTCAGGGCGTAATTTCAGAAGAAAGTCCAGATTACACTGTTATGTGGTCGAGGGTTGGTTTTCCTTTATCTTCTTTAGTAATACCAGTATTTCTTGACAAGAGCGGTTCATTGCCCAAAGTGGTGACAGCGTCTGCAAATGAAAATGCAGCCATTTGTGACAAGGCTTTGCTGCTGAAAAAAAAGATGGTACCAATCAGAAGAGGTTCAGGCAAATATTACATCGATCTGACAAAAGTTGTTAATGCAGAAAAAACGGGTATTCGCCAGCTACTTGCCCCGGTTGATAATGAAATAATCAAAAAGACAAAAGAGGTTATGAAGCAATGGCAATCGCATGATGCCAGCCAAAGAAATCTGGGTTTATTCAATGACTGGATTGATCAGAAAGTGACACAATCTTATCTTGAACTATTTGGTATTTAAGCCTTTGAGTTAAATTAAAACTAAAACAATGAAAAGATTAATATTGGTTATATTTATTGGCATTCTGGCAATATATACAGGATGTAAAAAAGAAGAAGAAACTCCTGTTGCATGTTTTACAGTCAGTAAATCAGTTGCTATCGAAAAGGAGCTTATTGAATTTGCAAACTGTTCAAAAAATTCGATGGCTTATTACTGGGAATTTGGTGATGGACAAATGTCATCAGAAGCAGTTGTTAATCATGCTTATACACTTCCGGGCAACTACGATGTAAAACTCACTGTCTGGAAGGGAGAAACAACCTCAGTTATCACTCAGTCAATCATTATAAAAGAAGACCCTTTGCCTGTAGCTTGTTTTACGGCAAGTAGCACAACCATAAAGGTTGGAGAAGAAATAGCATTCAATAATTGCTCCCAAAAAGCTGATAATTATATTTGGGATTTCGGGGATGGCATTACCTCAGAATTGGAAAATCTCACACATATTTTTACTGAATCAGGAGTTTTTACAGTGAAACTAACAGCCTCAAATACAACAGGAAGTGATCAAGCAACTACTTTGATATCAGTAGAAACTGCCGGAGTACTACTTTCAGATGGTTTTGAAGATTATCCGGACTTTTCAATTACCGATTTTGGTAATTGGACTTTATTGGATTATGATGGCGCTCCTTCATGGGGTATAAGTGGCATCGACTTTCCTAATTATGGTTATACCGGCTCCTTCATTGTATTCAATCCATCGAACACTGTTCCTCCTGTAAACGAAGAGGAACGCTTTCTGCCAGTCAGTGGAAACAAATATGCTGCTTGTTTCTCGGCAAAATTTGTTGGAGGCGTGACGCATAACGATGATTGGATGGTTAGTCCGGAATTCGTTCTTGGAGAAAACTATACACTTTCCTTATGGATAAAATCGCTTTCAGATGAATATGGCGACGATCGGTTTGCTATTCAACTGATTGAAGGAGAGACAATTCATTGGCTGACACCGGTTGATAATTATGTTGTTCCTCCTACTGTTTGGAATAACTATACCTTTGACTTATCAGAATTCGAAGGAAAAGCCATGGCTCTGAAAATTGGTTGTCTGTCGTCTGACGCCTTCTCTATGTTCATTGATGACATCATCATTACAAATGAGTTAGGTCAGTCTGTTCTAAAACAAACCTTTGATGAACCTTCAGAATCTTTTGGTATTAGGCAAAGAAGATAACTTTTCATTTGCAAATTTTAAAAGCCTCGTTATGTCAATACCGACTAACGAGGCTTTTATTCGTTTATATCAAAGCACAAAGAATCAACCTAGGTTTTACTGTCTGAGACGACCTACGAAATAATTCCCGTAATATCTATCACCAATTTTCTTCTCTTTTTGCTTTCTACTCAGCCATACCTTAAATCCAATTCCAGAGATACCAGAAAGAACCATTTTTAATGACTGTCGCCACCAATTTGTTTTAGTTTATCGCCCGTATCTTCAGCAACTTTCCGAAGAAACTGTTCACTATAGCCAGGGAATTTCACATTAGGATTCTGCTGACCTGGATTACGGGTTTTCACATTTCCATCCATGTATTTCATAAACATCTCCTGATAGAGGGTTTTATAAGTCTGAAAAGTTCTGGCTCCCTGTTCACTACTATAATCGGTAAGAAAAGCAATGGCAGCTGCGTTATCATTTTTATAAATATTAAGCGCTGCAAGGTCAATGGCCGAAGTACGCTCAATGAACATCTTTTCAAGGCCATCACGCACAGCAGCCACATCAGGATGGATCATATTGTAACGGGTATACGAAAGATTGGAGATCATATTGGTGATCCAGAAACCTGAGGTTTCCGACCATTCCATCATTGCGCCGTTTCCGCGTTCAAAATTGTAAGGAACTTTTGTGATACTTGAATACATAGGCATATATACACTTGTATTGGCATCGTCAACACCCCACCAGATAATGCCTCCAATAGCATTGGGTAACCATGAGCGAGATTGTGTTATAAAAGAAAACCCTGTTTGCTGAGTAGCTGTTGCACGTTCGTTAACATAAGTTATTCCGTCTACTTTCCAGGTTAGAGGTCTCCATCTGTAGGGTGATTGATGCGGGCCAGCTCCAAAATCCTGACTCATATCAAGCTCTGTACCCTGAAGGTAATCGCGCATAAACATCATCATATCATGAACCGAAATTTTCTTTTCTGGCTTAACCCACAATGGCATACGGTTGGTTGCGAATTTGTTAGGATTTGGGCGTCCATCTTCAAATATTTCTTCATGTTTGATATTTCCCTTTACATAATCCCAGTATTTATCCATGCCATCCGTCACTTTATTGAACATTGTCCATACACGAATATCACAGAACCGGGCACCCCCAAAATCAACCGGAGCATACGTATCAGAGAAGCTAAATTCACTGTCATCTCCAACAAACCAACCTTTACTGCGTGCAAAGCTGATCACATCATCGGCATACACAACTTCCACATCAGGCTCAAATATTTTATCAAAGTTTTTTGAAGTGATTGAATTTTTACCGTCAGCAATCGGGAAAGTCATAATACGTGCCTGATTGGCATGACCACTTACATATCCATCAGGGATGCGTAATGCAACCCATACAGCTCCTTTGTTGGCATTAAATGTTTTTTTCGTTTTCTTGTCGGTTTTCATGGTTGTTCCTTTTCCTATCATTTCCATGATCCAAACTTCATCTTTATCAGAAATACTGAACGATTCACCTGAACTATAATAGCCGTTTTCCTCCACAAGTTCAGCCATTATTTTAATGGCTTCACGTGCTGAAGTTGCACGCTGAAGGGTGAGATAGATAAGGCTTCCATAATCGACAATTCCTGTTGTATCAACCAATTCAGGACGCCCACCATAAGTAGTTTCACCGATGGCAACCTGAAACTCGTTCATATTTCCTACAACATTGTAGCTACGTGGTGCCTGTTTTATTTTTCCAAGAAATTTCCCTGTGTCCCACTCATAAATGTCAATCATTGTTCCAGCTGCATGTTCTCCAGCAGACCAGTGATAGAGCTCGCCATACAAAACATGGGAGTCAGCAGCATATGTTATCATGGTTGAACCGTCAACCGAAGCACCTTTGGTAACCAGATAATTGGTGCAGGCGTTACTTCTCATGGGCGTTAAGGCTATGAATCCCAACGTAAGAAGTGCAAATAATGTCTTCTTCATAAACAAAAATGTTTGTTAATAATGATTTGTTTCCGTCACAAAAATAACGGAATTTTTCGAAAACGACCCTAAAATGAACAGATATCAGTTCGTAAGAATTTTCTTAACCTGTTCACGGTCGATCAGTAGTTGCTTACGAAGTGCTTCAAGGTTTTCGAATTTTTCTTCATTGCGAATACGATCAACAAAACTGATGCAAATTTCTTCGCCATAAATCATTTCATCAAAATCAAAGATATTTACCTCAATGGTGAGACTGTCGTTACCCGAGACTGTCGGTCGGTATCCGATATTACCCATACCCTCTAATTTTCTGTCTTTATATTCGATATGACAGGCGTAAACTCCACAAACGGTAATGAGTTTGTACTGATCGGAAGTAGAGATATTGGCAGTTGGGAAGCCTATTTTACGTCCCAGCTCATTACCATGTACTACAATGCCGCAAATGGTATATTCATAACCAAGCAGTTTGTTGGCTTTCTTTACATCACCGGAATCGAGCGCTTTTCTTATTTTTGTAGAACTCACCGCAATATTTTCGACATCCTGTGCCGCAATTCTCTCAACTTTAAAATTATATTTTCGACTCAGATCATAAAGCAACTTAAAATCACCCATCCTGTTTTTTCCGAAATGATGGTCATAACCAATTACAAGCCTTACCGGTCTTAGTTTTTCAACAATATAATCTTTGATAAACGTTTTCGAATTGGTGCGTGAAAACTCTCTTGTAAAGTTGATGATAATGACATTGTCGATACCGATTTTTTCAAGAATCTGCATTTTCTTCTCCTGCGATGTAATAAACCGGAGATTGCTGCTGTCAATATTGAGTACCAAACGGGGATGAGGATGAAAAGTAACAACAATGGTTTCACCTCCAATTTCACGGGCATCTTCAGCCATTTTGCGAAAAATCGCCTGATGTCCCAAATGCACCCCATCGAAAGTTCCGATGGTAACAATGGCATTTTTAACCCGAACAAAACTATTTATATCTTGGAATATTTTCACAGTATCAGTGGATATAATTGTTTTGTATGAGCCATGCAGCAATTTGCACAGCATTCGTTGCAGCGCCTTTGCGCAAATTGTCAGCTACTATCCACATATTCAACCCGTTGCTTATACTTTCATCACGACGGATGCGCCCAACAAATACTTCATCTTTGTTTTGGGCATAAAGTGGCATTGGATAATAATTCTCAGCAGGATTATCCTGTACTTTAAGCCCCGGACTGGATTCAAGCAGCTGGCGTACTTCCTGTAAATCAAACTTTTTTTCAAATTCGATATTGACTGACATTGAATGACCTCCGGTAACAGGAACCCTAACGACAGTTGCTGAGATGGCAATATCGGGGGCATCCATGATTTTTCTGGTTTCAAACACTAATTTTTGCTCCTCGGAAGTTGAACCGCTTTCGTCAAAATCTCCTCCATGAGGAATAACGTTCATATGGATTGGATGAGGATAGGCAGAATTGACGACCGACAATCCTTTCTGTTCATTCTCAAGTTGGTGTTGACCTTTGATTCCACTTCCGGTTACTGATTGATACGTCGATATCACAAGACGACGGATGACAAACTTATGATGAAGTGGTGCAATGGCAGCAACCAATTGAATGGTTGAACAGTTGGGGTTGGCTATAATTCGGTTTGTTTTCTTTATTGCTTTTGCATTGACTTCAGGAACTACGAGAGGTACTGATACATCTTTACGCCAGGCTGAACTATTATCAATCACAGTAATTCCCGCCTCAGCAAAACGTGGTGCAAGTGTAAGTGAGGCTGCGCCACCAGCAGAAAATAATGCCAATGATGGCTTTTGTGCAATAGCATCTTCAGCACTAACTACATTAATTTCTTTTCCTTTAAATAAAATCGTTTTTCCTAATGACTTTGCAGATGCCACTGGAATAAGCTGGTCAACATCAATTTGCTGTTCTTCCAGCACTTGAAGCATCATCTGTCCTACCAATCCGGTAGCTCCTATTACTGCTATTTTCATTCAACAAAGAGATTCTTGATTTTTTTCTATATTTACATTTTTAATGCGGCTGCAAAAATATAAAATAATGAGGAGCTTGGTTTTTCTTTTTCTATTTATTCCGTTGTGGCTCAACGCACAGCTCATTGAAAATTTTAATGATGGTGATTTTACTCAAAATCCTGTCTGGACAGGTACTACGGATAAGTATAAAGTAAACGAAGTTTTTCAGTTGCAATTGAATGCAGAAGAGGCTGGAGTTACCTGGATGAGTACCCCTTATACCAACCCGGGTGGAAATGTGGAATGGCGTTTTTGGATCAGGTTGAATTTTTCTCCTTCCGGAGGAAATTTTAGTGACGTTTATTTGTCGAGTGATCAGGAGAATCTTAGTGGCCCATTGAATGGGTATTTTCTTCGTTTTGGTGAAGGTGGAAGTAATGACGCCATTGAATTATTTATCAAACAAGGCACACAGGTAAACAGTATCTGCCGCGGAACTGATGCATTGATTGCATCCTCATTTGCATATTTTGTGCGTGTGATCAGAACAATCTCAGGCGAATGGTCTCTTTTTGTTGATACAAGCGGTTCTGGAATCTATAATTTTGAGGCAAGTGGCACTGATAATTCTTTTACTCCTGGTGGATATTTTGGTTTTTATGGCCAATTTACCGTTAGCAACAGTAAGAAAATGTATTACGATGATATTATGATCAGCGAGGAAATTATTGACAGCTCTCCCCCACAACTGATAAGCGCAGAGACCTCAGACCCTTTTACTATTCAACTTACTTTTGATGAAGCGATTAAATCACAAACTTTACTTAACACAAACAACTATTTTGTCAATGATGGAATAGGAAATCCTTCTGCAGTTATTCAGGGAGCTTCAGCTGCACAGGCCATTTTACAACTTTCTTCTCCGCTTGATAATGGAAAACTTTACACATTAACCATTTCTGGTATAGAAGATTTATCAGGTAATCTGATGCCTCAAACAGCGATACCTCTTAGTTATTATGAAGCCCAGCCCAACGATGTAGTCATCAATGAAATAATGGCAGACCCAAGCCCTGTTGTTGGATTACCTGAGTGGGAGTTCATTGAGCTTTTCAATACAAGTGATGTACCTATTAATCTCAAAAACTGGATTCTGGTGATTGGAAGCAGTGAAAAGATGATCGGACAGCTTCAGGTTGAGCCACAGGATTATGTTTTGCTGGCTCATGAGGATGCAAGGCAGACCCTCTCTGATTATGGTTCGTTTTTTGGTTTCAGTAGTTTTCAGCTGGCCAATGCGGGTGCTTCAATTACCCTTAAAAGTGAACAGGGGATTGTCATTTCAAAAGTATCATATGCTGATACCTGGTATAAGGATACTCAAAAGAAAGAGGGAGGCTGGACATTGGAACAAATTGATCCAGTCAATCCATGTGGAGGAAAAAACAATTGGATTGCCTCCAACAATCCATCAGGAGGTACCCCTGGAATGCAAAACAGTGTTTTTGCTTTGCTTGATGCCACGCCAAATCCTGAAAGAATACAACTTGTATCAACATCAATAGTACAGATTTGGTTTGATCAACAAATGAATCTCGTAAGCCTTGGTAATATTGATAATTACACTATCGAACCTGGTTTTATTGGGCCGCAGTCTGCCACTACCAACCCTGCCGACCCTTTTTTTATTGAACTTAATTTTGAAATGCCTTTTGTGGTTGGAACCATTTACCGGCTAAACTTAAGCCAAGAAATATTAAATTGTGCAGGTCGAAATGTGGCAGAAAATACATTCATAGAATTTGGAATTCCACATCCAATTGAGAAAAATGATCTCGTTATTAATGAGATTTTGTTTAATCCTTACAATGAAGGAGTTGATTTTGTAGAAGTTTTTAACCGATCAGAGAAAATACTCAATCTGCAGGAATTATGGCTTGGGTCTGTCAGACAGACCATTCCCAACCCACCTGATACAACTTTAAAGGAAATATTTACAAGTACAAGACTCATGATGCCAGGCACTTATGGAGTTTTTAGTATTTCTACAGATAAAGTAACCAATTTCTATTTCAGCCCTTCAACGGAAAATTTCATTGAAATGGCATCTTTCCCAACCTATTCCAACGAATCAGGCATCGTATTGCTGAAATCGAAACAGGGTATTTTGGTTGATGTTTTTAACTATAATGAGGGCATGCACTTTTCTTTACTCAATTATGTAAAAGGTGTTTCGTTAGAACGCATTTCTTACGACAGACCCTCATCTGATGTAACAAACTGGCATTCCGCTTCCGAAACATACGGCTTTGCTACACCCGGTTATCAGAATTCAGTTTTTGTAAAAGATATTTCTTCAGAAGGGGATGTTGTTGTTGACCCCGAAATTTTTTCTCCTGATGGAGATGGCCGCGACGATGTCACCTCAATTCGGTACAATTTTGATCAGGCTGGTTACACCTTGAACATGTATCTTTTTAATGCCTTGGGACAACAAATCAGACATCTCATCCGGAGCTCACTTATTGGCCAAAGTGGTGTCGTTGGCTGGGACGGTCTGGATGAACAGGGTCGAAAAGTACCAACAGGTATCTATGTTTTGCAGGTTGAAATTTTTAATCTGGAAGGAACTGTAAAAGGATATAAAAGGGCTGTTGTTGTAGCAACGAGGTGATATCAGAATTTTATCATAAACGAATTAAGAGCAAAAATGACACCCGTTTCAGCTATTACCGGTATTATTTTAGCAGGTGGAAAATCGAGCCGCATGGGTGCTGAAAAAGCACTGATGAAATTGGACAACAGGGAAATGATTGCATGGCCCCTGGCACTACTAAAAAAGTTTTGCAGTCAAATTCTAATTAGTGCCAACAGCAGTAATTTTGACCATCTTCAACTAGAGGTCGTTCCGGATGTTTATCCAAACTGTGGTCCAATGGCCGGTTTACATGCTTGTATGTTGGCCTCTTCAGCAGATGATTTTCTTGTAATTTCATGCGACATGCCTTTTGTAAACGAAACAATCATTAAACAATTACTTTCTTTGTATCCTTTAAATCAAGCTGTAATTGCAAGTTATAAAGAAGAAACTATTCCTGTTTGTGCATATTACCATCGTTCTGTTTTGCCATTGCTTGAGCAGGAATTGGAGGCAGGATTGTTGAAGATGAAACGATTCATCGACAAAACCGATCATGCTTTTGTCCATTTCAACAATCCCGAATTAATTTTGAGGTTAAGCAATATCAATACACCTGAAGAATATGAACAGGCATTGAAATTATTACATATGCTAGAGATTAAAACCGATGAATGAAGTAGAGAGGATTGATCAGAAATGGTTGAAAGCAGCCGTTATTGGAAGCGTTTGGGCTGCTTTTGAAATCATTGTCGGAAGTTTTCTGCACAATCTGCGTATTCCTTTTACAGGAATGTTGATGTCAGCGGCAAGTGTTTTTTTACTAATATCTTTTCTCCACCTTTGGAAAGAAAAAGGTATCATACTTCGTGCTGGAATTGTTTGTGCACTCATGAAATCTATCTCGCCCAGTGCTATTATTCTGGGACCGATGGTTGGTATTTTTATGGAGGCTCTTATTCTTGAAGGAACAACAAGGTTGATAGGCCGCAATGCAATTGGATTTATACTGGCAGGGGCTTTGGCTGTACTATGGACTTTGATACAAAAGATTTTAAATCTATTGGTGTTGTATGGTCTTGATCTGGTAAAAATTGCAGAGACACTTTATCAGTATCTTGTGAAACTTACAGGGTTTACAACACTATCTTTTTCTTCCCTTTTTATTTGGATAGCTTTATTTTATAGTTTTATAGGGGCATTGGTAGCTTTAGGCGGTATCCTAACCGGAAGAAAGTATATAAAACAAGAAGCTAAAATGTTGCCTTATCTTGAGCTAAAGCCAAAAAATCAATTATTTGGTCTGGATGAAAATCAAACCTATTCCTTTCGGAATTTATTTCTGATTGTGGCAGCGATTGTTTTGAATCTTTTTCTTATCAACAAAAAACTACATCTGCTTGCGTTGTTTTCAGGAATCGGGTTTTTGGTATTTTGTTTTTTACGTTATAAAAATGCCATGCGACCGCTTCAAAAACCGGGTATATGGATACAGTTTGGGCTAATTACACTGATAGCAGCTTTTCTTTGGGAATGGATAAGTGAAGGAAGTTATTTTTCCACAAAAGGCTTGCTGATTGGTTTGGAGATGAATTTCAGAGCTTTGATCATCATCTTTGGTTTTATGGCCATCGGGGTAGAGCTTCGCAATCCCCTGATTAAAACCTTGCTTTTCAGAAATGGCTTTTCGAACCTCTATTCTGCAATGAACCTTGCTTTTTCTGCCCTGCCCTCACTAATCGAGCAACTTCCAAAACCAAAGAATATTTTAATTCAAAGGCAAGGGCTTGTCTTTCAGCTTTTAGCACAATCAGAAATATTGTTAGAGAAATTTGCTTCTCAGTCTTTGCAAACTCCAGTTTTTATCATTTCTGGTAAGGTTCATGAAGGCAAAACTACCTTTATGGAGAAGGTTGCTGAACTTCTTATTGAGGATGGGAGCAATGTTTCCGGGTTTTTATCGCGAGGAGTAATGCTGAATGGTGAGCGTCAGTCTTATGTTCTGCACCATCTTGGAACACTTGAAGAAATACCCTTGGCTAGTGCAGTAAATATAGAAGGTTGGAAGCAGTTTCGGAGATTTTGGTTTAATCCCGAAGCCTTCATTACAGGCAACCTCTGGCTTAAGGATGCTTGCGAACAGGAGTGTGATTGTATTGTAATTGATGAAATCGGCCCGATGGAACTTGCTGATGAAGGATGGGCTCAATCGCTTGATTTACTTAAAGACAAAAAAGATTGTTTTCAGTTTTGGGTCATTAGAGAAAATAGGGTTGAAGCGGTAGTTAAAAAATGGAATATTACAGATTATCAATTGATTAAAATAAGTGAAACCGAACCTAAGAAATTTGCATTAAGTATTATTGCAAAAAAAAGATGGTTGAATCATGGTTGATTTTTATAAAAAAACCACTTATTCGGTATTGAGCAGCTTGAATTATATTACCTTTGATCTTCAATCAATTCTAAACAACCATGAAAAATGCAATCAAATTTAGTTTTTTAATTGTTTTCTTATGCCTTTTATTTGCGGGTTGTGAGAAAATAAAAAGTATTGCTGATGTTACTTTCGATGCTGAATTTACAGCAGATCTGCCTGTTGATGTAGTTCCCACTTCCTTAAAAGCAGGTGTGAATGGTACTTTTTTTGAAACAGCTACCATCGACCCTTTGTCAAATTCCGATTTGGCCACTTATGCCGATAAAATCAAAAAAATTGAAGTAATTGAAGCATCTGCAGAGGTCCTTTCGATTGATCCTTCTCCGGTTTTATTGCTTTCCACAACTTTATCTGCTACTTCTGGAGTATTTTCTCCTGCAACCTGGAGTTTCAATAATGAAAGTCTTACTGTTGGAAAAATAATCACCTTGGACAATGAAAACAGTCAATTTTCAAATTTGCAATCAATTCTTGATAGCAAAGAAATATTTACTGTTACACTTCAGGGTCAAACAGATGTGGACGAAGCCAGCTTTACTGTTAGAGTAAAATACAAAACAAAAGTTACTGCTAATCCGCTTTAATGCAACGGTATAAAAAAGCCCACGCTGAAAAGTGTGGGCTTTTTTTTAAGGCTACTTATTTAACTGCCAGAAGCTCATTGATAACAATCTCCATTGTATGCCGCTTTTTGCCGTCTTTGTCTTCCCAGTTGTTATGGGTGAGTTTGCCGCTAATAGCAACTTGCTGGCCTTTTTTTACAAGTTTTTCAACAATTTCAGCGGTCTTGCCCCAGGCAACAAGCCTGTGCCATTGCGTATCTTCCTTGCGTTCGCCTTTTTCATTGGTATAATAATCATTTGTTGCAAGGGTAAAACGCGCCATTTTGCGATCTTTTCCAATGGTTTTTACTTCAGGGTCGATGCCTGCATGTCCGGTGAGTTGAACGGAGTTTCTAAGTGTTTGCATGATATAAAATTAATAGTAATTACTATTCATTTTTCTTTTTCAAGACCTTAATTCCGTAGTATAAAGAATAAAAACTCATTAGAAAAAACAATCCCAAAAAGTGATTGATATTTCCATCATTCTTATACCACCAAAATAACAAATAGACCCAATAAATAAAAACTGGTATTGCTAAAAACATATAGCCAATCATCCAAGGTGAATGACCAAAGAATTCACCTGTTATTAATAGTATAGCAGCAGCTATAAATAGAAGTAGATTAAAAAAAACACCTACTTTAATTATTCTTTCTCCAAGCTTACTTAGTTTCTGTTTCTGCATGAGCACCAAAATTTAGTTCAAATCCAATAAATAATAAATTAATTTCTAAGGAAACATCTGCTTTCAATGTGTTAACTTCTTCTCTTTTAGTTTCAGTTTTTTGACCATTTGAGTCTTTTACTTTAATGTCTTTTGTCTTTTTTCCAAACATAACTGCACTTACAGTGGTTTCCTTTTCTGTTTGCTTCTTAGTTTGACCACCTTCAGAACTATCCCAAGAGTGAGTTGTGATGTCTTTCTCAGTATCTGAGCCAGAATATAAAGCTATTGTACCACTGGCTGATCCTTTTGATACATCAGCATATTCTCCTGATATACCAAAAATTACATTCCCATTACTATTATTTAAAGTCGTTGAAACTTCACCAGATAGTTCTCTTGCTCCAAATGGAGCAAAAGTTCCGCCAATACCAATATCTGCAGCACGGCCTTTAATTCCAACTTTCCCCTGCGTAAGAGTGAATTTTGCAAAAAACTTATATTTATCTCGACCATCTGGATCTAGATAAATCAAAGGACTATTTGTCACATAAGCATAAGAACTGGTGGTGTAATAATTCTCAGCATGCGGATCCACCGAATGCCACCTCCCCAGCTGCGCATCATAAAACCGTGCCCCGTAATCCAACCATTTCCCAGGCATGGGTTGTTCTTCTTTGCCGTTGTATTTGTATTTGTTTTCACGCGCAAAGCTTTCTTCTTCGCTGTCGGCGGCATTTTTTGTAAAAGCCATGCCAAAGGGATAGTAGTCGTTGGACTGGGTAAGTGTGCTGCTGCCCGGGCCCACCATGGTCTGCATCACCGTCCGCACGTTGCCTAAGGAGTTGTCAATAAATAACATTTACAATTTAGGTGATATTTTGTAGTTCCATTCGCCATGGAAATCATTTCGTTCAATATTTAGGTTTTGTTT
>PHDU01000033.1 GCA_002842755.1 Bacteroidetes bacterium HGW-Bacteroidetes-1 | reverse complement strand
CCTGAGGGCTTAAGCCGGCTAATATCTGTTTAGTATCCATGACTCATTTCTAATTATTGTGCTAAGATACAAAATCCCACATTAATATTAAACAGAACCGCTATATTTTATAAAATTTTAAAGTGCACCTTCACAATTATTTTAGTTAAATTATGATATCATTCATTATTACAATATTTTAGTGGCCTAATTTGAAAAGAAATGATTAATCGATTGTTGCGATTCCAGATATTGCTTGTGTTTATTTTATTCTACGGTGTTGTCTATTCCCAGAAAATAGATTATAGTAATAACAGCGACAGAATTAATGCTTTCAATCCTGAATGGCATTTGACTGTTTCTGGTGGAACATCCGTATTTCTGGGAGATGTAAAACAAAATCCAGTTTTACCGTCATTGTCAAACAGAAGTGAACTTCGTTATGTCGGTTCTATTGGGTTTGGAAGACGTTTTTCATCAGTTTTAGGCCTTCGCATTGAGACAGATTATTCACATGTGTTAGGAACAAGTCGATTGCATGATATTCATTTTCAGTCAGAGATTTTTGAAGGGAATCTTGTGCTTCAAATTTATCCCATAAACTTACTAACTTCATTTAAAAGCGATCGTTTAGCAGATTTTTACCTTGTTGCTGGCGGTGGACTGATTAATTTCAATTCAATATTGTATCAACTCATTGATGGTAAGACACTTGCTAAAAGCGGATTTGGAAATGGACGAGGAATTGGTGGACGCACGCTTGAAGGAATGCTATTTGGCGGTTTTGGTATTGAGTTTCCTGTCCATTCAAATTGGGCGATTCGTTTTGAAATGGCTAACCGCATTCTTAATTCTGATATGCTTGACCTTAAACAATCAGGTTCAAAATACGACATGTACAACTATGCAACATTTGGTATTAGGTTTAAATTCGACAAATCGCAAGGTAAGAAATCTCGTGCACCTGATGCCTCGAAACCTAATTTAAAAGAGAAGGAAGTAGCGGAAAAAAAGGATGATCAGTATTTATTGAACAAAATAGTTGAGAATGATTCTGCTGTTGAGGAAAAACAACAAATTGTTAAAGATTTAAGCATAATTACTGAAGTTACTATGGTGGATACTACTTTACAGTTGGTAATTGAGAAGGAGGCATTTCCTGTTTCAGTTCAATCTATGAACAGAGAATATCGTGTACAGATATTTGCGGCTGGTGGCAAAAAAGTAGAAATTGAAAGGCTTGCTTTGCATTTTCGTCTTCAATCATCTGAAATTAAAGAAGATGTTTATAATGGAATGTATATCTATTCTGTCGGATCTTATAATAGCTATGAAGAAGCTGCCAGTCGGCGCAACTTAATACGATCGGAAAATGGTGTTAAAGATGCCTTTATTGTTTTCTTTGAGAATGGAAAAAGATTACCTCGTTTGCCTTATTTCAAAAAGTAAAAGGTTTTTTTAACTGTTTTAAGGCTGGATAGATTATTTTTGTAATGTCAAAAGTAACAAATATGAGCAAAAGCGATTTTGATTATCAGCCCGAGAAGGATGATCTTCCTTCAACACTTACATTTTGGATTGTAATAGTTGCCATGGCAGCTGCAGTTTATTTGTCGCAAATTTTAGTTTAAAAAAAAGACGGATTTAACATAACCCATCTTTTTTCTTTTGGAGATACACTTTTACATGCGAACAATTTTTCCGGTATAGACTTCCTTCCCCATCTTGATTTGATAGAAATAAATGCCTTCACGAACTTTTTGTCCACCGTTATTGTTTCCGTTCCAAATAATATGGTTTGAAACCTTGTTGTTTGTCTGGTTTTGATACTTATAAACAAGCTGTCCATTTGTATCAAAAATCAATAATTCTAACTCATTATTCGACGATGAGCCAAAAGAGAATGATACTTCAGAAGTAAAAGGATTTGGAAAGATATTTACTGCTGCAACTGAAGATTCTTGATTTTGACTAATCAACTGCTCATTGATCAAAAGTGTGACATTTTTTGTACTGATATTCGTTTCAATGTTCACAATTGCTTCGATGAATACATAATCAGGATTTAGTGTCATTACACCGGGAATAACTTCTACAGGCACAACCAGCGAGTCTCCGGGAGCAAGAACATATGGGAAAGATGGTAACTCAGGAAGCGTGGCCAGCTCAAAATCAACATCCATTTGATTTATTAATACCTCATTTGCGGTTGAGTTTTTTATCACAAAAGAAGCATTAAATTCATTTATAAAATAAAGCGTATCTGGATTGATGGTTATGTCAGTTAATGTCTGTTCTCCCAGTATGAATATGTGAGGATCAAGCGCTCCCATATATGGATGTTTTATTCTTTTTCCTGAAGCATCAACTGAAGTTAAGAAGTAACGGATGGTATCGAAGCTTCCATAATTTTTAATAAAACCAGTATAAATCTCGCCTAAAGATTGAGAAAGAGGTGAGGTCTCAAACGGTTGTCCATTGATGGCGTAATGAATTAAAAGCGAGTCTGATAGTAATTCCTCTCCGGAATAAGGAATAATTTTTGCTGATATAGAAATTGAATCCTGCCACTCAATTGTCCCGTACGTCGGTCTGTGATCTACAAAGAGCATTTCCAGATCAGCTATTTCATGCGTGCGGCAATGAAGCGCATCCGTATTCACCCAACTGCTATATTGGATGGGAACAATTTGATAACCTGGCATTGCCTGCTCATAAACAGCCAATGCAGCATTGTCATATTGACTTCCTGTGATGGGAACAAAAACTTTGTTGTTCAAAATAAGCGAATTTGTATAAGGTGTTGCTGGATTTCCGCCCGGTGTAAAAACCCTGTAAACCTTATAGGGATACCCATAAGAACTTGGTGTAGAAGCAAAATAGTTGGCTACAGCTTCATAATCACTATAACGGGGGTCATTGGAAGCTACTTGTCCGATCAGGATTTTGTCAGGAGCAAGATATTTTCCCCAGCAATCAATATGTTTGATATAATCACCAAGTGGATCTTCCATTACATCGTAGCGCGAAAGGCCAAGATAGTCACTCATCTTTTGCGCAATTTGTGCCGGAGTTTGACTGCTTTCATCGTAAACCAAATCAGTTGATGAGCCAATTCCCAAACCGTCAACCATGATGTTTCCACCTGTGTGAGTCACATTCATGCCATACAGAGAAATACCCAGATGTTCTGCCACTTTCGGTGGAACGTTGTTGTCGTTTGGACGAGGTCTGTTATAAGGAAAGTCAACAATACCAGGTTGATTGTTGCCGTCAAAAATAAACCAGGGGCCATAATCTCGCGTCCAATATGAATCAGAAGGAGCTATTAAAAAGGTGCAATTGGCAGTGTTAATGTTGTTGTTCTGATATTGACCAAGCACCTGATTGGCCTGACTTGTACTCGAAACAAGGGTAATAACCTGTATATCACTTGCCATTTCTCTTATAAGACTAAAGGGAATACCAAACTGATATCGGATTAAAACCGCCTGAGCAGGTTCAAATTCAGCCACCATGCGAACCTGGCCTGGTGGTGGTGGAGTTTCCGTAAAATCAACGTGTGTACGAACCGGAGTAAGCATCTCTTCCTGAGAAAGATAATGAAGTTTTCGGTAATCAGGTTTAGCATCTTGTGTCCACTGCCCGAAAAGAAACGGGTGCATAAGGATGAAAGGTAAAAGGAATAAAAGGTATTTTTTTTTCATAGAACAGGTCTTCTTACCATTAATAGTGACAATTATTTGTTTAAGCGCTCAAAGGTATGAAAGACCATTTATCTGAGACCTATTTTTTGTTGTATATTTGCCGTGTATTTAAAAAAAAATTGAACTATGCTATCCTTAATTATCTTAGGAATGATTGGAGCACCGCAGGTGCTTATCATTATATTAGTCATTGTACTTTTATTTGGTGGAAAAAAAATACCTGAATTGATGCGCGGTATTGGCCGTGGTGTTAAAGAATTTAAAGATGGTATTAGTGGTGAGGATCAAAAAGGAACGGAAAATCAGGAGAAGAAAGACTGAAGTTTTGTTGCCTTGCCATGAATCATTTTTTATATTTCTGATATGTGTTTTAACAACAAGTAGGCATTATTTTACGTTATGCTTTTTTTTATGTATGATTACTTTTGTAGGTAAGCTACTTTCACATTGGTATTAATTTTTTTATAAGTTTTATTATTGAATGACCAAATTTAAACTGGCTGTTTTTTGTTTTCTTATTGTCCTGGCTGGAAATGTCAAATCGCAGTCAGAGGTAGAAGAATTACTTGGAGATACAACGATTATTGTTACCGCTGATACGAATCTTCCCATCTCAACCGAATTTCTTGATGAGCAAAGTAAGCAGGCCTTTGCTGATGACTCGCCAATTGTGAAAATGCTTGACAGCTTATTTCAAATTACCTATTTCAATGATAGTTTAAGGGTGTTTGATACAACAGTTTTAAACCGGTATGGTTACGATGCTTTAGAAATTCCTAATTTTTCGGATAGCATCTACCGCGTGCGAATCCAAAATCTGGATAGAGAAACTCCTATTCCCTTGGTATTTAACAACCATGTAAAAGATTTTATCAATCTCTATTCGATTCGAAAAAGAGGTCTGACCAGCAGAATGCTTGGCCTTTCTTATGTTTATTTTCCCATGTTTGAAGAACTGCTTGATCGCTACAATATTCCATTGGAAATGAAATATCTTGCCATGGTTGAATCGGCACTTAACCCAACAGCAGGATCACATATGGGAGCAAAAGGCTTATGGCAGTTTATGTATGGAACAGGAAAAGTATATAATCTGAAAGTTACATCACTTGTTGATGATCGTTTTGATCCCTATAAATCTACTGAAGCCGCTTGTCAGCACATGCTCGACTTGTACAATATTTACGAAGACTGGTTTTTGGTACTTGCTGCCTACAACGCTGGTGCAGGCAATGTTAACCGCGCAATCAGAAGAGCTGGAGGAGTAAAAGATTATTGGGCCATTTGGCAATATTTACCCCGTGAAACAAGGGGTTATGTTCCGGCTTTCATTGCAGTCAATTATGTTATGAATTACTCAGCTGAGCACAATCTTTACCCGGTGCATCCAGGTATGATTATGGTTGGGACTGATACTGTTACTGTAAGTGAGCCTTTATCTTTTTATCAACTGAATGAAATGCTTGGAATACCAATGGCAGACCTGCGTTTTTTCAATCCTCAATTCAAAGGAGATATTATTCCAGCATCAAAGGAAAATCCTTACATTTTGCGTATTCCAAACGGATTTATTGGTTCTTACTTAAATAACGAACAAGAATTATATGCCTATAAAACTAAAAAAGGCATCGAAAAAGAAACCATTCTTGCAGAGGTAAAGAAGGTTAGTGACCGGACCGTTCATACAGTAAGAAGAGGTGAGAATCTTGGATTGATAGCAAATAAATACAGGGTTTCGGTAAAACAATTGCAGAGCTGGAATAATATGCGGTCAACCAAGCTGCAGGTCGGTCAAAAGCTTGTGGTGTTTAGCTCTGGAACACCTGTCAATCAGCCGGGAGAAACTCCGGTAGCAAGGTCAACCCAGTCCGTCTTTCATTCAGTTAAGGGAGGTGAAACTTTAGGATTAATAGCTTCAAAATACAAATGTAGTGTGACGGACCTACGAGAGTGGAATAATATCAAAGGCTCGACAATCAATATTGGACAGAAGCTCAGGGTTTATCCTCCTGAACAACAGGCTTCGAGTCAAGCAAGTTCAAATGGTAAATACATTACTTATACTGTGAAATCAGGTGATACACTTTGGGATATTGCCAGAAAATACGATGGTGTAACTGTTGAGCAGATCAAGAAAATGAACAATTTAAATAGTAAATCTCAAATTAAACCAGGTCAAAAATTGCGTATTGCATCTGTGACCTAAACCCTATTACAAGATTGCAAATTTAATAGAGGATAGATTAGATTGATCTTTGATTCTTTAAAACAGCACCTTATCTTTGTGCATTTCATTGCAATTGATTAAGAATACATTCATTAATGCTTCATATTTGTTCTTTTAAACGATCACTTATCCATGAAAAATCTCCGGTTATATTTTTTATTTTTTTCGGGTATCCTTCTTTTATCTTGTAATGAGCCGCAGCAACGTATTGCTCGATCAGTAGGAGCAACTTCTGAAATTCTTGTTGTAACTCAAAATCTAAAGCAATGGCAAGGAAGTGAAGGGGAGGCCTTACGTGCCTATTTTGAACAGGATCAATATGGGTTGCCACAAAGTGAACCAATATTTAAGTTGACAAATATCAATGTTGTTAATTTATCGGAAATGTTCAAAAAGCACCGTAATCTGATTGTTGTTGAAATCGATCCTAAACTTGACAAAGCTGTTGTAGAAACACGCAGTGATCTTTGGTCTAAACCGCAGCGTGTGATAAAAATAACCGCTCCTGATACCATCTCCTGGATGGAAGCTTTTGATGCAAATAAGGAAGGTTTTAAAATACTTTTCGATCGTTCGGAGCGCGAACGGCTGATGAATATTTTCAAGCCAACAGCTAAATTGAAAGTGATGGAACCTATTCAGAAAAAATTTGGCGTGAAGTTAATCGTCCCTGAAGGTTTTTATGTTGCTAAAGACGAGACAAATTTTTTGTGGGTCAGAAAGGAAACCAATGATTTCAGTCAGGCACTGATTTTTTATAGCATACCTTATCGTGACACTCTTGCGCTTACCCCACAACAAGTAATTCGTGTTCGCGATTCTGTTGTTAAGCAGCATATTCCTGGTCCGAGTGCGGGATCATTTATGTCAACAGACAAAGAATTTATTCTACCACAAGTTAAAAACACAATACATTTCATAACGGATTTTGCTGTTGAAACAAGAGGGGTTTGGAATGTTGAAGGCGATTTTATGGCTGGACCGTTTGTGTCCTATACAATTATAGATCAGCGAAACAGCAGACTTTTAACACTTGAAGGCTATGTGTATGCCCCCAATAAACCTAAACGAGATCATCTGAGGCAATTAGAAGCAATTCTTTATAGTCTGGAAATTGAAGAATAATACAAATAGTAAAATATAATTCATTTTAATTCTCTATCGAAGTAGAAAACCTACTTCGTTTTTTGATAGGTTACGACAATTGTTCCAACAGCTGTCGTTGATTCTGCTACAATTGAGCCGTCTTTATAAACACCCAGATCATATGTGCTTAAAGGGGAGTCCTCAAAACTGTAGGTCAGTTTTCCGCTTGTTTCATCTAGGTTCCAAAACGACTTGAATGTTTTTTCACCCATAATAATGTTCAGTGTTGTGTCGTCAACAAACTTGAGCATGGTCTGCTTTTCAAGTTCAACAACTTGCAACAGAGTCTGTGGATTAACTCTTGTTTCATCGAATTGCGTCTTAACATCAGACACTTTCCAAAGACCAAGCATTTTGTTTCCGCTACTGCTGCAACTCAAAAGCAAAACCAGTATCAAAACACTAAACATGGCAAACGTAAAATGCAATTTTTTCATGGATGGATTTATTTTTGACAAAATTACAAAAATGGTTGACATTATTGTGAATTGTTTTATTTTTGTCCGATTGGTTTAACCAACTGGTTAAACCAATTTGAAAAATTGACATGAGTACTGAAGAAAATATTTTACTTGCAGCAAGGAAAGTTTTTTTACAAAAAGGTTTTATGAGTGCACGCATGCAGGAAATTGCAGATGAAGCTGGTATCAATAAAGCCTTGCTTCATTATTATTTCAGAACCAAAGAAAAACTGTTTGAACAAATTTTTTCAGATGCCTTTCAACTTATCAAGCAAAGCTTTACAGGTTCACTTTTAAATAGCCTGACATTTAGCGAATTTTTAAGGGCTTTTGTGCATGCTTATCTTCATCTTCTTGATCAGATGCCTTATCTCCCTCAATTTATATTGCAGGAGCTTAACCGTGATTCTTCACGCATAATCACGCTATTCGAACAACAGAAAGTTCCGATGAGTGCTATCAAAAAACTGATTGCGACTGAAGTTGAGAATGGTGAGATTATAGCCATCAAACCCGAACATCTAATAGTGAATATTATTTCACTCATTGTTTTTCCTTTTGTTGCAAGACCAATCATTAAAACGTTTATTTTTAATCAGAACATTGAGGATTATTCAAGGTTTAATGAAGGCAGAGGTGAAGAAATAGTACAATTCATTTTACGAGCGATTCGTATACCAAAAAATATGATATGAAAAAGGGGCCGTTTTTTTTATTGACTTACTTCCTATTGCTGTCAGTTGCAGTTCAGTCGCAAACATCAAGGCCTAAAATTTTCTTTCTATCGCAGATAGTAGATAGTGCGATGAGCAATTATCCTCTTTCAAGGCAACATGCACTTCTTGCGAACAGTACTGAATTGGCAATAGATAATCTTAGCGCAACTTATTGGCCAATATTACAGATAAATGGTCAGGTAAGCTATCAATCTGATGTAACTCAGTTGGGCATTAGTTTACCTGGATTTTCAACTCCTGAACTTTCAAAAGATTGGTATAAACTCAATCTTGACTTAACACAGATGATTTATGATGGCGGTGTTGTAGGTGAGGCGAAAGCATTGGAGGCTAATAATTTAGATATTCGGAAATCAAACATTAAGGAACAGGAAAACAGCTATTTAGAAATGATTTCAAAATTATATTTCAGGACATTATTACTTCGTCAGCAGGAGAATGTTTTGAACTCTATGATTCGTGGTCTGGATGCAATTATTTTTGATTTGAGATCAGCTGTCGAACATGGCAGCATACTGCCCTCAGAGTTGAAAAGTTTGCAGGCTGAACAACTTCAGCTCAAACAACAAAAAATTGAAATCATTGCTGGTATCCAATCCACTCTGATTATGCTTTCTGAATATACTAAAATGGATATATCTTTGGCTGATAGTCTGGCTATTCCTTTAATTGATTATTTTCCGACTGACTTTGTTAATGAACGACCTGAGTGGTTATCTATGACTAAACAACAGGAAAAAGTAAGCATACAAAAGCAATTGATTCATGCGAAACGAAAACCTGTTATTCTGGCATTTGCTCAGGCAGGATATGGCCGACCCGGCTACAATATGCTTGATGATACTTTCGATGATTATTATATGGTAGGTTTACGCTTCAATTATAAAATATGGGACTGGAATACTGCTTCACGAGAGAAACAGCAACTGGATCTTCAATCGGAAATTGTAGGAACCAATAAGGAGTATTTTGATACAAAAATACGTGCTGCCTATAAATCTCAGCTTTCTGAAATACAGAAAATGAGTCAGTTGCTTGAAAATGATCATCAGATCGTATCTTTACAGCAAGAAGTTACGGCCAGTTCAAAATCAGCCCTTTTGGCAGGTTCTCTCACTTCTGCAGCATATCTTCAGGAAATGGAGAAGCTTGTAAGAGCACATATGATGCTCGAAACCAATCGCATTAAGTTGATCAACGCCAAAACAGAACTCATGTTTATAACCGGAAAAATATCTTTTTATGAATAAGAAAATATTTCAAATCAGTTTCTTTGGATTATTCATGCTGTTTCTTTCTGCTTCGTGCAGTAAAAATAATGAACAATCTGATGCTTATGGAAATTTTGAGGCAAAGGAAGTATCAGTTTCATCCATGTCAAACGGACAACTTTTATATTTAAATATGAACGAGGGAGATCAGCTTAAACTGAATGAAGTAGTTGGATTGGTTGACTCAACAGAGCTTTACCTTAAAAAACTACAGGTTCTAAGTCAGCATGAGGCTGTACTTACAAAGCTCAATAGTATTAATGCTCAATTAAGGGTACATCAGCAACAGCTTGATAATATTTTGATCGATAAAAACCGCATTGAAATGCTTTTTAAGGACGGAGCCGCTACATTAAAACAAATGGACGACATAAATGGGGCCTTTTCACTTGCTAAAAAACAGATTGAAGCAACAAGATCTCAAACAGAAAGCATCCATGCAGAAGCTAAAGCTGTACTATCTCAAGTAAACCAACTCAATGAACAATTGCGCAAGTGTTTCATAATAAATCCTATAGAGGGAATAGTGCTGACAAAATTTGCAATGTCGGGAGAAGTCGTTACATTTGGCAAGTCCTTGTATAAAATTGCTGATGTAAGTGAGTTGGATCTAAAGGTATATGTGAGTGGATTGCAACTTGTAAATTTTAGTGTTGGGCAGGAAGTTGATGTATTAATAGATAAAACAAAAACTGAAAATAAAATTTTGAAAGGCATTATCAGTTGGATTTCTTCATCAGCTGAGTTTACACCTAAAACAATACAAACAAAAGAAGAGCGGGTAGATTTAGTTTATGCAATGAAAGTCACTGTAGTAAATGATGGAAATCTTAAAATCGGAATGCCTGGAGAAATCAGAATTATCAATAAACCCTTTAAAAATTAATGTAATGAAAATGAAAACAATTGTTTTTTTGCTAGGCTTATTTTTTGTAATGCCCTCAATGGAAGTTTTTTCCCAACAGAAAGCAGATGACGTCATAGGCGTGTGGCTTAATCAGGATGAGGATGCTCATGTGGAGATGTTTAAACGCAATGGAAAAGTCTATGGTAAAATTGTATGGATCAAAGAACCAATTGATCCGGATACGGGTAAGGCTAAAACCGACAAACACAATCCTGATGCTTCTTTAAAATCAAGACCCACACTTGGACTGGAAATACTTTCAGGATTTACTTTTGATGGAAAAAGCGAATGGACAGGTGGTGAGATTTATGACCCTAAAAGCGGAAAAACCTACAGCAGTTATATGGCTTTTGATAGTAAAGACAAGCTAAAGATCAGAGGCTATATCGGTATTTCTCTTCTTGGAAGAACTACTTACTGGACAAGAGTAAAGTAAGATATTTTGATCAATCCTCACATCCATATTGAGGGTCTGACAAAATCTTATGGCAACGAAAAAGCACTTAAAGCATTAAGTGTTGACATTGCTAAAGGTGAATTGTTTGGTTTTATTGGCCCCGATGGAGCCGGTAAAACCACACTTTTTCGTCTACTGGCTACTTTACTGCTACCCGATAGTGGTAGTGCAGAAGTACTGGGTTATGATACCGTCTCAGGTTACAAGGAAATTAGAAAACAGATCGGTTATATGCCTGGAAAGTTTTCTTTGTACCAAGACCTCTCAGTTGAAGAGAATTTAAATTTTTTTGCGGGTATCCATGGTACAACATTACAGGAGAACTATCATCTTGTACAAGATATTTATCAACATATTGAGCCCTTCAAAAATCGCCGTGCTGGAAAATTGTCGGGAGGCATGAAACAGAAACTGGCCCTTTCATGTGCTTTGATACATCAACCAAAAGTTCTTTTGTTAGACGAGCCTACAACAGGCGTAGATGCCGTCTCAAGGCAGGAATTTTGGGAAATGCTTAAGAACCTAAAGGAAAAGGGAATTACTGTGGTCGTTTCAACACCCTATATGGATGAAGCTGCATTGTGCGATAGGGTAGCTTTGATGCAAAAAGGAAGTGTATTAAAAATTAATACTCCTCAACAAATTACTGCTGAATTTGGCCATGCCCTTTTTTCCATTCGGTCTGATACTATGTTTAAACTTCTTGGTGATTTGCTTCAGCTGGAAAACACCCATGCAGCGTTTCGTTTTGGTGATACCATTCATTTCACAAGCCACAATAAAGAGGAAACCAGTCAAAGCATCGCAAACAATCTTATAGCGCAGGGCCATCATAATGTTGTTGTTGAACCAGTATTACCGACTATTGAAGATTGTTTTATTCTGCTGATGAAAATGGAAAATAACGCCTAAGCTATGATAACAAAGCAACGTCCTCCTGTTATTCAAGTTCAAAACCTGGTGAAACGTTTTGGTAATTTTATTGCCAACGACAATCTGAATTTCGATGTTGCGCAAGGTGAAATATTCGGGTTTTTAGGGGCTAACGGAGCCGGAAAAACTACTGCAATAAAAATTCTCTGTGGGCTAATGACCCCAACTTCAGGACAAATTTCCGTTGCTGGTTTTGATGTGTACAGGCAAACTGATCAAATAAAAAAGCAGATTGGGTACATGAGCCAAAAGTTTTCAATGTATGAAGATCTTACAGTAAAGGAAAACTTTCAGTTTTATGGCGGTATCTATGGCCTGTCAAATATCGTAATTCGTGAGCGTACTGCTGAAATGCTGGATAAGTTGCAAATGTCAGGAATAAAAAACAAAACATTAAATGAAATTCCGCTCGGATGGAAGCAAAAACTGGCTTTCTCAGTAGCTATGATTCACAGGCCTCTCATCGTATTTTTGGATGAACCAACGGGTGGAGTCGATCCAATAACACGACGGCAATTTTGGGAAATGATTTATGAAGCCGCCAACAATGGCATTACTGTCTTTGTAACAACGCATTATATGGATGAAGCAGAGTATTGTGAGAGGGTTTCTATTATGGTTGATGGCCGAATCGAAGCTTTGGATACTCCCAAGAATCTCAGAGAACAACAAGGAGTTTCATCCATGAATGAGGTGTTTATTAAACTCGCCCGAAAGCAAAATTTAAATAATGGATAGCATTGTGCGTACAACGGAATTAATTTGCAATTGATTAAATTCATGAAGTGATGATGAAGGGTTTTATTGTAAAGGAATTTTTGCATATTTTTCGTGATCGGCGGACAATGCTTATCCTTTTTGGAATGCCGATTGTTCAGGTGCTGCTATTTGGTTTTGCAATAACCAACGAAATCAATAATGCACAAATTGCAATTCTAGACCATTCCAAAGACAATGTAACAACTGCTATTACCGCTAAGATGCTCGCGTCAGGATATTTTCAACTGAATAAGCAGTTGGAGTCAAGCGATCAGATAGCATCTGTTTTTCAAAATGGAGAAGTGAAAGAAGTGATTGTTTTTGAACCTGATTTTGCGCAAAAAATCTCAAAAAATCATACAGCAAAAGTACAGATCATTACTGATGCATCAGATCCGAATAGCGCAAACTTGCTTGCCAGCTACACTTCTGCAATACTTATGGATTATGTCGGTGAATTTAGTTCGATCCGACCCTTGCCTGTCAACTTAAGTACACAAACCTCAATGCTCTACAATCCAGAACTAAAGGGAGTTTTTATGTTTGTTCCGGGCACGATCACCATTTTACTTATGCTTATTTCAGCCATGATGACTTCCATTTCTATTGCACGAGAAAAAGAAATGGGTACAATGGAAGTTTTACTTGTTTCACATTTAAAGCCTCTGCAAATCATCATTGGAAAAGTAATACCTTATATATTGCTATCATTTGTCAATGCGTTGGTTATTCTTTTTCTTGCAGCAACAGTATTCCATATGCCCATGAATGGGAGCATGATTTTGTTGCTTTCTGAAAGCATGTTGTTCATTATTATGGCATTGTCAATGGGAATTTTTATTTCAACGATCAGCAATACGCAACAAACGGCTATGCTTCTTTCAATGTTTGTTCTTATGCTGCCAACCATATTGCTTTCAGGATTTATCTTTCCGATTGAAAACATGCCTGTTCCACTTCAGTTGTTGAGTAATATTATGCCCAGCAAGTGGTTTATAATCATCGTGAAAAGCATTATGCTCAAGGGTCTTGGGATTGCCTATTTCTGGAAGGAAACAATTATTCTGGCCGGAATGATGTCGGCATTCGTATTTCTAAGTGCGAAAAAATTTAAGATTCGTTTGGCCTGATAACAACCTGCACATGAGAACAATCTTGTTTATTTTACAAAAGGAATTCAGACAAATTTTTCGTGACCGTACCATGCTGCCTATCATTCTTGTGGTACCAATGGTGCAGTTGCTTATTTTATCCTATACTGCCACTTTTGAATTGAAAAACACACGTCTTGCAATAATTGATCAGGATCATTCTGTTTCTTCGCGTAGTTTGAATCGCAAATTTGAAGGATCTCCATTTTTTTCAATGGTTGACGGTTTAATAACTTATGACGAGGGAATGGAGATGCTTAAAAGGAGCAAGGCTGATCAGATACTCGTTATTGAATCTGATCTTGACTACCATATTGGTCGATCAGAAAAAGCAGGATTACTTTTAGTTACCAATGCCATTAATGGAAGTGCAGCTAGTTTGATGAATGCATATGCACTTGCTATCATCAACGATTTTGGCAAGGAAGTCCAAAAGGAAATGTATCCCAATCTGCCCAAAGTGATGCCGATACATATTGAAGTGCGTCATTGGTATAATCCCCAATTGGATTATAAGACCTATATGGTTCCTGGCATTTTAGTTTTGCTCGTAACCTTGATTGGGATGTTTCTTTCAGGGATGAATATTGTAAAGGAAAAAGAATTTGGCACGATAGAACAAATCAATGTTACACCTATCAAAAAATACCAGTTCATGATCGGAAAACTTTTGCCTTTCTGGTTTATTGCGATGTTTGAATTATTGTTTGGGCTTGGTTTTGCTGCGTTGGTATTTAATATTCATATTGTAGGAAGCCTGCCTTTACTTCTCGGAGTAGCATCAGTTTATCTTTTGGTTGTTTTGGGTTTTGGATTGCTTGTTTCAACCATTACTGAAACCATGCAGCAGGCAATGTTTGTTTCATGGTTTTTTCTGGTAATCTTTATCCTGATGAGCGGTCTCTTTACTCCGGCTGAAAGCATGCCTGATTGGGCCCAGTGGTTGAACAGGATAAACCCCATCGCTTATTTTATTCAGATCAACCGAATGATTATGCTCAAAGGAAGTTCTTTTTCAGACTTTGCTGACCAATTTTATGCTTTGGTTGTTTATGCCTTCGTAATTTTTAGTCTGGCGGTATGGCGGTACAGGAAAGTTGCCTGAGGGGTTGTATATTGGAGATTTTTAGTGAAGCTCAGAGATGTTACTGTATAAGGTGCATGTACATAATGATAATAGCTGCAATTTGCAGCTATTATCATTATGAGTAATTTATTCGCATAAAAGATGAACTAATAACCGAACACTTCTGTACAAACATCGGCTGGAATTTCAAAGTCGATGAAAGAATAAGAGTTTTGTGTTACTAAAATCTGGCGATTATATTCAACGCCGTCATAACTGAACCATACTTCATAGGTGTCTCCTATTTTTATGCCAGGTATTGAAGCTACCCCAGAAGTCAAACCAAAAGTTATTATGTCTCCTCCATTCATATTTTGACAATAAAGCGTCAGGTCTGGCGGGTAAATTACAACATCTGGCTGGCTGGCACATTTCAAAGAAATATTTACAGAAATAGTCGTAAATTCGCTGCTATTGCTTGTAATAAGGTCAACATTTATTGGGCTTTGGCCACATAAATCATCAACGTAAGTAGGTTGTGAATTTGGTGCAACACTTATAAAACCCGAGTTTTCAGTATCCCATTCAATTCTGACAGGAACACCTTGTGGTGCGTTGGCCGTATACACAGGCTCGTTGCCATCAACCCACATCAGGATGGTGTTAATAAAGGTGTTGTCCGACTGACGAAAAACATTTCCTTTCATAAGGAATGACCCTGTAACAGCAGGAGTGGTATTAAAAATAAAAGGCCGACCGCTAATACATGTACCACCCAAAAACCAGTCGAAGTTGTAATAGGAAAGGTGATTCAGCTGTTTTTCAAATTGAAGGAATCCGTTTTTCTCCAATACGGTAGCAGTTCCTTCTTCTTTCCATGAGCCAGTGTTTTCATCCAGACTCCAAAAAGGAATTATATCTCCAGCCTTGATAGAAGTTTGTGTGTTTGGGTTATAAGTTTGAGGACTTACCCGCGATATAAGCTCCATTTTTCCTTCTGCAAGCGATGAAGCCTGCCTCCCGTTCGGATCGGTAATTTCAATAGCTATAAAACCTGCAGAATAAAACATGCCGGATTCATTAGCTCCACTGGTACGCTCAACGGTAGGAGTTAATCCTCCTGGAAAGGCAGAAAGGGCATCCTGACTTATGTTGTCAAAATGAATGATCTTAACATCAAGGCTTCCTGACAAATTATTTCCTGCAGTGTCTCTTAAAAGAATTCCTTCAGGTATATGAAGTGACGATCTGCCATTGGGTAATTCAATCGTTGCAGGTGCTGATACCCTGCCATTTTGAGCCGTGGCTGCACCACTTACTCGGCCTACTGTGACACCTTCAGGAGGAGAGTCTAACGGAATCATGTTAACCCTGACAAAATTACGGCCAATCTCAGTAAGATGGACCTGTTTTGTTGTTGTAAGGTATCCGGGCATTTTTGCAACAATATTGAATGAAATCATTTTGCTATGAGAGGGCGTATAAGTACTTTTTGGCTGAAGTGCCATACTTGCAACACCTCTGTTTATTGCGATCGATTTGTTTTCAGGAGCAATACCCATCATATCAATAACCGCTGATTTATCCTGACCTGTGATGATAATTGATCCTTTGCCTTTTGTTGGATTTGGGATTAATTGCCCTGTTGTTACATCATAAAGATGCACATCTATTGTAGTTTTAATCACATTATAATCCACAATAAGTTGCAAATTATCTGTGGGACTGGTAATCTTTTTACACGAAATTACCCCAAAAAAAGAAATAACTCCGAGTAGCAAAATGCTTGCGAAAATTAAAATTGTATTTTTTTTCATGACGCTTTGTTATAATATTCTGAATCCTATTTGAAAACTTACCAAGGGATATATGGTGAACCATGACATATTTTCTTCCAACTGCTTTTGTTGTTCGGGAGAAGATGTAGGGGTTAGCATACCGGTTGTTGTGAAACTCACTTTTGGGGCATCCCAATAGGTGGCTCCAATTTCGACTGCAAATGAAACAACTTTGTTTTTTGAGATGGTTCGTCCAAAGCCCAGTCCGGCATAAGGCGAAACGAGCATACCTGGTTTAATGTTAATGTCCAGTCTGCCGACATCTTCAGGCTCAACCTCAATATTGCCAACTGTTATTGAATTTTTTGGAATGCCAAAAATCGATCCTTCAAAAAGGTTGTAAATTCCTCCTATTGACAAAAAGAAATTTTTCGATAGATGGTAGTTCCCAAGAAGTGAAATGCCCCCTGTATTTACTGAGCTTTCACCATTGACATTCTCGCTTAATTCTTTAATCGAGCCGAAGTCCATTGTGTAGGTAAAATAGGAACCTCCTAATCTCAGGTTAAATTTTGGGTTGACCTGAAAGATAAGTTCGCCACCAAAACCCATTGAGTTCGCTTTAATTCCGGCAGCTAAACCGAAATTATTTGGTTCTTCAATAGGTTCTTCAACAGACTCCTCTGCAAGTTCCTGAGCTGTAGCTATATTGGTTGTGGATAATAACAACAACCCAAAAACAATAAAGCCTAGTATGCGTTTAACCATTTGAATTATTTTTAGGTGAATAAAATGTTGTTTTATTTTCATTAAGCTTATATTATAACTTACAAAAGTAGAGTATGAAAAAGCAAAATGCAAATTAATTTTTTTAACAAAATTATTTTTTTTACCTGAAGAACAGCATTTTAGAAATCCATTTCTTAATAAATACTAATTTTTCAAATTCAGCTTGATTTTTTTCGTTACTTAGTACTGCTAATTCATTGCATCAATGAAAATCAAAAAAGCGCCTTCAGAATCTCTTATAATTGCGCTCCTAATAGGATTATTATTAGTGTCATGCCAAACAAGAAGACAGAAAACTGAAAATATCGAAGAGCCACCTGAAATTCCTTCTGTTTTAAATCAGGTTTTGAATTCCAGAAAGCTGAAAGTAATCACCGACTATAATACTGTAAATTATTATATTTATCGTGGTGAGCCCATGGGCTATCAATACGAACTACTAAAAGCTTTTACCGATCATCTGGGAGTGAGGCTTGAATTGCGTATCGAAAACAACCTGAGCAAAGCAAAAGAGGAACTCAGCGTTGGCAAATCAGACCTTATTGCTCTTGGGATGACTGTTACTGGAGAACGTATGAAAAGATTTGATTTTTCAGAGCCGATTTTAATAACCAGGCAAGTGTTGGTTCAAAGATTACCAAAAAACTGGAATCGGATGAACACACGCGATGAAATAGAAAAAGATCTTATTAGAACAAGTCTGGAGTTAGCTCGTAAAGAAATACATGTTCAGTCAGGTTCTATTTATAAAAAGCGACTGGAAATTTTGGCGGATGAAATCGGGGACAGTATTTATATTGTTGAAGATAAGCGTGATGTTGAAGAGCTTATTGCTGCCGTATCAAAAGGTGATATTGATTTTACAGTTGCTGATGAACATATTGCCTCCGTCGTATTGAGAAACTTTCCAAACCTTGATATTAAGACTGCGGTCAGTTTTGATCAAAAAATTGCCTGGGCACTTCAAAAAGAAGAAAATAAAGATCTTTTGAATGAAATTAATTTATGGTTAAAGAGCTATCTTTCAACAAATGAGGCCCGATTGCTTTACAGCAAATACTTTAGTGATCAGGTGCGAAACAGAAGCAGAAGCGAATACCATTCGTTTACAGGTGGCAAACTTTCCCCTTATGATGATATGATCAAGAAGACGGCTAATGAAATCAACTGGGATTGGAGACTGCTGGCTTCCTTAATTTATCAGGAATCTGAGTTTAAACATAATAGTTACAGCTGGATGGGCGCATTTGGTCTTATGCAGTTAATGCCTGCTGTTATGGAACAATTTGGTATTGATACTACTTCTTATCCTGAAGAGCATATAAGGGTAGGAGGTCACTATCTACGGTATCTTGATAAACAAATACCCGAAACAGTGAAGTTGCCCCAAGAAAGAATAAAATTTGTTTTGGCCGCTTACAATGCCGGAATAGCACATGTGCTTGATGCCCGACGTCTTGCTGTCAAATACAATAAAGATCAGAATGTATGGACTGAGAATGTTGATTTTTTTCTCCGCAACAAATCGAAGCCAACTTTTTATAATGATCCCGTATCCTATTATGGCTACGTAAGGGGAGAAGAAACTTATTTGTTTGTTGAGCAGATATTGGATCGTTATGAACACTATAAAAATCTCATCCCAGATTGAAATAATGAATGAAAAAAACGGTTTCACAATGTAAAACCGTTTTAAAGTATAATTTTTAAAGATTAAAAGTCCATATCTTTTTTCAGGATCTCAATCCATGCTTTGATGCGTGATGACGTATACTCAGCCTGATGATCTTCATCCAAAGCAAGCCCGTAAAAAAATCCATCTTTTTCGCCTTCCGATTCTGTATATTTGTAATCCTCAGCAGGCCATTGCCCTAAAAGCATTCCTCCGTGATTCTCAACCTCTTCCTTCATATATCCCAATGAATCAACAAAATGCTCGGGGTATAAAATCTGATTGCCAAGACCAAAAGCTGCAATTTTTTTATTTGAAAAATCAATTCCTTGTGTTTTCACAAAAAACTCATTCCACTTATTGTTGTCATTGGCATCACGCCAATCCTCTGCGCCTATGGTTGCACTACCTAAAAGCAGGTTGGTGTAGTTTCCAAGTTTCTGAATGTCAAAACTGGCAACATCTGAAATTTCTACCTTCTCAGTGCCTATTTGTTCACAAATAGCTTTGGCAACATGTTCAACACTGCCACCAGGGGCCCAATACAATAACAAAGTCTTTTTCATAAAATGAATTTGCTTAAGGTTTAAAGTTGTAAAATTATAACTTATTAGCGGAGAATCGCAATTTATCGACAATTTTAGAATCGGTTTAAATAAGAAAAATTTTGCAACGATGTATCAAAGATAAATGATAACCCAGCAAGAAATTGATTTGTAATAGTAGGAAGAGAAATGGGAGGTTACTTTTCGGAATGCTCCATTAAAAAAACCTTACTGATTTCCCGGATACTTTGCCTTATGGGAATGAATTTATGATTTACTGTTTTTTGTAACCTTTCAGATGAGTAATGTTTTTTAGCGTTGGAAGTTCGAGCTGTTTCACGCGTAATTGCCGGTTTTTTATTTTCAAACAGTCCTTTGATTACAAAAAGACGCCAGGCAATTTCACCCATCCAGGCCTTTACTTCAATTTGAGGTGGTTTTTTGCCCAGATCTTCAGCAATCCATGTGAATAAATCTTTATAACTTATGTTTTCAGCCGAAAGAATGAACCGCTTCCCAAAATGTTTCCCGTCCATTAACAAAATCATGGCAGTAGCAACGTCTCTAACATCCACATAACCCGTCACACCATTTGTGAAAAATTGCAGTCCTTTCCAGCTCAGGCTGAACAATTCACTGCTGCCTGCTTTCCAGTTACCCGGTCCTAAAATAACGGATGGATTCACTATTACAGCGTCAAGTCCTTCAGCAATTCCACGCCAGACTTCTCTTTCGGCACCATATTTCGAAACAGAATAAGCTGAAAGATCTTTCGAGTGTTTCCAAAGGGAATTTTCTGTAATTACAGCACCATTATCCGATCTTCCAATTGCAGCAATAGAACTAACATGGCAAAAACTTACATTTCCTTTTAAGAGTGCCATATTAACAAGATTGGCTGTGCCGTTAATATTGGTATGCATCATTTGTCTTTTGAGTGATGGGTGAAATGAAATAATTGCAGCGCAATGATATATTTCATCTACTCCTTCGAGCAAATCCTGAAGGCTTGAAGTATCCAGCAAGTCGCCGTTAACCCATTCGATTTGCCCAAATTGCTTGTCAGGATTCTGAGCAAACATTGAAAACACCCGTTTCGCCAAATCAAAATCTGAGTTGGCGCGTTTCATGGCTCTGATCGTTATTCCTTTGTTGCTTAGCTGTACAAGCAAATGTGATCCTAGCAGACCAGTAGCTCCTGTTATTAATATCATACCGCAAAGATAGAAAAACAGAAACTGTGGACTATGCTAATAAACGATTTAAGCATGTACATATAGCTTTTTAATGACCTTTTCAACAATTTGTCAATCATGCGGCTTCGTCATCATCAAAATCAATGGAAGTAATAGGGTCATGTGACTTTTCCTATCTTTGCGCGAAATTTATGCTTAAACACTATGTATAAGAATTTTGTTGAAGAATTGCGATGGAGGGGAATGATTCACGATGTGACACCCGGAACAGAAGAACAACTTACCAAAGAAATGACGACTGCTTACGTTGGAATTGATCCAACAGCAGATTCATTACACATTGGCCATCTGGTTGGAATTATGATGTTAAAGCATCTGCAGATAGCCGGACACAGGCCTGTTGCACTGATAGGTGGTGCAACCGGTATGATTGGTGATCCTTCGGGTAAATCACAGGAGCGCAATCTTCTGGATGAACCTACATTGCGGCATAATCAGAATTGTTTACAAACACAATTGTCAAAATTTCTTGATTTTGAAACGGATGCGCCCAATAAGGCTGAACTTGTAAATAATTACGATTGGATGAAAGACTTTAGTTTTCTGGCTTTCATACGGGATATTGGAAAGCATATTACAGTAAATTATATGATGTCGAAAGACTCGGTAAAGAAAAGACTTGCAGCCGATAGTGGAAGCGGGATGTCATTTACCGAGTTCACTTACCAACTTGTGCAGGGTTATGATTTTCTTTATTTGTTCCAGCATTATAATTGCAAATTACAAATGGGAGGGTCTGATCAATGGGGAAATATTATTACTGGAACAGAGCTTATCAGAAGAAAACTTGGTTCTGAACAAAATGCTTTCGCGCTCACCTGCCCGCTTATTACCAAAGCAGATGGTGGTAAATTTGGAAAAACAGAAACAGGAAACGTCTGGCTTGACCCGGAGAAAACCACTCCCTACGCTTTTTATCAATTCTGGCTTAACTGCTCGGACGAAGACGCAGAAAAATACGTGAAGATATTCACCTTGATGAATCGTGAGGAAATCGAAACTTTAGTAGCTGAACACCAGCTTTCTCCCCATCTGCGATTGCTGCAAAAGGCACTTGCTAAAGAAGTCACAATTAGGGTTCATTCTAAAGAAGATTTTGAAATGGCCGAAGAAGCCAGTCAGATTCTGTTTGGTAAAGGAACAACCGAAGTTTTGCATAAAATGGATGAGGCTACCTTGCTTACCGTTTTTGAAGGAGTGCCACGTTCAGTAATAAGTCAGGTTGATATAGATGAACCCCTTGATGTGACTGAGTTTCTTGTTACACTTACTGGCATTTTCCCATCAAAAGGGGAGGCTCGCCGGATGTTAAAGGACAATGGTGTGGCAATAAACAAACAAAAAGTGGACGAGTCTTTCAAAGTGGATACATCGGAACTTTTAAGCGGTAAATACATTTTAGTTCAAAAAGGCAAGAAGAATTACTATCTTGTTGTAATAGAATAGCTTCAATATCAAATATAATATTCTAGTTAAAGCAAAAATTATAAATATCTTGATTTTTTGTTGAAAAAATAATAATTGAAGAATTGTCATTTTGTTTAACTTGCAGTCCTGATAAATGGTATTTCTTAAATGATTGATCCTGTTTACAGTCAGTTTATTCTACCTCTTATTATTGCCATTTTTTTAGCAATAAATATGGGAGGGAGTGGCACGGCTCCTTCATTCTCAGCAGCATATGGCGCAAACCTGATTCCACGAAGCCTTATTCCAGGTCTTTTTGGGATAATGGTTTTTATTGGTGCAATCATTGCCGGTAAAAATGTGGCCATCACGTTGGGAAGTGGTATTTTACCCCATGAAAGCATGACCATCATTCTTACCTCAATTATTCTGCTTTCAGTAGCTTTATCGCTGTTTTTCGCAAATCTACTTGGTGTACCACAATCCACAAGTCAATCAACCGTATTTGCGCTTTCGGGTCCTGCAATGTATTTTAATATACTCAAATCAGATAAACTTTTTCTTGAAATTATTCCAGCCTGGTTTATCCTTCCAGTTTTGTCATTTGCTCTAACCTATGTAGTGGGGAAGTACATTTATACACCCATGAAAAAACGATCTACTTTTGAATTTGATACATTGCGAAATCATCCCGGTTTGCAGGCTTTAGTATTAATTTCTTCACTTTATGTGGCTTTTTCAATTGGAGCAAACAATGTTGCCAATGCCAGTGGACCAATTGCCTCAATGGTTATAAATGAACTTGACTTAGGTCAATCTGAACAGAATTTTGTGCTTATCATGGTGCTTTCAATATTGGTAATTGCTCCTGCGTTTGGTATTGGCAGTTCATTGCTTGGCACGAAGGTAGTGCGCGCTTCTGGAAAGGAGATTGTGGAATTTGGACCGCTCTCAGCAACTGTAATATCATTCATTACTGCAACTTTATTGCTTTCAGTTTCTGTTATTAAAGGCATTCCGGCCTCGTTGGTTCAACTTAATACAGCAGCAATTCTTGCAATCGGGTGTGCAAAACTTGGTTGGAAAGAGATTTTTAGCAAAAGTACAGTAAAAAAGTTCTGGATTATCTGGATTATTGCCCCCATTCTTTCCTTTGTGCTATCCATTACCATGACCTGGATTGCTGATAAAATGGGTGTTTTATAGCGATCTAATGTTTTTTATTTTCCGCAATGTGTTTATGCCTGCAAAGAATAGTAGTCAGAAGCAAGATAAAACTAAAGGCTTACATAGGTTGCTCTACCATCTCTAATTTACTAATGTCATAGCCCAAATCCTTTGCTTTATTAATCAACTTATTAAGTTGAACGCTGTCCATTTGGGGAGTTCTACTTAGAATCCAGAGATAATTGGGCGAACTGCTGCCAACAAGTGAATATTGATAATTCTGTTCGTCTAATTCCAAAATGAGATAATCCGTATAGAAGATCCAGAAGAAGGAAACTCTTAAATGACCGGCTCCATCATTGCCAGCCGGCTTTGCCTTCCCAATTGCAGTTTTTACTGGTCCGTTCAAGCTGTGCATAAAGCCTCGGTTAATCACCTCAATTTTTCCATTCGCTAAAAGATTATATGTTGCTGTCACGCCAACGAGGTTGCGTTCAAAACGATGCGGAAAACGGGCAATTTCATACCATGCCCCAACATATCGCTTCAAATCAAAATTTTGAATTGGTTTCACGTTAAGTTTATTAGCTGTAGAAGAACAATTTGTAAAAGAAAGAAGCAATGCAATGATTGCCACAAGAAGATAAGGATTTTTCTTTATTTTCATCGCGCTAGGTTTCAATGACCGTAAAGGTACAACACAATTCATATGAAATATTAATTAAAGTGCTGTATTTTTGAAAAGAGTTCTTGATCCCATGATGACTTCAGAAAGGGCTAACTATTTTTGCTAATCGATAAAAAAGCCTTTCTTTTTGAATCATTATTGCTTATTTTCGTGAAAATTTTAAGGGCTATGGATATCGTTATTCGACATGAACAAAATTTAAGAACAGGGGTTTTTTATGTGAATCACGAATGTGACCGAATGGCTTTTTTGTCTTATTTTGAGAATCCTGAAGGAATATTGTTGCTGAATCACACCTATGTTTCTCCTGAATTGCGAGGACAGAATGTTGGTTCTAAATTGGTTGAAGCTGCGGTATTTTTTGCAAGGAAGAATCAATTTAAAATTGTTCCTGTTTGTCCTTATGTTGTCAAATGGTTTGAAAAGAATAAGGATTCAAAGGATGTTATTTTCGTTTGAAAATATTTTTCCTTATCCTCCTTTGCTTTAATATCAACAATATTGACAAGAGACCTGTAGCCGCCACTGCAAAAGGGCCAATCAGATTCCCGCGGTTTACATAAAATGTATTTTTGGAATTTAATCCTACAGTGCTTTCAATATATGCAGCCTCTCCATAATCGGATTGCTTCACAATATTGCCTTTGCTATCAATGATTGCAGAGATGCCTGTGTTGGCACAACGAGCGATCCAACGTCCTGTTTCAATCGCGCGTAATCGGGCCAATGCCAGATGCTGTTTGTATCCTCCAAAAGAGCTCCACCATCCGTCATTGGTAATAAGAACAATCAATTCTGATCCATTGCTCACCTGATCAGCTGTGTAATCACCAAAGGCCGATTCAAAACAAATGAGGGGGGCTAAAATGGTCTTGTCATTAAGCTGTAAATTATTTGAAGTGTTGTAAGTTCCGTAGCGTCCGAATATACCACCCGATCTTTCAATAAATGATTTAAAAGGTTTCATCAACGCGTAAAAAGGTTGCTTTTCAACCAAAGTAACCAATTGGGTTTTATGATAAATCTGGATGCTATCCTTTTGAATAAGCAGAGCACTGTTGTATAAAACATAGGGGATTGAATCATTGATTAGTGCCATTTGATCCGTAATGGCCCAATCTGATATTTTTTTCGTAAATGCCCCAGTAAAAATTGCAGTTGAAGAGTTATTAGAAATTGCAGACCTGAGCATCTCAATCCATTTTGATGAGGATAGCAGATTTTCGTCAATGGGTTCAACAAGCATTGTTTCAGGAAGAATGATCAGATCCGTTTTTTCTGTTACACCTTTTTTTATTAGAATAGTAGCGCGTTCAATTTGGTCTTCGACCGACATCCCTGCAAACTTTTCTTTTTGCGGATGGATATTGGGTTGTATCACAAGCACATGCAATGATCTGTCATAGGTTGAAAGTGTTTTCATTTTCTGCGATAACAGGATTAAAAAGCCTCCAATTAAAAATGCAGACATGATCAAGACAACACCCCTTTTGTTTTTATTATTACGAAAGGCCACAACAGCGAAATAAAAGAATAAATTGGTGCTGAGCACCCAAACACTTCCTCCCAATGAGCCTGTATAGCTATACCATTGAATCCATTCTGTTTTTTCAGCAAAGACATGCCCAAGTGTGAACCAGGGCCATGCAAGTTCCCAATGATGATGAATGGTTTCAAACATCACCCAAAAGGAAATAAGCATTACTGACTGCATTATTTTACTGGTAAGCACTTTCTTTCCCGCACTCCAAAAATATACAACCAGGGCCATGTATGCTGAATTGAAAATGTGAGCAAAAATACTTCCTGCGAAAGTCGAACTATACATCCAGCCAGCTGCCAGGATATGAAACATAAAAAAACCTGCAAAAGCCTGCGAAAAAAGCATGAGGGGTGATAGGTGCTTTATTTCAGATAGTATCAGTATTGGAACCAGTGCAAAGAAAACAAGATAAATAAATCCGTTGGGATACCAGGAAAGAAATAAGAGAAGGCCACTGGTAAGGGATAAAATGATTGGAATGAATTTATGCAGTTTTTTACCCACAACAGGTTGGATGACTATTGAATGCAAAAGTAAGTAGAAAAGCGCACAAGTTAATCTAAATACAGGAGGTTAATTGCAAATGCAGCTATGGAGTGAAGATCAGTTTAGCATTTTGAGAATGGGGTATTGCACGGTAGATTGCCCTGGCGTCTGCTTCGCTTAATGTAACTTTCACTTTAATAGGTAGGTCATCTGGTAAAGGGTCTATCATTTTTGCCAGAATAGTGCGGTGAAATATGCTGTCGTATTTTTTATGATAGCTATGCAGGAGCCCTTCGTCTTCAGGATTAACATCTTCAGCTTGATTTACTTCAAGGACAAGACCACGGTCGAACCAAAGCGTATAATGGACAACTGTTTTTTCAGGTTCAAGAGGCTTGCGGGGAAGTCTGGCCGCCTCTGCAGTATCCTTTGGAGCATCTACAACAAGAATAGGAATTTTCAGGATCGTTGATAATTCTTGTTTCAAAGAAAACGGGTCGGAAATCCATTGCAGTAAATCTTCATGATCAGCAACAACCAGACGCTTGCTGGTTTCAAAATCGAGAATTCTGGCAGTTCTGATTGGCAAACCTTTAACCTCGAGAATTATATTACTGTCAGCCAGATTAAGCAGTAAATAGATAGAATCTTGTTGTGCAAGTTTTAGCCGGTTTCTTTGAAGATTGAGTTTCTTTTCTTTTGCAATAATTTCATAAAGCTTCTTAACCTGCTCTTTATTAGGCTTCGTTAAAACAGATGATATGGTATCATTTACCTCAGTTTTGTTATAAGGTATTGGTTTAAAAATACTTACTGGAATAAGAACCCCGTAAATTAAAAGAAATAATGGTAGTATGCCAACCATCAAAAGAAATGAAAATTGTATTTTTCTATGGGCTACAAACCATTTGAAAAATAATTTCAAATGATTTTGATCTTTGTTTGATGAAAATCTTTTCGATTCATCGCTGTCTTCATGAGCCATTGTAAAGTCCTTTCGATTAATAAATATAAACTTTTGATCCTCTTTTCAATGTTTTGAAAACTAATTCGAGATCTTCATCTCCCATTCGAATGCAGCCATGAGTGACCGGAAGTCCAAGAAAACGCTTATAAAGTGTTCCATGAATGAGATATCCATCGCCAAGGCTTAAAGAATAATCACCCAGAGTGCCGTATTCATACCGTGAGGGATGATTGTAAGAAGGAACCTTTAGACCTTCTTCAATAAATGCCCAATCGGGTCTTTTCCACACCGGATCTTTTGTTTTGGCAAGCACCTTCAATTGTCCGCGTGGTGTTTTAAAAATCCATTGCCGATTTTTCCCTGCTTTAAGAACAGTATAACTTCCGGTTGAGACAAGACCTTCCCGGATCAGTTCTTGCTTCCCATTAAAAAGTTTGAAATAATTTCCAGTGGTATTTACAACAATATAAGGCTCATTTGGTAAAAAAGCATATAGTTTTTTTGTAGTAACATCTATTTTATTATTGAGAAGTAGGCTGTAATCTGAAAAGGATTCAACACCAATGCGATGAAATGTGCGTGACAAATCATTTCTGTGGAAGATCCAAAGTGTTTTTTCCTGTAGTTTTTCAAAGTTCAAAATCATTATAAGTCCAATCAGAATAGAAAGAAACAATCCAGTATAAAGGATTATTTTTTTCCAGGTAAGAATTTGATCTGATTGAAAATCAGTTGAAGAGGCTCCCATTCGATTTTTGTTTAACTTTTTTATCCTAATCACAGCTATTTCCATCTACCTTCAAAAGGAAGGGTGTTTTAGTAATTATTCATTTTAATGGCCGTTTATTTCCTGTAAACTTAGTAATGAACCTACAATGGTAATAGGAGTACCAGAACCTGCGAGGGCAAAAACTTTATCCATGTCCTCATTGCTGAGTGCAACGCATCCATCAGTCCAGTTGATTCCTTTTCCGCCTCCCCCATGAATCTCAATAAGATTGCCGATACCCCGGTTGGGAATATTTCTATTCTTTATATTTGATTTATACCTGCTTTTATCATCATCATTTGGATAATTGATAAGCAGAGCTTTGTAGTATTTTGTTTGAGACCCTGATTTTTTCTTTGTCACATGATACTTTCCTTCAGGAGTCGCTTTATCTCCTCTGTAAAGTTTGGTCCCAATCCAATTGGGGCCTAATTCTGCCACGAACTCTTTTTGCCGTTTCCCGTTTTTATAGATGTAGCATTTGTGCGCGAATTTATCAACAATAATTGCTGTTGACTTGTTTTTAATTGTCCAGTCGACAGTTTCCTCATACCATCTTTTCCATTTTTTCAAATCACTAAAATACTCACTTAGGTGTTGATGTGCTGCTGTGACAGATTTACTGATGAGGTGGTTTGCTTCAGTAAGATTTTTATCAACAAAGAGATAGGCCCCTCTTTCATAAGCTTTTTTTGATTCAACGTATTTAAGTTTTGCAGAAGTGAAATTTTTTCTTGCGTTGCCATTTAGTGGAAGATGCGCATAATAGGTTTGGAAATGATTGATTTTATTATCCGTTTCCCTGAGTGCCTTTTTAAGGCTGGAATGCAGTGAATTTCTCTTTTCACTTGTATTTTCTATCGCTTCATTAGCTTTTGCTGAAGCTTCACTGGCTAATCGAATAGTCTTTTGATAATCACGCAAAAAGAATAGTCTTTCGTTTTGTAGCTTTAATTCTGTGTAGGCCTGTTCGAGTAATGTCCTTGCCGTTTGAACTAATTCGGTGGCATATTTTTCTGCTTCAGCATCAACTGCCACTCCAATCTGAAGGTGGGTCTGTTCAAGTGTACCAATCGGTGGTTTTGCTGAAAAAAATTGCAAAGTCGCAAAAGTTGAGATACTAAAAAATATCAGTGCCATTAAAAAGAAGAAAATACGTTTCATTGCTTTTATGCGTCTGCGGGTCATCCTATAATCCTTATCGATAATTGTGTTTGTCTTTCAATATTCGTTTCAAGCGGCAAAAATAGTGCGATTTTTGTTCTAAGAAACTTAAATCAAAGATTCTTGAATGTTTGATTGAAATATACAATCAAAAACCCCGGAAAGACATATCTTGCCGGGGTTTTTATTTGAAGAAAGTTTTTTAAGTGAAGTGCTATCCACTAGTGAAACAATGGACTTTCTCTTCACTTGCTATGCAAAAATTACCTACGTTTGGATGTTTTTGCAATAGCTTCTTCAAGCTCGGTTTTTAAAGAAGTTGCTTTTTCTGAAGCAGCTTTAACCTTATCAACAGCGGTTAGATAGTCGCCATTGTTGATCAGGGTGGAAACTTCAGCAAGGAATGACTCAACTAAAACCACATCCCCCTTGATGGCTTCAAGAGCTTCCTTGCCTTCTTTTCCTTTAGGGGCTTTGGTTAACAGTTCTTTTACTTCGTTTACCAAGGCAGTAACTTCGGCAAGTGCCTGTTGTGCTTCATTTTTTACTTCTTCTTTGCGTGTTGCAGCATTTGTTTTTACGGTTTCAGCCATTGCTGTAACACCTGTAAGTGTAGCAGTTGCTTTTTTGTAGTTTCTGAAAAGTGCAAATTTTGCATTTTGATTTTCAATTTCAAGCATGGCTACATTTAAAGAGTCTTGCATACTTTTAAAGTCTGCAGGAACATAGCGATCAGCTTCGGTTGCTTTTGCAGCTTCGATAGCAGCTTTTGCATCTGTTACTTCTACTTCAGGAGCTTTTGCGCAGCTGGTAAACATCATGGCAGCGATTGCAAACGCGAATGCTACTTTTAAAAGATTATTCTTCATGGGTAATTAATTTATTATTGATTTGAAAATTTTTAAATCAGGCACTATGAATCATAATTCGTGCCAAGAAATATTTTAACTTTATATATAACTGAAAAACAGTATATTAAATGCTAATTGGTTTTTTTGAAAGGATAATTCCAATTTTTTATTGTATGCTTTTCAGGCATAGTGTATTAATTTAAGTCAAAGTTAAAGCTTTGATAGATTAAGATTCCTGGTCATTATGTGATAAACTGAATTTGACCATTCTTTCATAGAGCATTGCACGTGAAATACCAAGTAGTCTTGCAGTTTTGGCCTGATTGCCATTACAGTAAGTTAATGCTTTAACAATCAATTCTTTTTCAATTTTTTCAATAACAAATTTGTAAAGATTGCCTTCAAAATCAGACATATTCAATGGAATAAGCTTATTTTCATCTGAAGTATTTAAAATGGATGATGGGATTGTATTTTTTAATTCAAGCTCAATTGAGTCCGGAGTGATGACATTATTTTTACTTAACAATACAGCTCGTTTTAGGAGATTTTCCAACTCACGAACGTTGCCTGGCCATGAATAATTCATTAAGATATCCATCGTTTCTGAGGGGAGAATGACTGCAGGCTTTTTCATTTCCATGCTATAGCGGGATATAAAATGCTCTGCGAGTAAAGGGATATCTTCTGACCGCATTCTTAATGGAGGAATGGTAATGGTGATTACTTTAAGTCGGTAATATAAATCTTCCCTAAACTGATGTCGCGAAATAGCTGACTCAAGATTTTTATTTGTAGCTGATATGATTCGTACCTTAGTTGAAACTGTTTTATTGCTTCCCAACCGCTCAAAAGTTCCATCCTGCAATACTCTGAGAAGTTTTGCCTGAAGAGTAAAGCTCATATCTGCAATTTCATCTAGAAAAAGGGTTCCGTTGTTTGCCTGTTCAAATTTTCCGGCTTTTGAATGTGAGGCATCCGTGAAGGCTCCTTTTTCAAAACCAAACAGTTCACTTTCAAGCAAGTTATCAGGAATTGCTGCACAGTTAATGGCAACAAACGGCTGGTCGGCCCGGTCACTATAACGATGAATGGCTTTGGCTATCAACTCCTTGCCTGTTCCACTTTCACCACTGATAAGTACACTTACATCTGATGCTGCCACACGACCAATCATTTTGTAAACTTCTTTAATGGCAGAGCTTGTGCCAACAATCGTTTCAGCGGTTGAAGAAATGGGTTTTGCAATGACCAGTGGCTCATTTTCTGAAAACTCTTTTGCCTCCAAAGCCTCCTTCACAATCAATTGTAGCCGTTTGATATCAAAAGGTTTTTCAAGATATTCATATGCACCGTATTTCATTGCAGCAATCACTCTTTCAGTTGTGCCAAATGCTGTAATTATAATCACAGGTAATGATGGATATAAAACTTTGATGCGTTGAATTGCGTCAATTCCATTCATGCCTGGCATTTCAATGTCCATAAGCACCAAATCAACGGCTTCTTTTTTTAAAACTGAAATCGCCTCCAACCCATTAAAAGCCTCAATTATATCAACGTCAGGACCTCTAAAGAGTTTTTTAAACGAATATCTAACATTCTCTTCATCATCAACGATGAGAATTCTTTTTTTGTCCATAACTAAGTCTAAATTGGAATATGGAGCGAAAAAACAGCTCCATTTTCACTGTTTCTGGCTTCAATAAAACCATGATGTAAATCCGCAATTCGCTGTGATATGGATAATCCAAGGCCAATTCCCTGCTCTTTTCCTTTTACAAAGGGATCGAAAAGTGAATCCATAATTTCTTCTGAAATGCCTCCACCAGTATCTGTCACACGAATTATAACATATTTTTGTCTTTTATTGTCGGTGTGCGATAGTGTTGATAAGGTTAGCTTTCCCCCTTTACCCATTGATTCGGCAGCATTTATGATCAAATTAATAAGAACTTGCCTGATCATATTTGGATCGGCTTTGACATTGATTTGTAGATTTTCGTAGTTTTCCTCAAGAATAATTTTGTTTTGTTTAAGCCGGGCTTGCATCAGTTGTAAAACCTGACGAATTACCTCTACCACAATTACCTCTTGCATCTGTGGTTTTGCAGGTCGGGCATATTTGAGGAAGTTTTGTAAAAAATCTTCCATTCTACTTATTTCATGAAGTATGATTTCAAGATCTGCCTTTTTTTCCGCATTGTTATCTAATTCTTGTAACATACTGTAAATCAGCATTTTGATTGCAGTAAGAGGGTTTCTTATTTCGTGGGCGAGAGCAGGAGCTATTTTGCCTATTGCCGCAAATTTTGCTGATTGATCAAGTAAGGCCCTGTTTTGTTTTAAATCTTCGTTGGCTTTATTAATTCTTCCGATAAGTCTGTTGATGTGCAAATCTAGTTCTTCGAGTTCCTTGCCAGGTGTCATCCGGATATGTTCGACAACCTCACTTCCGGCAGCATCGCGCACTTTGAGCACTAATTTATAGATAGGATTCAGAATGATGCGTGCAATGAGCCATCCAAGTATCAAACCCATGATTATCCCACTGATGCCCAATGAATAGATTGCAGTTCCAATAATTTTATTGTTTATTTCAATGCTGTTTTCCAATTCAACATGAATCTGTTCTTTCATGTCGATCAATTGATTTGTTTTGCTTTCAATTGTATTGATAAGATCCTGACTTGCCAAAACAATAAGTGCATTTGGTTGCGTAAGTTTTCCTTGCCGATGCAACTCATGTGCATTTTTTAAGGTTTGTTCGTAATTTGAAAAAAGCGCATAAATTTGTTGAATTAACTTTTTTTCCTCTTCTTTATACGCCGATTGATTGGCGCTTTCAAGTAGAAACAGAAATGCTTTTTGCTCCTTTTCAAGGTTTTGAAGCTGTTCGTTGCTTTTGTCAAATAAATTTGTCAACGAAGTGGCTCTTACACGGTAGAGTGCAAGTTTGAGTTCCTGGGCATTTTCTGTGCTGATAACATTTTTAGTGATTACTAATTTTGTTTTGTCCTGCAACTGATAAATGTAAGAAATGATCAGGTATCCTGTTGCAAGAAGCAATGCTATACTTACCAACGCCCAGACGATCATTTGATAGCTGAGATGAAACTTAAATTTTAAGAAACGCATACTCTACGGTTATGATTCTCATTGCAAAAGTAACTTTTTACAATAATGAAATGAATGCTTTCTCTAATAATTCCTATATGTTAGAAAACGGGAGAAAAAGTTGTCAATCAACCTCTCTTGCCGGAGTTGCTATTGAGTAACCAGATCCTTTCCATGTTAACTCACTGAATATTTGTTCGATTGCCTCGTCGTATGTATCAAAGGTGTTGACTTTACGTATCAATCGCCATAATGTTAGAGGTTCATCAAATGACCAACGCATGTATGACCATATTTCTTTCATGCGCCCCAGGATGGAAGGGTTTTCCCCTTTAACTTCTCTTCTTCTGATGTAAAGCGCTGTAATAAAATGATAAACGATTGATTTTCTTTCTTCTGACGTTAAAGAAGTGCTGATTCCTTTGAGGTCGGAAGCCAGAAATGGATCTGCAAGAATTCCGCGGCCAAGCATCCATGACTGAATGCCCTCAAGTTTCTGCTGAACAATTTGAAAACTATTGGTTGAGAAAATGTCGCCATTATAAACAAGTTTTGTTTTTACGGCTGGAATAATCGAGGCAAAACGGTCAACGTCAGAAACTCCTTTATACATTTGGGTGCCAACGCGTGCATGGACAATGAGTTCACTTAAGTTGAAACTGTTGAACAAAGGTAACAGTTCGTCTATTTCATCGGGGTCATTATAACCCAGCCTGCATTTTATACTAAAATCTGTTGCGAGATTTCCATTAAGACGATCAAACATTGAACCAATGAGCTCAGAATAGGGCATTAGGCCAGATCCTCTTTTCTTCTTTGCCACCATTGGATAGGGACAACCCATATTCAGGTTAACTTCATTGTAACCCATTGCTTTACACTGTTGTGAAAACCTTATGATTTCCTCTGCATCATTACTTAAAATCTGAGGTACTGTAACCTTAACATTATTAAGTTTTGGATCAATTTCATCCGTTCTGAGACTGCGACTATTATCTTTTTGAATACCGGTAAAAAAAGGGGTAAAGAATTTATCGATTCCTTCAAAATAGTCTTTGAAAACCATTCTGTAATGAACATCGGTGATGCCCTGAAAAGGGCCTAGCTGCAAATGGAGTTGTTGCGATTCTTTTTCTAAAGGCATCATGGTTAGAGTGCCTTTCGTTTTTTTAGAATGCTGCGTGTAAAACCGGTTAACAAGAAAATAATACTTATAAAGGAAGCAATTCGCGGAATATAATCACCAAACTTAACATAGAAGGTTAGTTTATCATTGGTAGTAAGTTGCTGACGGATAACTGCCTGTTCACGATAAGGCGTAGCCTGATATATATCCCCTCGCTGATCGAAAAAGGCAGAGATTCCTGTATTGGCCGAGCGTGCAATACTGCGACGGGTTTCAATCGCCCGAAGTTTTGCAAATTCGAGGTGCTGCCTGTGACCAGGACTATTACCCCACCATCCGTCATTCGTTATAATAAATATCAGATTTGCACCATTGCGAACATAGCCTGAAACAAATTCGCCATAAATTGACTCATAGCAAATGACGGGAGCGATTCGAAACAGGCCGTTTTGATGCTTAAAAACCTTTCTTTCATCATCAACCTTCAATGTGCCAACAGTGCCGCCCAAATCAATGGCAAAATTATTGAGTGGTCGTAGTATCTTCCATGATGGCATCATTTCTACTCCTGGTGTAAGTTTTGATTTATGGTAATGTTGAATCTGAGATGTTGAATCAAGATAAAATGCTGTATTGTATGCAAAATAATGGCCGTCAGAGCCACGAAACTTACGGGATGCATGATGCTTTTCCTGTCCTTTAGGTACCATACTGAAAGTGCTTGCCCCAATAATAATAGCTGTCTTTGGATATTGTTCAATAAATGTTTTCAATTGATTGATGCCTTCGGAAAGATGAAATTGCTCTTCCCAAATTTCTTCCTGAATTGCAGATTCGGGCGATACGATGAAGTCAGCCGGATGCGTCATGGTTCTTAATGCAAGACTTAGATTCCGGTCGATAATTTCTGACGGTGGCAATTCATACTGTTCTTTATAGGGGTCAAAGTCCGGCTGAACAACAATGATGTCAGCCGTTTCCCCTTTCTCAGAATATCGGTTGTACATGATTTCCGAGATAAAAATAGGGATTAAGATAATTGCAAAAACGTAGGTTAGTTTCAACCAAAAAGGTCTTTTAAATGATTGTGATACGATGGCAGTTTTGACAAGGTGAAAAACAAGAATATTTGAAACCAATATCCATAAAGTACCTCCTGAATAGCCGGTAAACTCGTACCATTGAACCCAGGTGTGCTTTATCGCGAAAATATTACCAAGGTTCAGCCAGGGCCAACTCAGGTCCCAATCCAAATGAAACCATTCCCAGGTTAACCAATATACAACCAGAATAGCGAAACCTTTTTTATTATCATAGAGCTGTATTTTCGTTACATGGTACAACCAGAAAATGATGGTCATAAACAGACTGTTTAAAAGCGTTGCTGCGATGGCGCCTATGGATGTTGAGTTCCATATCCACCATGTAGTGAGCACATTCCAAACAAAAAAACTAAGATAAGCTAAGGCAAAAAGGCCTTTTTTTCTGCTCTTTTCGTCACTTCCTCCCATGCTATCCTGAACAAAAAGCAGAGGAACCAATGCAATAAAGATAAAAGGGGCAAAGCCTTTTGCCGGCCAGGCCGCACTAAGTAAAAGTGCTGTTAATAATGACAATCCAATCAGCTGTATTTTTTTCATAAGCATAGGCTTGAAAAAGCAAAAATAGCGTTAAAAGGTAAATGTGGAAAGTTGGTTATGTTAGATTGATGTTAATTTTATAGGTTCTGTTTAAAAATATTGTAGGTTAATCAATTTTTCGTACCGTAATTGAATTTCTCTATAGTTTTCTAATGTTTCAGAATTATCAGCAACAGCT
>PHDU01000001.1 GCA_002842755.1 Bacteroidetes bacterium HGW-Bacteroidetes-1 | reverse complement strand
TACAATTGTTTATAACTTTTCATCTGATGTTAACAAACACATATTTTTAACACGCAATTAAATGTTGTGTTTAAAGACTGACTTTTCGGAGTGGGCTCAGTGATTATTTTATCGCTTTCATGCATAGTGTAAACTGCAGAATTAAATCAATTGTTTGAAAAGAAGTCTCATCGGCGTATTATATTTCTTTTGTTATGGTTCTAAAATATATTTGCAGAGGGTATCATTGAAGTTGGAGCGTATTTAAGTTGATTAATTGTACATTTGTAATTATTTTGCGTTATCTGTTACCGAAAAGCTTCAATCGGTGATTAACAAATTATTTTTTTTATGTAAAACAAATATAAATTTTGATATATGAATTTCTTGCAATACTTTTAACCCGTATAAACCAAAATTCACTCCTATGAAAAAAACATTTTTTACTATTGTTATGAACGTTTTAGCAGTAGCCGTTATGGCTGGTGGAATCGTTACGAATACCAATCAGAGTGCAGCCTTTATCCGCATGGTAGCTCAGGATGCCTCTGTTGGTGTAGATGCTACTTATTTCAATCCGGCAGGACTCACCCAACTTAAAAACGGTTTTCATCTTTCGCTTAGCAACCAGTACATCACCCAAACCCGTAACATTAAAACTACTTATCCTGGTTTAAACCAAACCGAGTTTGAAGGTGGTGTTGTAGCACCTCTTTTCCCTTCAGTTTATGCAGTTTATAAAAAAGATAAACTGGCAGTTTCTCTTGGGTTCAATCCAATAGGAGGTGGTGGTAGCGCTGTTTTTGAGGATGGACTTCCTTCATTTGAAATGCAGGTGGCTGGTTTGCCTCCTTCACTCAATGCAGCAGGTATTCCAACTTCTAAATATAGCTATGAAACAAATTTTGAAGGAAGCTCTGTATATTATGGTATTCAGGCAGGGGTTAGCTATGAACTGAATGAAATGATTTCGGTAAGCCTTGGCTTGCGTTATGTCATGATCAATAATACCTATACTGGTTACCTCCGGAACATCAACATCAATCCTCAATTCCCTGTTTTAGGTTTTACTGGTACGATGGTTAAAGCGCCCACTTTCTTTACTTCAATGGCAGGCTTATTTGGTGGTTTAGCTGGTGTTGCCGGTTCGCTTCAGCCTCTTGTTGATGGTGGTGGTGCCGGTCTTACACTTGAACAAGCTCAGGGTGCAGGATATCTCACTGCCGACCAGGTTGCTTCAATTGCTGGTGGATTTGCTCTGATAAATCCGGCAATTGATCCGAAGACGCTTAACATTGGACAGATTCAAGGCGCTTATACTTTAGCTACACCTACTTTCCTTGCACAGCAGCAGGCCATGTCTGCCAATGCTGCAGCAACAAGCGATAAAGAAGTTGATGCAAGTCAGAGTGGATCAGGTATTGTTCCAATCATTGGTGTGAACCTGAAGTTCGACCGTTTAAACGTTGGAATTAAATATGAGCACAAAGCTGCTATAAAAGTTAAAAACAGTACCAAAATTGATGATGTTGGCCTTTATCCTGACGGAGCAGAAGTTCCAAGTGATATCCCTTCATTGTTCTCTATTGGCGCTGCATTTGATGCAACAGATAAACTAAAGGTTAGCGCCGGATACCATATGTATTTCGACAAGAGTGCTGAATATGGTAAGCGCTTGAACAATGAATATGTTCAAAATGATAAGGTTATGGACAATAATCTCTGGGAAGCTGCCTTTGGACTTGAATACTCCCTGAATGATAAGTGGCTTGTGAGTGTTGGCTATCTGAGAACAACAACTGGTGTTATGGACATCTATCAGACTGACTTAAGTCATAGTCTGTCCACCAACAGCTTTGGTGGTGGTTTACGTTTCAAACTGAACGAAAATCTTGCCTTTAATCTTGGAGTACTCAATACAATGTACATTGAGAATGAAAGAAAGTTTGAAGCAAATCCTCCAGTACCTGCTTATACAGAAACATACAATCGTAAAAATTTTACGGCTGCAATTGGTTTGGATCTTTCTTTTTAGTTAAAAACTAAATTTTAAAAAAAGGACCGATAATTTCTTCGGTCCTTTTTTTTTGAATTATAAACAAGGTAGATACAATTCAGCAGTCCACAAAAGCTTAGGGTGAGTCAAATTATTTCACTTTTTTAGATGTGCTTAACCCAAACAAGGCGTATAGCGGACAAAAATTGATCAATGCAGTGGCAATCGGAATAATGCCAATAAGCCCCCACCATGATTGGTAAATTAAGCCTGCAATCCCAATACCAAAGCCAAGAACGATGCGAATGATCTGGTCAAAACTTCCAACATTTTTCTTCATAATAGTGTTAATTTTTGATTTTTGTTCAGCGATTAAACAAATGGTTGTTAGATTAATTCTAACATTTCCAAACTGTTTATGCAGTAAATTTATATCTATTCGGAAAATTTGTCAATGAATATCTTTTACAAAGGCATTATTTTTATTGATTGATCTCAAAGTGATACATTAAGAAAGGGGATTTCTGACTAAATTCGCTTTTTAGAAAATTTTGAATTTATGTACGAAATAGCAGACTTTGCCCATCGCATTTCAAAAGAAATGAATCTCGACTACCAGCATGTGCGCAACACGCTGTCTCTCTTGTCGGATGGAGCGACCATACCATTTGTTGCACGTTATAGAAAAGAAAAAACAGGCTCAATGGATGAAGAAGTCATTGCCGCATTGCAAAAGAGGATGCAACAACTTCAGGCCTTGGACAAGCGGAAAGAGGCAATTCTCTCTGCACTAGAGGAGCAGGAAAAGTTAACGCCAGAATTAAAAATGCTTGTCGTTAATGCAATTACAATGCAGGAGCTGGAAGATATTTACCTGCCTTATAAGCCAAAAAGACGAACACGTGCAATGATTGCAAGAGAAAAAGGGCTTGAACCTCTGGCAAGTTTGATTTTGGTGCAAGGTAATATCGATGTTGAAAAGACAGCCCTGACTTTTGTTATTGCTGAAAAGGGTGTTGCCAGTGTTGCTGAAGCACTGGCTGGTGCGAGGGATATTATTGCCGAATTTATTGCAGAAGACCGTCAGGTGAGGGATAGGATTAGAAAACTATTTCACAGGTCGGCAGTCATAACTAGTAAGGTGGTTTCAGGAAAAGAGGAGGAAGGCAAAACCTACAGGTTGTATTTCGAATGGAATGAATCATTGGCTAAAGCCCCTTCGCATCGGGTTCTTGCATTATTTAGAGGTGAAAATGAAGGCTTTTTAAAAGTAAATCTTAAGGTGGAGCCGGAAGAGTCGCTTTCAATTATTGAAAGATTACATCTGAAAGGAAATAATAAAGCGTCGATGCAGGTAAAGATGGCGATTGCCGATGCCTGGAAACGGCTTCTTGAACCTTCGATGGAAAATGAAATAAGATCAGTATATAAGGAGAAGGCTGATGCTGTGGCGATTAGAGTTTTTGTTGAAAACCTGAGGCAGTTACTGTTAGCACCACCGCTTGGACCGAAAAGAGTTTTGGCGATTGATCCGGGATTCAGAACCGGTTGCAAACTGGTTGTTCTTGATCAGCATGGACAGTTGATGCACAACGACACCATTTATCCTCATCCTCCCAATCATGAGGTGAAGCAAGCCATTCAGAAGATCAAAAACCTTGTTAATGCCTACAAAATTGAAGTGATTGCAGTAGGTAATGGTACAGCAGGGCGCGAAACGGAGGACTTTATCAAAAGTATTCGCTTTGAGAGTGATGTGATGGCATTGATGGTAAACGAAAGTGGTGCTTCGGTTTACTCAGCCTCAAAAGTGGCAAGGGATGAATTTCCGGATTATGATATTACAGTGAGAGGAGCTGTGAGTATTGGACGGCGACTCACAGATCCTTTGGCTGAGCTTGTAAAAATTGATCCAAAATCAATTGGAGTTGGGCAGTATCAGCATGATGTGGACCAAAAGGCGTTGCACGAAAGTCTGGTTCAAACTGTTGAGAGTTGCGTTAATGCTGTGGGAGTTGAACTGAATACTGCCAGCGAACAGTTGCTTTCTTATGTTAGTGGTGTTGGACCTCAGATGGCTGCAAATATTATTCGTTACCGCAAAGAAGCGGGAGGCTTCAGAGATAGAAGGGAGCTTCTCAAGGTAAATCGTTTGGGTGATAAGGCCTATGAGCAATGTGCGGGATTTTTGCGTATTCGCGGAGGTGATTATCCTCTGGACGCCAGCGCAGTACATCCCGAAAGCTATTCTGTGGTTGAAAAAATTGCTGAAAGTATTGGGCAGGATGTTTCAGATTTGATTGGAAGAAAGAACTTGAAAAACGAAATTGATCTGGCATCTTTTCTATCGGAGAAAATCGGTAAAGAAACTTTAAATGATATTTTAAATGAGCTGGAAAAACCGGGGCATGACCCGCGTCAAAAGTTTGAGATGTTCGTTTTTTCAAAGGATATTCGTACTATAAATGACCTTCAGGTAGGAATGGTGCTCAATGGCATTGTAACTAATATCACGGCTTTTGGGGCTTTTGTTGATGTTGGTGTCCATCAGGACGGGCTTGTGCATTTAAGTCAATTGGCCAATCGTTATGTGCGTGATCCTAACGAAGTGGTGAAAATCAACCAAAAAGTAAGGGTGGAAGTATTGCAGGTAGATTTGGAGCGCAACAGAATAAACCTGACGATGAAAGTAAAAGAAGATAAACCTTAGTTTCTTAAACTAAAAAATTGATTTTCCTGTATAGGTTGTGAAACGTTCCAAAGCTTCGATGCCAACAACGGAGTTTCCCATGGAATTGAGTGGCGGTGACCAGGTTACGATACTTAAAAGGTTTGGTATTACAGCCACAATTCCTCCGCCAACACCACTTTTTGCAGGCATTCCAACCTTAAATGCAAAGTCGCCCGACTCATTGTAAAGGCCTGAAGTAAGCATCAGGGCTTTAAGTCTTTTTGCTTGACTTGAGGTAATTATTTGTTCCTCGTTTTGGGGATTTATCCCTTCATTGGCCAAAAACAGGAAGCTTTTTGCAAGTGCATTTGTACAAAGTTCAAGTGAACATTGATGAAAATAAAAGTCTAGTACCTTTTCAACCGGATTATGAATGTTTCCAAAGCTTTTCATAAAATGTGCAAGTGCATAATTGCGGTGACCCGTTTCCTTTTCTGATAATGCTATATCTTCATTAAAATAAATGTTTTGATCACCGGCAAGCGTTCTTACAAATTCCAGCAACTTTTGTTTGGGATCAGGAAAAAGTGAAATCAGGATGTCGGCCACTACAATGGAACCCGCATTAATGAAAGGGTTGCGTGGAATCCCGTGCTCATACTCCAGTTGCACCAAAGAATTAAATGCTGTTCCGGACGGTTCACGTCCGATGCGTTTCCAGATTTCCGCTCCAAGCTGGCTGTAGGCGATAGTAAATGTGAAAACTTTTGAGATGCTTTGAATCGAAAAAGGAATTGCAGTATCTCCTACACCAAAAAGATCCTGTTGCAAGTTAATCAGGCTGATGCCATATTTATCTGGTGAGATTCTTTCCAGAGCAGGAATGTAGGATGCAACTTTCCCTTTTCCGGCAAAACTTTTGGTTTCGAGAAAAATGCGTTCAATTAATTGCTGATATTCCATGGAAATGCTGTTTCGGTGATGTTGAGCTGATAATTTTTGGGTTATTTTTTTTTAGAAAGGCACAACTTTTAACACTTTATGCCTCTTCAGATAAGATCGGATTATTTGCCGAACCTCACGGTTATCCGGATACTTTTGTAAAAAATCATCGGCTGCGCCTGGATCATTGTTTATTTCTGAGTGAGGCACAAAACCAAAACCGCAATACACACTGTTCTCGACTTTAATTACTGATAGCTCATTTTCTTCTCTGCCCATATCAAAGATGTAAAAGTTTTCATGTTCGAAATGATAACGTTCGAGGGCTTCATTTACCCTGAAATTATAGGCTTCAGGACTTTCATTTCCGCAGCATGCTCCTTTACATTGCCCGATATGAAAATGAAAACAAGCACCTGAGCCTGGATAAAGTCCATTGAGCCGCTGACACAATTGAAAGGTTTCAGTAAGAAAAAATAAATGTTCTTTAGCCTCTGCCTGAGAGCTGTAGGCATAATCAGGGTTAAGTTCATCAATCGTTTTTCCATATTTGAGCCTGATATAGCCTTGCTCATCCTGGAAATGATACAATCCATAATTGAAAAGCGTTCTTCGTTGAGAACGGTTGTAAACAGGTTTTTGTTTTTTGATCTCATCCGATTCAAGTAACAATGCAATGAGTTCATTCCCGGTTAGGTGAAAGTCAACATCAGAAATATTAGTTTTCATTTCTACTGCTTTCTTTGTTGAACCGTTGCTCAGATGCTGTAAAACCCTGGCTTTTATATTAATAGATTTCCCTATGTAAATTAATTTGCCCTGTGCATCATAAAAATAATATACGCCATGCTTTTCTGGAAGTTTTTCGATGAGCGATTTATTAAGGTTCGAACTTAATCCTTTCATTGAAATATTTTCAGGTTCGTCATCGAACTTAAAAAGAAGTTCAAAGAGTTTGGACGTGGCCATAGCATCACCCGCTGCACGGTGTCTGGCGCTGTTGGGAATGCCAAGCGCTTTGCAAATCTTTCCAAGACTATAACTTGGTTGGCCTGGAATATGTTTTCGACTTAATTTAATAGTGTCGAGAGTCTTACGCTGAAAATCGTAACCAAGACTTTTGAACTCTGCTCTCAAAAAACTATAATCGAAATTAACATTATGGCCAACGATGATGGCGTTTTCTGTTAACTCAACAATTTCTCTGGCAATTTCATAAAACTTTGGGGCTCCCGCCACCATCTGGTCATTGATTCCTGTAAGCTGCGTAATGTAATAGGGAATTTTTATTTCCGGATTGAGCAAAGTACTAAACTCTTCTATGATTTTATAACCATCGTGCATGATGATGGCTATTTCAGTAATTTTTTCCTGACCAGCCTTTAAACCCGTAGTTTCAACATCAATGATGGCAAAGCGTTTTTGGTTCTCGAACTGCACAGACATTTTTTTAGCAAAGGTCAGTTTTTTTTGGAAATATAGCAAGGTTACTGGTACTAAAGCACTGTATTTTTGCCTCCTCAAGCAATGGGTTTGACAGCACGGGAATTTTTTTTAGAATGTTGTTGATAGGATCATATTTTCCTGACTTATGGTTCATAGATTAGAAAACGCTTTAATTTAGGTATCTTTGCACCTTATTAAAAAAGGATATGATCTCAGTTGACGGGTTAACAGTAGAGTTTGGAGGGACCACACTTTTTAAAGATATTTCATTTGCAATCAACGAAAAAGATAGAATTGCCCTTATGGGCAAGAATGGTGCAGGTAAGTCAACCTTATTAAAAATTATTGCCGGCCACAAAACGCCTTCGCGTGGAAAGATTTCTGCTCCTGCTGATGCCGTGATAGCCTATCTTCCACAACACCTTTTGACACATGACAGCCGGACTGTTTTTGAGGAGGCCTCACAGGCTTTTGTACATGTGTTGGAAATGGAACGAGAGATTGAATATTTAAATGAACAACTTTCTTCCAGAACGGATTATGAATCAGCTGAATACTATGAATTAATTGAACGAGTTTCAACGTTGAGTGAAAAGTTTTACTCGCTTGAAGAAGTCAATTTCGATGCTGAGGTTGAAAAAATACTTTTAGGACTGGGTTTTCTTCGTGAAGATTTTGAACGACAGACCAGCGAATTCAGCGGTGGCTGGCGTATGCGCATCGAACTTGCAAAAATACTGCTGCAAAAACCTGATTTAATTCTATTGGACGAGCCGACCAATCATATGGATATTGAATCGATCCAATGGTTTGAGGATTTTCTGATCAACGGTGCCAAGGCCGTTATCCTGATTTCGCACGACCGTGCTTTCGTTGACAGAATTACCACCCGCACCATTGAAGTGACGATGGGACGTATCTATGATTATAAAGTAAACTATTCATCCTATCTTCAATTGCGTAAGGAGAGACGCGAACAACAACAAAAGCAATTTGATGAACAACAGAAATTTATCAATGACAATCAGGAATTCATTGAACGATTTAAAGGCACTTATTCGAAAACCAATCAGGTTCAGTCGCGCGTAAGAATGCTGGAGAAGCTAGCAATGGTTGAGGTGGATGAAGAAGACAACTCTACACTTCGGTTGAAATTTCCTCCTTCTCCACGTTCAGGAAATTATCCTGTGATTATTGAAGAAATGGCCAAGAAATACGGGAACCATCTGGTTTTTTCAGATGTATCTTTTAACATTGAAAGAGGGGAGAGGGTTGCTTTTGTTGGGAAAAACGGTGAAGGAAAGTCAACTATGGTAAAATGTCTGATGGGAGAAACTGATTTTACGGGCAAACTAGCTGTGGGTCACAACACCATGATTGGTTATTTTGCTCAAAATGAAGCCTCCCTACTTGACGAAGAAATCACGGTTTTTCAAACTATCGATGATGTGGCCAAAGGAGATGTAAGAACCAAAATAAAAGATTTGCTTGGTGCATTTATGTTTGGTGGCGACAGCTGGAATAAAAAAGTAAAGGTATTGTCAGGAGGTGAAAGAACCAGGCTTTCCATGATCAAACTACTTCTGGAACCTGTCAACCTGCTTATTCTGGATGAGCCGACCAATCATCTCGACATGCGCACAAAAGACATCCTGAAAAGTGCTCTGCAGGATTATGACGGTACATTGATTCTTGTTTCTCACGATCGCGACTTTTTGGATGGTTTAGCCGGTAAAGTTTTTGAATTCGGCAATAAAAAGGTGAAAGAGCATTTGGGAGATATCAATAGCTTTCTTGAAAAGAAGAAGATGGATAACCTCAGGGAGTTGGAAAGATCAAAAGCAAAAAACTGATCCCTTCCCCCTAGGAATTCAAAGAAGCTCTAAAAAGGCCACTTAGTGGTGTAATATATTCTAAACCCTTATCAATGAAATGATTGATTTGTTTTGAATCAGATATCAGAAATGTATTTGATTTTGAAGCTGCAATTTCGTTTTCAAAAAGTGGCTAACCATAAAGAGTGTTCCAACAACAACAAAAGGAAAATTAATCACTAAAACAACTGAAATGCTCATCCAGACTGAATGATTCATGGCATAGTTGTGCAGGTAGATGAATGGAGTGAAGCCTAGTCCGATCAAAAGAAATGCAATGCCACCTATTAGTTCCCATTTCCAGGCAAGGATAAGAAAACCAGCCAAAACAAAAGATGGAATTAAATGGATTAAAAATGCGAGAATTTGTTTCCACACAGATAATGCTGGATCAAATGAGTCCAATGCAAACATGCTTACGAACAGGATTGCCAAAGTACAAATGATTCTGGGTAACCAGTGAACAATTTTAATTGAAGTTCTCATGTTTTGAGATTTTTGCTGATAGCGATATAATTTTTTTAAAAAAAAGTGAACAGCTCAAGCAAAATCATTTCAATCGAAGCTTTCTGCTATACGCCAAGCTGTTTTAATGCTTCATAAACAAGATAAGCTGGCCAAACGATAGCCTTTAATACGCCAAGAATACCAATCCACAGGCTAGTTGCCTTGCTGATGAAATAGATTAACGCTCCAATAAAACCAAGACCATAAACGGCTCCTCCAGAGGCATTGTTTTGAATATCACTTCTCATAATGTTAGGTTTAGGTGATTTATTATCAAATATTTATTTTAAACGAATTCGGAAATAATAACGATATAATTCTTTCCGTATTTTTTCCCGCACTTAGGACAAGTTGTGTACCACATATACATTTTTTTTAAGGTCATTTGTTTTTCAGACGCCATTTTCTGAAAATCTTTAATCCAACGACCGGTATTGTTAAATGCGCCTTCATATACTTTGCAGTAATATTTTCCGGAAAGCGAAATGATTTTTTCATTTGGTACTTCTTTGTCAACAGCTAAATATAGATTCATGTTCCATGCTGATGTATGTTCAGATAAGCAGAGATAGTCAGGGCAGGTTGCATTGACGATTGTCATTTTCTTGTCAAGGCGCTTCATAACCTGACCAAAATTTACAGGCATATAAAAAAAAGTAAAAACGCTGTCTTGGATAAATTTTTTGTTATCCCATTCTAAAATTTTTTCATCCCATTGTTTAGGGTCAAAGGGTGGACAGCAGATTGGTTCATTTTCACTTTGAGTGGACATTACAACCTCCTTTTTAATTGAGAATTATACAATGAATGATTACCCTATAAGAAAAACATATTTACAAATTTAATACATAATGAATGGGATATCAAAATATTGGAGAAATATTTATTAGATTAATTTCTTTTTTGACTAAATCTTATTTTGATGTGCAGAGGATTGTTTTTATTGATTCTGGATCCATTATCTCTTTGTGCAACTCAGTGATTCTTTGCGCAACTTTGCGTTATAGCTATTGCGCAGAGAGCCACCAAGAAGGCACTATCCCGTACGTACGTGACACAAAGAAAAAGATTTAGCCCTTGTGTTTTGAAAGATTTATAGGATTTGAGAATAAATGGACAATGAAACTTTCAGATGTACTTTTAGTAGCGTTCAACCCTTTTTTAAAAGCATATCCATCATTTTCAATTTTCGCCTTTCACATGTTTCCAGTTTTTTTGCCTCATTCAACCTGTTGATGTATTCTTTACGATGGGTGTATGACATTTTGTCGAAAGCTATTTTTATCTCAGGAAAGTAGGCGAAAAGTTCAAGAAGATCGTCAGGAATTTCAACAATTCTTTCATCAGTGTCTTTCTCAAGTTCAACATAAACGATATCTCCAAATGATTTTCCAATCTTTGCTCTGATATCTTTTACTATTATCATAATATGACAGCCGGTTCCCATATTTGCCAGGCTGCCCCGATAGCTAACTTTATTATCAATTAAAGCTTTAACCTTAACTTGTCCTTTTGTGCCAAAGATTTCTTTAACGGAAAAAGGAAATTCAATATAACCGGCATTCATTTCGCCAGATTGAATAATAGGAGCAGAAAAACTGATTTTATTCAGCGGATTTATCTCCAATTCAACTTAAATTTAGTAATCTGAATACAAGTGGCGTTACTTTGACACTATTTAATAGCTACCTTTCTTATGTAACTACGAATTCCATCCGTAATATTCAAAACATAAATTCCTGCAGACCAATTGCCTTGTTTTTCAACAAGCAATGACTTATCAAATAAGGATTCAAAAACAACCTGACCGAACGGATTGAACATTCTGATTGAAGTCATTTTTTCTGTTCCTTCCATTTCGATCGTAAAATTACCATTGGTCGGGTTTGGGAATATTTGAACCTCAAAATCAGAAAGTTCAGCCTCGTTTTGTCCAACATACTGCGAAATCACAACGTTGTCAATTAGAAGCGGGTTTCCGTAATAACTAACGGTTTCAAAAGCAATTCTAACATCATCCAGACCTGCCCAGGCGCTTAAATCGATTGTGTTGCAAGGACTTCCCCAGCCTTGACCGCACCAGTCATCAGGTTCAGACGGATAAAATACTTCATCTGTTGGCAGATGTGTGGCAAAATTTCCTGTTCCATTTTCACCATAAAAAGCGATTGGTGTCCAGCTTGCACCACAATCTGCAGAAATGTAAATGTTCAGTGAATCGCTAAACTGTGGGAAGGCGCTGTTTTGTGCATAAGAATGCTCAAAACTCAAATAAGCTGCATTAAGACCCGAGAAATTAAATGGCATCGATACTATCCTGTCGCGCTGACCAATGGAAAAATAGGTTCTGAAGTTAATGCCAGCAGCCATTTCACCACCGTTTCCACCAACAGAGTGCAAACCCCATGTTACGCTATGATCAGGGTTGACAACTTTCCATGAACCATCTGTAAAGCTTCCGGATTCAAAGTCATCTGCATAAAATCCTGATTGTGATCCAATGTAAATATAATCGTTTAGTTGCACAGTCATTGGTCCGAACTCATTTATTGCTGTCATAGTTACACTATAATTGCCTTCCTGATTAAAGCGAACTACTGGATTCTTTGAAACAGCATTTGTCCCTTCCTGGAAAGTTACATTGGAAGGTTGAAAGGTCCAAAGCCAGCTACTTGGCATACCAACTGAAGTGTCGTAAAAACGTATTGTGTCTTCTAAACACGCAACTTTGACATTAGAACTAAACATAGCTTCTATCTCACTCGGGAAATCAACGGTGAAAGACATGGTTTCACCAACTTCTGTAATATCAGAGATATACACACCTCCTGGGCTGCCATTTTGCAAAAATGAGTAAGGTTCACTGTAATCATTGAATTCGCTTCTGTTGTAGTTTTCACCAAAAACAGCATTGCTCAGGTTTCCTGAATTTGAAGGAGTACCCCCGGGCCTGAATACATACACCTCATCTGGTGGTCCCTGTGCATTGCCATTGCCTGCGGCGGGATTTATGCGATAGATGAGCATGCCCGATTTTTGAAGTGTGCCATCAAAAGTGCCTTCTTTTTTACGGAATTCTACAACAAAATACTCCTGAGAAGAATTTTGTGACGGGATGCGGTAAACATTGTTGGTGGCTTTCTGAAGTGAATTAAGTGTGTAAGTCCCTCTTTCTGTTATCCATGGAATATCTTCAATCCAGTTGCCATATTTAAATTTCATGAAAGCACCCATATACTGCGGTGGATTGTTATTTGCTGCCATTATATCCCAAGGTCCGATAGGGGTAATGTCATTGTTAACATAGCGATACAGGTCTGGTGCTCCCAGACTATGGTACAGTTCGTGGCAAAGAACGCCCACTCCGCTGCTTAACAAACTTGTTTCCAACTGAAAATTAAAGTCCCAAACGCGTTTTCCATTGATATACGCTTCTTCTGAATATAGACTCCAGCGGTGAGGCCATAGCAAAGTGGACCATGCTGTCGGCGCTCCTCTGATAATAAATACGACATTGTCAGCACGTCCGTCACCATTGTAATCCAAATCAATTTCCGGAGGTACAGGAGAATTTAAATTAATCCAGTTAACAGCATTGGCTAACAATGCGTGCTCGCGCTGTGTGCGCTGATTTTCCTGATATCCATCAGGATTAGTAACAGCATTGTAGGGCATATAATAACTTCGGGGAAATGGGTCCTGATAGGATAAAACAGTATTGTCAGGTGGAACAGGATAAAAAGTTGAAAGAAGATTGAGTTGGGAATACGATATTTCCTGAAAATAATTGAAGACAGAATTAGCATTAGGAGTGTTGGCGTTAAACTTGTTAAAATTGACGATAGTGTCTGATGTAAATTCTTCCTGATCGCTGAAACGAATGTAAATTACAAGGTTGTTGAGTGTACCATCTGCTCTGCCAAAAGTGCGGCCTGGTTCAGTAAACTTTAATTCTTCTTCCATCTTTATCCTGATCTGTCGCATCATTTCTGGCTGGATATTAATGCCTGGAGTGAGATGTGTGTTTTTGGGATTGGTAACACCAACCTGATAAGCAGAGGGTCGAAGCTCCCCCTTGATCATTTCGGCAAAATAAAAGAACCCGTCTTCCTGACTTTGAATGATTGTGAAGTTGTCTTTATCATGCAGCCAGTTGTAAAACTCATCTCCGGTGGCAAAACATGCAATAGCATCACCGTTGGGCTGGGTGATCGTTACAGGTTCGTTCTGAAGCCATGCTGCCTGCATCAGATAAGGAGAAACAAGCATAATGAACATAAAAACTGCTTTACTAATGTGTTTTTTCAGGGTAAAATGATGCGTCATATTATTAATTATTGAGCTGATGCTATGAAGAATTTTTTTAATTATATTTTTTCAATTGCCAAAAGTAAAAGATTCCAGCAAATGAAAGCAGTTTTATTAAAAAAAGGAGACTAATAATAACATGAAATAGCTACCTATTCATCTGAATTGAATTAAATCCCTTGGTCAAAAAAACGTTGTTCTCCTTTCAGAGATTGAACTTTACTCATTTTTTGTCTTTCTTTTTTAACCTCTTCATAGTTGCGGTATTTGTTGCAAAGAGCGAAGTGCTTACGGCACATCTAACCAATGGGCTGTATCAGATTGCTTCCTCATAAGAAAAAAGAGGCTCTACAAATAAATTGAAGACCTCCTTTGTTTTGTCATAAAATTTTATCAGAGAATATTGTAGCTAAAACGCAATGTGAAAGTTCTTCCAGGTGAAAGGCGTCCAAAATATTGGTCTGAGGCTTGAAAAGATTCAAAAATGGATTCTTTTTTTGCATCGAGAATATTATCAATCTTAACACCTACGCTCATTTTGTTGTCCTTACCAAAACTTTTGTTGGCGTTGAAATTTAAGCTGTGAAATGGCAAAATGTATACATCAGGTCTGTCGACGATGCCAACATAAAGAAGTGTACTTCCCTGAACGTTATAAAATAAGCCGGCTTCAAGTCCGGACCAGAATCCTTTCTCGCTTCCGTCAAAACTCAATCCCGCATTTACAATATAAGGTGACTGACCTGCCATGACCCTGTAAACGTTGACTTGTTCACCTGTTCGAGCATTGGATAGTCTGGAAGCATATTCAGTTGCGCTTAATTGGATGCGGGAATTCGTCACAGTAATATTCGTCGAGAAGGCAAGATTCTCAAACCCTTTTCCAAACAGGCTAAGATTTTGACGTAATTCAAATTCAGCTCCCAAAACCTGTCCGTCACCTACATTGCGAGGTTGGAAAGCTGCTGCCTGTGTTACAAACTGAACCATTTCGATGGGGTGGATAAAGGACTTGTAAAATGCACTCAACGACAGTGTTTGTCCTTTTTCCTGGAAAACTTCCCAGCGAAGATCGATATTATGTATATCTGAACTTTGAAGGTTCCCGTCCCAGTATTCGATTCCGGCAATATCGTTGGCATCTCTGAAAAGACCGCCAATAAAGGTTCTACTTGTTATCGGATCTGAAATCTCTGCATAAGATAACTCTTTGAAGGAAGGTCGGGCAATGGTTTTTCCATAAGAGAAACGTAGGTTTTGCTTTTCATTAATGCTGTAAATAATGTTCAACGAAGGAAATAAATCGATGGTTTCCATCACAACATCATTGTCGAGCGTATTCGTACCCAATTGGTCCTGACCGGTATATCTTTGTATATAATTTTCGAAACGCAAACCAACAACTGTTTTCAAACGGTTCATCGGACTGAAATCTACTACGAGATAACCGGATGTGTTTTTGATATTGGAGTTAAATGAGTTTGGATTTACCGGTACAAAATTTGCTTCAAAAGTTGTTCCTTTGCCAATATTGCCATCCAAAGGCCATAGATTTTCGGGAAGCATTAATTCGTTAGGATCGCCTGTGAGAATTACATTGCGAATATTCAAAGCGAAACTTCTGATGATATAGTCACGCTCCTTAAAAACATAAGAGCTACCCAAACTAACTTTTATTTTCTTTTCTTTGACATTAAAAACTTTTGTGGCATTTAATGAGCCTCCAAGATTTACTTCAGAAAGTTCGCGCCATATCCTTTCAGGAAACCCTGATTCTGTGCCAATTGAAAATTTCCCATCCCTGTCTTCATAACGAGTGAAGCGAATGTCAGGGTCATCCATTGTTGATTTAGTCGGAGATATTTTCCATTCCAGATCCAATTTACTTTCAGGGAAAAAGTGTTTGCCATTCAACAAAATGTTGGTCATAGCCCTTTGACTGTATTCCAGATTGTGCTGAAATCCATAAAAGATAGCCCCTTGGTCAGCATTTCTGTAATCGAAGACCCCGGCTTTTGTTTCGCCATTTTGAAGGTGTAAAATATTGAGTCTGTATTTTGACTTTTGTGTTTTGAGGGCTATACCGAATAATCCTCCGAGCAATGTGCTGTTCGAACCATAATCGCCAAAAGTATATTCCCTTTCTTCCATTTCATTAAGATCGGGATCGCCGGAAAGACCATAGCGTCCGTACTCTACGTTTTCGAAGTACTCGGTGTTATTTTTGTAGCTAAGGGCGACATTATAGCCCCAGCTTGCTTTTTCTCTGTTTATTTGATTACCGAATGAAGCGCCAATGCTATAATCCATAAAACTACTTTGACGCATAGCAGAAAGCGTTGGATTAAATCCAGACAAAATTTCTTTATATCTTAATCCTTTTTCACTGTTTGGCTGTGCGATTACATCGGAAAAGAATGGAATATTTTCGGTTGCAGGTATTGCACGTATACCATCATCTATACCTAAATAATCTGTTTTTCCTCCTTCATAGGTAAGATAATCCGGATTAAAATGCATTTCAGGGTTATATCCAATACTTAAAGAGATATTTCCTTTCTTCTCTTCTGGAAAATCTTTCGTTGAAATATCGATAGCTCCACCGGTAAAATCAGCCGGAGATTCTGCTGAAAATGATTTAGAAACGATAATGTTATCAATTACGTTTGTTGGAAAGATATCCATTTGAAGTGTATTTCTATCTGGATCCAGGCCTGGAATATCCATTCCGTTAAGTGTTGTTTTCGTATAACGATCGCCCAGCCCTCTTACAAAAATGTATTTTCCGCCTTCAACTGAAATCCCTGGAATACGTTTCATGGAGGAGGCAGCATCTGAATCACCCATTTTACGAAAATTCGCTGATGATATACCATCAATCATGCTTGCTGATTTCTTCTTTATTGATAGAATTGCCATTTCTGAGTTTCGGACTATCTCGGCCTTTATTACAACCTCATCGAGTAAAATATTAGCTTCTTTGAGTTTGATATTGTCAAAAAGTGCAACTTTTCCACTTTCTATTTTTACGTCCTGTATGGTTAATGTTTCAAAAGAAATGAACGAAACGCGCACATTATAGGTCCCAACCGGAGCAGTCATGCTGAATTTTCCATCGAAGTCTGTCATTGCCCCGGTAGTGGTTCCTTCAAGGAAAACGGTTACACCTGGTAGCGGATCTGCAGTGATATCTTCATAAACAGTGCCGCGGAGAAATCCTTCCTGACCGGAAACTGTTTGCGCGAATATAAAAAAGGTGAGAAAAGTGAGAAGTCTTTTAAAAGAGATCATAATGAATTCAGATTTACCTTTATTTACCTAATAAAGCCCGCAGGTGACAACCTGCGAGCTTGAGTTTATTTAGTCAAGTTGAGTTTTAATTACTTGGCGGTTAAAGCGGCATGAGCCCATGACCATCCCTGAAATTTTGACATATCAGCACCAACGGTATTTGCTCCGGCAGCTACTGATGTTGTGAAGGCATCTGATCCGTCTTTGAAAAAGTCGGTCAATGCTGTTCCATCAGGAAGAGTTGCCTGTAGATTCTGGAAAACACAACTATATACAGTTGGAATCTGATCAAAATCCTGACCGGCTTTGAGATCACGAAAATATACATTAAACATGTCGACATAAGAATTGGCATCATTGTCAACAAGACCATCAGCATCCATCGCATAAACAGTACCGTTTTTGATCGTATGCTTTGCTACCATAGTTCCTTCAGGACCATCCAGTTCGAAGCACTCATCCCCGGGATTTATAACAACAAAGTTGTCCAATGTGCCACCCCATGACTGATCTGTGTCGATAGCATCGTCGCCTGCATTCCATACAATAGCGTTTTTCACGTTTACGTTTCCGCCAAACCATTCGATACCGTCATCCTGATTGGCAACAACTTCAACATATTCGATAATTGTGCCTGACCCAACACCGCCTAAAGTAATACCGTTTATTTCGTTTCCTTCACCAATATTAGCACCGCCATGACGAATTGAAATGTATTTTATTACACCTGAATTATCATTAGGATCTGTACCCCCATAAAGACCATTCTGATCTGATGGAGGGATGCCTTCAATCTGAACTACTTCAGCATCAGCTGATATAGGTGCTTTTCCCAGAATTAGTAAACCTCCCCATAGGCCGTTTATCGAAGGATCAAGATTTGGACTGGCTAATTGTCCTGGCTGAATTTCATCCGCTATTGAAGTGAAAATAATTGGAGCCTCAGCAGTACCTTCAGCCATAAGTTTTCCACCACGTGCAATCAATAATGCAGTAGCATTTGCTCCGGTACCTGCTTCTCCTTTTACTAATACACCTGGTTCAATTGTAAGGGTAACGTTGTTTACAACAGAAATACGCGTGGTGAGAATGTAAGTCTTACCTGTTTTCCAGGTTGTGTTTTCTGTTATATTGCCACTGATGTTGAAAATCATCTGTTCTGCTTCAATAGTTAGAACTGCTGTAGCGTCATCCACTTGACTTTTGCTATCTGTAACTGAAAGAACCACCGAAGCAGCACCAGTTTGTGTTCCTGCGTTGAAAGTTACAACGATAGTTCCTGTTTTTGAACCAACGATACCATTTGTTTTTATTGTTGCAGTTCCATTTGAAGCTGTAGCAATTGCTGATTTGAAACCACCATCTGCGGTGTAATTGAAGCTTAAATCCACACTTCCTCCCACTTGTAATGATTCATTAGCAGGTGCAGTAACTTTTGGTGCAGCAGCAGTAGTATCATCTTTGCTGCAAGAGCTTAAAATTGTTACTGTTGCGAGGATAAATAAATAAAATAATTTTTTCATTTTTTTGAAATTTTGAGTTAATGTTTAACGATACAAAAGTCATCTGTTTTATTCAAAGCGCTATTTAAGGGGGGTTTACCAAATTGTTAAGTTTATATTATGTCTGAATAATATCCCATCAAAACCTTCATGACAAGGCAATGCTTAATGATAATTTAGTGAACTATCTTTTTTAGCTTACAAAGCATTTTCTGAAAAATTGGAATATTTCCTTTACAGACCAGCAATATTGAAATGTTCATATCCAGGCAAATACTCTTTTTTCTTTTTGTTTTCTGTCTAATGATAATGCTGGTTGCAACTGACAGAATAAGGTATATTTTTGCCTGATAAAATTCTCTGGCCAAATGAATCAGCAAAGAAAGATTTCTTCACAGAAGTTTATAAACCATTATTTCTCTGTTCTTTTCAGCAGCAATAGCCTTTTAATTGTAATCATAATTGCGATAGTTGGTTTCGTGCTGACGTTGAAGAATAGGTATATCTATATTGATGATGCATGGTTTGGGGAACAAGCTTATTGGCTTGCCAAAGATGGAGTTGTAAAAGTAGAAAGTTTAAAGGGTTTTTTTGGTTGGGATGAGCGTTTGATGGTTTACCACAAACTCAATATATTTCTTGGCGCGGGAATTATTAAACTTTTTGGCTGGTCTGTGAACTATTTTCGGATAGCCACATTGATAATTTTTTTATTATTTTTTGTGATCCTAAGAAGATATAAACAGCTTAATGCGAACAAATTTGATAATAATGATTTCCTCCTTTGGGTGTTTTATTTGGTTGTGAATCCTATCATCATTTCGTTGGCATTCACGTATCGTCCTGAAATTTTGGTCATGCTTTTTGGGTTTTTTTCCTGGATTAATCTTGACAAGTCAGCAGAAAAGACTAAAAACTTTGATTATTTGTTCAGTGGAATCTTTGCAGGTCTGGCCTTTCTTACCCATATGAACGGTTTGATATTTCCTGTTGCCGGGGCTATTCTTTTGCTTATAAACCGAAACTACAAGTCGTTTTTCGTGTTTTCAGCTGCAGCCGGAATTACCTCGTTATTGTATTTTTATGATCTGTGGCAAGCCGGGCGATTTGAATTGTTTTTATTTCAAATGAATAACTGGCCCGATCCTGTTGGGGGAAACTGGCTCAGCAAAGGGCCTTTGGGTTTTTTGTGGAATGTAGTAGTAAAACTTTCAATGGAGCATCAAAGGTTTTTCTGGAGCACCAAAGTTTGGATGGTTTCAGTTTTTTTTCTGCTTTCACTCATTCCTTTTTTTAAACAACTCATCGCCGAAAGGAAGCCTCTGCTTATATATACTTTTATTCTTATTGTTTCGCTGAATGTGTTAGGAAGTCAAATAGCTGAAAGATTTCTCATTTATTTTCTGCCTTATATGGCCTTGATTTTTTCTTTTGGTATTAAAAAACTGCTTCAGCAAGATAGGTTTTTCATAAAGTTATTGTTCTGTATTGCATTTATGCTTCAAATAGGATTTAGTGCTGCTATGGTAGTTCAAATCGTGCAAAAAAATCAAGATTTTGTTGCATTACATGCAGATGCACTTCTGCAGATAAAAGCTCAAAATGAAATTGTACTGGCGGATTACCCTTTTGTTTTCAATGGGATTCAAACAAATAGAATGGTTACGTTTAAGTTATTTGAATATTTGGAGGTGACTGAAAAGATGAAATTCAACACACAAACCTTTGCTGAAAGAGCTTATTCTCTTGGGATAGCTTACATTATTTTTCCAGCAAGAAAAGACAGAATTGAAAATAATGATTACTCATCGCTTTTTTTGCAAGCACAGGAAATTCCCCATTACGAACATTTTTTAGAAGCAGACGGCTACTATTTTTACCGACTTCAAAAACTAACAACGGAAGATATTGGCGACTGATTTCTTTTACTGTTTATACTCAATACAAATTATTTTATTTCGCTATGTTCTGGTTTGAATTTGATAACTTTGGACCGAAAAACATGGCATTTGCATTGACCCCAATATCACTATCTTGCCGCGGTTCTTATGTCGTATTTATTGTAAGTAAAGCCCTACGGGTTGTCTAATTAATATTATGTTTTATGAAAAGATTCTTTATTGCGCTTGTCATTGTGTTTAACACATTAATGGCCTTTTCTGGCGAAATTCAGCACACTTATTATTTCACTGGCCCAGATGTAAGCCGACATGGTGAATATGATCTCTTGAATATGAACAACACCATGCTAACAAATCGTGTTGGTGAACCTTTGTTGCCTTATCAGGCTGTAAGTCTGTTGCTACCTCCCGGCCATAAGGCTGTTTGGATTGAAGTCCTCCGCGAAAATGAAGTGAAACTGACAGGCAGTTTTAATATCATGCCAGCGCAACCATCCAGGCCACTGTCGGAGAAAAAAAGATCGGACTTCATGAAAAACGAAGATATTTATACCTCTTCTAAACCTTACCCATCTTCATCATTTGGTCAGCTTACTACCCAAACCATGAATGGCCATTCGTTCGCGTTTTCGTCTTTTACTCCTTTTGAATATATTCCTGTAACCGGGGAAGTGAAGTACTTCGCCAAAGTGACAGTCATTCTACATACTGGAGCAGACCCAAATGCTGAAGCAAGTGCTTCCATGTTGTATTCCGATAAAAAAATTAGTTCCAGAGTCGAAAGGCTGGCTCAGAATCCCGAAGCACTGCAATTATATGCCGGAAAATCTAAAAATTCTGAAGATTACGAATTGCTTATTATCACCCCTCAAATGTATGAATCAGGATTTGCCGATCTTGTTTCAATGTGCAAAAGTCGGGGTATGAGGACAATGATCAAATCGATCGAATTTATTGCCTCAAATTTGAATGGGGTTGACTTGCAGGAAAAAATTCGTAATTTTATTATTCAGGAGTACCAAACACATGCCATTGAAACGGTGCTTATCGGGGGTGATGTTGAACTTGTTCCATATCGTGGCTTTTATTGTTACGTGCAGTCTGGAAGTGGTTATACTGATACTGGTATTCCTGCCGATCTTTATTATTCTGCTCTCGATGGCAATTGGAACACGGACAATGATAATAAATGGGGTGAGCCAGGTGAAGACGATTTGCTGCCTGAAGTAGCAGTTGGTCGTTTTCCATTTAGCAATGCAACAGAGCTTGCAAATTTGATTCACAAAAGTATAAGTTATCAAAATCAACCTGTTTTGGGAGAATTTACAAAACCCTTGTTTGTCGGAGAGAATCTATACAATAACCCTATTACCTGGGGTAGCGACTATCTGGAGCTTTTGATTGGTGACCGCAGTGATAATGGATATACAACGTATGGTATTCCAAGCGGATATAGCTTTCAGAAGCTTTATGAAGAAGATTACAACTGGTCGAAAAATGACCTTATCAATGCAATTGGACAAGGGAAACAGTTCGTGCACCATGTTGGTCATTCAAGTCAGACTTATGTGGCAAAGATGTCGAATTCCGACATCACAAACGCTAATTTTTCTCAGAACAATGGCATTATCAGGAATTATTCAATCCTTCAAACACACGGCTGCGATTGTGGAGCTTTTGATTATAATGACTGTATTCTTGAGAAAATGGTCAATATTGAAAACTTTGCTGTGGCCGTAATTGGCAATTCACGGTACGGTTGGTTTAATGAAGGTCAGACGGAAGGTCCTGCAGCCCATCTTCATCGTGAAATGACGGATGCTCTCTTTCATGAGAAAATCAATTTTCTGGGTAGTGCCATGGTAGAAGGAAAAGCAATGACTGCGCCTTGGGTTACTGCGCCCGGACAATGGGAAGAGGGGGCACTTCGCTGGAACTTTTATGATCTTAACCTTTTAGGCGATCCCGCCTTGAGCGTTTGGACTGCAGAGCCTGTTCAGCCACAAGTAAGTTATCAGCCTGAAATCGTACTTGGTGCTCCGGGAACGCAGGTCACCGTTTCATTGAATGGATTTCCTGCAGTGAATTTTGTTTGTAGTGTCATGAAAAATGAAGAGATTATTGCTGTTGCACAGACCAACCAAACCGGCCTGGCTGAATTGGTGTTTGATCCCCCAATTGTTGAAATTGGAGCTGCAACACTTCAGGTTGTTGGCTATAATGCGCTTCCTGAGTCATTTGATTTGATGGTCATCCCCAATGAAGGGCCATATGTTGTGTATGAGAGTAATGCTATCGATGATACGAATGGCGGAAATGGCAATGGATTGGCAGACTATGGTGAGACTATCAACTTAAACATGCAAATTAAGAATGTTGGAATGGCTTTGGCTCAGAATGTATCTGCCCAATTAACTTCAACAAGTTCTTTCGTGACTATACTTAACGGAACAACAACAATTTCTGAATTACCAGCAGGGGCATCAGTCAGTCTCGATAATGCATTTTCTTTTGAAATCAATCCGGAAATTCCGAATCAGGAACTCGTTAATTTCATTTTGACGTGCTCCAATGGCGACCAGATTTGGACCAGTTCATTCAATATTCCTTTGTATGCTCCGGAAATGGTTGTTAGCGACTTAACAATAAACGATTTAATTTCCGGAAATGGCAATGGAATGCTCGATCCGGGTGAAACAGTTTCTTTATCCATTGTTGCAACCAATGCAGGTGGAAGTACTGCTTATGCTGTAATTGCAAGTTTATATTCATCCAGTTCTTATGTTTTGATCAGTCAGACACAACAATTTTTGGAAGAGATGATTCCTGGTGAAAGTAAAACAGCGGTTTTTGAGCTTTCGGTGAGTGCTGATGCGCCCTATGGTACCGTTGTAGATTTTAATTTCCAAGTTGAAGCACCTTCAGGATATGAGGATTCAAAGCAATTCTTTTTACCTGTTGGATTGCGAATCGAAAGTTTTGAATCAGGTGATTTTAATGCCTATGAATGGCATCATGGAGGCAACGCCAATTGGACGTTAAATATGGAACAGCCCTTTGAGGGAACTTATTGTGTAAAATCAGGCGCCATCGGACATGATTTTCAATCCGATCTTTGGATAAGTTTAATCGTATTTGCCGATGATGAGATCAGCTTTGCACGAAAAGTATCTTCAGAAGCTAATTACGATTATCTGAAATTTTTTGTGGATGACAATCTGATTGATCAGTGGTCAGGTGAAATGGGCTGGCAAGAGTTAAGTTATCCGGTTTCTTCAGGCTCTCATATCCTTCGGTGGTCATACACCAAAGATATGAGCGTTTCCACAGGTAGCGATTGTGCCTGGATTGATAAGATTACTTTTCCGGGGACTACAATGGTTATTGACCTTGGAGAACGATTGGCTCCTTTTAATGTATCTGTTTTCCCGAATCCAAATGCAGGCCGGTTCGTTATAGCCTCTTGTGACAATAAACCGATTCACATGAGAATGATTGATATTGCCGGTAAATTGGTTTTAGAGGACGTTCTTCTGCCAAAAAGATCCATTGTTAATGCAGACCACCTTCAAGCCGGAATGTATATTCTTGAAGTATTTGATGAACATACTACTTTCAGGACTAAAATCATTATTGAGAAGTAATTCTTTTAATTATGAAAAAATTTCTTGCTCTCTCAACATCAAGGAATATCGCTATTTTAACGGTTATTTTGCTTTTTTTCAATCTCTATTTATTCAAATTGTTTGAACTAAAGCATGAAGGCAAACTGTTGCAAAGTCTTGATGTTAGGTTCAGTTATTCGTATGCAGAAGTTTTTGAACTATTCGAAAAAATAAGTGAACAAGGGAGGGCCGACTATTTCATTCTGACTGCTACAGTTGATATGATTTATCCAATTGTATATGGATTGTTATTGGTTTTTTTATTGCTTGCAATAACAAATGTTCTGTTCTCAGCCCGAAAGAAACTACTTTACATAGCATTGATACCTTTCGCTATTGTATTTTTCGATTATATGGAAAACTTTAATACATTGTTATTGCTTGGAAGTTTTCCGGATATGCATCATAGAGCGATAGCTACCGGTTCTTTTTTTACCTCAGCAAAATGGACTTTTGCCACCTTCTCTCTCATTTTGCTTCTATTTGAATACATCGTTTTTGGGTTTCGTTGGTTTAAAATGAAAATGAAATTGTGGATTGATTGAAATTGGACTATTCTAAATTTAAATAATAAAAGAGCAGTATTTAAAATAGGATCCCATATTTTCTACTCCACATATTTATTTACTTTTACACCGTTTTGAAGAAAGTTAGGACAATCATCGGGTTATTACTTGTAATGCTGTTTCTCGTTCAGCTTGGAACGAGCTGGGTCTTTTATGTTCAGAAACAATCGGTACGTAAAGAAGTTAAAAAGAAATATCTGGAAGGATTTGTAAGTGATGAACTTATGTTTCTCGAGATTCCACACTTTCTTGAACTTGAACCAAATCCTGTTTTCAAACGTATTCATTCCAGAGAGTTTGTTTACATGGGACAGATGTACGATATTCTTGAGCAGGAAATTATTGGGGATGTAACTTGGTATCTGGTCTATCCCGACCATAAAGAAACCCAACTGAAAAAGAGAATTGAAAAGTTGATGACAGACTTTGACAATCAATCAGAACAACAACCTTCAGAATACTTGTCATCTTTGTCGCTGCTATTTTGTGAGCCAATTGGAGAAGACAATAATGATTTTCTTTATCAAGATACTTCAGAAAATAACTTTTTATATTTTTTTTCAATTAAAGAGTGGTGCCAAGCAAAATGGGAGCATCCGCCCTGTAGTGTTGGTTGAATTTTTTAGAATTTTTATTTGGTTTAAACACCACTTTTCAATCAATATATACATAAATAATAAGTAGTAGAATGAAAATCAGGATATTATTGACCTTTGTTTTGGCAATGGGTCAATGGGTTTTAGGCGCGCAGGTGATTACAGTGCTTGACGCGGAAACACGCAGTCCATTACCCTATGTGAGCATATCGAGCTACCAACCAAGAGCCACATCTTTAACAGATGAGCGAGGTCGCGCTGACCTCACCTCTTTTAAGGAAGCTGACAGTATATTTTTTAATATTCTTGGCCATCAGCCTAAAGTGTTATCGTATAGTGTTTTACAAAGTAAAAAATACACAATACTTCTTAAACCTTCAAATTTCAACCTTGAAGAGGTAGTAATTTCGGCTTCCCGTTGGGCACAGTCGCGTCGTGAATTGTCTCAAAGGGTATCAACCATCCGCCCAACAGAAATCACGATGCAAAATCCTCAGACAGCTGCCGATCTGGTAGGTATCAGTGGAGAAGTCTTTATACAGAAAAGTCAGCAAGGTGGAGGAAGTCCTATGATAAGAGGTTTTGCAACCAATCGACTGCTTATTGCAGTAGATGGTGTACGCATGAACAACGCCATCTTTCGAAGTGGTAATTTGCAGAATATTATTTCAATTGATCCTTTTGCAATTCAATCCGCAGAAGTGCTTTTCGGGCCTGGCTCAGTCAATTATGGTAGTGATGCCATTGGTGGGGCAATGCTTTTTACAACACTGCTACCGGCATTGTCCGACGACAGCATCATGCTGTTTAAAGGTAATGTGGTTTCCAGATACTCTTCTGCCAACAATGAAAGGACCATGCATATTGATTTGCAAATGGGGGGGATGAAATGGGCATCCGTTACGAGTTTCAGTTTTAATCAATTTGAAAATCTCAGAATGGGCTCTAACGGACCTGAGGAATACCTTCGAAAGGAGTATGTGGTCCGTGTGGATAGTCTTGACAGAGTAGTAACAAATCCAAACCCACTTGTGCAAAATCCGACTGGCTATTCGCAACAGAACCTGATGCAGAAATTCCGTTACAGACCATCGGAACACCTTGATCTTGAGTATGCTTTTCATTATTCAACCACCTCAGATTATTCACGTTACGACAGATTGTTGCGTTATCGCAGTGGTTTGCCCCGAAGTGCAGAGTGGTTCTATGGTCCTCAGGTTTGGATGATGAATAGCGTTAAAGCTACCCATTCGGGCGATAGTTTCCTTTACGATCAACTTCAATTTACGTTTGCTTCGCAGTTTTTTGAGGAAAGCAGACACGATAGGGATTTCAATAAAAACACGCTTCGCCATCGTATTGAAAAAGTTGATGCATATTCAATCAATCTTGATATGAACAAACGAATGAGTGTTTCAAGTAAATTGCTATATGGAGTGGAAGCAGTTTTAAATAAAGTTGCTTCAACTGGTACGGATGAAAATATTAAAACCGGTGAAACTTTACCTGGTCCTGCACGTTATCCACAATCGGACTGGTCATCTTACGCAGTATTTGCAAACTATCAATATCAGCTTTCAGCAAGATCAATGATGCAAGCAGGCCTCCGTTATACGCGTTTTGCTATCAATGCCGACTTTGATACTACTTTCTATCCTCTGCCATTTTCTACAGCTACTTTAAACAAAGGTTCGCTGAACGGCAGTATTGGCTTTGTTTTTAATCCGGTACAAAGTTTTACTTTTAGTATGAATCTTTCTACTGGTTTTAGAGCTCCCAATATTGATGATATGGGTAAAATATTTGATTCTGAACCGGGTACTGTTATGATTCCAAATCCTGATCTTAGGGCTGAATATGCTTATAATGCCGATTTAGGAATCGCAAAAGTTTTTGGAGATGTTGTAAAGTTCAACTTGTCAGCATTCTATACCATTCTGAATGATGCGATGGTTCGCCGGATTTTCCAGCTAAATGGTATGGATAGTATGTTGTACAACGGTGAAATGAGTCGTGTTTTAGCAATACAAAATGCAGCAAGGGCTGATGTATACGGCGTTCAGGCAGGGCTTGAAGTAAAACTGCCAAAAGGATTTTCATTGTATTCACACCTGTCCTGGCAGAAAGGTGAAGAAGAGCTTGATGACGGCTCTAAAAGCCCCTTGCGACATGCTGCTCCAACGTTTGGGCTTACAAGACTGCGTTTCTCTGCCGGAAAAGTGCAAGTAGAGTTAAATACACAATACAGTGCAGAAAAGAGCTTTGAAGATATGCCGGAGGAAGAGAAAGGAAAAGACTATATGTACGCGATTGATGACAATGGAAATCCTTTTTCACCAGCATGGTACACGCTTAATCTCAAGGCAATGGTTATGGCTTCTGATAAATTAACTTTTAGTGCAGGTATCGAGAATTTAACGGATCAGCGCTACAAGCCTTATTCTTCCGGCTTGGTTGCTTCGGGTAGAAATGTTATTTTTTCAATTCAGTACCGATTTTAACATTATCTGATTGCCTATTTTCCTGCAATAAATTTTAGCTTTCAAATAAGATACAATTTGTTGTATGAATCTTCAAAATTGAACAAGAAGGTTTTTGAACTTTCTTGTTTAATTATTGTTTAAGTCGTAAATAAAACTTTACTATGTCAACAATTACATTAAAAGGAAATCCATTTCAAACATTGGGAAGTCTTCCTGAAATAGGAAGTCAGGCACCTGATTTTACGCTTATCAAATCTGATCTTAGTGAATTTACAATCAATTCGTTACAAGGTAAAAGAGTTATTCTAAACATCTTTCCGAGTCTTGATACGGATGTTTGTGCAACTTCAGTTAGAAAATTCAATGAAGCAGCATCAGAACTTGAAAATACCATTGTTGTTTGTGTTTCAAAAGACTTGCCATTTGCGCACAAGCGATTCTGCAGCACCGAAGGTATCGACAAGGTTGTAACAGCAAGCGATTTTCGCGATGGAAATTTTGGAATTGCTTATGGCGTTACAATGATGAATGGCCCACTTGCAGGACTTCATTCACGCGCAGTAGTTGTACTCGATGAAAAAGGAAAAGTGATTTATGTGGAACAGGTACCGGAAATCGTCCAGGAGCCTGATTATTTATCTGCTTTAAAAGCTTTGACTAAGGTCTGAAACTTCAGACTGACAGATACGAGATTATAAACCTTGGTTTGAGAATTATCTTAAACCTTTATTGAAAACCGGATGTGAAAGCATTCGGTTTTTTTAATATTATTTAATGATTGTAAAATCAGACACTTAATCTGACTATTTCTTGTTGATTTTACTACTGACTTAATAAAAAATTTGATGGTTTAAATTAAAAGTAGTAATTTTGTTTCTATAGAAAGTATTATAGAGAAAAGAAATAATTATTTACAGATGAAAAAAAGAGTTGTCGAATCATTTTTGAAATACCTTCAGAATAAAGGATTTAAAAACATTAAGTTGATCGAGCCCTTCGATCAAAACTCGATATCTGACCAAAATCTAGCCATCGAAAATGAATTAAATGTTGATATTTCAGCAGAAAGTAATGGAGTGTTTTATTTTTACAAATATGTAGAAGGCAAGAAAGCAGAACAGTCGCAAATGCTTGATACCTGTAGAACTTATCAGCAAAACAAAAACGAAAAACCTTCACGTTTGCGACTTCTCGTACCTGCACAAAATTCTGATGCTGTAATTCAAAGTCTGAATAGCCACCAGTTTGAAAATGTGGGAGTTGTCAGAATAAACAGCGCTAGAAATCATTAATATTTCCAGAAGTTGTTTCTTTTCATTTGGAAAGGCTAAAATATAATGAATGGCAACAATTGATTTATTGATCTTCATTACATATATGCTTCTAATGCTTGGCGTTGGTTTCTATTTTCATAGAAAAAACACCAATCTCGAAGATTATTATGTAGGTGGTCGTAATATGGGTAAATGGCACATTGGATTATCGGTGGTTGCAACAGATGTTGGCGGTGGTTTTTCAATTGGGTTAGGAGGTCTAGGTTTTTTAATTGGCTTGTCAGGTTCATGGATGCTCTTCACAGGGCTTTTGGGTGCTTTGATCAGTGGTGTTTTTTTGATTCCACGCATCAAAAAATTGTCTGATAAGCAGAAGTTCTTTACTTTTCCTGAAGTGTTTCGATTTTATTTCGGACCGAAAGCTGCCTTACTTGCAGGACTCATATCCGGCATTGGATATTTAGGTTTTGCAAGCTCTCAATTGCTTGCAGGAGCAAAGCTTGCATCTGCTGCGTTTATCGACCTTGATTTTACTTTAGCATTAATTATAATGGGATTTGTGGCTGTTGTTTATACCGTCATGGGCGGTATTAAGGCAGTTATCTATACAGATACATTTCAATGGATTCTGCTCATGGCAGGTCTTATTTTTATAGCTATTCCCATGGCATGGGTGGCCGTTGGAGGTTGGGAAAAAATATCAGCATCGCTTCCTCAGGAATTTTTCACTTTTAATAATTTATCGTGGCAACAATTATTAAACTGGATGGTGACCATATTACCTATTTGGTTTGTTGGAATGACACTCTATCAGAGAATATATGCGTCCAGATCGGCTGCTGAGGCTCGAAAAGCATGGTATATAGCTGGTATTTTTGAATGGCCAATCATGGCATTTATGGGAGTTGGTTTAGGGATGTTAGCCCGTGTTGCTTTTGTTGAAGGAATGTTTATTCCATTGGGATTTGCTCAAGGAGAGACTTTTGATGCTGAAATGGGCTTACCTTTGTTATTGCGAACAATTTTGCCTGCAGGTTTAATGGGTCTCGTATTGTCTGCCTATTTCTCTGCAATTCTTTCAACTGCTGATAGTTGTTTGATGGCATCTTCTTCGAACATTATGCACGACCTGATTCAGCGGCTTATGCCAAAAATGTTTAAAACGGATTCTATCATGATGTGGTCAAAGGTATTGACATTATTACTTGGAATAGTAGCTGTTTTGATCGCCATGAAACTTACCGAGGTGCTTTCATTGATGCTTTATTCCTATGCATTTATGGTGAGTGGCCTACTAGTACCACTTATTGCAGCCATATTTTTTATGCAACGAAGCGAGTTAGCTGCATTATCGGCAATGATTGCTGGCGGAGGCACAACGCTGACATTGCTGTTTTTTAATATTTCACTTCCATTAGGGCTTGATGCGAACATATTTGGAATACTAGCTTCATTATTTACATTTTTAACAATAATAATTTTTAAACAAAGACTTAAACATGAAAATTCAAATTTTTGATAGTTATCAAACCCTGGGAATGTTTGAAAAAGAAAACATTGTAAATTTCCTTCACACACATCTGGATGAGTTTCGTGATGATAAAGCATCTATACGAAAAGCCATAGAATATGCAGTTGGAGAATCATCTGTCGTTGGTGGTTATGTTATCGTTGGTTCAATCGCTGAGAAGATTGCTGGTGTTGTAGTGATTAACCGAACAGGTATGGATGGTTATATTCCTGAAAATATTCTGGTTTACATTGCGGTAGATGCTACTTTGCGTGGACAAGGTATTGGCAAAAAGCTGATGAAAAATGCTATAGATATGGCTAAGGGAAATATCGCTCTACATGTTGAACCAAACAACCCAGCCAGATTTCTTTATGAGAAAATAGGTTTTACAAACAAATATCTCGAATACCGATTAATACGTGAGTAAGATTTTCCTTCACAATGAGGACGTCATCAACCATAGAACTTAGCTTCAAGGCTATAGAGCACAATCTCCGCTTTTTGAGAAAAATGCTGAATAATCGTGTGAAAATTTCATCGGTTGTTAAAGGGAATGCCTATGGGCATGGAGTTGAATTGTACGTGCCTGCTGCAGAGCGCTGCGGAATTGATCATTTCTCGGTTTTTAGTGTGGATGAAGCCCGTATGGTTGCATCAGTAAAACAACCTGAAACAACAGTAATGATAATGGGATGGATTCCTGTTGATGAACTCTCATGGGTAATAAACAATGATATCGAGTTTTGGATTTTTGAAACTGATCGGCTGGAAGCATGTTTGAAGATTGCACGTTCATTAAACAGAAAAGCGTTCATACATCTTGAGCTTGAGACAGGCATGAACAGAACAGGTTTGACACGGAAAGAAATCTCAGAAATTATTCCTATTCTACTTGAAAATAGGGATATCGTAAAGCTTGTAGGACTTTGTACGCATCTCGCAGGAGCTGAAAGTATTGCAAACTATACACGCATCCATCGTCAGATTAAATTATTTAAAAATCTTATTAAACTATTCCATGATAATGATCTTCATCCGGTTTTGGTGCATGCGGCTAGTTCTGCTGCCACTATTGCATATCCGGCATTTCGTTTCGATATGGTACGTGTAGGCATATTACAGTTTGGGTACTGGCCGAGCAAAGAGACATTTATTCACTATATTAGCCATCGAAAAGATAAGATAGACCCTTTGAAAAGAATAATCAGCTGGAAAACAGAAATTATGGCATTAAAGTATATCAATCAAGGCGAGTTTATAAGCTATGGCACTGCATATTTTGCAACTGAAGATAAGCAAATTGCCATCATCCCAACTGGTTATGCGCATGGCTACAGCCGCTCCCTGAGTAATTCCGGGAGGGTTCTTATACATGGCCATTTTGCGGATGTAATTGGTATGATCAATATGAATATGCTTATTGCTGATGTGTCTTCAATCCTTGATGTAAAAGTTGGAGATGAGGTTGTGCTTATTGGAAACCAACTTGATATGTCAATCAGTGTTGCTTCATTCAGCGAACTTAGCAATCAAATGAATTATGAATTGCTTGCAAGGCTTCCGAAAGGAATTACACGTCGATTAATACAATAATAAAATGGCCTACATAGAACTTGACTATCAAAAATTGAATCACAATTTCACTTTTCTAAAACAATTGTTTGATTCAAAGACAATAAGCTGGGGTGTTGTTTCAAAGATGCTTTGCGGAAACGAAAAATATATCAAAGAGTTGGTCGATCTTGGTGTGAATGAAATTCACGATAGTCGGATAAGCAATCTGAAAGTGATCAAGAAAATAAACCCTAAAATCCAAACTGTTTATATAAAACCTCCAGCGCGTCAAGCAGTTAGAAGTCTAGTTGAGTTTGCTGATGTCAGCTTTAATTCAGAATATGAAACAATCAGACACATTTCTGAAGAAGCCGTCAGGCAAAAAAAGAAACATAAAATCATCATCATGATTGAAATGGGTGATCTGCGTGAAGGGGTTTTGGGTGAAAATGTTATTGATTTTTACAGGCAGGTTTTTCAGCTCCCAAATATTGAAGTTGTAGGCCTTGGAACCAATCTCAACTGTTTAAACGGGGTTATGCCGAGCCATGATAAATTGATTCAGTTAAGTCTCTACAAACAGCTTATTGAGGTAAGTTTCAATGTTAAGATTCCCTGGGTTTCAGCTGGGTCTTCTGTAACCATTCCTCTCTTATTAAAGGGTTTGCTTCCTCGTGGAATAAATCATTTCCGTATTGGCGAGACATTGTATTTTGGTAATAACCTGGTTACTGGAAAAACAATCAAGGGTATGAAACCCAACGTCTTTACGCTCTATGCCCAAATTGTAGAGCTGATGGAAAAACCAGTAATGCCTAATGGTGAATTGGGTACAAACGTTTCGGGAGAGTATTTTGAAATAAAGGAAGAAAATTATGGGAAATCAACCTGTCGGGCCTTGCTCGATATAGGTTTGTTGGATGTTGATCCCAAACAGCTTAAACCATTGAAACCAAACATTGAAATTACAGGTGCAAGCTCTGATATGATCGCTATTGACCTTGGAAAGAACAAGCAAAAGCTTAAAGTCGGCGACATGCTTGGTTTTAATATGTCATATATGGGAGCCCTGCATCTGATGAATTCAGATTATATCGATAAAAATCTGGTTAATAAAACGTAACAGTTCACTAAAAACAATTGTGACTTTGCTATACATTTCAGAAAGTGATTTTTAATTTTCCAACTTGATCTTTCTCATTTTTTGATAAAAATAATCAGGAAAACTTAGAATGTGTAACTATTTAGATATTGAAACGTCTTTGGATTAAATCATAAAAATTATATGCTATGAAAACGAAGAATTTTAGCTCTCTTTCTATGGTTGCAGTATTGATGTTTGTCTTTTTGCAACTGACCCTTTCCTGTTCGTATGCTGATGGCTTCTCTATCAGGGGCAGTGGAAACAAACAAGTTGAAAACAGAACCGTTGGTAGTTTTAGTGCTATTGACGTAAGTGGTGGTTTTGAAGTAATACTAACGCAGGGTTCATCAGAATCGCTTCAGATTGAGGCAGATGATAATTTGATGAATTCAATTATCACTGAAGTTAAAGGCGGAGAGTTAAGAATTTATATCCGTGACCATGTTTCGGCAAAAACGAAAATGAAAGCTTATATCAATTTCATTCACCTTGATGAGATTGAAATTAGTGGTGCTGTAAAAGTTTTTGCCACCAACAAGCTTAATTTCAAGAATCTTGAACTTGATGCAAGCGGTGCAAGTGAAATTGATTTGGAACTCGAACTTGAAGTGCTTGAAATTGATATGAGCGGTGCCACCAAAATTACGCTGAATGGGACCGCTGATAAAGTATATGTTGACTGTTCGGGAGCTTCGAAAATGTATCTCTCCGGATTCAAAACTGCCGTTCAGAAATTTGAACTTAGTGGAGCAAGTTATGCTGAAGTATGGGTTACAGAAGAACTAATAGTTGAAGCCAGTGGAGCTTCTGAATTCAAATATAAAGGTGAACCAAAAATATTGCGAACTGACACTTCCGGAGCATCTTCGATAAGAAAAATGTAAATCGTTGATGTTAAAAAAAATATGCCGGTACAATGCCGGCATTTTTTTTGCTATAGCGCTTACTCATACAAGCTTAGGAGAGGAAACTTTAAATTCCTGTAGGATGATAAATATACTTTAATACTTCCTACCTTAATTTTTGCTTCAATCATAACAGGAATCTGATTTCTATCGGCAGTTACCCAAACATAAATTATTTCGCCTGACCTGAACATTGTTCCCTCTTCAAGCAAAGCACCAAATTTTATACAGTCGTATTTTTTCCCATCGCGGTTTATAATGGTTTCACGGCCATAAAACACAATAGGAAGCGTGAAAATAATTCCGTCGAGAACCATTTTTATCCCTGTTGTGTCATATTTTGAAGTTTTGCTAAAGTCCATAGATCGGGCAATGTAGGTAGCTGTGAGCACATCAAATGTTTCTTTGGGCAACGGAATGGTGTCAATGCTGAAACCTTTTTTTGTTTCACTGGATAGCATTGAGATATATCCGTTTTTATGATCAAAGTTGTATTCATTGAAAATGAAATAGTTACCTTCTTGTGTATTTCGTTTAAACCAAATAGGCTTCAAATCGGAATAATTACTGATAACTTCAAAGGTATCGCGTACTTTAAAAAACCAATCAAATTTTCTGAACGAAATTCCCGTACTTAAAAAATGCCATGATTTCTTTTGATTATCATATTTTATTTGTGCCTTAAAATCAACCTTTCCAGCATCAATCCAAATGAATCCCCAATTGTAAGAAACGGTATATTCTATTTCCTCACCATGATCAAACGCCCTGTTATCCAGTTCAAAATTTGCCTGCCCAACAGTAGTAACCGTAGTACAAAGGATGATTGCCAAAAAAATAAATAACCTGTATATCGTCATATACTCAAAATATTCAATTACAATCCTGTGAAATCAATTTTTCATTTAGATTAATATGAAACAACATTGACACCAGTTTATCACTATTTACAGAAAGTGCCATTAATTGTAAACTACCGAAAACCAAACAAAAACTATATATACGGTGGTAAGTATGACCCCTTCTCTTCGGGAAAGATGAAGCCCTTTTCCGATATGAATCAGTGAAAAGAGTCCCAGGTTGGCCAATAGCAACATTCCGATTTCAGTATTGAGTTTGGTATTAAAATCGAGAGGATTGATAATCGCACTTGTACCAAGCACGATAAGGATATTCATGATATTTGAGCCCAAGATATTGCCCATTACAATACCAACATTTTTTTTCAAAGCGGCTACAATTGATGTGGCAAGCTCAGGCAAGGAAGTGGCTGCTGCAACAATAGTGAGCCCGACGGCCGATTCACTCAGACCCATTGCTTTTGCTACTGCCAATGCGCCCTCAGAAACCCACTCACCACCAAAATACAGGCCTGTGAGACCAGCAATAAGGAGTACGGTTGTTTTCAACCAGCTCTCAGGAATTTTTGTATCAATTTTCATATCTGGATCGATCGGATTCTTCGAGCGTAATGTCATAAATAAATAAAGCCCAAACATTATTAAAAGAACGATACCATCAATTCGGGAAATAACATTTTCAAAACCAAGAAAATATCCATTGGCCGTTATGAACAGGAAAATTGTAGCAAAAATCCCAATGGGCAAATCCCGGCGAACAGAAATTCTTTCAACATTGATGGGGAAGATAATAGCGGTCACGCCCAAAATGAAAAAAATATTCATGATATTGCTGCCTAAAACATTGCCTATTGCTAAATCGCTGCTCCCTTTTAAAGAGGCAAAAACATTAATTACCAATTCGGGCAATGAGGTGCCGAATGCAACAACTGTAAGGCCAATAACAAGAGGAGATAAGTTAGCGCGTATTCCCAGCGATACGGCCCCTTCAACCAGCCATTTAGCGCCCATTATTAAAACTACGAATCCTATTACAAAAAATATATATATGGTTTCCATGCTTTTCGAATCATTTTTAAGGCTGTTTTTTAAGACATAAAGTAATCAATTGAAATCACTTAGGATTATACAATCGATTGCCAAATATATTACTTCCAACTCTAATAAGTGTAGCCCCTTCTTCTATTGCAAGAATGTAGTCTCCACTCATTCCCATTGATATTTCTTTAAAATAAGTAATTTCTGACAGATGGTCTTTCTTTATATTTTCAAAAATAGTTTTGAGGCTTTTGAATTCTTTCCTTAACTGCTTTTCATCATCAGTAAAGGTGGCCATTCCCATTACACCACAAATTTTGATATGATGCAATGGTTCGTTTTTCAAAGTCTGAAACATTTGTTTTGCTTCTTCAAGGTCAAAACCATATTTTGTTTCTTCTTCTGCAATATGAAACTGCAATAAGCATTGAATTGATCTTTTTGCTTTTGCAGCTTGTTTATCGATTTCCTTTAAAAGCTTGTAACTATCAACAGACTGTATCATATACACAAAGGGGACAATGTACTTTACTTTATTGGTTTGTAAATGACCTATAAAATGCCATTGAATATCTGAAGGTAGATTCAATTGCTTGGAGACAAGTTCCTGAACTTTGTTTTCGCCGAATTTACGTTGCCCAGCGTTGTAGGCTTCCATGATTACTTCTTCGGACATGGTTTTCGACACTGCGATTAATTCAATCCCGGATGGAATTGCCTGGCGAATATTTTCAATATTAGCGCTTACCGACATCATTTAAAAGTATATTTTATTAAAAAAGCTTCCTTATTAATTCATTGCAAAAATATAGTATTTAAAAATGTAAAAGGACGAATTTCGTTTTAGCCATTTACAGCATCACTTTTTCAACAAAGGTTTCTTTCATATTTAAGTTTATTTTTGCAACATTATAAGAGTAAATTATGCGAATTATTTTCGGTACATTATTAAAACTTGTCTTATTTTGGATGGCTTTTTTTACAGTCAATCGGGCTATTTTTCTAATTTACTATGCGCATCTTATCAAAGCCGAATCGATTCCATTCGGCGAAATTACCAGCGTTTTTATTCATGCGATCCAGTTAGACCTTGCAACAATATCATATATCCTATTGATCCCTTTGATCCTGTTGACTGCTTCTTTTGTTTTTGGTAAATACTTTTTGACAAGGGTGTTGCGTATTTTTATGATTATACTGATTTTTGTTTATGCATTAATCACATCAGCTGAGCTTGGCCTGTATGGTGAATGGAAAACAAAACTTTCATTCAAAGCATTGGAATATTTAAAACAGCCTGCTGAAATTTTTAATTCTGCCTCTTCAAGTGAGTTTTTAACACTTGTTTTGATTTGGATTATACTCACAATAGTTGGCATTTATTCCTACATCCGTTGGATAGAACCTGCAAAACAATTGCATTCAAAAGCAAGTTTCAAGCCTGCATTTTCTATCTTGATTGTTATTCCTGTTTTGTTTTTTGGTGCACGTGGAGGGCTGAGTGCCATTCCGTTGAGCATCAGTTCGGCGTATTTTAGTAATTTTAATTTATTAAATATAACGGCAGTAAATCCGTTGTATAATATTGGTGTTAACATTCTTAACGCCGCTGAATTAAGCAAGGATAACATATTCAAGTCCATGCCTGACGATCAGGCATTGGCAATTGTAAAAAGACTTCACGAGGTTGAAATGGATACCACTATTTCTATTTTTAAGATTGAAAAACCTAATATTGTCGTTATCCTCCTCGAAAGTTGGTCGGCTGATTTGGTTGAATCTCTTGGAGGCGAGGCTGGAATCACACCAAATTTCAGAGAATTGGAGCAGGAAGGTTTGCTGTTCACCAATTTTTATGCAAATGCCAATCGTTCACAGCAGGCCATAGGTGCACTTTATGGCGGACTGCCTGGTATTCCTATAACCACAATTACAAATCATCCGGAAAAGTATGCTTCGCTGCCAAGTCTGAGTATGGATTTGAAAAGCAAAGGATATTTTACTAGTTTTTATTTTGGCGGACAGCTCAATTATGGGAATATTCTCTCCTACTTAATTTATAACAATATGGATAGAATCGTTCAAGGAAAAAACCTTCCATCAGAATTGGAGCGTGGTAAACTCGGAGTGCACGACAGCTTTCTGCTTCCGTTTTTTGCTCAACAGTTGGATCAGCAACCACAACCCTTTTTTAGCACAGTTTTTACCCTTAGCTCTCATTCTCCCTACGATTTCCCTATGGAACATCACCTGCAATGGCCACTCTTAGAGAAGGATTTTGTAAATTCTGCCTATTACACCGATAGGGCCTTAGGCGAATTCTATGAACTTGTACGACAAAAATCCTGGTTTAAAAATACCATATTTGTTATCATGGCAGACCATAGTCATAATACCTATCGCAATCATCCCATTGAGACCTTTGATTACCATAAAATCCCACTGTTGCTTTGCGGGCCGGCATTAAAAGACTCACTTCGCGGAAAAATATTTGACCAGATATGCGGCAATACTGACATTCCTGCTACTTTACTTAAACAGCTTGATTTGAAAACAGAAGAATATTTCTGGAGTAAAAATCTTTTCAATCCCTATTATAAACCTTTTGCATACTTTGAGCTAAATGAAGGATTGGGATGGAAACGATCTGATGGTTTTTTTGTGTGGGATAAATTCGGAGACCGTTTTTTTCAAAAGCAATTACCGGTAGGGGAGAACGACAGCTTGATAATAGAAGGTAAGGCTTATCTCCAGATTTTGTTTGAAGAATTCCTTTCGTATTAGTTAACTTTCTTTACAGGATACCCTTCCATTCATCATCAAACTGCTTTAGAAAACCAAGCATATATTCATGTCGTACCAAAGCTCGTTTTTTTCCTTCTTCAGTATTCATCTGGTCTTTTAGAAGAAGCAACTTCTCATAAAAATGATTAATCGTAGGCGCTTTAGATGCTTTATAATGTTCTCCGTCATTGTGTGTCTCAGGTAAAACCTCCGGATCAAAGAACGGACGTCCTTTGTATCCACCGTAGCTGAATGCGCGCGCTATTCCTATTGCTCCGATAGCATCCAGCCTGTCGGCATCCTGCACAATTTTAAATTCAATTGATTTTGCACCATCAAAATGAAATGACCGTTTGAAAGCCATATTTTCAATAATGAAAACAACCTCATTGATCGTTTCTTCATCAAGATGTTCCCTTAATAAGAAAGAACGGACAATAGCAGGTCCCAATTCTTCATTGCCATCATGGAATTTTGAATCGGCAATATCATGAAGCAAGGCACCAAGCTCAACTACAAGTTTGTTTGCATTTATGTGTTGAGCCATTGAAACTGCTGTAGTATGAACCCTGTGAATGTGCCACCAATCATGGCCGCTTTCGGCTTCTTCAAGTTGCTCTTTAACAAATTGAATGGTTTTTGAAAGAAGTTTTTCCTGATAAGTAAGTGTCATTGCTGGAGATATTTAATAATAGGATTCAGTTGTATTGTTTTATTTCCATTGATAATCAAGATGTTAACTTTATCTGAAGGGATTCCGTATTGCTTGTAACTGTTCCAAATATATGCAATGTACCAATCCGGTTCATTTCCCCAACGGTAATCATCATTTTTTCTTTTCATAAAAAGTTGATAATCTATTTCAATAAAAAGTTTTTTGTCGAATAGCCGATTAATTTCCGGATGCCAAAATACCATGAGTCCTTCAACAATTACAATATCATTTTCTTTCTTTTCTGCTAAAATAGCATCGCGAAAACGAATATGATCAATAGAAGCAGGAATTTCCCAATCAATTCGATCTTTAATCATTGGTATTTGCTCAACTGATTTAACGAAATCGTCCTGACATAGCAAACTGGTTTTCTTCTTATGGAAATAGTGACGTAACTGACTGGCAAGTGTTGTTTTACCGGCAGTACTAACGCCTCCTATGGCAATGATCATTGAGAAAAGCTTTTTTGAATGTTATGGTTATTCTTCATCCGGGTCTTTCACATATTGATAAGCGCCCAAATCGGGTGAAGCAGTGCGATCAATTCCATCCAAATCGATGGGGACCTCAATGGCAATACTTAGCTTTCCTTTGCCGATAACAGGAGAAAGACTGTCGGGTCTGAAGTTGAAATTACTATAATCCTTAAATTGAGGAATCTCATTTTTTATACAATTATCAAAATTGCCAAAATTATTAAGGTCGCGTTCAGTTTTTATCAGGCAATGATCAAAAAGGTACAATGTATCTGCGCCTGCAATAAGCTCTGATTCAATTTCTTCACTATTTGATCCATAGATGATACTGTTTCCGAATGAGACATTGATAGGTACAGGAATTGGATGACCCAGCTTGTCCATAAGAAAATTATTGTAAAACAAGGCAGGGGTATTGCGTACTGAGAGCGACCAATTGTTGGCAATAGTTGTGTGCTGAAACCGATATGCTCCACCGGCAGTTAGTGCAATGCCATAATTCCCGTTGTTGGCTACGACCAGATTATTAGCGTCTATGGCAAAAAGACGCGTAAATATTCCTATTCCGGTATGGTTCTCAATGATAGTATTGGTGATGTTGAGCTGGTTGGAGGTAGGTCTGAGAAATGATTCAGCCTGAATACCAATATACCCGTTACGAATAATGGCATAGTCGATTTCGTGATTGAACCCCTGCCGTCCTTCCATCAACCAGATACGATCCCACTGACCTGGTATATTCCTGTAATCCTGATCAAGACGATCTCCCTGAAACTTTACAGGCTTTTCTTTGCTGCCTCTCACTTTCAAAACACCATCTACATAAGCCCACAAACCAGATTTGTCGTGAAAATGAATATTGGCGCCTTCTTCAATGACGAGCGTTCCATATGAATTAATCAGGGCGTAACCATAGATGACATAAGGCTTTTCCGCTGTCCAATAAACAGTTTCGTTGCTATCTGCAACAATTTTAAATTTTGGAAAACCTCCAACCTGTTGATCAGCAAGAATATATATTGCATCCTGGCCCCATGCAACCAACTTAACCCTTTGTTCATTATTATTGGTGAGAAAAACCAAATCGTCTTCAACAACATAAGGACTGTTGGCATTTTGCGGATCGATGGTAGCACGAACGAGTATATAAATACTATCATTTGCTGCAATTTCGACATCATTGATGATGTTTCCAGAAATACCATCAGCATTTATTTTGTAAACCGACTGCGTTCCCTTTTCAAGCCTAATACTACTTATATTAATGCGCTTATTGCTGGTATTATAAACCATCACATTGCGGGTGATGGTGCCAAGGCTTGAAAAAACAGTATCAAAAACTACAGAATCGCTTGAAAATGTTAACTTTAATGTAATGTCAGTGCTTATGATATCATCTTTCCGACACGAAATAATGATAAGTAAAAGAAATATAGGAATGATCCAGAATGAAGTGTTTTTATTTTTCATACTTGTAGCGGCAGATACAGAAATTATACGACAAAGTTAATCAACTAATGCTTTACGCGAAATAGAACGATTTATTGTATTTTCGCAATATAATTAGACTTTTTTGATAATGAAAAGTATAGGTTCATCTTCTTTTTTGGCTTTTTTTCTTTTGGTTTTTTTGAGTAATGCATTGGTGTCACAATCAAGAACCGATCAATCTGGGTATGAAAATAAATGGGTTTTTGGTGGTGACTTTGGCATTGGCTTTTCATCTTATGGCGCTAATATCATTGTTTCTCCACAGATTGGCTACCGGATTACACCTGCATGGGAAGCAGGTACACGCATTACTTATAACTATTACAGTTACAAGGACAGGTTGCTAAAATTTTCTTCAAGTAATTACGGGGGTGGGTTTTATACCTCCTATCAGATTTTTAGAGGTTTATTTGCTCATGCTGAAAATGAGCTTCTTAGCTATCAGAAAGTTTATATTAACTCAATGGGAACCATTGAAAATAAAGAACGTATTTTGATTCATAGTGTTTTTGCTGGAGGTGGTTATCGTCAATATTTTTCATCAAAAGCATTTGCCAGTATCATGATTTTATACAACCTCAATGAGACCCTTGATTCGCCCTACAATAATCCTCTCTTCAGAATTGGTTTTGGCTTTGGACTTTGACAGTATTATCCCGAATAAAGATGTCTTAGGATCGATCAGATGGCGAGCCAGCAAAGGTAAAAAAGAGTAAATAAGCTCAGAAAAATTATCCCAATCCAACTCCATATTCGCAGATAAAGTGCCGGCTGGTATTTTTTTCCAACTTTTGATGAAGTAATAACTTTGTAATTAAGCAATGCAAGGATTGGAGCAGTAACAATTGAAATACTGGTAGCGAGATCAACCATGACACGCATACTGCTCCCGGAGTAGCTTATCAAAAGTATTACTCCGATTGATAATACTATAATCCAAAATATATATATTTTCCTGTCCGAAACAACAAACCCTTTATTGAAAAGAAGCTGCATACTGTGACGTAGGGTTCTTGGGTAAGCATCAGTTACTGTCAATGTCGTACTTACCATAGTAGTTAGAGCAGCTATTGCAATAATTGGATAAGCCCATTGTCCGATTGTACTGGTATATAAACCAATCAATTGTCCTGCAAAAACAGCCCCGTTTGGAGATAAAACTTCTTCGCTTGAATGCATTACCAATGCTCCTAAGGCTAAAAATGATGCTGCAACAATCATGGTTCCAAAATAACTTGTTCTGAACTCCAGGAGAACCTCTTTCATGGATGGTTGTTCTTTCCAACTGCCAAATTTTGACTGACTCCAAAGTGATGTCCAGACAACAATATCAATAGGAGCAGGCATCCATCCGATGAAGGCAATTAAAAAGAAAATATGTTTTTTATTCAGCCAATCGAATTCATTACCTGAGAAATTCTGAACCGTTTGAATATTCAAGGCGCTTATAACAGCAACAAAGGTTGAAAGGGTAAGTAAAATAATAACCACTTTAATAAGTTTATCTAGCAATTTAAATCGACCAATTATTATGATTAGCATGGTGATTAAGACAAGTAATATACTCATCGTGGTGGTGGTCAACCCTGTATCAAAAATATTATTGGCAAGTCCGGCTGTAACGACTGTGAGGGCTGCCTGAATTGGAAACATAGTTACCAATGTCATAATGAAAAACAAGATAAGAATCCATTTACCTGCATCAAAATAAGCATCTATGAGGTTCTTACCTGTTGCCAATACATAACGGCTTCCTATTTCAAAGAAGGGAAATTTTAACAAATTAGCTGCCAATAGAATCCACATCAACTCAAAGCCAAAATCAGCACCTGCTCTGGTTGATTGCACAAGATGAGAAACCCCGATGGCAGCACCTGCATACATCAGGCCAGGTCCTATCAGTGAGGCAAAATTTCTTTTCATGAGTTAGGTGTTTTGAGTCCAAATAGTCCATGCTTCTTCCGCTTGATTTTCGAACATCTCAATTCCGTTTACAGTTATAGCACCATTCTCTCTTCCTTTCTTTAAAAAAAGCGTTTCGCATGGATTATAGATCAGGTCAATCAGGCAGTGATCTTTGGTAAGCAAATGATAGGGAATTTCAGGAGCTTCATCAATTTTAGGATACATCCCAACGGGAGTAGTGTTAATAATAAGTTTGTATTTTGATATGATGGATGCTGTAATGAGATGGTAAGTAAGCTGGTCTGATTTTAAATTAATGCGACTGACGGACCTGAAAAGTACGCCATTTTTTCTTAACACATATCTTACAGCTTGCGCAGCTCCTCCTGTTCCAAGGATCAGTGCCCTTAATCCAACTGGATTAGGATTTAGTTTTTTTAGCGTCTTTTCAAAACCAACAGCATCTGTATTATATCCGCGAAGGATGCTTTTCCCATTTATATGTCTGATAGTTATTGTATTAACAGCTCCTATCATCTTTGCAGAAACATCGATCTCATCAAGAAAGTGAATTACTTCTTGTTTAAAAGGAATGGTTACATTTAAACCTTTTAAATTTGGATTGTTAAAGATAAGTTCAGTTAAAAGGTCAATGCTTTCAAGAGGAAAAAGTTCATATTGTGCATGAATTTTCTCTTCTTCAAATTTATTTGTAAAATATTTTTTAGAAAAAGAATGCGATAAAGACTTTCCAATCAACCCAAATAAATCCATAGCCTGCTGTCTAGTTAACTGTTTCTGAATTGCTTTTTGCTGTTTTTTCAATAATCCAAATGGAAATGATTCCAGCAAGCATCAAAAGTATAGCAATCATTTCTTCTATTCCAAAGGTTTCTGGTAAAATAACAACATATTTTTCAACAACTGCTTTGCCTGCTTTTACAACGGTTTGGCCTAATTGATCGGTTATATAAATAGTCTTTTTCCAAGGCCATATTACACCAAGTGAACCAAAAATGAAACCTGTTAAAGTAGAGATTGTTTGATCTTTGAATTTTTTTAATAGCCATGATAAAAAATGTGAAAACAGGATAAGCCCTCCAACCATACCTATGAGTACCGGAAGTAAAAGATTGAAATCTAAATTATTGATTGCTTCAATTGCCACTAATTGATAATTTCCCATTAAAATTAAAACAAACGACCCTGATAAACCCGGGAGAATCATGCTGCAAACTGCTACTACACCACAAATAATAAGATAAAAGAAATCGCGGTTTTCGCTGGCAGGGGATAAAAACGTGATTGCAAAAGCAACTGCTGCTCCAAGGATAAAGCTAATCCAGACTGATAAACTCCATTTCTCAACAGTTTTGCCAACAAAATATACACTAGCCAGTATTAAGCCAAAAAAATAGGACCAGATATATACCGGATAATGTGTGAAAAGGAAGTCAAAAAGTCGTGCCAAGCTTAAAATAGCAACGCCGACTCCTGAAAATACCAATACGAGGAACCAAAAATCCGTATGTAAAGCAAAGTTCTTGAACTCACCTGAAAAAAGAAGTTTTAGTGCTTTAACATTAATCGACTTGATCGCATTGATCAGGCGCTCAAATATTCCTGTTATTAATGCAATTGTACCACCCGAAACACCAGGTATGACATTGGCAGCACCCATTGCAATACCCTTAATAAACAGTATAATTGATTCCTTCATAAATTTCTATTTTAACAAAAGGCGTATGAGTTTTAGTTTGTTTCCAAAGGGAGGATAACGAAGAGGAACATCGAGCCAGTTCGCTCGTTTCATAATTGGTTTCATGTGTGAGAACGCCATGAAACCTGATTTGCCATGATAATTTCCCATACCGCTTGTGCCCACCCCTCCAAAAGGTAAATTAGGATTGGTAAAATGCATGATAGTATCATTTACTGTAACTCCTCCAGCACTTATTTTCTTCAAAATCTGTTTCAAATTCCCTTTATGATTGGTGAAAACATAAAGAGCCAGAGGCTTTGGCTTTTTTCGAACAAAATGAATGGCTTCTTCGATGTCTTTATAAGTAATAACTGGCAAAAGTGGCCCGAAAATTTCCTCTTGCATCAACAATGAATCCGGATCTGGATTCTCAATAATTGTAGGCGAAAAATACAAAGTATCAGTATTCAGCTTTCCACCCAAAACAATTTTGCCGGTCAGCATCAGTGTTTGAAGCCTGACCACATTTGAAGGGTTAATAATTCTGGAATAATCAGCACTTAATTCTATATTTTCTCCATACATCTCCTTAAGTACTACCTCACATTGCTGAATAAATTTCTCTTTAATATTTTCATGCACAAGAACATAATCAGGGGCTATACAGGTCTGACCAGCATTTATACATTTACCCCAAAGAATTCGCTTCACTACAAGCTTTATATCAACATCTTTATCAACAATACACGGACTTTTGCCACCAAGCTCCAAAACTACTGGTGTAAGGTGCTCAGCAGCTGCCTTCATTACAATTTTTCCTACACGCGGGCTACCTGTGAAAAATATCATATTGAATTTTTCTTTCAGCAATTGCTCGCTCACTTTTGCTCCTCCATTAATGACCTTTATATAATCAGGTTCAAAATTATTGTTGATCATTTCTTCTAACAATAGTGAAGTATGAGGGCTCAGCTCTGATGGTTTTATAATCGCACAATTACCCGCAGATATGGCTGCAACAAGTGGAGCAATAGCAAGTTGAAATGGATAATTCCAAGGTGAAATAATAAGAACTACTCCATAGGGTTCTGCTTGCAGATAACTACTGGCAGGAAATGATGTGATGGGTGTTCCAACTCTTTTGACCCCTGTCCATGATGAGATTTTTTTAAGGTGCAAACTTATCTCGTCATAAACAATCCCTATTTCTGTAGCATAAGATTCAAATGCGGACTTGCCAAGATCCTTACGCAATGCGTCCATGAGTGCTTGCTCATGGTTTTTTATTATTGTCTTTAGTTGGGTAAGTTTCTTTTTTCTGAACGAAATCTCAAGACTGTGGTTTTCATTGTAAAACGCTTTTTGCTTTGTAATAATAGTAGAGTAGAGGTTTTCAGTCATTTATTGAGATTTTGATAGAGCTTAGCAATCAATTCAGGAAACTGTTATTTCCATGGTGTAAACTGAAGAATCAAATCAAGGAGCTTGGTATTGTGTCTTAAGGACGGAACATATTCAAACAATTCAAGATGCCCGTCAAAATTGAGCTCCAGAGCATTCTCAAGATAATATACTGCCTGATTGTAGTTATTGTTAATAAGCAATGTAGCAACAAGCCGATACATAATTTCTGTATTATCAGGTTGATGAATAAGCCCCGTTTTTAACACCTGAACAGCTTTTTCTGTTTCTCCACCAATGATATACATATTGGCATATTCTTTCCACAAATCGGGATCAAGCGGGTCAATTTCCTCAATTCGTTGAAAGCAGGTTTTAGCTTTGTCCAGCAAATTCATCTTTATATAAAGGTCAGCCTGGATAAGCATGAACTCAGTGTTCAACTGATCAAGTTCAATGGCTTTTTCCAAATAACCTATCCCAGTTTTGGTGTCGCCTCTTTCATCGTAAATAACGCCAATTCCTGCCCATGGCTCTGGTAAATTTTCATCCAGTTCGATGGATTGATGATAAAATTCCAAAGCTTTATCATATTCAAAAAGCTTTTCATGACATTCACCAATGTAGTAAAGGGTTAAAGCTTCTGGTTTTTCATGTTCACTCGTTTCGTGATAAATTTCAATTGCTTTACTATAATTATTCAAGTTGGCATAGGATTGCGCCATACTTAAATATGCTGGAATGTATGTTTCATCAATAGCAATGGCAAATTCAAATGCATCAATAGCTTTTTCGTAAAGATCAAGATGGTGATATGAAAGGCCAAGATTAAACCATGCAGCAACACTGGAGGGGTTACTATCAAGATAGATAATAAAAAAAGCAATGGAATCTTCCATTGTTTTTGCCATCTCGTAGCACATGCCAATTTCGTATAGCAACTGATCTGGATAAGTGCTGATTTCTAATGCTTTAACAAGATATTCGAGTGCTGTATCAAAAGCTCCCATATTTTCATATTCAAATGCAATAGAAGAGTATACTTCTTCCATTTCATCCTCATCAACAATAACAAGTGCTTTTTCGTATTCTTCAACTGCTTTTGGAAAATCAAGCATCATGCTGTAAACAGAGCCTTTGGTCATTAGAATTTCAGCATCAGCAGGCTCATAATTCTCAACCTCAGCGAGCAGGCTCAAAGCCTTAACAAACTTGCCATCTGTAGCCATTTGCCTTGCCGACATTATTTTTAGCCTGTTATTGTAGGGATGCATCTGAATAGCAATATCAAGCGCTATTCTCGATTTTTCATTGTTGAGTGTCATCTGGAAATACTCAATCAACAACTCAAATTCCTCCGAGTCAAAATACTCATCCGAACCGCTTCGAATCATCTTTTCAAAACGATCGGCCAGCTCTTCAATCTGAAAATCATCTTCCCACTGAAAGTCTTCGTCCATCTTTTAGTTCCCCTTTTCTAATAAGGTGCTGCAAAAATAATACTTTTCATCCCGCGAGACAGTTTTTTGTACTCATTTTACTTTAACATGATAAAGATATGGTCTGTAATCATAGAAATTGATAACAAACTTGATTTATTTATCAACTATGTTGCATCACTTTATTGTTAATATCGTTTAAATTATTGAACATGAATACTTTCAAAGCCATTCGTTTTGTTAAAATCATTTTTTTTCACTATTACTGACTTATTCCAGCATTTGAAATTTTTTTGACAAATTTATGTCCTGAGGTCTAAATCATTCATGGTCATCGGATTATAAGTCCAATGCTTGCTATTTTCCTTAGAGGCTGTTCTCAACATGGCTTTCGTTATCCTATTCTTGAATAGTTGAAAACAAAAAGTAATTCCTATATTTTTTTAATAAACAGACATTCAGTTTTTTATAAATTTAGGTACTTTTGCATTTTAATTTAACCCAAATTATGACGCTTATTAAATCCATTTCTGGTATCAGGGGAACAATTGGTGGAGTTTCCGGAACGAATCTTACACCCATTGATATTATAAAGTTTTCATCTGCCTTTGTGAAATTGATTCAGAAAAGCCAGGAAGCTGATAAGAAATTAAAATTTGTTGTAGGTCGAGATGCAAGAGTTTCTGGTGAGATGGTGAACCACCTCGTATGTGGTTCATTGATGGCGATGGGTGTTGAAGTTATTGACATTGGGCTTTCCACCACGCCTACAGTAGAGATTGCCATACCGTTGTTAAAAGCCGATGCTGGAATTATTATTACTGCAAGCCATAATCCTGAGCAATGGAACGCACTTAAGTTGCTCAATGCGGATGGAGAGTTTATTTCAGATGCTGAGGGCAGTGATTTATTGAAGATTGCAGAAAATGAATCCATGCATTTTTCCGAAATAGATAAAATTGGTATCTATCATAAACTTCATGGCTGGATTGATAAACATATTCAAATGGTTCTCGACCTCTCTCTTGTGGATGCCGAACTTATCAGACGGGCCGGATTCAGAATTGCAGTTGATGCAGTAAATTCAACCGGAGGAATCGCTGTTCCCGAATTGTTGAAGGCACTTGGAGTTGATGTTGTGTATGAATTGAATTGTACCCCAAATGGGCTATTTTCGCATAATCCGGAACCATTGCCTGAGCATCTTACAGAAATATCTGATCTTGTTCGCAAGAAAAAAGCGCATTTAGGCTTTGTTGTTGATCCGGATGTGGATCGTCTTGCCATCGTTGATGAAAATGGTAATATGTTTGGGGAAGAATATACCCTTGTTTCAGTAGCAGATTATGTTCTTAGTAATAATAAAGGCAGCACCGTATCAAACCTTTCTTCAACACGTGCATTGGCTGAAGTTACGAATCGATACGGGCAGCAATACTTTGCCTCGGCTGTTGGAGAAGTCAATGTTGTCGAAATGATGAAAAAACACAATGCAGTCATAGGTGGTGAAGGAAATGGTGGAGTTATCTATCCTGAATTGCATTATGGTCGTGATGCATTGGTTGGAATAGCATTATTTTTAACCCATCTTGCAAAAACCGGATTAACATGCTCAGCATTAAAAGCATACTATCCTGTCTTTTTTATGTCTAAAAATAAAATAAATCTGAATCTTCAGACAGATGTAGATGCAATTTTGAAAGCCGTTGCCGAATTGTATAAAAATGAACGTGTTACTACAATTGATGGAGTCAAAATTGATTTTACAGATGGATGGGTGCACCTGCGAAAATCAAATACCGAACCCATAATTCGGGTTTATGCAGAAGGTAGATCAAAAGATTCGGCGGATGAGCTTGCACATAAAATGATCGAAGTTGTTAAGAAAATGAATTGATTCTGGTGATAACTATTTTTATAATCAGATGATAGGTTAAAGTAAAAGCTATATATTGCCGCATCAAATTTTTATGGCCTATGAAAAGAAAAGGCAAATCGAAAATAAAAAAAAGAAAAATAAAGTTTAAGCAAGTGACTTTTAAGTTATCTGAAAGGCAGCATAAGTCTATATCAAATTATTGTAAGGCCCGTAAGACAACCCTCAATAAATTGCTCAAAAAGAGCATCGAAAGGTATATGAATGGATACGAGGTGCAGGTTCCAAAGCAATTTTATGCATCAGAACGGCAACTCGAACTATTCAGTGAAGAAAAGGAAAATTTAAGCTCAGAAGCCTGAAAAAATCCTTTTGATTTATGCCGCACGCTGTGTTATTCAAATAAAGTTCGGTTGATAATACTTCTACCCAGTGTTACTTCGTCAGCAAATTCAAGTGCATCTCCAATTGAAACACCTTTTGCAATTGTTGTAACCTTAAGCGCCTCATTTTTTATCTGTTTGAAAATATAATAATTGGTAGTGTCGCCTTCAATTGTGGCAGGAAGCGCTAAAACTACTTCTTTAATGGGTTCATTTTTTACTCTTTCAACCAGACTGTTGATTTTCAAATCGGATGGAGAAATACCTTCAACGGGACTAATAACTCCCCCAAGTACATGATAAAGACCGTTAAAACTTGACGTACGCTCAATGGCCATTACATCACGCATGTCTTCGACAACGCATAAAAGGTTTTCATCACGCCTCGGATTACTGCAAATTCCGCAAAGTTCTGTATCAGAAATGTTGTGACATTTTTTACAAAACATAATTTTCTCACGCAGTTGAACCAATGAGTGCGCAAGCTTTTCTGTTCGTTGCGTATCTTCGCGCAAGAGATGCAATGCAAGTCTTAATGCTGTTTTTTTGCCAATGCCTGGAAGACGGGCTAATTCGCTGACTGCATTTTCAAGTAAGGAAGAAGAATATTCAGTCAATTTAAACGTTTTTACAAAAGTAATTGAATTTGCTTTTATAAACTATTTTTGCATTTAATTGAAGATGTATCCAATGAAAGAATTAAAAATGATAGTAGTATTCGTAATGCTGTTTTGCAATATGCTACTTTTTGGTCAAAAGCCTGTCGATGTAAATCAAACGGATGCTAACGAAAAGAAAACAGGTTATTGGGAAGGTCGTTTTCCTTCGGGGATTGTTCGTTATGCAGGACAATTTTACAATGACAAGCCCATTGGTGAATTCAAATATTATTTTGAGTCGGGCAAACTAAGAGCTATTAATGATTTCACTTCTAATGGTTTAAAAGCTTACAATAAAACTTTTACTGAGAGCGGTATCCTTATTGCGGAAGGAATTTATCTGGACCAAAAAAAAGACAGCTTATGGAAGTTTTATAATGATGTGGATGGTTCACTTCTTTCTGAAGAAATATTTAAGAATAATAACTTGAATGGAATTTCAAAAAACTATTATCCAAAAAGCAATCAGGTAGCCGAAACTATTGAATATCTGAATGGACAGAAGTATGGAGTCTGGAGGGTGTTTTTTGAAGATGGAACATTGCAATCTGAAGGAAATTATCAAGAAGGTCAGTTTTTCGGAAAATATACTGAATACTATCCAAATGGTTTGATAAAATCGCAGGGGAATTATGAAAATGGGTATAAAAATGGAGTCTGGCAGACTTTTGATGATGAAGGGAATCTTCTTAGCGAAGATGTTCATAAATCAGAAAACCCTTAATGTTTAAAAGAAAACCAGCAAACTGTTTTTAAGGCTACAATCCTCTTTCCATTTTCTGACTTTTACTACTCCGGCTATCTGCGCTATTTTCTTAACCACCTCCTACACCTAAAGTGCTGACCAGGCTTTTCCTTTCTCTTCATAAAAGAATAGCCCCATTAATGGAAATTATTGAGGTGGGATATTCATTGCATTTAAGTCTTTAATGTGATACAAGATTGAAAAGAACTTATTTAATTCACATTTCATAAGGTTGGACATTAAATCAACCTTGCAACAAAGTAGGCAACCTTGAAAAAAGCGTAAAATATGTATGATTTTGTTTATTTTTTGTAACAAATCTTAAATTTCCTGTTATCAACTTTGTGCAATAAAATCTTAGAAAATGAAAACAAAATCCTTCACCCAAAACCAACTTGTTGCGCATTCAGAAAACGAAGATAATTTCACTGCCAACAAAAAACCAAAGAATCTCATAATTGAAGATCTTAATGCAGAACCCGTACACATAAAAGACTCATATGCTGATAGTAACTCATCGCCATTTGATTTATTCGAGAATGTGACGGCTGGCAGTAATAGCATTCAAGACAGAAACCGGAGGGTTACCAATATCAATTTGCCACATCCGGGTTCAAGTCCCAAAACTAAAAAGTAACTTTAGAATACTCAATGTCTTCACATTATTGCTATCTGATTTTGTTTCAATTCAGGAACAGAAAACAAAGCTAACAAGTGAAATATTCACATTAATTTTCTCAAATGAAAGTCAGTATTCTTCAAAAACTAATAATCATATCAACTGTTATTTTGGTTGGAAATGGAATTCTGGGTTACACTATTTATAAAAGCAAGCAGAAGTTACTTGAGTCAGAAAAGTGGGTTCAGTTTACCGAAGAAGTGCTCTTAAAATCGGGAGAAATTCTTTCCAATGGAATAGACATCGAATCATCTTCACGTGGATTTATAATAACCAATGACAGTAATTACCTTGAACCCTTGTTTTCGGCTGAGAAGTTGATTTTTGATCAAATAGCAACACTCAGAAACCTTGTTAAAGATAATCCGGTGCAGCTTCAAAGGATCGACACACTTGGTTTTTATGTAAACAAACGTCTTGGATATTCGTTAACCACGGTTGAAGTGCGATCAAAACAAGGATTGGACGAGACTATTGCTTTGGTTTCAAATAATAATGGCAAAGTGTATTCCGACGGAATGCGAAATGCTATTCATGCCATACAGAAAGAAGAAAACTATTTACTTCAACAACGCATATTGGCAAATAAATCTATATCAGAATCTTATAACAAATTTACAACGATGCTGTTTATTCTTCTGTCGTCTTTTACCGTTTTGCTGGTGATTGCTTCCGGACGAAACATGATGAATGAACAAGCAAAAAATAAACAAACGATTGAACTTATCCATACCAATAAAGAACTTGATTTTCAATCCCATGAAAAGGAAATCCAAATAGCTGCAAACAAAGAACTTGAAACATTCAGCTATTCGGTTTCACATGATTTGCGTGCTCCTTTAAGACACATTTCCGGCTTTATTGATTTACTGATCAAGAACAATGCCTCGCAACTCAACGAAACCGGATTAAGATACCTCAATACGATCTCCGATTCGGCACAGGAAATGGGTAGTCTGATTGATGCTTTGCTTACATTTTCGAGGTTAAGCAGAACTGAAATAAAACGCTCAAAGTGCAACACAAATGATATGATCAAACAGGCAATCAGAATATTTGGCAGCGACATGGCAGGAAGAAATGTAGCATTAATCATTCCTGATTTACCAGATTCATTTGGTGACGAAAACCTTCTTAATCAGGTTTGGGCAAACCTCATCTCAAACGCTTTAAAATATTCACGAAATGAGGAAAAAGCAATCATTGAAATTAGTGGAAAAATTGAGAAGGACTTTACGTTATTTCAAATCAGCGACAATGGGGTAGGTTTCGATATGAAATATGCCGATAAACTCTTTGGCGTATTCCAACGCCTTCATAAAGCCCGGGATTTCGAAGGAGTTGGTATCGGATTGGCCAATGTAAACCGAATCATAGCAAGGCATGGCGGAACATGCTGGGCCAATAGTGAAGAAGGCAAAGGTGCCACCTTCTCATTTAGTTTACCATATAAATAATATTTAACTTCGAAAACATGAGTATAGAATTAAGACGGATCCTTGTAGTAGATGATAGCGAGAAAGATGTGGAGCTCACAATTGCAGCTCTTTCTGAAAATAACCTGGCCAATGAAGTAATTGTTGCCGAAGATGGTGTTGAAGCACTGGATTATTTGTACAGGCGTAAGAAATTTGTTAATGAAAAAAGCTATCCTGCTGTTATCCTCCTTGACATTAAGATGCCAAAAATGGACGGCATTGAGGTGTTGAGACATATTCGCTCCGACCCTAAATTCAAATTCATTCCCGTTATCATGGTTACATCTTCACGTGAAGAAAAGGACCTGGTGGAAAGCTATAAGCTTGGAGCTAACTCTTATGTGGTGAAACCTGTTGATATTATACAGTTTATAGATGCACTTAAAGTGCTCGGACAATATTGGGCAATCATCAACGAGCCGCCTCCTGTGAATATATAGATTGATTAGAAAAACCGGAACCTCAGATGCCTTTATCCATGGAAAAGAAAATTAACATTCTGCATCTTGAAGATTCTTATAAAGATGCTGAGATAATTCGCGAAATTGTTGAAAGCGGTGGAAGCGTATCGGGTTATTTTGTCGTTGACAACGAAAAGGACTATCTGGCTGTTCTGGAAAAGGAATCTATCGATCTGATTCTGTCTGATTACAGTCTTCCTGACTTTAATGGCAATGAAGCTTTGAAAGTGGTACGAAGAAAGTGTGCAAAAATCCCCTTTATTTTTGTTTCAGGGGCAATAGGAGAAGATACGGCAATCGAGGCTATGGTAAATGGCGCAACAGATTATGTGTTCAAAGACAAGCTCGAACGTTTGATTCCTGCCATAAACAGAGCCAACCACGAGCAGGAACAGGAAATAAATCGTAGACTCGCCGAAAAGAAACTCAAAGAAAAAACCGAACTTTTAGTATCTCAAAATGAGAAATATATACAAATCAACAATGAACTTCTATTTCAAAAAGAAGAAAAAATAAAGCGGGCAAATGAGCTACTTATTGCAAATGAAGAACTGGCTTTTCAAAACCTCGAAAAGAAAAAAAGAGCTGATGAGCTTGTAATTGCTAATAATGAACTTGCATTTCAAAATATCGAAAAAGAAAAGCGCGCGGCAGAACTCATTATCGCCAACAAGGAACTCCAGTTTCAAAATGAAGAAAAAGAAAAAAGAGCCAATGAATTGATCATTGCCAATGAAGAACTTACCTTTCAGAATGAAGAGAAAGAAAAGCGTGCAGCAGAATTAATCTTAGCCAACAAAGAATTGGCCTTTCAAAACAAAGAGAAAGAAAAACGAGCGGCTGAGTTGGTCATTGCCAACGAAGAACTTACCTTTCAGAATGATGAGAAAGAAAAACGTGCAGCAGAGCTAATCTTAGCCAACAAAGAATTGGCCTTTCAAAACAAAGAGAAAGAAAAACGAGCGGCTGAGTTGGTCATTGCCAACGAAGAACTTACCTTTCAAAATAAAGAGAAAGAAAAACGTGCAGCAGAATTAATCTTAGCCAACAAAGAATTGGCCTTTCAAAACGAAGAAAAAGAAAAGCGCGCAGCTGAGTTAGACATTGCCAACAAAGAACTTCATTATCAAAATGAAGAAAAGGAAAAAAGAGCATCTGAACTCATCATCGCCAAGGAAAAAGCAGAAGAAAGCGACAAGCTGAAAACTGCATTTCTGCAAAATATGTCGCATGAAATACGCACTCCACTTAATGGAATTATCGGTTTTTCTTCCTTGCTGAACTACGAGGATATAAGTAGGGAAGAAATAAAGGAATATTCGGCTATCATTAGTCAAAGTGGGAACCGGCTGATTGAAATTGTCAACAACGTTCTTGATATTTCAAAAATAGAAACAGGGCAAATCGTCATCGAGCAGAAAGCAATTGTTATTGATGAAATATTTGCTGATCTGCTCACTTTCTTCACGCCTGTCGCGAGAACAAAAAAGATCAGGTTAGAATACGCTAATCAGGGTGATAAAACCAAAATGATATATTCTGACGAAGCCAAGCTCCATCAAATTCTTACAAACCTGATTAACAATGCTGTAAAGTTTACAAAATCGGGAAGTATTGATTTTGGTTTTGAGACAAAGGGAAATATTATCCAGTTCTATGTTAAAGACACTGGTATTGGAATTCCTGCTGAACTACATGATAAGGTTTTTATAAGGTTTATCCAGGCAGAGCAGTCGATGACAAAAAACTATGAAGGTGCAGGCCTGGGACTTGCCATCTCAAAAGGATTGGTTGAACTGCTTGGAGGTAAAATTTGGGTTGAATCAGAAATTGGCATGGGTACAACTTTTTTCTTTACGTTACCTGATGCAACGGTAAAGGAGCATGCAAAAACAGAGAAAATTTTTACCGAAGTACAGGGTAAAGAGTCGCAGCGAAAGATTTTAATTGCCGAAGACGATTGGACAAGTTTTCAGTATCTTAGCAAGATGTTGTCAAAATCGAAAGTATCTATCATTCATGCTGAAAACGGAGAACAGGCAGTGGAATTTGCCAAAACTATTCCGGATATTGACCTCATCCTGATGGACATTCGTATGCCTGTGATGAATGGAATTGATGCTGCCCGACTAATTAAACAAATCAGGCCTGATCTGCCAATCATTGCCCAAACAGCTTATGCTTTCAGCGAAGAAAAAACCACTATTTTATCCACCGGCTTCGATGAATATCTGTCGAAACCTTTGCAATATTCCAAACTGAATGAATTGATAAAAAAATACCTGAATTAGGAAAATTCTGTACAAGACAAAAGTTTCAATTACCTGATAATCATTTTAATATGTTATTGCCGTCGGTGAAGCCAAGATACGCAGAATAAGCTATAACATTCACCTTACAAGCATCATGCAATGAAAATGAATGCCTGGGTAAAAAACAATCAAGGTCTCTACTCATTTTTCTTTGCAATTATCTCATCATAAACGAAATTGAGATCAATTTTCGTCTTCTTTTGATTTATGGATTATGAGGTAGTCTAAATACATTCTGAAAACGCGGACAAAAGGCAAAATTTACTTTTTTAGTCGGCCTTATATCGCTAACTTTGCAATGATTTTTCATCCAAAATTTTTGTTATGAACTTGATAATTAATAATATAAAAGAGATATTCGGTTTGGAGTATAGTCCCAGAATGCTGCTCAAAGGCAAAGAGATGGGAGAGCTTCTTAAGATTTCAGATGCTTTTATTGTTGTGCGGGATGGTTTGATCAGTAGTTTTGGAGAAATGAACACTCAGGAGTATATCGATTTTATGCAGCAAAGTGTTCATTATAAGGTTGTTGATGCGGAAAACGGACTTTTGTTTCCTTCTTTTTGTGACTCACACACCCATCTGGTCTATCCATCTTCTCGTGAAATTGAATATATCGATAAAATAAATGGATTGTCTTATGAAGAAATTGCCAAAAGAGGAGGTGGGATACTCAATTCTGCAAGTAAGATGCAAACTGTCTCTGAAACTGAATTGTATGAGGCCGCCTGGCAAAGACTTGAAGAAATTGCTGATTTCGGAACTGGCGCTGTAGAAATTAAAAGTGGCTACGGATTAACGACAGAAAGTGAGCTTAAAATGTTGAGGGTGATCCGTCGCCTTAAAGAGACATCTGAACTAACCATTAAATCAACGTTTCTTGGTGCCCATGCTGTTCCAAAGGAATACCAAGGAAAACAGCATGAATATGTTGATCTTATCATCAATGAAATGATTCCAATGGTGGCTTCCGAAGAATTAGTTGATTTTATTGATGTGTTCTGTGACAAAGGATTTTTTACAGAAGAAGATACGGATCGTATCCTGAATGCAGGAATGAAATATGGATTGCGCCCCAAGATTCATGCAAATGAGTTGGCTCGTTCAGGCGGTATTCAAATAGGTGTTAAGTACAATGCTCTTTCGGTTGATCATCTTGAATATACAGAAGATGATGAAATTGAAGCTTTGCTTGGCTCTGATACCATGCCTACGATTCTTCCTGGTGCTGCCTTCTTTCTTAATATGCCTTATGCTCCTGCACGTAGAATGATCGATGCAGGGCTACCTATTGCAATGGCTAGTGATTTCAATCCCGGCTCTTCGCCTTCCGGAAACATGCAATTAATTCTATCAATGGCCAGCATTTTGTATCGTTTAACACCTGAAGAAGGAATAAATTCAACTACACTTAACGGAGCATACGCTATGGATTTAAGCCATGAATTAGGAAGTATTGCCATCGGCAAGAAGGCAAATTTCTTTATCACTTATCCAATACCTGGTTTGGCCTACTTGCCTTACTATTATGGAACAAACAAAGTAAGGAAAACAATACTCAACGGAATCGTTAGATAGGATTGTAGGTACTACCGTGAAAAAAATTCAACACTATAATAGCATCATCTATGAAACAAATTATTGAATGTGTACCTAACTTCAGTGAAGGACGCGACTTGGGAATTATCAAACAAATAACAAACCAAATAGAACTTATTGAAGGAGTAAAACTACTTGATGTTGATCCTGGTTTGGCTACCAATCGTACTGTTGTAACCTTTGTCGGATCGCCAGAGGAAGTGATTGAAGCAGCCTTTAATGCAGTCAAAAAAGCTTCAGAAATTATTGATATGCGTAAACATAAAGGTGAACATCCACGCATGGGTGCAACCGATGTTTGTCCACTTATTCCAGTCTCTAATATCAGTATGGAGGAAACTGTAGTTTTTGCAAGACGACTCGCTGAAAGAATTGGCAATGAATTGGGTATTTCTGTCTATTGCTATGAAGAGGCAGCATACAAGCCTGAGCGAAAAAACCTTGCCAATTGCCGTTCTGGTGAATATGAAGGGCTATCAGAGAAATTAACGGATCCAAATTGGAAACCGGATTTTGGACCGGCAGTTTTAAATGAAACAGCAGGCGCCATGGCAGTAGGAGCTCGCGATTTTCTTGTAGCTTTTAATGTCAATCTCAATACAACATCAACACGACGTGCCAATTCCATTGCTTTTGATGTCCGTGAAAAAGGTAGGGTTATGCGTGAAGGCAATCCAATAACAGGCAAAATAGTTAAAGATGGCAAGGGTAATCAGGTTTTTGTGCCTGGAACACTAAAAGCTGTAAAGGCAATCGGCTGGTTTATAGAAGAATATGGAATTGCACAAATTTCTATGAACCTGACTAATATTCGCGTTACGCCGGTTCACCTTGCATTTGATGAGGTTTGCCTCAAAGCAGAAGCCCGTGGAATAAGGGTGACTGGTTCAGAACTCGTTGGTCTTATACCCCTGAAAGCGATGTTAGATGCAGGGAAGTATTTTTTGGCAAAACAACAGCGTTCATTAGGTGTTGATGAAAAGGAGTTGATAAAAATTGCTATAAAATCGATGGGGCTTGATGCGTTGAAGCCTTTTCACCCGGAAGAAAAAATCATCGAATATGTTTTGGCTAAAGATCAAAAGAAACTCGTTGATTTGACTTCGAAAGGGTTTGTAAACCTGACTGCTTCTGAAGCGCCTGCACCCGGTGGTGGTTCAGTTTCTGCTTACATTGGTTCCCTTGGCGCTTCACTAGCAACGATGGTTGCAAATTTATCCTCTCACAAACGCGGTTGGGATGATCGTTGGGAAGTATTTTCCAAATGGGCAGAAGCAGGTCAGAAACTCAAAGACGAATTATTGTTTTTAGTGGATGAAGACACCAAAGCATTCAACCGGATTATGGATGCTTTCGATTTGCCAAAGAAAACAGAGGAAGAAAAGAATATACGTCGTGAGGCTATTCAGGAAGCTTCGAAATATGCCATAGAGATACCGATGCGTGTTATGAAATCTGCATACAATGCATTGGATTTAATAGAAGAAATGGTAAAAATTGGTAATCCTAATTCGGTATCCGATGCCGGCGTTGGAGTGCTTTGTGTTCGTGCAGCAGTAATGGGGGCCTATTTAAATATAAAAATTAATGCAACAGGTGTTGAAGATCGCGATTTTGCCATGATAATGCTATCTGAAGGCTTTGCCATTCAACAAGAAACAATTTTGCGTGAAGAACGTATTCTTTCCCTTGTAAACGAAATCATCAACAAGTTGTAATAGTGGGGTAAAAGATGACTTCAGAATTGCTGACATTATATTTGCTGTATTTCACTTCATTCATAACACTCATGAATCCATTGGGTGTGATGCCTGTTTTCATGTCGATGACGACAGCTTTAAATCGAAATCAAAGGAAGAAAACAGCGGTCAAAGCATTGATTACGGCTTTCATTACACTTATTGTTTTTGCTTTTGGAGGTCAATGGTTGTTTAGTTTTTTTGGGATATCGGTTGCTGGTTTGAAAGTGGTTGGTGGCATTCTGTTCTTTTTTATGGGATATGATATGCTTAATGCCCGTTTGAGTAGATTGAAAATTACTGAGGATGAAGTTTCGACTTATGTGGATGATATTTCTATAACTCCACTTGGAATTCCAATGATTGCAGGGCCTGGTTCTATTACAAATGCAATTATTCTTATGGATCAGAGCAAAAATATGATAGAAAAAACTATTCTAATTGGTGCAATTCTATCGGTTTGTATTATTGTTCTGGTTATTTTACTTAGTTCAACCAAAATAATGAAGGTGATAGGTGAAACTGGTAACAAAGTGTTAATGAAGTTGATGGGTCTGATCGTGATGGTAATTGCCGTTGAGTTCTTTTTTACGGGCATCGAGCCTTATATAAGGACGATTTTAAAAATGCAATAAAAAAACTCAATTTAATTAGGTAATGAACAGGAAAATTTATATTTTTGCCGTCCGAAAAATTGAAAGTTAAATAGCATGGCCAAGAAATCAAAAGACGCGCGCATTCAGGTAATTTTGGAATGTACTGAGCACAAAACCAGTGGAGTACCAGGTACATCACGGTACATTTCAACAAAAAATAAGAAAAATACACCTGAAAGGTTGGAGTTGAAAAAGTACAATCCCATCCTTAAAAAAATGACAGTTCATAAAGAAATTAAATAAGCGAAAACATGGCAAAGAAAGTAGTAGCTACCCTGCAAGCAGCAGGAAAAGAATATGCTAAGATAATCAGAATGAAAAAATCTGAGAAAACCGGAGCTTACTCTTTTACCGAATCAATTGTACCTAACGATAGAATTCAGGAAGTCCTGAACAAAAGGTAATGAACGCAAAATATGTTGAGGTGAGCTTTTCCATTTTTCTGGGAGAGCTCATTTCTATTTAGTATAAATCTATGGGACTTTTTTCTTTTTTTAGCAAAGAGAAAAAGCAAGACCTTGAAAAAGGTCTGGAGAAAACACGTGAGAGTGTTTTCTCGAAGCTTTCAAAAGCTATCGTTGGCAAATCCAAAGTCGATGAGGAAGTGCTGGATAATCTGGAAGAGATTTTAATTTCTTCTGACGTCGGTGTTCAAACAACCTTAAAAATAATTGAAAGAATTGAGAATCGTGTTTCAAAGGATAAATATCTTGGAACAAATGAGTTGAATCGTATTCTTAAGGAAGAGATTGCCGATTTGCTTGAACAAAATAATTCAGGAGATGGACAGGATTTTGACATTCCTTCTGGTGTTAAACCGTATGTCATTCTTGTTGTTGGTGTAAATGGTGTTGGAAAGACAACAACGATCGGTAAATTAGCATACAACTTTAAAAAGGCTGGAAAATCTGTTGTTTTAGGAGCAGCGGATACTTTTCGGGCTGCTGCTGTTGATCAGATTAAAATTTGGGGTGAAAGGGTTGATGTTCCCGTTGTTTCACAAGGAATGGGGTCAGATCCGGCTTCAGTAGCATATGATACGCTAAAATCAGCAATCAGTCAAAATAAGGATGTTGCAATCATAGACACAGCTGGTCGGTTGCACAACAAAGTTAACCTGATGAAAGAGCTGTCAAAAATAAAGTTGGTGATGCAAAAATTATTGCCCGATGCTCCTCATGAAATTTTACTTGTCCTGGATGGTTCTACCGGTCAGAATGCGATAGAACAGGCAAAGCAATTTACTGCTGCAACAGAAGTAAATGCATTGGCATTAACAAAACTCGATGGAACTGCCAAAGGTGGCGTTGTTATTGGAATATCCGACCAATTCAAAATACCAGTTAAGTACATAGGTATAGGCGAGAAAATGACTGATCTCCAGATTTTTAACCGTACTACTTTTGTTGATAGCCTGTTTGATTAATTTGTAATACCTTTCCTTTCAGTGAACAAACAAACTGTTAACATTGTAACCCTTGGTTGTTCGAAAAACAAGGTAGATTCTGAGCATCTGGCTGCTAAGCTAAATCCTGATTATTTTAAAATCGTCCATGATAGCGATGAAAAGGCTCAAGTTGTTATCATCAACACTTGCGGGTTCATCGCAGATGCGAAAGAGGAATCGGTAGATACAATCCTGAATTTTGCAAGAGCCAGAAAAAAAAGAAGCATTGAGAAGCTCATTGTAATGGGTTGTTTGTCCCAAAGGTATAAGAAAGATTTAGAGAAAGAGATTCATGAAGTGGATGCTTTTTATGGTGTCAATGATCTTGATAGTATTGCAACGCTTCTTGGTGCTCGTCCTGATGATCTTGGAGATACATACCAATATGCGCGTGTTTTAAGTAATGAACCCCATTATGCTTATCTTAAAATTTCGGAAGGATGCGATCGCGCATGTTCGTTTTGTGCTATTCCTCTCATTAGAGGTAAACATCTATCGCAATCACCAGAGAATTTAATTCAGGAGGCCACACGTTTGGCTGACTCTGGTGTAAAAGAACTTGTGCTTATTGCACAGGATCTTACTTATTATGGACTCGATTTGAATGGTAAACGCGAAATTACATCGCTCATCAACCAACTATCTCAAATAGAAAGCATTGAATGGATTAGAATTCAATATGCATATCCACATGGTTTTCCATTTGAGATACTTTCAGAAATACGGATAAATGAAAAGGTTTGCAAATATATTGACCTTCCGTTACAACACATAAGCAGTCATATTCTTAAATCAATGAAACGGTTCATTGACAAAAATCAGACCATTGAACTGATAAAGAAAATTCGGACGGAAGTTCCCGGAATTGCATTTCGGACTACCCTTATTGTTGGTTATCCCGGTGAGACAGATGAAGATTTTCAGGAATTGATGGAATTTGTTCAAAAACAGCGATTTGAAAGGTTAGGTGTTTTTACTTATTCTCCGGAAGAAGGTACGACGGCCTATGATCTGAATGATGACGTACCTGAAAGCCTAAAGCAGGAACGTCTTTCAAGCCTGATGGAATTGCAGCAAGGTATTTCTCTTGAAATCAATACAGGCAGAATTGGATCTATAGAAAAAGTAATCATCGATAGAGAAGAAGAAGATTTCTTTATAGGAAGGACGCAGTATGACTCTCCGGAAGTGGATAATGAAGTGTTGATTAAAAAGCAATACGGACCACTTTCTGTTGGTGAATTTTATTTAATGGCAATTGAAGATGCTGATTTTTTTGACCTTTATGCCAGGCCAGTTAATTGATCTTATGGGTGTTATCTATTGCCCAGGGAAGTTATTCTAAAGGGCCTGTTCCTTTTCCTTTATCACATTGGTATAATTATTGCGCAAAAAGGCTCTGTAATAATTTTTGATACAGAATATTATTCAATTCTTTTTTACGGAAAATGGTTTTTGGTTAGAAAAAGGCTTGTCGGAAGATAGGCCTTTTTAGTTTTTACAAATCGTATTGGCTAAGTAAAGATGTTTCAAATAGATTAAATTTGCCATTATTATAATTTGATAATTCATAGCATCATGAATCGGATCTACTTGTGTTTCATAATTTGCTTAAATTTTATTGTAGCAAATGGTCAGATTCTTCTTCAGGGAGATACTAACGGACTTGAAGACGGATTTCATAAAATTGAAATTAACTCATTTATTTGTAGTGGCTTGGTGAAAAATGGCATGCAGGAAGGCGCTTGGAAAACGCATCATCCGAATGGTCAGTTACATGTGCTTCAATATTTTGATAATGGGAAACTGAATGGATTGCATATTGAACTCAATAAAAATGGTTTTATTGAATTGCAAGCTGATTTTATGAATAACAAATTGAATGGCAAGTTATTACGCTTCAGAACAGGTGGTCGTCTATCGCTTGAAGAAAATTATGTAAATGATCAATTGCATGGAACAAAAACGGTTTATTACGAGCGTGGAACTGTTCAGGAGGAATCTGAATTTGCCCATGGATTTCGCAATGGAAATTCATCATGATTTGATGAATCGGGACATAAAATTGCTGTTTACCAATATCTCAGTGGCTTATTTGATGGCCTGCAGCAATCGTTTTATCCTGATGGTAGTTTGAGATCTGAAAAAAACTATTTGCAAAATCAGCTCGATGGACCTTCGTTTGAATATTTTACGAATGGGAAAGTCAAGCTTGAAAGCTACTTTAAAGAAGGTGGTAAGGAAGGTGTATGGAAATCGTTTGATGAAGAAGGAAATTTATTAAATGAGATGAAATATTCGAAAGATAAATTAATTCATGACTGATCCTTAGGTTATTGTAATAAATTTCCAGTTTTCTTTAGAAATTTCTAGAAAGCGATTTCACTATTTTAGTATTTGACTCTGATTAAAACTAACACCGACAAAATAAATTAATTAGACTTTGTTTAGTAAATAATCACATCAATATAATTCCAATAGTCACTGATCAAAGAACAGGAGAAGACTTCAGGATTCAGGTTCTTTTTGAGCGAACTGATTCATTTTCTCCGTGTTACATTCATTAAAATCAGAAAGTTTCCAAAAGGCCGGAAGCGGCTCTGTTTCTCCAATACTGTATCCAAAAATGCTCAAATAAGCATTGATATCCTCTCCCATATTTTTCAATTGATCAAGATATTCATTTATTGACTTCGATTCAATGATCACAATTTTACCCATTTTGTGAATAATAGGGCTGTGTTTTCGGGTATGATCGTGTTCAAATTCAAGTATTCTTCTACCAAGCCTTGTTAAACCAATTGTTCTAAATGTTAAACTTTTACCTACCCCAGGCATATTTAATACAGTCCGGTCGGTTGCCAAAAACGGCATTCTTAGATCCATACGTAATTCTTTCATCTTTACATTTATGTTGATTGGATCATTGAAAAGATCTTTTATTTTAGCTATTTCTGCAGAAGGAATTTTGCCGAACGACTTTTCTTCCGTTAATTCTTGAAGAGCACGACTATTTGTAGCAAAATTATGCATGTTTTCCCGGAATCCTTTAACTGAAAAAGTATAGTATGGAACAATCCCCAAATCGTTAAGTGATTTTCGAAGTTTGGCAGCGTGCCCTCTCCTTGAAGCTGCAGTAGTGAATACCATCTGATTGGTGATCATCCAACCCGTTTGCGACAGTTTTTCAATGGCTGCTTTTGACTCAGGTGTGATTTCCATGGCTGACTCAAAATGTGTTTGAATTACAAAATATTCTATGCCTGATTTAAGCGCTTTTGTTCTGAAATCATAAAGTATTTGACAGAGTTCTGCGGTGATTCTTTGTGGTAAATAAACCGGTAAACGTGTGCCAAGACGAATCCGTTTAATCTCTGCTTTTTTCTCATTTTTAGGAAAAGATAAATTCCTTTCCCTTTTACGAAGTGCCATAGTATAAACCGCATTAAGTATAATCTGTAATGATTTATCCGAACTCATCAAAGCATCACCTCCTGTAATCAGGATATCCATTAATTGATTGTCTTTTTCAAAATACTGCATAATTTTTTGGAGCTTACTCGGCCAGCTTTCTTTAGGCAGTAAATTGTCAAATTGAAAGTTTAAGCGCCCACTCTGAAAATCGTACATCCTTTGGCAGCTAACACACAATCCACCACATGAGCGCCCCATGGTGTCGGGAATCATTATCGCCACTTCGGGATACCGTCGGTGCACATTATTCCCGTCAGGAAGAATCCAGCCCGCAGCATTAGGCTCTCCTTGAACCACTTTATCTTCCTTTTCCCAGGCTTGTATTTCACCAAATTCATCAATCAGCTGCTTGCTGTATAGTACATAATCTCTTATGGCCAGATCAGAACCAATTGCTCCTTCAGGTTCAAACGTGTGAAGTAGAGATAAATAATAGAGATTTACAAAAAATGGTATTCCCTTTGCGTATGCTCTATTTAGCAACACCATGGTTTCTGCATTTAAGGAAAAGTTAAGCATCTCATTTAGCAGTAGGGGTGATCTAACAGCAAATCTAATATGGAAATTTTTGTCAGCCCACCACGAAAGTGCCAAATCAAACTTTTGTTGGTCCGTCATCTCTGTTGCAAAGAAATAACGTTTACTTTTTAATTCTCCGTTCTCAATCTTTCGGATAATAAGTCGAAGAATCCTGTTTCGGTTCTCTTTTCTGATTTTAACTATTTCAGGATCAAGACCGGATGGATTACCTACCATCCATTCTTCTAAAGTATTTTTATCTGGCAAATTTTGATGATATGTACCTTTAATTTGTCTGAAAAGCATAAGCATATCAATAAAAAAATCAAGGTTTGCACCTCCTTTTCCAAATTTTGCAGCTAACCATAACTGCCTGATTGGATTATTGATAACCATTTCACCCTTTTGGTTCAGATCTTTAAATACCCGCCCTGAATGCTGAATATAATCCATCAACCGAACTAAAGCATAGTCCGACCATTTTAGGTCACTAAAACTAAGTTCCTTTTCTTTTGGATCATCGAAATAATTTTTTAGGTGTGTATTGACATCAATAAAAGGTTTTATCCACTGTTTGATTTCATGAATGGCATCTTTTTCAGAAGAAGAGTTTAAAAGGATTTCTTTAATATCATGATTTTCGTCAAGAATTTGCTGAAGTATCTTTAGTGACTGAATATCGATAGCTACCTTATCTAGTAATGGAAATTTTAAATGGTTTGTATGCATCTTTGTAAAGTCATCTTATAAAATACAGCATCAATTTATGATCTTTATAAATTGAGACATCACTATTGAATTTTCATCCCGCTCAAAGTTACGAAAAAAAAATGCATCTTTTCAATATCGGAAATAGCCGATTAAAATAGTTATGAATTATTAATCAATGTCGTTTAGTTAAGCCCTCGTCATAATCGTTTGTAATTCATTGAGTAAGTCTTCTCGGGTCTTTTTTTTCGTTTGAAACTTCGCCCTGGGCAGATAATTTCGCGTGTACTTGCTACTATTTTATCGAAAGCCTCCAAAGCTTGTTTATATTTCTGTTTTATAACCACCCCAATTAAAATATCTTGTGTCATCGACAAAGCGTTGGTACGGTTTATTTTTTGTGGGTGCTTTCGCTTATCGTCCGAACGGTATTCCGCTAAAACCTTTTCTTCAATAGGGTGTGCATAAGCTGCACAAAGTGTCAACAAAAAAACTTTGGCAAAGAAATCCTGTTTTACCGCCCTTGCTGTTTTTCCTGAGAAATCTTCCAACTCAACCCTGCTTTTCAACAGTTTATAGGCCTCTTCTTCGTTCCATCGGTAGTGGTAAAGTTGCTCAAAATCTTCAGATCATATTTTTCCGTATCGGTCAGCGAAGTGCAAAGTATCTCTTTTTCTCCATTTTCCAGTTCAACTTTTACCAACCTACATTGGATAGTGGCATTCATCATGTGCGGAAAGTCTGCCAGTTTCTTATGATTTTTTTTTGGTAAGGTAAAAGAAACAATCCGCTCTTTTTCATCACTCTCAGCAAATTCCTTGACCTTGAGCCACCAATCTTCTTTCAACCGCACACAAAATTCTATCCCTTTGGCTTTGAGCAAAAACAGCAGCCAGAAACAGGGGTAGCCCCGATCAAGCAGCAACATATCCCCTGTCTTGACTTTATCCAGGTGTTGGAGGAGCAAGTCGCGTTCGCTGGACGAATAGGGTGCAAGTTTGCTGTCGATGGTTATTTGGTTCAACACATCGTAAAGCATCGAGCCCATGGCCAAAGAGCGCGGACTATCAGCATTGGGGCCAAATTGATGCTGCCCAAATTCTTCAATAATACTTGGGTGGTTGGGCAAAACCAGTCTCGTTCCGTCAACTGCCAGCGTGCGCATCCCATGCCAAACGTAATATTCCGCTCCTTCATAAAATGTCTCCGAGGCAATTTCATTCAACCGCTCGAATGCCCAGGGGTTCAACTTGGCACGCGCCTGTGTAAAGGCTCCCTTGGTCACTTCCCTAATCTTGAAATCACTGTTGGAAACCGTTTTGAAGAAACTATCAAGTTCACGTTGAATGGAACTCTTAAACATAATGATGATGACGATTAAATTCTTTATCGTAAGTTTTCTGTCCCGAGAGAATACCCCTGCAAGGCCGTCTTTTGAACGGCTTTTAAACTCTTCATTTTCAAGCTCATGTGATATTTTATTTGATAATTCTTCTCGATAAGGACTTTTTTGATTGATAATTGGGTTACCCCCTATATACCCTTCAAAGATAAAAAACAATTTGCAAATTACAAACTTTTCAAAGAACTATTTTTGCATATATTTGCATTTAAATCAAGCATTTATAGTGCTTGGCTTAACTAAACGACATTGAATTATTAATACTTATTTATTCCAATTAAACTACAGTTTATTATTTAGAATGAATCTATTTGATAATAATCCTTACCTTTGACAACTCAAAAATTTATTTTATAAAGTGTTAGTTATCAAATAATAAGAATATGTACAGTGGATTTTATCAGGTGCCAAAGCCCTACAATGAACCGGTTAAAAATTATGCACCAGAATCAGCCGAAAGAAAAGAAATTAAAGCCATGTTGAAACAACTCAGGAGTAAAGAAATTGAGATTCCAATGGTTATAGGTGGTAAGCGGATTACTACTGGTGAACGAATCAGAATATCTCCTCCACATGATATCAAGCATACGCTAGGTTATTTTTATCAGGGCGGGTCAGAACATGTATCAATGGCTATTGAGGCAGCACTTAAGGTGCGCAGAAGTTGGCAGGCACTGGAGTGGCAAGATAGAGCTGCGATTTTTTTAAAAGCCGCTGACCTTGTTTCAGGACCTTATCGTGCACGCATCAATGCTGCCACGATGTTAGGTCAATCAAAAACCGTTTATCAGGCCGAGATTGATGCAGCATGTGAGTTTGCTGATTTTTTACGTTTTAACGTTCATTTTATGTCTGAAATTTACAGACAACAGCCAATTTCTGATCATGGTATTTGGAACAGGATGGAATACCGCCCTCTTGAAGGCTTTGTTTATGCATTAACACCTTTCAACTTTACAGCTATTGCAGGTAATCTGCCTTCTGCTCCTGCATTGATGGGCAACGTGGTAGTCTGGAAAGCCTCCAATGCTCAGATTTATTCAGCAAAAGTTATCATGGATATTTTTGAAGAGGCTGGATTGCCCGATGGGGTGATCAACCTGATTTTTGTACCAGGTCCTATAGCTGGTAAAATTATGTCGCAGCACTCCGACTTTGTTGGTGTACATTTCACGGGCTCAACAGGAGTTTTTACAAAGATTTGGAAAGCAATCGGAGATCACTTGGTAGTACATAACACTTATCCTAAAATTGTTGGTGAAACCGGTGGAAAAGATTTTGTGATTGCCCATAAAACAGCAGATGTCAATGCACTTGCGACAGCTCTTGTAAGAGGAGCGTTTGAGTATCAGGGTCAAAAATGTTCCGCGGCTTCACGTGCATATATACCCGCTAATCTGTGGCCTGAATTAAAGGAATTACTGATTAGAGATTTGAAAAGTATAAAAGTTGGCCCGGTTGAGAACTTCACAAATTTTATGTCGGCTGTAATTGACGAGGCTTCTTTTGACAAACTTTCAACTTACATTGATAATGCAAAGACTGACCCTGATGCTGATATTGTATTTGGTGGCAATTATGACAAATCAATAGGATATTTTATTGATCCCACCATCATACTTGCTTCAGATCCACAGTATGTGACAATGAGGGAGGAGCTCTTTGGCCCAGTGCTGACAATTTTTGTTTACGAAACCGAAAAGTGGGCTGAAGCATTGGAACTGGTTGATCGTACATCTCCGTATGCGCTGACTGGAGCAGTTTTTGCCAGAGATCGTTTTGCAATTGAGGAGGCGAATGTGGCTTTGACAAATGCTGCAGGAAATTATTATATTAACGATAAACCAACAGGAGCAGTTGTTGGACAGCAACCTTTTGGTGGAGGAAGAGCATCTGGAACGAATGATAAATCAGGGTCATATTTAAATTTGCTGCGTTGGGTTTCCCCCCGGACCATTAAAGAAAATTTTAATCCGCCTACCGATTATCGTTATCCATTTATGGCGGAGGAATAAACTAAATCAAACAGAAATTCGAGAAAACTGATTTTTAACAAAAATCAAATTTATTTCAAGCCTGCTATTAGCGGGCTTTCTTTTTTTTCTGACCAAGAATTGCTTTGGGTTTTTTCTTTAACTTAAAATTTTTAGGCAAAGGTTCCGTTTTCTTACGCAACAAATCAACGCTTGAACTTGATCTTCGAATTTTATAGTTTGATGAGATACTTTGTTTTGAACTACATGACGCAAACACAAGAAGGAAAGATGATGCAAGAATTAATAGCAGTGTTCTCATTGTTTGGTTTTTAGAGGGTTTTGTTTTAAACAAAACATTATTTTTCAAAAATTATTGTAAATCAATAATGCAGGTCATTGGTTGTTTGACTTCCATGTGAAAAAATGTTCATAGACTTTTTGACGGACTTCTTTTCCAGATAAAAACAAGTCATGCAATGCATTCTCAATCTCAACAATTTCTACTTTTCCCTTTATGCATTTAGAATATTTGCGTGAATGTAGAATGTTTAGTACTGCGTCAGCTTGTAAAAAATCCGGAGTCCATTTTACGCTTTGAATACTCTTTGACGAATACATTATTAAACATGGGTAATATAATTTGACACCTTTTCTAATTTTCTTTTGTGCTATATTCACAGCTCTTACCCAACCGCTGTTAACAGGAGCGGGAGAATGGGGTTTGTAAGTTAGATTATATTTCCATTCTCCAAAATCATTGTTATGAATACTAGGTCCATATAATTTTGAGAAACTACCAGGGATTTCAATATCAGGCCATTTTTTTGCAAGAAAAGACACAAAGGGAATGAGAAGTTTACGCGTCACAATATCCTTGTTTTGTTCCAAAAATGGACTATTCAAAAAGATGTCATTAAAAAGAACAGAATCTGAATACTTTTCTGCAAAAAGGACGGTTACTAAGCCTCCTAATGAGTGGCCAATCAATGTTATATTTTCGTTGCCTTCACTTTTAATTATTTCCAGTGCTGAAATAAGGTCTTCAAAGTATTCTTCAATGCGCCTGATATTGTCATGCTTTTGATGCTTAAGATAGGAGCGTCCGCATTTACGGAGGTCAACAGCATAAAAATTGAACCCGTTTTCTGTAAATACTTCAGCTGCTTCATAATGGAAAAAATAATCGTTAAACCCATGGATATGCAGTACTGCATTCACTGAAAAACGAATACTCTTTTTTCTCAAAAGTGTACAAATCACAGAGCCTTCATAATCATCGGGTTGATGAATTGTAAGTGCTTCAATGCCTGATATTTCGCTATCTCTAACGTAAAGTGAAGGTCCCATTTGAAATCAATGTTACGAACATACTACAATAATAAGTATTTCTTTTGACTCGATCTTATTTTTTCCCAACTTCTTATTTAATTGACAAGATCTGAACCATCTTAATTATACAATTCCTTTTAAATCTTTATAAAGCTGTAGCGCATATAAATCGGTCATTCCGGAGATAAAATCTACCACAGACTGAAGTTTCCTGTACAGATCATCTGATGCCGTTTGAAATTGCGCCGGAAGTAAAGAAAGTAGTTTCTCGTTATAACTTTCGTGAGGGTTCAATATCGCTGATGAGAATTCATCCATCAGTGTACCTAAAACATTGTATCCTGTCAATTCAATTTTGATGACAGAAGGATGATTGTAAATCCATTTTATCGATTGTTTTCTGCAATTATCCAAAGCAATCTGATAATGACCTTCGAGCTGTTTTACCAAACTTGAGTTAAAATGGCCCGACATAATAGTATCATAATGCTTAATAAATAAGCTGCTTGCTTGCTGAACCAAAACATTTATCGTTGAAGCCCGGAGGAAGGCAATACGCTCATTGATATCTGTTACTTCACGGTAAACCTCTTCTTTATAGCTTAGAAACTTTGCATGTTCTTTTTCATTGAAAAATGAGAGTAACAAATTTTCTGTTTCACTGGTTTTAAGAATTCCAAGTTTATGAGCATCCTCAATATCCATAATCAGATAACTGATATCGTCTGCAGCCTCAACCAGGTAAACGAGTGGATGACGCGCATAGATATTTTTTTCTTTATCAATTGCCGGAATTCCACATTCAACAGCAATGTTTATGAATGTCTCCGTTTCTGAGAAGAAAAATCCATATTTTTTCTTTGATATGCTGGTTGGAAAAGAAGGATAGGGATATTTTACCAACGCAGCGAGGGTAGCGTATGTCAAGGCAAAGCCCCCATTGCGTCTGCCATTGAACTGATGCGTAAGAATTCGAAAAGCATTGGCATTTCCTTCAAAGGAAACCAGGTCGGACCATTGTTCTGGCGAAAGTTGCGCTTCGAAAATCTTTCCTTTTCCTTCCGAAAAATATTTGCTGATGGCTTTTTCGCCTGAATGACCAAAAGGAGGATTTCCAAGGTCATGGGCGAGGCAGGCTGCAGCAACTATTGAGCCCAATTCAGTCAAAGAAATAGTATTTCGTAAGTCTTCTCTTTTCAACAATGTCTGAGAAACCAGGTTTGCCAATGATCGGCCAACACTTGAAACTTCTAAACTATGTGTAAGCCTGTTATGCACAAACACGCTTCCAGGTAATGGGAATACCTGTGTTTTGTTTTGTAATCTCCTGAACGGGCTTGAAAAAATTATCCTATCAAAATCCCTTTGAAACTGACTTCGGATATCTTCCGGACGCGCTGTTGAAGTAAATCGTTTTGCTGATAAAAGTTGATCCCAGTTCATATTGATAACTATTAAAAAATAACTCTTTAAAACGATATTCAGGTTTTGCCGCTCTGGCGTGTGTATGGCGTAAGTCTCTGTGATGCAATATCTTTTTTTAGAAATTTAAAATACCCGGCAACGGCAATCATTGCAGCATTGTCGGTACTATAACTCATTTTTGGAATAAAGATTTCCCAATCATACTTTTCAGAAGCAACTTGCATTGCTTTTCGTAAGGCGGAATTAGCAGAAACACCTCCTGCAATGGCGATTTGATTAATTCCGGTTTGTTTAGTGGCCAATATCAACTTTTTCATCAAAATTTGCACGATTGAAGCTTGAATGGATGCGCATAAATCAGCCTTGTTTTTTTCGATAAAATCTTTGTCTGATTTTAGTTGATCACGTAAAAAATATAGAAAACTGGTTTTCAGTCCGCTGAAACTATAATCCAACCCTGGAATTTTTGGGTCCGAGAATTTGAAAGCCTTTGAATTACCTTCCAGAGCATATTGATCGATCATTGGTCCACCAGGGTAGGGAAGCCCCAAAATTTTAGCTGCTTTGTCGAATGCTTCTCCGGCAGCATCATCAATTGTTCTTCCAATTATTTCCATTTCGAAATAGTCTTTTACAATTACAATTTGGGTGTGTCCACCCGAAACAGTCAGACAAAGAAAGGGAAACTGAGGAATTTTTTTTTCTTGTTCATCGGATAAAAAATGAGAAAGAATGTGTGCATCCATATGATCTACTTCAACCAAAGCAACATCTGATGCAAGTGCAAATGCTTTTGCAAATGAACTGCCAACCAACAATGATCCTAAAAGACCAGGACCTCTTGTGTATGCAATAATTCCAAGATTATTTTTACTTATATTTGCCATTTTTAAGGCTGTATCTATTACAGGGATGATGTTTTGCTGATGTGCACGTGAGGCAAGTTCGGGTACAACCCCGCCATATTTTTTGTGGACATCTTGGTTGGCAATCACATTTGCCAAAACACGAGTGTTGCAAAGAACTGCAGCAGAAGTATCATCACAGGAAGATTCAATGCCGAGGATGTAAATGTTCATTATTTCTATTAATTCTGCAAAATTATCAAAAAAAAGATCAGAGATAGTATCCTGATGGCAATTGTCGCATTACTTGCTGTTCCACTCAGCTTGTTTGTTGCAATTAGAGACCCGTTTGTCCAGACTTTTGTAGCGAGATCAGCCGCTACATACTTGTCTCGGGAATTAGGGACTACTGTAACGGTTGGTCGGTTTTATCTGGGATTGGATTTATCCATAAGAATTAAAGATCTTACTATTAATGATAAGCAGGGTCACACGCTTCTTGCAGCTGACTTGATTGACCTTTCAGTTGACAGCAGGAATATCTTTAAGCGAATTCAACTCAACAAAATTGAATTGGATGGATTTGATTTCCAATTGATGAAATATCAAGGAAAGGATGAGCTGAACTTTCAGTTCATTCTGGATTATTTTGTTTCTGATGCCAAAGAAAACAATACTGGACAAACTGTTGAAATAAGTGTAAAAAAAATTATTTTAAACAAGGGTGCATTTCGTTACCGCGACTACGATAATGAACTGGAAGATTCTGAAGGGATTGATTATGCTCATATCAGAGCTGAAAATATTCATTTGAATGCATCAGAAATAGAGATTATTAATGATTCCGTAAGGATTGATATCAACTCATTTTCAGCAACGGAAAAAAGTGGTCTGGTAGTAAAAAAAATGAAAGGGTTATTGGCAATTGGAAATGAGAGTTTTCTTTCAGAAAATCTTCATATTGAAACCTCAAGATCTTCTTTGAATCTGAAATTGAATTTTAGATACGATGATTATAGGGCTTATCTTAATTTTATTGATTCTGTTCATATTGAAGCTGATGTGGCTCCATCAAGCATTTTCATGGCAGATATGGGCTACTTTGCTCCGATAATGTTTCAAATGCCGAACAACATTACTTTTTCGGGTAAGATAAGTGGCAATGTAAGTGATTTCGTTGCGAAAGATTTTAGTTTTAGTTTTAGAGATAAAACAACATTTTTAGGAATGATTGCAATGAAAGGGTTGCCTGATTTTTATTCTACAGACATAACCTTAAGATTTAGTAGATTAACGACTTCAGTAGATGATGTTAAACGGTTTGCAATTCCAACAACCGAACAGTTTATTCAAATACCCGAGAATTTTCCATTGTTAGGATTGCTTGATATCAGTGGAATGTTTTCTGGTAAATACAACGATTTTATTGCCCGAACAAATATCAGAACAAATAGCGGTCAGATTCAATCTGATCTGGCTTTGAGGAATAATCCACGAACCGGTATTACAACCTATAAAGGACAACTGGTCACCAAATCCTTAGATATTGGTAAAATTATTGATAATGAGAATGTTGTTGGAAAGCTTGATATGAATGTGAAAATTGATGGACATGGTTTTACTTTAGAAACAGCACAAATGAATCTTTCAGGAAAAATTAGTTCAATCGATCTTTTACATAACACTTTCAGAGATATAATGCTTACCGGAGATCTGACAAGTCAAACTTTTAATGGCAATTTCTCAGTTGAAGACTCTAAATTAAAACTTGATTTTGCAGGGCTTGCAAATCTTACAGAAGAGCAGCCTGTTTTTGATTTTGCAGTCAATATTGAGCACTCTGATATTGAGAAACTCTCTATTTCTTCATTGGATTCAATCATGATTTTTTCAGGACTGTTTAATGCAAAGTTCACAGGTTTAAATATTGATGATTTTGTAGGCACTATTGATGGCAAAAATCTTAGGTATATTGATAGCAGAGGAGTATACAAATTGAATAATTTCCATATCTCTATGACTGACGATCCTATTTTGAATCGAAAGTTAAATATCACTTCTGAAATTCTGGATTTTGAACTGGGGGGGCTAATAGCATTCAAGACAATTGAAGAATCCTTCAGACAATTTGTAACGCATTTCATTGCTTTTGAATCGTTTAGTCCAGGTGAAATCACTACAGAAGAGCAGGATTTTTATTTTAATCTTAAACTTATAGAAACTGAGATGCTTTCTCAACTTTTGACTCCTAATTTAAAGGTGGCAGAAAACTTAAGCTTCTCTGGCGTTTATACAAGTAAAAGAAATCTTTTAAACGCTACATTAAGTTGTGATTACATTTATATAAATGAGTTGAAAATAAAGAAACCCTATTTGTTGATTCAAAGCAATACCAATGAAGCAATTGTTGATCTTGAAATGAACAATCTTACTTATGGTAATTTGACGGAAAATGATTCAATAACGTATGGAATTGATAACCCTGGTTTATTATTTACCGTAAAAAACGATTCTTTGCTTTTTAATATAGGTTGGAATAACAATGAGATTTTGTTAAGGAATAGGGGTGATGTTGGTGGTTATTATAGACTTGATAGCATAAAGTCAGGAATACTCCATGTTGACAAAGCAAATGTTGTGATTAATGACTCTGTCTTAAGTATTCGCAATGAAAATGTGGTTTATTTTACAAAAGAATATACACGAATTGAAAATTTCGAGTTTATTATTGGAAATAGTGCTTTAGCCCTTGAAGGAAATCTTCCGATCACTGAAAATGACTCTTTGAGTTTTGTTTTTTCAAATTGGAATATTTCAAATCTGGATATAATTACCAGGCCTTTTGATTTCGATCTCGATGGGATTATTAACGGTGATCTGGTTCTGGCCAATCTTAAATATCATCCTGCCCTGTTTTCAAACCTTCACATTGATGGCTTACGCCTCAATAAAGAACTGTTGGGCGATGCCAGGCTGGTCAGTAGCTGGAGTAATATCGATGAGTCAATTTATGTTAATGCACAAATTATTAACAAGGGTGATGTTGGTAGCAGCAGGATGCTAAGCCTAACGGGGCTTTATTATCCCAATAAAAATAAGGATAACCTGCGTTTTGATTTATCCCTTGAGAATTTCAGGCTGAAAGTAATTAATCAGTTTGTTGAAGGAATTTTAAGTCATATTGAAGGGCTTGCATCTGGTGAATTCTCCATAACAGGAGAACTGAAAAAACCTGTTGTTAAAGGAAAATTAAACCTATTTAGAAGTGCTTTCAATATTGATTATCTTAATACCTCATATTCATTACAACATGAGTTTATTATCGAACCGGGTATTATTCACATTGATAATCTTATTCTTTATGATACTTTGGGGAATAAAGCAGTGGTAAATGGAAAAATAACACATAATCATCTTCGTGATTATAATTTTGATATCAGAATTAAGCCGGATAGATTTATTGCCTTAAACACTGGCCCTTTTGACAATGAGTTGTTTTATGGAACTGCGACCGTATCTGGAGATGTAATTATTCGTGGTCCTCTTGAAAGAATTGAAATGGATATCAGAGCTGTAAGCCAGAAAGGAACAAGTATAGTTATACCTCTAAACACCACAGGATCAATTGGTAGCAATGATTATATCACATTTGTTGATTCTTTTAGTAATGAAGTGAATAATGAGTATGGAAAACCTTTTATCCCTAAGATATCAAATGGATTTGAAATAAATCTGGAGACTGTTGTTACACCGGATGCCGCCCTGAAGATATTTCTTCCCTATAATATTGGAAATCTGGATGCCAGAGGATCGGGGAATATTACAATGGATGTGAATGATGCTGGTGATTTCTCTCTAAACGGAGACTATGTAGTACAAAATGGTCAGTTTACTTTTTCGTTTGAAAATCTTCTCAAAAAACGTTTCGATCTTGTTGAGGGTGGGCGAATTTCTTGGACGGGTGATCCTTATGATGCCGAAATTGATGTCAAAGGTCTCTACCGTGTAAAAGCGTCTCTTGGAGGTTTAGGCATAGATACTGCATCGAGCCTTCGAAGCAGGGTCAATGTTGATTGCATTATTCATCTTTCACAAGCGTTATTTAATCCGGAGATTAAATTCAGTATTCAGTTACCCGGAATAGATCCCGAACTCGAGCAAAGGGTATTTAGCGTTATTGACACCACCAATGATGCCATGATGACACAGCAAATGATCTCTCTCCTTGTTTTGGGAAGTTTTGGATATACAGGGTCTAACGCTTTCTCCATTAGTAATTCTTCGTTAAATATGCTTACTGGTCAGTTGAGTGGATTGCTTTCTCAGATTAGCAAAGATTTTGACATCGGTGTTCAATACAGACCCGGTGACAACCTTACGAATGAAGAACTTGAAGTGGCTCTTTCAACACAGCTTTTTAACGACAGGGTATCAATAGATGGTAACTTTGGGGTTATTAATAACAGAAGCACAGCCCAAAATGTGAGCAATATTGTTGGAGATGTTGATATTAGTGTTAAAATTACCCCTGATGGACGATTGCGTCTCAAAGCGTTTAATCATTCAAACTATAATACCTGGCTTAATTCGAGTGCTTTTGATAACTATAGTCCATTTACACAGGGTATTGGTGTTTCCTTCCGTCAGGAGTTTGATCAATTTGGGGAATTATTCACACGTAAAAAAAACAAAAAACAATTAAATAAATGATAAACAAATCTAAATTTATTGCACTTTTCTCTGCAATCATAATAGCTTTCATTTCACCAGTATTTTCTCAAATTACTATTGTTTCAAGTGATATGCCTTCAAGTGGTGATACGCTTCGTACCAGTATTTCCTTGAATCCGACAACAATTGATTTTGCTCAAACTGGCGAGAATTATGTTTGGGATTATCCTTCATTGTATCCGGAAAATCAACGGCTTGATACTGTAAAGACGGTTTTACAAACACCGTTTTTCTTTTGGCCTTCTTTTCTTGCAAGCGCTAATCTTGCCTGGCGCGTGAATACAGAGACGCTTTTAGCTGGCTTACCAATTGACGATGCTTATCAGTTTTTTAGCAATACAACTTCATCATTCCGTGATTTCGGATATGGCTTAATAATATCAGGAATTCCACTTCCACTGAAATTTACATCGCCTGACGTATTATACAATTTCCCCATGAGCATGGGCGACACTTTTGAATCAAATGCCGATTTGGAGTTTGCCCTTGCAGGTATTGGATATATTTCTGTTCAGCGCGAACGCAGTAATGTTGTCGATGGTTGGGGAATTCTCAAAACTCCTTTTGGGAACTTTGATGTTCTGCGCTTAAAATCTACTGTATTTGAAATTGATAGTGTCTTCATAGATACTATTGGACTGGGAACAAGAGTAGAGCGTAATTATATTGAATACAAATGGATTGGAAAAAATCAGGACATTCCTTTGCTTCATTGTACATTGGATGATTTACTTGGGACAATTGTGGTTTATAAGGATTCCATAAGGGATCTTACCGTTGGTACAAATGAATTGATGACCAACACTGTTCTAAAAGTATTTCCTAATCCATCGGAAAGCGAGATGTATTTTAATGTATGCAGCAATTTTCTCGGGAAAGCACTGATCAGAGTTAGTAACCTGCAAGGAACATGTGTATTTGAGACTTCAGATTTTATCTTAGAAGAAGGCTGTAATACATATCGGCTGCCATGGCAGTTGTCAGGGCAGTCCACCGGAATTTATTTTCTTGAAGTAAATTTTAACGGAGAAAGCATGAGACAAAAGTTTATCATTAAGACACCATGACCTTAAAGGTTTACAGATCATCTGCCGGTTCAGGCAAAACATATACGCTTGTTTTGGAATATCTGGGACTGGTTTTGCGAAAACCTGGACTTTATCGTAATATTCTTGCTGTTACTTTTACAAATAAGGCTGCTAACGAACTGAAAGAACGCGTTTTGCATTCACTTTGGTTGTTGGTAAATCCCGCTGAATCAAACGTAGTTGCACGAAATATACTCATAAAAAACCTGCAGGCTAATCTGATGCAGGATGAAAAAACAATTACTAGCAATGCTTCAAGGGTATTTTCAAATATTCTACATCATTATAGTGATTTTAGTATCAGTACAATAGATTCTTTTGCACATCGTCTTGTGAGAACATTTACACGCGATCTGAATCTTCCATCTCAGTTTGAAGTTGAACTCGAAAGCGAACAACTAGCACAACTTATGGCAGATATTCTCATGAGTAAAATAGGTCAGGACGAATTTGTTACAGAAACAATTATTGGTTTTGTAATGCATTTGATGAATGAGGAATCTGATTTTCAGGTTGAGAAGGAACTTAAGACTTTTTCAAAGAAATTGTTGAAAGAGGAGGCCTATTTATATGCACGAAATGCTTCTATTCTTACTGAGGAAGATATCAATCATGCAAAAGAATTGATTCTTAATACAGTCAATGAGATGGAGTTTAGAGTAAAATTAATAGCAGATAAAATGCTTGGATTACTTGACTCCCAACAAATTGACCGCTTCGAATTAGCTGGAGGGTCGAGAGGAATTGGTTCAGTGATTGAAAGTCTTTCAAATAGGGAAATTGAAAAAGTATTTTTAGCAAAAACAATTCATTCTCATTTTTCAGGAGAAAAGGAATTCATAAAAAAAACTTCAGTTTCTGATCTCTCCAATTCATTTCGCATAATTGAACCTCAGATGAAATCATGTTTGAAATTGCTTGAGGCTTTTTATCTCAATGAATTTAAACGTTTTAATCTTTATAAATTACTTCGGAAAAATATTTATGCCTTTGCGCTTCAATCACAGATGTTGCAGATTATTCGGGATATTGGCACCGAAAAGCAAATTATTCACATTTCGGAATTTAATAAAAGTATTGCACGATTATTACAGAATGCAGCGGTCCCGTTTATTTATGAGCGACTAGGTGAAAGATACAGTCATTTTTTATTGGATGAGTTTCAGGATACTTCAGTCCTACAATGGCAAAATTTTCTTCCTTTAATTGAGAACTCCCTTGCAAACGCAAATCAAAATCTAATTGTTGGGGATGGAAAACAATCCATTTATCGTTTCAGAAGTGGAGAAGTTGAGCAGTTTTTAATCCTTCCAAAGGTATTCAGATCAGACAATCAAGAATCATTGATACGAATAGAGCAATTGATGAAGCAACATTATGCTTTTTCGAATCTGGATACAAATTATCGTTCTGCAGCTGGTATTGTTTCCTTTAATAATGATTTTTTTGATTTTGTAAAGGATAAACTGCCTGAATCAATGCAATTCGTATATAGTGATCAGCGCCAAAAATCTGCTAAAACAATGGACGAGGGGTCAACTACATTTCATTTCATGGATGAGGCAGGTAACGCAAAAAGTAAAATGCAATCATACCTTGATCATATACTTGAATTGGTTAATCAATTGGTGGATGATGGCTATAATTGGAGAGATATTGCGGTCCTATCCAGAGCCAATACAACCGGAAACCAGATTGCGCGATTTTTAGCCAATCATTCTATTGGCGTTGTTTCAGCCGATTCTTTACTCCTTAACGCTTCATCAAGTGTACGATTGATCATAAATGTCATGCGTTTTTATTTGCAACCTGAAGATCGAATAAATAGGACAGAGTTGATGAATAATTTGTATGACTTTTCGATAGACAAAAGCTCAAATGACTTTGGTAAACTTGTGATTCAATTGAGTCAGCTTCAGGAGGAAGAGCAAATAACGGCGTTGCAAAAAATTGCCAATTTGAATGAGATGGGTATCAAAGGTATAACTGTCTATGATGTGGTTGAACAAACTGTGAGATTACTCAATCTGGAGTCAACTCCCGATCCCTATATTCAGTTTCTTATGGATGAAGTTCATCGTTTTCAGGTGAATGAAAGAGGCAGCCTTGAAGATTTTCTTTCATACTGGGATGAAGTTAAAGGTAAAAGGTCCGTGATTGTTCCCGAAGAAACGAATGCGGTTAAAGTAATGACAATTCATAAAGCAAAAGGACTTGAGTTTCCTGTTGTTATTTTGCCTTTTGTATCTTCAAGTCCCGGGAAAAATTCATTGACAGAAGCATGGGTTGATTTAAGAGAAGAGGGAATAGGAAAACTTGAAACTGGTTTGATACCACTTAATAAGAGTGTTGAAAACACACGTTTTGCTGATTTATATGTAAATGAATCCGATAAATCAAAACTTGACGTAATGAACGTGTTGTATGTAGCAATGACCAGGCCTTCAGAACGGATGTATATTCTTTCTCCAAAACCTAAATCAACTGAAGTTAGTTTTACTTATCCCGTTTTTTTTCGTGACTTTTTAGCGCATAAAGATATTTGGAATGAAGAACAATTGAAATATACCTTTGGAAAGCATCCAATCAAATTAAAATTGAAGAACGACATACATGCGATAGATGATAATAAGACCAAAGTTTTTATTTCCTCCTATTGGCAAACAAAATTAATGGTTACTTCAGAGCTTCAAACGTTGAATATCTTAAATAAGACCAATGAGGCTTTGGTTTGGGGCAACCTCATTCATTTAATTTTGTCTGAAATTCATTATTCTTCAGATATGGAACACATTCTGTCAAAATATATCGAAAATGGGTTGCTGAAATTAACCGAGTTTGATAAGGTCAAATCGCAAATCCAGAGAATTTTATTTCACCCTTTGCTCAGTTTTGGATTTGATGAGACGGCAAACATTAAAACAGAAGTTGAACTTCTAAGTAAAGATGGTAAAGTATATCGTATAGACCGACTTTCTTACTTTGAAAACAGAATTCTCTTGATTGATTATAAGACTGGTGCTAAGCTTGAAAAACATGGGAATCAAATAAAAGGTTATATGAATTATGTTTTTGAACTTGAATCAAAACCAGTTGAAGGGTATCTGGTTTATTTTGGAGCAGATGAGGAAATAGAAGTAGAGAAGGTTTCTTAAAAAAAAAGAGGCTGCAAAATTGCAGCCTCTTTTTTTTAAGCCTGAGCGGTAGGGCCTCCCATTGGAAATGGAGGCATACCATCATTGCCTGAATCTTTGATTAGTCCATGCACTGATTCATATTTCTTTAAATTATCAACCAATGCTTTATGCAATCTTTTCGCATGTTCAGGGGTCAAAATGATCCGTGATTTTACCTTTGCCTTTTGAACACCAGGCATTAATTTAACGAAATCGATTACGAATTCTGAATGTGAATGCGTAATGATGGCTAAATTTGAATAAATGCCTTCAGCAATTTCTTCACTCAACTCAATGTTGATTTGATTTTTATTATCAACCATATTAATTTGATTTATGTCAGTAAAAATCTCCCTCTCAATATTTCAAGAGGGAGATTATTCAATACTGTCTGTTTATTTATATTTCTCTGAACCTACCTTTAAGGAACGTGAAGCTGTTTCCATAACAGCTTCATATTCAGCCTTTGATCCAACTATCAAATCATCATAATCCAATAAACCAGTTCCGGCAGGAATTTTATGACCTACAATTACGTTTTCCTTCAGGCCTTTCAATTCATCTGATTTTGCGTTAATAGCAGCCATTGTAAGCACCTTTGTTGTTTCCTGGAAAGATGCTGCTGAAATAAAGCTATTGGTCTGCAAGGAGGCTCTGGTGATACCTTGGAGTTTTTGAAAAGCTGTTGCCGGCTTTGCGTCTCGGGCTTCAACCAGTTTTTTATCTTTCCTTTTAAGCAAAGAGTTTTCGTCACGCATTTTTCGTGCAGTGATGATTTGTCCCTGACGCAATGTGTCGGAATCACCTGGATCTGTTACGACTTTTTTACCAAAAATCTCATCATTCTCTTCCTGGAAGTCAATTTTGTTAATTAACTCACCTTCAAGAAAACGTGTGTCACCCGGGTCTTCAACTTCAACTTTACGCATCATTTGACGAACAATAACCTCAAAATGCTTGTCATTTATTTTTACACCTTGAAGACGATAAACCTCCTGCACTTCGTTCACAATGTATTCTTGAACCTTCATTGGACCTTTGATCGCAAGAATGTCTGCGGGCGTCATTGCACCTTCTGACAGCGGTGTACCTGCTTTAACAAAGTCATTTTCCTGCGCAAGTATCTGCTTGGAAGTTGGCACGAGATAACTTTTTTCCTCTCCTGTTTTTGATGTTACAATTATTTCACGGTTACCTCGCTTGAGTTTTTTTCCAAACGAAACAACACCATCGATTTCAGAAACTATAGCGGGTTCGGATGGATTTCTTGCTTCAAATAATTCAGTGACCCTTGGTAAACCTCCAGTGATATCACCGGATTTGCCAATAGCTCTTGGTATTTTAACAAGCATACCACCTGCTTTTACTTTATCTCCTTCTTCAACCACAACGTGTGCTCCAACAGGGATATCATATGTTTTAATGAGTACGTTATCTTTATCAAGGATTTTAATTACAGGATTTTTTGTTTTAAGCCTGTTTTCGATAATTACTTTCTCATTATATCCGGTTTGCTCGTCAGATTCTACCCTATAAGTTATACCTTCAATTATGTTTTCGAAACCAATTTTCCCTTCATACTCAGATAGAATAACAGCATTATATGGATCCCAATCACTGATCTGATCTCCTTTTTTTATAATACTTCCGTTTTTCACATACAAATTTGCCCCATAAGGGATGTTCCCGGAAGTAAGAATAATTCCTGTTTTTTTATCAATGATTTTCATCTCAGCTGAACGTCCAATAACAACATCATAGGTTTTGTCATCTTTTACCGTTTCAACAAAACGAAGTTCATCAATTTCGATAACACCATCATATTTGGCTTCTATTTTCGACATGATAGCGATATTCGAAGCAGTACCTCCAACGTGGAAAGTTCTTAAAGTAAGCTGTGTACCAGGTTCTCCAATGGATTGAGCAGCAATTACACCTACAGCTTCTCCTTTTTGAACAAGCTTGCCTGAAGCAAGATTACGACCATAACAATTGGCACAAACACCTTGCTTCGACTCACAGGTCAAAACAGATCTAATTTCAACATTTTCAATTGGAGAGCTTCCAATTACATCAGCAACATCCTCTGTTATTTCTTCACCACCTGCAATAATCAATTCGCCTGATTGAGGATGATAAATATCATGAAGTGCAACCCTTCCTAAGATACGGTCAAACAAACTTTCAACTATTTCTTCACTTTTCTTCAGAGCAGAAATGGTCAAACCACGCAATGTTCCGCAGTCTTTTTCAGTAATTACGACATCCTGAGATACATCGACCAAGCGACGTGTTAGATAACCGGCATCGGCAGTTTTGAGAGCAGTATCCGCCAAACCTTTACGCGCACCGTGTGTTGAAATAAAATATTCAAGAACCGTAAGTCCTTCCTTAAAATTGGAAAGAATTGGATTTTCAATAATTTCTCCACCTGTTGCACCTGATTTTTGCGGCTTGGCCATCAAACCTCTCATTCCTGAAAGCTGACGAATTTGTTCTTTGGAACCTCTGGCCCCGGAATCAAGCATCATATATACCGGATTGAAGCCCTGATCATCATTGATCAGCATCTGCATAACGGTATTTGTCAATTTTGAGTTGGTATGTGTCCAAATATCAATAATCTGATTATAACGTTCATTATTTGTAATAAATCCCATATTATAATTGGAAAGTACTTCCTCAACCTCCACATTGGCTTGGTTTATGAGCTCTTCTTTTGCTGCAGGGATCTTGACATTTCCAAGGTTGAAAGATAACCCTCCTTTATAAGCCATTTGGAAACCAAGATTTTTGATGTCATCAAGAAACTTTGCAGCAGCAGCAGTTCCTAACATTTTAACCATTTCTCCAATAATATCACGAAGTGATTTCTTTGTAAGAAGTTGATTAATAAAGCCAAAACCTTCCGGAACTACTTCGTTAAAAAGTACACGCCCAACAGTAGTTTCAATGATTTTTGAAACTAGAACCTTATTTTCACGAACATTTACAGCAACATTAATATTGGCATGTAAATCCACATTCTTTTCATTATAAGCAATGATTACTTCCTCAGGTCCATAGAATCGTCTTCCTTCCCCTTTAACAATATGTTCAGGGGTGCTTTTACGAGCTTTCGTAATATAGTACAATCCAAGAACCATGTCTTGTGAAGGAACCGTAATAGGTGCACCGTTGGCAGGATTCAAAATGTTATGAGAAGCAAGCATAAGAACTTGTGCCTCCAGAATGGCAGCATTGCCAAGAGGAAGGTGAACAGCCATCTGGTCACCGTCAAAGTCGGCATTAAAAGCTGTACAAACCAGCGGATGCAGCTGGATGGCTTTACCTTCTACAAGTTTAGGTTGGAATGCCTGAATACCAAGCCTGTGAAGGGTAGGGGCACGGTTAAGCATGATAGGATGACCTTTCAGAATATTCTCAAGAATATCCCAGACAACAGGATCCTTTCTGTCAACAATTTTTTTCGCTGATTTAACGGTCTTAACGATACCTCTTTCAAGCATTTTCCTGATGATAAAAGGCTTAAATAACTCAGAAGCCATATCTTTCGGGATACCACATTCATTAAGGTTCAACTCAGGTCCTACCACAATTACAGAACGTCCTGAATAGTCAACACGTTTTCCAAGCAGATTTTGACGGAAGCGACCTTGCTTTCCTTTCAAGCTATCGCTTAAAGATTTAAGTGGACGATTTGATTCTGTTTTAACGGCACTCGCTTTTCTGGAATTGTCAAAAAGTGAATCCACGGCTTCCTGTAACATACGCTTTTCATTACGCATGATTACATCTGGAGCTTTGATTTCTATAAGTCTCTTTAATCGATTATTCCTGATAATTACACGACGATACAAATCGTTAAGGTCGGAAGTTGCAAAACGGCCACCATCCAATGGAACCAATGGTCTCAGTTCAGGTGGTATTACTGGGACGACCTTAACAATCATCCACTCTGGTCTGTTTTCGATACGTGTACGTGCGTCTCTGAATGCCTCAAATACCTGAAGTCGTTTTAAAGCTTCCTGTTTGCGCTGCTGAGAAGTTTCAGTATTTGCTTTATGCCGAAGTTCAAAAGACATCTGATCAAGATCCAAGCGCGCTAATAGATCACTGATTGCTTCAGCGCCCATTTTAGCAATAAACTTATTTGGATCAGTATCAGGAAGATGTTGGTTGTCAGCTGGCAACGACTCAGCAATGTCAATATATTCCTCTTCTGTCAAAAAATCCATATAATTTATCCCGTCAGCTTCTTTAATACCAGACTGGATAACGACATAACGTTCATAATAAATGATCATGTCGAGTTTCTTAGTCTGTAAACCAAGAAGCGCTCCTATTTTATTGGGAAGCGAGCGAAAATACCATATATGTGCTACTGGAACAACAAGCTGAATATGTCCCATACGTTCACGGCGAACTTTTTTTTCCGTAACTTCAACTCCGCAACGGTCACATATAATACCTTTATATCTGATTCTTTTGTATTTACCACAATGGCATTCCCAGTCTTTTACAGGACCAAAAATGCGCTCACAGAACAAACCATCACGTTCGGGTTTGTAGGTGCGGTAGTTAATAGTTTCAGGCTTAAGCACCTCGCCACTGGATCGCTCCAGAATTGATTCTGGTGAGGCAAGGCTAATTGTTATTTTTGAAAAATTGCTGCTGATTGTACTGTCTTTCCTGAAAGCCATATTGTATGTAATATGTTTATTAATAGAATTGTAAATGCAATCCAATGCTATTGCATTGGATTGCATGTTGAAAATTGTTAGTCGAATGTTACCTCAAGGCCAAGGCCACGAAGTTCATGCACGAGTACATTAAACGATTCCGGAATACCGGGTGTAGGCATATTGTCGCCTTTTACAATTGCTTCGTAAGCTTTTGCGCGGCCAACCACATCGTCAGACTTAACTGTCAGAATTTCCTGAAGGATATTACTTGCACCAAATGCCTCTATGGCCCATACTTCCATTTCTCCAAAACGCTGACCTCCAAATTGAGCTTTACCACCCAAAGGTTGCTGCGTAATAAGTGAATATGGACCTATTGAGCGGGCATGCATTTTGTCGTCAACCATATGATGAAGTTTCAGCATATAGATATATCCAACCGTTGCAGGCTGGTCAAATTTTTCGCCCGTGCCTCCATCATAAAGGTACACACTTCCGTTCTCAGGTAATCCGGCTTTCACCAAATATTCATTGATTTCATCGATGTGTGCTCCATCAAAGATTGGAGTAGCAAACTTAACGCCAAGTTTTTTTCCTGCCCAACCTAGCACGGTTTCATAAATTTGTCCAAGGTTCATACGAGAAGGCACCCCTAATGGGTTTAGTACAATATCAACGGGGGTTCCATCTTCGAGGAAAGGCATGTCCTCTTCACGAACGATTTTTGCAACAATACCCTTGTTTCCATGACGCCCAGCCATTTTGTCTCCAATATTAAGTTTTCGTTTCTTTGCAACGTAAACTTTGGCCATCTGAACGATTCCATTGGGGAGTTCATCACCTACAGTAGCAACAAATTTCTTACGGTTGTAAACACCATAGATTTCTTTCTGCTTGATATTGAAGTTGTGAATAAGCGTTTTTATCTTTTCATTATCTTCTTTATCAGTAGTCCATTTATTTGGATTAATGTTGCCATATTCAAGTGCAAGCAATGATTTCTGGGTGAATTTCGCTTTCTTAGGAATCATTGTTTCCTTAAAATTGTTCATTACACCCTGAGAGGTACGGCCATTCAGCAGAACAGTTAGCTTATCAACCAATTTATTTTTAAGCTCGGCTGATTGCCTGTTGAAAGTATCTTCTAGTTCCTGGATTAGATCCTTATCTTTTGCTTTTGATTTCCTGTCTTTGATAACACGTGAGAAGAGTTTTTTGTTAACAACTACTCCTTTCATTGAAGGCGGTGCTTTTAATGAAGCATTCTTCACATCGCCAGCTTTATCACCAAATATGGCACGGAGAAGTTTCTCTTCAGGTGTTGGGTCACTTTCCCCTTTTGGGGTAATCTTGCCAATCAGAATATCTCCTTCACTTACTTCTGCACCAATTCTGATTAATCCGTTTTCGTCAAGATCTTTTGTCGCTTCTGCACTTACATTAGGAATGTCATTGGTCAGTTCCTCAATCCCTCTTTTGGTATCGCGAACCTCTGATGAGAATTCTTCTATGTGAACAGAAGTAAATATATCCTCTTTTACGATACGCTCAGAAATTACAATTGCATCCTCAAAATTATATCCTTTCCAAGGCATAAAAGCAACCATAAGGTTTCTTCCAATGGCTAATTCTCCATCTTGAGTTGCGTAACCTTCACACAAAACTTGTCCTTTAAAAACTTTATCACCTCTTTTAACGATAGGCTTTAAGTTAATACAGGTATTTTGGTTTGTACGTATATATTTGGTTAAATGGTAGCTACGAACATCTTCATCAAAACTAAGTAATTTTTCTTCTTCTGTTCTGCTATACCTGATTGTAATTTTTGTAGCATCTACAAAAATTACTTCACCAATACCTTCGGCATTGATAAGCACTCTTGAGTCCTCGGCAACTGAACGCTCAATGCCAGTGCCGACAATTGGAGATTCAGGTTGAATCAAAGGAACAGCCTGCCTCATCATGTTCGATCCCATCAAAGCACGGTTCGCATCATCATGTTCCAAGAATGGAATTAATGATGCGGCAATTGAAGCAATTTGGTTTGGCGCAACATCAATATAATCAACTTTTTCCCTCTCAATTATTGGATAATCTGCTTGATAACGAACTTTAACACGCTCTTCATTGAAAAGACCATTATCACTAATTGGGGTACTTGCCTGAGCAATGATTTTATTCTCTTCTTCTTCAGCACTAAGATAAACTGGTTGTGAATCAACATCTACAACACCATCTTTAACAATACGATATGGGGTTTCTATAAAACCTAGTCTATTGATTTTAGCATAAACACATAAAGAAGAAATAAGACCAATATTAGGGCCTTCAGGGGTTTCGATCGTACATAACCTGCCATAGTGGGTATAATGCACGTCACGAACTTCAAAACCGGCTCTTTCACGAGAAAGACCACCTGGTCCCAATGCTGAAATTCTTCTTTTGTGCGTAACTTCGGAAAGTGGATTCGTTTGATCCATGAACTGTGACAACTGGTTGGTTCCGAAAAACGAGTTAATCACAGATGAAAGTGTTTTAGCATTTATCAGATCTGTAGGTGTAAACACTTCATTATCACGAACATTCATACGTTCACGAATAGTACGTGCCATTCTTGCAAGACCGACACCAAACTGAGCATATAGCTGCTCACCTACAGTACGAACACGTCTGTTGCTTAAATGGTCAATGTCATCAACATCAGTTTTATTATTGGCCAGTTCAACAAGGTATTTGATAATCGAAATGATATCTTCTTTTGTAAGTACTTTGATATCTGTAGCTGTATGCAGATTTAGTTTCTTATTGATTCTATAACGACCAACCTCACCTAAATCGTAACGTTTATCAGAGAAAAATAATTTATCAATAATACCGCGCGCTGTCTCTTCATCAGGGGGCTCAGCATTTCGTAATTGACGATAAATAAACTCTACAGCTTCTTTTTCAGAGTTTGCAGTATCTTTCTGCAAAGTGTTAAAGATAATTGTGTACTCAGAGGTGTTGAAGTCTTCGCGGTGTAAAAGGATAGCTTTGACACCAGAATCAACAATTAGGTCGATATGGTCGTTTTCAAGAATTGTTTCACGCTCAATGATTACCTCATTACGCTCAATAGAAACAACCTCTCCAGTATCCTCATCGACAAAATCTTCTATCCATGAACGAACCACTCTTGCTGCCAGTTTTCTTCCAAGAACCCTTTTTAATCCGGCTTTACTTACTTTTACTTCTTCAGCCAGATTAAATATTTCGAGGATATCTTTATCGGTTTCATAACCGATAGCGCGCAATAAAGTCGTTACAGGTAATTTTTTCTTCCGATCGATGTATGCATACATCACATTGTTAATGTCAGTAGAAAATTCCATCCATGAACCTTTGAAAGGAATGATTCTAGCAGAATATAACTGTGTACCATTGGCGTGTTTGTGTTGACCAAAAAACACACCGGGAGATCGATGCAGCTGTGAAACTATCACGCGTTCAGCACCGTTAAGTACGAAGGTCCCTTTTGGGGTCATGTACGGAATCATTCCAAGATAAACATCCTGGACGATTGTTTCAAAGTCTTCGTGCTCCGGGTCGGTACAATATAGTTTTAACTTTGCTTTGAGTGGCACGCTGTAGGTGAGGCCACGTTCAATACACTCAACGATTGTATATCGCGGAGGATCTACAAAGTAGTCGAGAAATTCTAATACAAAATTGTTTCGTGCATCCGTAATCGGGAAATTCTCGGCGAAGACTTTATAAAGGCCTTCTTCTTTGCGGTTTTCAGTATTTGTTTCCAGTTGGAAAAAATCCTGAAATGACTGCAACTGAATATCAAGAAAATCCGGATATTTAAAATTGGATTTAGTGGATGCGAAACTGATTCTTTTGGGTATTTTTACTGCCAAGGTCTTAAGTTTTTGGAAGCCTGTTTAGGCAGGCACAGATTAAGGAAAAAAGAAACAATCTACACAAAATGCAAAATAGGCGCAAAACCTCTATCTCATTTTTATTTGAGATAGAGGTTACACTGCCTCATTTCTTTGCAGAAATTCTAACCCTACTATTTAACTTCAACCTCTGCACCAGCTTCTTCTAACTGAGATTTTAATGCATTAGCTTCGTCTTTACTAATACCTTCTTTTAAAGGTTTTGGAGCTGAATCAACCAATTCTTTTGCTTCTTTCAAGCCAAGGCTGGTTAGTTCTTTTACCAATTTAACAACTGCCAGTTTAGATGCACCAGCTGATTTCAGGATGACATCAAAAGAAGTTTTTTCTTCTACTTCTGCAACCTCAGCACTTGCTGGAGCTGCTGCTACTGCTACGGCTGCAGCAGCGGGTTCGATACCATACACATCTTTTAAAATGGTGGCTAATTCGTTTACCTCTTTTACTGTGAGATTAACCAACTGCTCGGCGAAAGCTTTCAAATCTGCCATTTTATTTACGTTTTTAAATGTTTACAATTCTAATATTAATTTTCTTTGAATTCTAATAATTCAGTCTATTCCGATCTCTCAGAAAGCGTTTTAACAATTCCGCTGAGTTTTTGACCGCCCGATTGCAGTGCACCAACCACATTTTTGGCAGGTGATTGCAAGAGACCGATTAGTTCACCAAGCAAGTCGAATTTAGATTTGACATTCACTAGGAAGTCAATCTGATCATCTCCTAAGTAGGCAGCTTCTTCAATAAAAGCTCCCTTGAGAATGGGACGATTTGATGTTTTACGGAATTCTTTGATCAGTTTAGCGGGAGCGTTTCCTGTTTCTGAAAACATGATAGCTGTAGCACCTTTAAGGGCAACGTACAACTCACTCATATCTACAGAAGATCTCTCCATCGCTTTGTGAAGCAATGTATTTTTTACAACAAGCAATTTAATATCGCGTGTAAAGCATAACTGACGAAGTCTTGCAGTATTCTTTGCATTTAGATCTGAAATGTCTGTCAGATAAAAATTAGCATTGGAACCCAATTGTTTCGTGATTGCTTCAATGATCGTTAATTTGTCTTCTTTTCTCATATCAATAACTTGCCTTTCTTATTTAGATTGTTACTGATTTGGGTTCGATTTGTACACCAGGGCTCATTGTACTTGATATGAAAATACTTTTCACATAGGTACCTTTTGCAGCGGATGGTTTAAGTTTGTTGATTGTCAAAATCAACTCCCTTGCGTTTTCAGTAATCTTGTCGCTCTCAAAACTTACTTTAGCAACACCGGCATGGACAATACCATATTTATCGACTTTAAAATCGATTTTACCAGCTTTTACTTCTTGAATTGCCTTTCCAACGTCCATTGTTACCGTTCCGGTTTTTGGGTTAGGCATCAGGCCACGTGGACCTAAAATGCGTCCCAAAGCACCAACTTTCGGCATTACATTGGGTGTTGTAATAACAACGTCAATATCTGTCCATCCGTCTTTGATTTTTTGAATATACTCATCCAAACCGACGAAATCAGCTCCCGCATCTTTTGCTTCTTGTTCCTTATCGGGCGTACAAAGTACTAAAACCCGCATCGTTTTACCTGTACCATGAGGTAGTGTGACCGATCCGCGTACCATTTGGTTTGCTTTTCTGGGGTCAACTCCCAAACGGATATTCAGGTCAACTGAAGCATCAAATTTGGTGTATGTGATTTTCTTGACGATATCAACTGCTTCATTCAAGGAGTAAATCTTGCTTTTGTCGAACTGTTCCAGAGCGTCTTTCTGTTTTCTGGTTAATTTTGCCATTTCACTTTTAATGTGTTAAGGGGTTCTACAAAATGCAAATAACTATCGCACAATGGCGTTAGTTAATCTCAAATGGGGCGTCGCCTGTTACCTTTACTCCCATACTGCGGGCAGTTCCTGCTACCATTTTCATAGCTGATTCAATTGTAAAAGCATTTAAGTCTTTCATTTTTGATTCAGCAATAGCCCGAACTTGTTCCCAGCTGATCGAACCAACTTTAACGCGATTAGGTTCTGCTGAACCCTTTTTAATTGCGGAAAGTTCTCTGATCTGTATAGCAACTGGTGGAGATTTTAAAATAAAATCAAACGATTTATCCTTGTACACTGTAATAATTACCGGAACAATTTTTCCGGCTAATTCCTGTGTACGAGCATTGAACTGTTTGCAAAACTCCATAATGTTGACACCTTTCGATCCCAATGCAGGACCAACAGGTGGAGAGGGATTAGCGGCTCCTCCTTTGATTTGCAGTTTAATTAATGCGCTTACTTCTTTTGCCATTTTAATCCTTAATAATAATTTGCTAATAAGGAAGTTGATGTGTCTCTACTGCTCTTTTTCAACTTGCATGAAACTGAGCTCGAGCGGTGTTTTTCTTCCAAAAATCTTTACCATTACTTTCAACTTCTTTTTCTCTTCATTGATTTCTTCGATAACACCACTAAAGCTGTTAAAAGGACCATCGGTAACTACCACTGTTTCGCCAATAATGAATGGGATATTTACTTCTTCACCCATCTCCGACAATTCATCTACTTTACCAAGAATTCTTTTAACCTCACTTGCACGTAAGGGGTCTGGCTCTCCTTTTGTCCCTAAAAACCCCAACACATTTGGAATAGTTTTCACAATATGTGGAATTTCACCGGTTAGAATCGCTTCTATCAGAATATATCCGGGAAAATAATTTCGCTCTTTGCTAATTTTTTTTCCTTTTCTTATCTGATAGACCTTTTCAGTAGGAATGAGTACCTGTGATATTTGAGATTGCAATCCCAACCGGCTGATTTCAGAATCAAGGTATTCCTTTACCTTTTTTTCTTTACCGCTGATGGCCCGAACTACATACCACTTTTTTTCGACAGGATCACTCATTTGGAGTCAAACTTGAGAAGGTTAAAACACATAACATAGATTCAATGATAATCAATGTTAGAAAAGTCTGTAAAAATTTTCTAACAAGGTTCTAAAAGTGATATCCATCAAATAAACCACCGCAGCGATTATAAGGGAAGCAATGGATACTACTAAAGCACTACTCTGTAACTCACTCCACGAAGGCCATGATACCTTTTGCATCAATTCGATATAACTTTCTTTCGCGTAGTTGACCATGCTGAATTTTGACATTGAATCTAAACTTTTATTTGCACGGGTGGTAGGATTTGAACCCACAACCAATGGTTTTGGAGACCACTACTCTACCAATTGAGCTACACCCGTGTTTGTTAAACAATATTTTAACAAAGGTACTCTTTAAAAGAGTACCTTTTGTATTTCCTTATTAAGTTACCTTAATTATTCAATAATTTCTGTTACCTGTCCTGCTCCAACAGTACGACCACCTTCACGAATTGCAAAACGTAAACCTTTGTTCATTGCAATTTCTGCGATGAGTCTAACTTCAATTGTTAGGTTGTCACCAGGCATTACCATTTCAACTCCAGCAGGAAGTATAATTTCTCCTGTTACATCTGTGGTCCTGAAATAGAACTGTGGACGGTATTTGTTGTGGAATGGGGTATGACGACCACCTTCTTCTTTTTTAAGGATGTAAACTTCAGCTTTGAATAATTTATGAGGTTTTACAGTCCCAACAGCAGCGATAACCATACCTCTGCGAATAGCATCTTTGTCAATACCACGGAGAAGAAGACCAGCATTATCACCAGCTTCGCCACGATCAAGAATTTTACGAAACATCTCTACTCCGGTAACAACTGATTTGAGTTTTTCAGCACCCATACCAATAATATCAACTTGATCACCTGTGTTGATTACACCTGTTTCAATTCTACCAGTAGCAACAGTACCACGACCAGTGATTGAAAATACGTCTTCAATAGGCATAAGGAATGGTTTGTCCTGATCGCGTTCCGGCAGAGGAATCCATGTGTCACATGCATCCATCAGTTCATAGATTTTTTCTACCCATTTAGGTTCTTTGTTCAATCCACCTAAAGCTGAACCTTGAATAACAGGGGTATTATCTCCATCAAATTTGTAGAATGTAAGAAGTTCCCTGATTTCCATTTCAACCAATTCAAGCAGTTCTTCGTCATCAACAAGGTCAACCTTATTCATGAAAACAACGAGTCTTGGTACACCAACCTGGCGTGCTAACAGGATGTGCTCACGTGTTTGTGGCATAGGTCCGTCTGTAGCAGCAACAACGATAATTGCACCATCCATTTGGGCAGCACCCGTTACCATGTTTTTTACATAGTCGGCGTGACCAGGACAGTCAACGTGCGCATAATGACGCGAGACTGTTTGATATTCAACGTGTGCTGTATTGATTGTAATGCCTCTTTCTTTTTCCTCAGGGGCAGCATCAATAGAATCAAATGATTTAAATGTGGCAAGACCCCTATCAGCAAGACAGAGTGTAATTGCCGCTGTAAGTGTAGTCTTTCCGTGGTCAACGTGACCAATGGTGCCGATGTTAACGTGTGGCTTGGTCCTTTCAAATTTTTCTTTAGCCATATCTACTTTGTTTATTAAAGGTGTTTATAATGAACTTCTAGAGCCAATGACGAGGATTGAACTCGTGACCTCTTCCTTACCAAGGAAGCGCTCTACCACTGAGCTACATCGGCTTTGGAGCGGGAAACCGGGCTCGAACCGGCCACCTACAGCTTGGAAGGCTGTCGCTCTACCAAATGAGCTATTCCCGCGTGATTAAGTGGGGGAGGGAGGATTCGAACCTCCGAAGGCTTCGCCAACAGATTTACAGTCTGCCCCATTTGACCGCTCTGGTACTCCCCCAATCACTATATTTTAAACATGAGCCGGTGGAGGGATTCGAACCCCCGACCAGCTGATTACAAATCAGCTGCTCTGGCCAACTGAGCTACACCGGCACAATGCTGAAGAACTTTTTCCGCATAAATAAAATGCAGACCCCCGTAAAAAGGTCTGCAAAAATAGATACTTTAATCCAATTGACAAAAGATTTCCTTAAAAAAAATCAAAAAATTCAAGATATCGAAATAAAGTATTGATAATCAGTTAAATATTATTTTATAAACTTACTTTTATACTTTTCAAGTTGTTTCTTCAATGCGTCAACTGCAGCATCAGTTGACTCTTCAAACGACTTACTTTGTTTGCTTGCGAATAAATCATTACCTTTTATTAGTAGTTTTATTTCTGCAATTTTATTTTCAGGATCATCTCCATTCTCTAATTTTAGTAAAACTTCTGAGCCAATAACATCCGTGTATCGGCTTGTAAGTTTTTCAATTTTGTTGGTGATAAAAGCCTCTAATTTATGATCGGCTTTAAAATGTACAGCATTGATGTTTACTTTCATGATTACCTCCTTTAAATTTAAAAATATTTAATTACCCTTTCGGGTGGGCTTGTTGATGAATTTTCTTTAACTGATTGATTGTATTATGTGTATAAACCTGCGTTGATGCAAGGCTTGAATGTCCAAGCAGTTCTTTAACTGACAATAGACTAGCACCATTGTTTAATAAATGGGTTGCAAAAGTGTGACGTAGAATGTGTGGACTTGTTTTTGTAAGGGTTGTGATTTTCTTTAATTCAGTATTAACAATATTATATATTGTTTGGTAAGAAACCGGCTTTCCGTTACTTGAAACAATCAGATAATCTGACTCCATATAGTGGCTTTTCTTATGATCCAGATAGCGTAATAATAAATCTTTCATGTTACTATGAAACGGTACGATACGTTCTTTATTTCTTTTTCCGGTTACTTTTATTGTCAGTGAAAACATATCGATTTCATTTTCTTTAAGAAAGACTAACTCCGAAGCACGAATTCCTGTCTGGTAGAATATTTCAATAATTAATTGATTTCGTATAGCTTTAAAATCTGGATTGGGTTCAATATTCTCATGCTTATTCATATCCTCTTTTGGTACAAAAGCGGCTGTTCTCTTTTTTGTTTTAAGAGCTTTAATTCTAATTGCCGGATTCATTGAGAGTTGGCCGTTTTTTATCAAGAAATTAAAGTAGGACCTAATAGAAGATAATTTACGGTTGATACTGTTGTTGTCAATATTAACTTCCTTGAGTGTGGAAACATAATCCCTGATCATGCTGGAAGTTGCTTGACTGGAATCAGAAAGTTCATAATCTGACAACAGAAAACTCTCAAACATCACCAAGTCAGTTTGGTATGCCTTGATCGTATGATGAGAAAAACGTTTTTCAGTACGTATATAGGTGATGAAGTTGTGAACTGTCATAAAAGTAAAAACTTTGATGTAAATTTAGTATAAATTTAACTTACATCAAAGTTTTTTAGAAAAAGATTCTTGTAAAAAGAGGACTAATTTTCTTCCTCTTGACGGAGTTTTTGAACATAAATAGCCTTACGTCTTTGTTCTCTGTTCACAATTGAAGGTTTAGTGAATTTTTGACGGTTGCGAAGTTCTTTGATTACTCCGGTCTTCTCAAATTTTCTTTTGTACTTTTTTAAGGCTCTGTCAATGCTCTCGCCTTCTTTTACAGGAATGATGATCATGTTAAATACACTCTCTTTCTTTAAATTATTAATGAAGTTAGTTACTTTAGGGCTGCAAAAGTATAAAAAGTTTTTATTCAAACATAATATGTACAATTTTTTTTCTGCTTTATCGAAATAAAAACAGATTATTCTTTTTAATAAAGTTCGTCATCTTTTCATACAAGTGGAGTCTGGTATTACCTCCGTAAATGCCATGATTTTTGTTGGGATAAATCATCAATTCAAATGGCTTGTTGGCTTTTACTAGTGCATTGATCATTTCCATGGTGTTTTGATAATGTACATTATCGTCACCACTGCCATGTATCAATAAATAGTCACCTTTCATTTTTTCAACATGGTTTATTGGCGAGTTCTGGTCATATCCATCAGGGTTTTCAATGGGTGTACGCATATATCTTTCAGTATAAATGTTATCGTAATAGCGCCAGCTAGTTACTGGAGCAACTGCGATTGCATATTGAAAGTAATCAGCACCCTTAGTAATAGCCAGACTTGACATATAACCACCATAACTCCAGCCAAATACACCTATTTTATCTGCATTCACGTAATTGAGATTTTTAAGATAGAGAGCAGTGGTGATCAAATCTTCTGTTTCATATTTTCCTAATTCTTTGTAGGTCATTTTTTTGAATAATTCCCCTCTTGCACCAGTTCCTCTGTTGTCAATAGAAATTACGATAATTCCAGATTGCGCTAAAAGTTGGAACCATAAACTGTTTGCACCTCCCCACGAATTATTTACAGTTTGTGCTCCAGGACCACCATATATATATAGGAGTACTGGATATTGTTTTGTCGAATCAAAATCAGGGGGTAATAACTGCCATCCATTGAGATGAACCTGTGTTCCGTCAGGAAGTTTAGTGGAAGAATCTTTGATGGTAAAGAAACTGAAATCAGTCCATTGATAGTTTGAGAGTGTTTCTTTAAGAATCTTATTGTCTTTTAAAACTCTTACTTCTTTCCCTGTATTTTTGTTAATAGTGATATAGTAAGGCTGATTTATTGTAGAATTAGTGTTAATGAAATAGCTGTAATCGGAACTGAATGAGGCTGAATTCTGTCCTGGCAATGAAATGAGTTGCTCTTTTTTCCCTTTTAAATCAACTGCATAAATATTTCGATCCATTGGAGAGACTTCAGCACTTTGAAAATAGATCTTTTTAAATTTAGAACTGTAACCATAAATATCGGTTACATCCCACTTTCCTTTCGTAAGCTGTTGAATTAGCTTTCCAGTGAGGTCATAATGATAAATGTGATTATAGCCATCCTTTTCACTGCTAATGATAAAACTCTTGCCGTCGGGTAAAAAACTCAGGTTATCTGTGATGTCAATGTAATAGGGATTTTTTTCTTCGTATAGCAAAGTGCTAAATCCTGTTTCAGCATTTGCAAGCAATATTTGCAGATGATTTTGATGTCTGTTTAATCGTTGAATGGAAAGTAAATTGGCATCTTGAGTCCAGCCGATTCTGGGAATATAGATATCTGTCTCTTGACCTATATCCATCTTAATAGTGCCATCAGTCGATAAATTATAAATATGGATGCTTAAAAGAGAGTTGTCTTCACCAGCTTTGGGATACTTGAAACGATATTGTTCAGGATATAAATCATTATAATAGGTCATCTGAAATTCTTTCACTTTTGATTCATCAAAGCGATAATAAGCAATCTTTTTACTGTCTCCAGACCAAAAAAAAGCCTGAGTAAAACTAAATTCCTCTTCATAAACCCAATCGGTTGTTCCGTTAATGATTTCATTTACTTTACCATCAAAAGTGATTTGTTTTTCTTTGCCTGTCTCTAGGAAGACAATAAAAATATTGTTTTCTCTAACAAATGCTACCATTGAACCGTCTGGTGAAAATGTTGCAAGTTGCTGTTTTCCATGAAGAGAAAGAGGGGTAAGTGCCTTCTTTAAAATATCATACACGTAAAAGACCGATCTAGTTGAGTGCCGATAGATAAGTTCTGTTTCAGTGGGAATAAGGATTTTTGTCTCGTCACTGCTTAATGTATAAGATCGAAGTTTGATAGGTTCTTTAGTACTATCGGAAACCATCTCCTTATGATTAACGATATTTTTTACCAATGAACCACTTTCAAAGTCAAACACGTTTATCCCTTCATCGTCAATAACCGCATAATTTCTGCCATCAGCAACGGGATTCATGCCATTTACTACTTCCGAATTAAAAACGCGGCTCGACCAAATGTCTTTTAGATCGATATTTTTTTTTGTCTGCGATTGAATCGAAGAAAATTGCAACAGGGCTGCCGCAAATAAAATAGTTTTAAATAACCTTGCTTTTGTAACCATTAATAATGAGTATTTAATGAAGCATCAAATTTATGAAAATGAAACGAATTGAAAAAGTCAACCAAAGCAAAAGTGTGTTTTAAACTTAAAATGCTTTTGGAATCCAGAAATCATAGTTTTTTGTTTATATGAGAACCTGGAAAATTATCTGCTAATCAAATGCCAGGTTCTTTTTTTTAAGGATTACGGGATAGCTTTTATTTTTAAAAATCTTATAGGATATCCCAAAAGTAGTGAAGTTATAAAAATCATAAGGTGACCTATCAAGGCTTTCAACCGAATCTAACTTATCAGAATTCATCCAGCGATTTGCCGTTTCAAATCTTAGACTCCAATGCTCATTTATTTTATAACTTACCCCAATACCTCCAATAGCAACGCCTTCGATAACAAAGCCCCATAAGCCTCCTCCATTCCCATAACCTCTTTGTGCAAGCAATGTATTATCTGAAATCTGTTTCAGAGCCGAGTTATAGTAAGATAATCCAATACCGATTATAAAATAAGGAGCCCATTTCTGGTCAGTTCTGTAAGGAATAAACATGAGGATGGGGTTCATGTTCATGCTGAAATTCAATTCTAAAAGCTTTGCTTCAAAATGTGCATCCCTTGAAGGTCTTGAACCTGCAATATTCCCATAGGCCAATTGCCCCCCTAATCTCAAATATTGTGTTATATCCCAGCCTATTGTAAACTGATAAGCCATTCTCCATTCGTTTGCAGGACTGTAAGAAGGAAAAACAGTATTTTTTTTAATGTCGGTAAACGAAACAGAAGGCCCTGTACTTATGTTTATGATTAACCCGGGATCAAAGAGGTACATTCGATGTACAATACTTTGAGCAATAGACTTTGAGGGACTTAGCAAAACTAAACCAGTTATAAAGAAAGAAATGAAAAGAAAGTAAAACCGTTTTTTGTTATGGTTCGACTTGTATTGTTTAAATTTGAATAATTTGTTCATTTAGTTTTGAAAGCAGCAGAGCACAAATAACGCTAAAATAAGCGCAAAGTTGCCTTGAAGAGATCATGGGTTCATCTATTTAGAATAATTCTCAATTAAAGTCTTGATCTGAGATGCATTGATGCGCTTTCCAATGATTGTTTTTGATTTATCGAGAAGATAAATAACCGGAACACTATAAATATCAAAAAGGTCATGAAAATCAGCTGTAATACTCTTTGTGCCATTGACATGTATCCAAGGGTAATTCTTTTCAAGCAGATAGTGTTTCCATCCTTCAAAATCATTGGTTGAATTGATTGCATACACACCAATATCGTGAATATTTTCGTTCACCAAATCGTTTAATGTTTCCATTTCTTTTTTGCAATGACTACAAGTTTGATCCCAAAATATCAAAACGGTAAACTCTGAATCCAGCTCTCTGAATGAGCGAAAGGTACCAGTTGTATCAATGAGCCATAACTCTGGTGCTTTTTCTCCAATAAGACTGAGACGCATCCTGTTTGCTCTTTCCATTATTTTTTCAAGCATTGAAGGAGTTATACTGCTAAGTTTATCTTTGGCAACATATTCATCAGCAAGATAAACAAATGTCTTATCGAGACCCATTATTTTGGGCGTTTGATACTCAGCAATGAAATGCCAGGCCAGATAATCTACCATCTTTTGATTTCCTTTTGCGAGTAGCATAATTTTATCTATCTCTAAAATAACAGTGTCGGCAATGGGCAAAACCATCTGAGTGAAGTACGTTTCAAGTTTACGGGGAAGCAAAGGTGTGTATAGTAATCTTTCATCAGATAAATCGAAAGTGCTCCAAAAATTTGATTTATAAAACCTAAATTGAGCTTCCTGATCCAGTTTTAAGTTTTCCGGAATCTCTGGTTCCTGCATCGCAAGCAAAATTTTTGAAAACAGCATATCTGGTTTCGTTTGAACAATGCTTTTTCTGAAGTCGATGAGCGACTGGTTGACAGAATCAATCATTGCGGTAATTTTGATTCTATCTTCACTATCATCTGACAGTTTTTCGAGTATAGGTTTATAATGATTCAAAATTGTATATGAATCATTTATTTTTACAAGATGATTAAAAAAAAGGGTGTTTTCTTCACTCCCGTTTATTTCTGCTTTAGCAGGATTCAGTTCTTGATCCAAGTGAATACTGAAGTGTTGATCCTGGCCTACAAGAAACTCTAATAGTTTTTCTTTTTTTTGATTGGCAAGAATATATATTCCCTGAGATAATGAATCTTGCCCCTGAAATGTAATGATGCCTTTATTCAATACGCTTGTGTCAACAATAAAGAACTTATCGGTGTAATAGTTAGCAAGAAAGTAAGTGCTGTCACTTTTGTTATCTAATTGAAAATGAATTTTATAGCCTAGATTTGAATCTTCCTGTGCATACACTCCGCCACATAGAATCAATATAAACAGAAATAATGAATGAATCTTTATCATTTAATTTTTTTTAGAAAGCAAAATTAACAATTGTTGCTTTTGTTTTCATTTGATACCTTTTATTAGTACGAAAATTAAGAATTATTAATCTTCAAAAAGAATATATTTATTAAAATAAATGTATTTTTGCGTTGATTATGGTGTCCGAACACAATGCATGTTCAGGACTTAATAGGGAATCGGGTGTAAAACCCGGACAGTACCCGCTGCTGTAAGCTCATTGAATAAACTTTTGGAATCAAATGCCACTGTCCTGATCGCAATCAGATGGGAAGGCTCCAAAAGAGAGTAAGTCAGAAGACCTGCCAAAATCATTTTGTAAACAAAGCTTTCGGGATAAAAGCTTGTCGAAACCTATAAGATCTCGACAAATTTCCTGGAGTTTTGAGGTAATGTGTTTATGACTTTAACCTTAAAACCATTTTTATGTGTCGTACTAAATTTCTAAAATCAACAATGATTGCGTTGATGCTATCATTCGGTTTGGCAGCAACAGGCCAGCAAGTTCTCAATCAACTTATAATAGCTTCAGGAGGCTCGTTTTCGAATCCTGACGATTTTGTAACTCTTACGTCTTTAGATCCGTTGAATTTTTCTCAAAACACCTTTGGTGAAATCAAAACACAGGCAGTTCAACATGCCTTGGTCGATAATGATTTCCTTTATGTAGCGGCTCTTGATTCTATCGTTAAGTACGATATGAATTCCTTTGAGAAAATAGCCTCCACCTCAATCTCAGGTCCACGCATGATGCTTATTTCCGGTGACTTGCTCTTTGTTTCAATCCAGTATCCTGAGACCGAAAATTTTATTAAAATTTACAATAAGATTACCTTGGAACAATTGTCTGTTGTTACTGAAGTAACTGGTGAGGCAGCCGGAATGGTTGAGTGGGGCAATAGGATTTTCGTTGCAGTACCAGGTGATTGGACGAGTGCCGTTGGAAAAATTGCCGTTCTGAATGCTTTGGATGGAAGCTTTATTGAGGAGCTAAATTTGGGTGAAGCCGGAGCAGGAATCTATAACCTATTTAAATACAATGATTTAATAGTATCAGTAAATCGAACTCCGTGGGGTATTTCAACCGGAAATATTTCCTTTATCAATCCTGAAACATTGGAGACTGAACATTCTTCTTTTCCGCATGTGATAAACAAAGGTGTTGCAATTCATGACAATCTTTTATACCTGCTGATAGACAATGGTATTGGCTCTATTAACTTAGACACGCGTCAGATTTCACAGGCAGTGATTGTTGGTGATCCCGGGTCGGCTAATTTTACATATTTTGCAGATGTTGCATTTGATGCATTATCACAATCCTTCTTTGCAACAACAACAGATTACTTCTCGTTTGGAGAAGGACATATTTTTGATTTATCCGGAAATCAGACCGACACATTTGAGGCTGGAATATCTGCCGAGAGTTTGGTTTTTGATTATAGAAATATTTCTCAGGTAGCAGAGCAGAAATCAGAAAAGCTATCTGTTTCTCCAAACCCTGTTTCGGATAAACTTTTCTTTTCTTATAGCAAATTACATCACACTTATAAACTGAGCATTTTAAACGCTGTTGGGCAAGTGGTTATGAATTCGTCTTCCGACAATGGAAATGGTTCAAACGAAGTGGATGTTTCTTACCTGAAAAAAGGGTTTTATACATTGATTTATTTAGATAAAGATGGGATTTCGGTGAGTACTAAATTTCTGAAACTATAGCAATTTATTATGAAATTTACTGCTTTTAGATTTCAAATCATTGTAATATTGCTGCTTGCCTATGGTGGTGTTAAAGTAAATGGGCAATACGCACCACCCGCCGGACAGGAAGGTACAGATGCCATTCATGCTGATAGCAGTATATTTGTTGCATGGGCAGCAGAATGCTCCATTGTTCGCGGTTTGGTTCAGATAGACGATCCGGAAAAAGGGTATGCATCTTTTGGAGAAATAACAGCAGGAACAGGGAAAGCCGATTTGAATGCTATTAGTTTGGGTGATGGGGGAGCGGCAATCCTTCAATTTGCAATTCCCTTAAGAAATGGTCCTGGAGCTGATTTTGCAGTTTTTGAAAATAGTTTTGATGATTTATTTCTTGAGTTGGCTCATGTTGAAGCGAGTAGTGATGGGGTTCATTACGAAAGGTTTCCATCTGTTTCACTTACTCAGACAGAAATTCAAATTGCAACCTTTGGAACAATCGAAGCACAGAAAGTAAACAATCTGGCAGGAAAGTACAGAGGCTTGTACGGAGTGCCTTTTGATTTGAATGATCTGCCGCAGAGCAGTGACATTGACCTTAATCGTATCACTCATATCCGGGTGATAGATGTTGTTGGAACACTCAATCCTATCAATGGCTCGCAAGATGCCCAAGGTCACATGATCAATGATCCATGGCCAACGCCCTTTCCATCATCCGGTTTTGATCTGGATGCTGTCGGAGTGATTCACAATGAAAATAATACAGGATTTGAAGAATTTTCCGGCATTATTTTTTCTGTTTTTCCAAATCCGTTTACCAATGTAATAACCATTTATAGTGATGATATTGAATCTTCTATGGTTAGCCTTTTCGATTTGAATGGACAAAAGATATTTGAGCATCAAATTTTTGGACAAAACAATTCTATTCCTCTTGCATCCTTGAAGTCAGGGATTTATTTGCTTAAAATTGAGAATGCGGAATCGATTTATTCGTTTAAAATATTCAAGCGATGAAATTTATTACCTTACAGATGGTGCTTATTCTCATATGTATGCAGGCTTCAGTAGTTTATTCAAAAGCTGAAATTCCTGATACGATTCAACTTATACAGGTTGAAGTGAGAGCTAAGGCACTGGATGTTGAAAGGCAATTTTCTGTTCAAAAACTTGACACACTGGCATTAAGATCATTTTCTGCTGGCAGTTTATCCGATTTGATGCACCTTCATAGCAACCTATATATCAAATCAAATGGTCCAGGTGGATTGTCAACTGCATCATTTCGAGGAACAACAGCCAATCATACCACTGTATTGTGGAATGGATTTCCGGTCAACGGACCACAGCTAGGCCAAATTGACTTTTCGGTGATACCAGTTTATTTTGTCGATCATGTGAGTCTGGCCTGGAGTGGCTCTGCCGTCAACCGACCAGGAGGCGCTGGAGGGTTGGTTGAGCTTGAAAATGCAGTTATTTTTAATACAGGATTGACAGTTGATTTTAGACAATCTTTTGGAGACTTCAATACATTCGGTTCATTTGGGTCTGTTTCATATGGTGGCAAAAAATTACAAGTCAAGACCAGATTGTTTAAAAAATCAAGTGAAAATAATTTCAGATACTTAAATACTGCATCCTGGCCTCACCAATATATGAACCAGAAAAATGCTGATTATCACAATATGGGGTTCTTACAGGAAGTTAATCTGAATTTTGGAAAGAACCTTCTGAATTTTACAAGCTGGAATCAATGGAATGACAGAAATTTGCCTCCTATTATGACCAATCTGGAGAGGGGTGGAGATCCCAAAGAATTTCAAAATGATCGTTTTCATAGAAACATCTTAGGATTTAAACGGTATTGGAAAGGTGGAAAAATTGAGGCGAAAACTGCGCTTTTTTTTGAAAATCAGCACTACTTTTTGATGACCAACAGTGCTTTAGCTCCTTATGTTATTGTTACAAGGATCGATTCCAAAAACGAGTCAAAAGTCTGGATGAACAGTTTTGTGACTGAGCATCAAATATCAAAGAATACAAAATTAATTGCACAAATGCTCTATGACGTTGAGTCTGTTAAAACCAACAATTATGAAAGTGATCAAAGTAGGATAAAAACTTCTTCAATGATAGGTGTAGAGACTAACATCAATCCTTATTCAAAAGGAAAGCTTATGTTCCGCTATGATTGGATTAATAATCTACCTGAAGGCATAAGTCCTGCCATTGAATTACAAATTAACCCTAAAAGAGTCCGCTCACTTTACTTAAATTTTGGAGCCAGCAAAATATTCAGATACCCTACAATGAATGATTTATTTTGGTTTCCGGGAGGAAATGCTGCTTTGAAACAAGAGAAAGGCTTTAGCACAGAATTTGGTGCAACGTGGAAGCCTGAAATGGAGTCGGGGCATTTGAAGTTGCGTTTTTCAGCTTACCTTTCTGATGTGAGAGACTGGATACAATGGCGACCTACTGCCTATCGTTATTGGGTTCCTGAAAACATAGCACGTGTTTTTGCCCGTGGATTAGAGTGGCATCAGTTTTTAAAATTTGATGTATACCCTATCAATTTTCAGGTGATTACGAATTTTGCCTATACCGTCACAACGGATGAAAGTCCGGTTGCTAAAATTGAAGATGTCTCGGGAAAACAGTTAATCTACATACCAAGATACCATGGCAACGCTTTTCTTTATATGAACTATCACAAAGCTTTCATAAATTATAGTATCGATTATACAGGTATTCGCAACACTACTTTTGCTGATAATGATCAATTTTTTACCCAACTACCAGCTTATACGCTTCATCATCTGTCAATTGGCTATCAACTAAAAAGGTGGAGTGCTTCTTTTAAAGTGAATAATATCTTTGATAAAAGCTATCAGGCAGTTATATGGCGTCCTATGCCGGGAAGAAATTTTGAGATGGTTTTAAACTATCATTTTGAAAGTAGAAATGATAACCTCAAGAATTAAAATGAAATTTTAGAAAGATATGAACACAAGGCATAGAATTTGTTGTTTTCTTTTGTTTTTCCTATTCTCTTGCAGCAAAATGGACATCGTTGAAGAACCACCCATTGCTGAACAGAAGCTTGGCAGTGGTTTTTATATACTGAACCAAGGAAATTATACTGCAGGAAATGCTTCCCTTTCTTATTACAGTTATGAATCACTTCAAATAAAGAATAATCTTTTTTATCAAAAAAACGGTATTCCATTGGGAGATGTAGCGCAGAGCATGACATTCTGGAAACATATAGCTTTTATTGTTTTAAACAATAGTGGTACAATTTGGGCCATCAATGCTTCAACTGGCAAATTGGCTGGTAAGATAAGTAACTTACATTCTCCCCGATATGTTTGTGTTATTGATGCTGAAAAATCTTATGTCTCAGATATTTATACGCCAGGAATATTTGTCTTTCAAACATCTACCATGCAACCATTAGGAACGATTCAAACCGGGAAAAGCACAGAGCAGTTGGTTCTTTTTGAAAATAATGTTTTCGCGGCTAATTGGTCTCAATACAATCAAACAGCATCAAATAACACGATTCAGGTGATTGATATTGGTCTGGATCAGCTGATTGACAGTATTGTGGTTGCAAAAGAGCCCAACAGTATGGTGCTTGATAAAGATAATAAACTTTGGGTTTTATGCAGCGGAGGTTTTATGAACGATGAAATACCTGCTCTGTTTAGAATCAATCCGAAAACATTAGTCATTGAGAAAAGATTTGATTTCCCTCAAATTGAGATGGCTCCTGAACAATTGACATTAAATGGAACAAAGGATACCCTTTATTATTTGAATAATGGAATATTTAGGATGAGTATTCAGGACAATGACCTTCCTGATACAGAATTTGTAGAGGAGGGAAACAGAAATTACTTTGCTTTGGCGATTGAGCCAGAATCTTCTGAAGTGATTGTTACCGACGCAGGAAACTATATGCAAAATGGATATGTATTTAGGTTTAGGTCGGATGGCATAATTATTGACTCATTAAAATCTGGAATTATTCCAGGATTTATTGGTTTTAATAAATAAAAATTGAATATGAATAATAAAGTTGATGTTACCTGGACAGGTGATATGTCATTTGAAGCTGATGTTAATGGTTTCAAATTAATTATTGATGCAGATGAAACAGTTGGTGGCCATAATGCCGGTCCGCGTCCAAAACCTCTGACATTAGCATCTTTGGGAGGCTGCACCGGGATGGATGTAGTTTCTATTTTAAAAAAAATGCGTGTTGAGCCAAGTTGGTTTAATGTTGAAGTTGAGGGAGAGCTTACCGAAGAACATCCAAAATATTATCATAAAATTCATCTTACTTACATGTTTAAAGGTGAAAATCTTGATGTGGAAAAGTTAGAGAAAGCTGTCAGTTTGTCACAAGAAAGATATTGTGGAGTGAGTGAATTGTTAAAAAAAGGTGCCGAAATAACGAGTAAGATAGTAGTGCTCTAATTTGAGATATCTTTTAGTATTTCGATAAACTCACTTAAAATCATTGATGTTGCTCCCCAGACTATCTGTTCTTTAAGATAGTAGCATGGAACATTTATTGAAATGCCATCGTTTAAAACAATGGTTTTTGTCTGTAAATTATGTGGATTAAGCAGTTCGTGTATCGCTACATTAAATATCAGTGCTACCTCTGATTGTTGCCTTACAAAATTGGGTTTATATGAAATCCATCCAACAATTGGTTGAACATTATAGTTGCTTGGGGGTATATAGATCTTCGATAGCTTGCCAAGAATTTCAACATCATACTTTAAGATGCCAATCTCTTCATGTGCTTCACGCAATGCAATATCATAGTCGCTGTTATCCTGATCTTCTTTTTTTCCACCAGGAAATGCCACTTGTCCGCTATGAATACCTTCGTATTCATTTCTTTTTATTAAAACGGTAGCAATACCATCATTTTCAGGAAATAAAAGTATCAGAACAGCGCTTTCACGAGCAGGAGAGGTGTGATTGAATTGAAATTTGAATTTTTTCCGTGTTTCAGGCTCTAAAGTTAAATGTGCCTTATCACCAGGTAATGGATCTAAAAGCCTGCATTTCAATAGTGCAATGAAATTTGCATTGTAAGTATTGGAGCTATTCATACATCAAAAGTATTGATTTCATTCAAATACAATAGTGTGTTCAGTTTAATAAATATTTATTTTAAAGCTACCAAGATATAAATGTTGATCAATTAAATAGACTTAAATGTTAAGCAATCAATCGCTTAAGATCGGGTTATCGCTGGTTGGCATTTTTTTAACATTGATTTTAACCAATTATTGATTCAACATCATATTTTTGTATCTTTAACGCATCAATCAGTATTATAAAATATGGTAAAGCAAAAAGAACTTCCGGTTGATTTCTCACAGGTGCAGGAAGATGAGCCAAAGGAAATAGTTTTGTTTAATGATGATTTCAATACATTTGATTTTGTGATTGAAACATTGATTGAGGTATGCAATCACAGTCTTGAGCAAGCAGAGACTTGTACATGGATTGTGCATTTTAAAGGAAAGTGTGCGGTGAAATCAGGGCCTCTTTATGAATTAAAGCCCGTTTATGAAGAGTTTAGGAACAGAAATCTAACAGCAAGCATTCAATAAGTATTTTATGTGGACAGTTATTCTAGTTTTAATTGGTTTGGGCCTCCTGATGGTTCTTCTTGAAATACTGGTTATTCCAGGGGGTGGATTTGCAGGCGTTTTAGGTTTTGGCCTTATGGCAACTGCAATTTATCTTTCATTTAGCAGAATGGGAACTACTGTTGGAATTTATGTTTTGCTAGGAACTATTGTAATAAATCTGGCTGCTTTAGTTTATGCTCTTCGATCAAAAACGTGGGACAAAGCCATGTTAAAAACAAATATTGATGGAAAAGTGAATACAGTTAATACTGATATCGTGAAAGTTGGTGATGTTGGTAGAACAATAACACGTTGTGCTCCAGTAGGTAAAGCTTATATTAGTGATACTATATTTGAAGTTCAGTCCCGATCAGAATTCATTGACGAAGAAACAGATATTGAAATTTTGAAAATCGAAGGAAGTAAAATTATTATTAAATCTAAAACTTTATAGAAGATGGAAGAAATGTATGTAATTATTGCAATTGGATTAGGTGCCATATTTTTGATTTGGTTCCTGTTTTATTTCATACCTGTGGGATTGTGGTTTACCGCACTCGTATCAGGGGTAAGAATTTCGTTACTTCAACTGATCTTGATGAGATGGCGCAAAGTCCCGCCTTCAGTTATTGTTAATAGTTTGATTGCTGCTACAAAAGCAGGAATAAGATTAGAGCGTGATGATCTTGAAGCGCATTTTCTTGCAGGAGGAAGGGTTCAGCAAGTTGTGAATGCATTGATTTCTGCTGATAAAGCAAATATCGAACTGAATTTTAAAACTGCAACAGCGATTGACCTTGCAGGTCGTGATGTTCTGTTGGCTGTTCAGATGTCAGTGAACCCAAAAGTAATTGACACAAAAAAAGTAGCAGCTGTTGCCAAAGATGGAATACAGCTCATTGCTATTGCACGTGTAACCGTTAGAGCAAATATTCGACAGTTGGTTGGAGGTGCAGGAGAAGAAACTGTTTTGGCCCGAGTTGGTGAAGGAATTGTATCTTCAATTGGGTCAGCCGATTCTCATAAATCTGTACTGGAAAATCCGGATTCAATTTCAAAAGTGGTTTTACGAAAGGGACTCGATTCCGGAACAGCATTTGAAATTTTATCCATTGATATTGCCGATATTGATATTGGTAAGAATATTGGTGCAGTACTTCAGATGGATCAGGCACAGGCTGACAAGAATATTGCACAGGCGAAAGCTGAAGAACGAAGAGCAATGGCTGTAGCATTAGAGCAAGAAATGAAAGCAAAAGCACAAGAAGCCAGAGCCAATGTAATTCAAGCTGAAGCTCTTATTCCTCAGGCAATAGCTGAAGCCTTCAAATCGGGTAATCTTGGTATTATGGATTATTATAAATTTCAGAATATTCAGGCTGACACAAGGATGCGTGAGAGTATCTCAGAATCTGGAAATCAAAACCAGCCGGGTTCGGGTAAAGAACTTGGCTCTGGAAAAAAATAATAGGATGATTACAAATTGAACAGAATAAAACGTTTGTATCATAATAAGGTGCAAACGTTTTTTTTAGTAGAATTATACGCATTACTTCATGGAAAGCATGACAGATCAACAAATGATTCAACAGGCGTTTCAGCAATTACTTGGCTCACTCGATAAAACTGTATCTGCTGAAGAGAAAGAATTAATCAAACAAGCTTTTCAAGAGGCCTCAACTTTGTATGAGGGCAAAATGCTGGCAAGTGGCAAGCCAATGATTATGCACTACCTTGAAGTGGCACGTATCGCAGTTGTTGAAATTGGACTCAGAACATCAACAGTCATTGCTGCACTTTTGCATGGAATGGAGGTATCTGGCTATGAAAAATCAGTTCAATTGGAGACCCGTTATAATAAGGATGTATCCATCATTATAAAGGGATTTAGAAAGATTTCAGAATTGCCAACCGAGCGTCTTTCATTCCACTCTGACCAATTCAGAAAACTCTTTCTCTCTTTAATTGAAGATATTCGAGTAATACTTCTAAAGGTTGCTCATCGCCTTTATGACCTCAGATCCCCTGAAGATTCAAACGGAAAAAAGATAGAAAAGTTTATTTTGGAAGTTAAGCATTTTTATATCCCTATCACGCATCGTTTGGGTCTTTATTCCATAAAAGCTGAGTTTGAAGAAAGGGTGATGAGATTTGAAAATCCAAGCATGTTTGACTCTATTAGTGAGAAGATAAAAGCCAGCAAGGATAAACAGGATCTGTTCATGAGTCATCTCATTCAGCCTATCGAAGAGCAGTTAAAAGAACAGGGTTTAGATTGCTCTATTAAATGGAGAACTAAATCGATACCCAGTATTTGGGCAAAGATGAGAGATCAAAATGTTGATTTTGAACAGGTTTATGATCTGTTTGCTATGCGTATTATTACGAGAAGTAGTCCCAAAAAGGAAAAAGAAGACTGCTGGAGAGTATATTCAATTGTGACTAACTTATATAGCCCAAATCCGAAAAGATTGAGAGATTGGATAACTACACCAAAAGCATCAGGCTATGAGTCGCTTCACACCACCCTGAAAGCACCTGATGACAAATGGGTTGAAGTTCAGATTCGTTCGGAGCGAATGGATATAGTCGCAGAAAAAGGCCAGGCTGCACATTGGATGTACAAAGAACAACAAGGTAAAAAGGAAGCCGAAGACTGGCTTAATCAAGTGAGAGATGTACTGGACAACCCGGATCAGATACGTTTTGATTCTTACAAACGAAAACAAAATCAATACGATAAGATTTTTATTTTTACACCCAATGGTGACCTTAAACAATTGAACGGTGGTTCTACTGTATTGGACTTTGCGTATGAGGTCCACACACAAGTTGGTTCAACCTGCAATGGAGCAAGGGTTAATAACCGTATTGTACCCATCAGACATGTACTGCAGAATGGCGACAAAGTGGAGATTTTAACCAGTAAAAAACAATCACCAAAGCATGATTGGCTGGGCTTTGTTAATACTGATAGAGCGAAAAGTAAGATAAAGCGGTATTTGAAAGAGGAGGAGTTAAAAGAGGCCGAGATTGGTAAGGGATTATTATTAAGAAAACTAAAAAACTGGAAAATTACTTATTCTGATGATATAATCAACCACCTTGTTAAATACTATAAAACATCTTCATCGGTGCAATTATATCATATGATTGCAACTGAAAAATTGAACCTTGTTGAACTAAAAAAACACCTTGTAAGTCTTAGCTCAGATGAAAAGGTAAGTGCACGACATGAGCAGACAGAGCAACCACAGGAAGTTAAACATTCATTAAAGTCTGACTCAAAGGATGATTTTTTATTGATAGACGACAATATAAGCAATGTTAATTTTAAACTTGCAAAATGCTGTAATCCCATTCCAGGCGATGATGTTTTTGGATTTGTTACCATTAATACTGGGATAACCATTCACAGAACTTCCTGTCCGAATGCATTAAGGTTAAAGACAAGATATGGTTATAGGTTTCTTAAAGTGAAATGGAAAGAGGCGAAAGATAATCCCACTTTTCAGGCGGCTATCCGTGTAGTAGGTCAGGATACATTAGGCTTGGTAGGTGAAATTACAAAGTTGATTTCCAACGACCTAAAAGTCATCATGCGGAGTATCAGCTTTGATTCACGGGATGGTCGTTTCAATGGAAAAATTTTACTTCAGATAAAAGATACAGATCATCTTGATCAGCTAATTCACCGTATAAGTAAAGTCCAGGGTGTTGAACGCGTAACACGTATAGATTAATGTAACAAATATACCATGGTAATACAATTGTTGGTGCTTGCGCTGGCGTTTTTCGGGCTTGCAAGTTGGTTTTTTATCAAAAAGAAAAAGGTTTTAGGAATTACTTTTATTCTAATAGGCGTTATGGCGCTTGCATTGTTTTTTATCGTCAGGATGATGTATCCTCATCGCGTTCCATTCTAACAAGAAATACTTCAGAAGAAGTTTGTCCAAAGGATTGTAAAAACAGGTTTTATTCAAATACGAACCAAGGTTTGATCAAATCTGTCTTATCGGGAATTTCGTTGATGTGATGAAACTCATTGTAATATTTATTATATTTATAATCGTTCTGCCATTTGCGATGGTGTCGCATAATTTCAGTCACTCCAAAAATTAATACATCAAGCTCTTCATCTGTCATTGTTGGATGCAATGAGGCACGAATCCAACCCGGTTTCTGCGAAAGATCACCATGGTTGATAAGTTCAGTAATTTTTCTTGATTTATCATGGCTAACATCCAATAAATAATGCCCATAAGTTCCGGCACATGCGCATCCTCCTCTTACCTGAATGCCAAAGCGATCGTTGAGTATTTTTACAACCAGATTAAAGTGCACATCTTTGAGATAAAAGGATAAAACACCTAGACGTTTTTCAATGTTGTCAGCGAGAATATGCACCCCCTTAATCTTTTGAAACTCTTTAAATGCTTTTGCAACCAGAACTTGTTCCCGTAAAAGCATCTTTCTTGTATCCATTTGGTTTTTAACTTCGATGGCAAGAGCTGTTCGAATTGCTTGTAAAAATCCTGGCGTACCACCATCTTCTCTTACTTCTATATCGTCGATATATTTGTATTCACCCCAGGGATTAGTCCAATCCACAGTTCCCCCACCTGGATTATCAGGGGATGGACTGTTATAGAGTGTTTGATCAAAAATCATAACTCCTGAACTACCTGGACCACCGAGAAATTTATGAGGACTAAAGAAAATGGCATCAAGTTTTTTCATTTCATCATCGGCTGGGTGCATGTCAATATCAACATAGGGTGCTGAAGCTGCATAATCTACGAAAATAATCCCTCCATATTCGTGCATAATTTTTGCCATTTCATGAATAGGTGTTTCAATTCCTGTGACATTAGAACATGCTGTAAATGAGCCTATCTTAAAGACGCGTTGCTTGTATTTTTCAAGTTGAAAACGTAACTCGTCCAGATCGATCAGCAAATCTTTGGTGGGTTTAAGAACTACGACATCAACATTGGTTTCAAACCAGTTTGTATGATTGGAGTGATGCTCCATATGACTTAAAAATACAACTGGTTTTTCGTTTTTCTGTAAACAATCATGCCCTTTTATTGTGTGACAGTTTTTTAAACCCATGATTCTCTGCATTTTATTTATCACAGTGGTCATTCCTGTGCCGGCAGTTATTATAACATCATTTGCTCCGGCATTTACGTGTTTTTTTATTTTATTATGAGCATAATGATAGGCTTTGGTCATAAGTGTTCCAGTTTCACTGGTTTCGGTGTGGGTATTGCCCACATAAGGTCCAATTACTTTTGTAATCCGATCTTCTATTGGATAATACAATCTTCCGCTGGCAATCCAATCAGCATAAAGGAGTTTCTGAGGTCCATAAGGACTATTGAAAATCAATTCATTACCAACTGTTCTTTCTCGAAAATATTGAAAATGCTTCTCTAATGGCGTCATCTGATTCCTATTTTTTTTGTCATTGGAACAATCTATTGTTTTGTTATGACAACCAAACTGCCCAAAAAGTTTGTCGGATTGATTCTCATGTCAGGAAGCAAATTTATTGAATTTATTGTACGATCTTCAAAAAATGCAGCAATGGCATGATGTTCGGTATTTTATAGATGGATTGGTTGAATTATTTATGACGGGTTTGTTTTCTGAATCAGATAAAGAGATCGTTCTTATAGATAAGAGCGTATAGTTCATTTTGCTGATGATACCAAATGGTTGCTCAGCAAAGGCAATCTTACCAAACAGATAGATCGTAATTCAGGTTGAATTTAATATGTTGTTGCTAAAAAAATGCAGGTAAATTTTCTCAAAACATTGGTTAAATTAATAACTTCAGTACTAAGAAAGATTTTTTGCCTTTTAGTTGCCTTTTGAAATCTGAATAATGCTAACCTCTACTTCTCCATTTTCAGGAAGTAGCTCAATCCAGGTATTGTCTTCACTAAACCACTTATATTGCGATCCGATGCGAACAACAAAGTCATTGTATTCTTCCGATGCAGGAATAGGTAAAACAAAACCGCCGTTTCGACTGCTTGCACTTCCAAAATTAACAATAAGTGGAAATGCAGAATTGCCAGTATTCTTTGCTTTTATGAGAATGTAATTAGCTCTTCGTTCAATAACATCCACGGGTTCAAAAGTGAATCGTTTTGATACATTTGAAGCAATAAGCGTTGCAGCAGAGTTAAGTTCTCTTATCTTGTTTTCTTCAATAATTTGCGCGATTTTATGAATCATTTCACGTGGATACCGTTCATCTGGTTTAATATTTTCTGCTTTCAGATAACTTTCGATCGCATTGTCGTAATTCTTAATGTTATAACTCTTGTCTGCTGCTGTTATAAATTTATTGTATTCAGTTTTTAAAACAAGCAGTTCTTCCTGTATGATGGCTTCAACCTGAGAAATTCTTGTGTTGGCAAAAGTGTCATCAGGTTTATATCCTAAAGCAGTTTTGTAGGATACAACTGCGAGCTTGTACTCTTTCAACCCGACATTTTTCTCAGCGTCTGCGATGGCTTCATCGTAACGTTGCTGGTTTTCCCGTGCCAATGATGCAAGGGCTAATGCAATCTCTGCTTTTTTTGCTTGTGCATGTGAATTGTCTGGATCGAGGAGAAGGATTTGATCAAATGCAGCGTTGGCATCAGTGTATTTTTTGTTCCCGAAATAATTGTCACCTTCTGCCCTGAGTTTGTCAATCCGGCTCTCTATAGCTTTCGCTTCTGCTATTAACTTCAGGCTTTCATCAATAAGCAGCAGTTGCTCTTTGGGATAGTTTTCTTCAGGTCTTAATTGAAGTGCTTTTTCATATCGTTCTTTTGACTGATCATAACTTTTGGTATTGAAAAGTTGATCTGCTTGAGCAATATGTTCGTTATAAACACCTAGTAGTTCAACCTCTTTTACCATGTCAGACATGATTACATTTATCTTATCTAGTTGATTTTTAGGATAAATTTCATCAGGTTTTAAAACTATTGCTTCATTGTAAATGGTTTGAGCTTTCGGATATTCAGCGCTAGCAAACAAGTCGTCAGCGTTAGAGATGAGCTTGTTGTAGTTTTCATCCAATGCCTGAGCTGCTGCTATTTCTTTGAAAATTTGATCAATCTGCTGAATACGGTCAGATGGATGTTGTCTGTCAATGAAAATGCCTAGGGCTATCCTGTAATTTTCAAGAGAAGCCTCATAATTTTTATTTTCAAATTGTGAATCAGCAAGTAATATAAGTTCGCTAAATTCTTTTTCTTTTTGAGCTAACGTAAGTTTCTCATTCAAAAGAAGTTTAATTTGTTCAATTTTTTCTTTTGGGAGAGATTCTTCAGGTTTGAGTAATGAAGCTTCTTCGTATTTTCCAATTGCCAATTCAAAATTATTTACATCAAAAGCCGAAGAAGCCATATCGAGCAGGTTATTGTATTGTTCATCTTTTGCTCTCGATAATACTTCATCAGCCAGCATACGATCAATAATTATAATTTGTTGATGGGGTGTTTCGTCTTCAGGTTTAAACTCGCTTGCTTTCACATATTCTGACCGGGCTTCATTCAGGTTCCTGGCTTCAAAATGTTTAAGAGCAGATGCGATTAGTTCATTATATTTCAAATTTGCTTTATTCTTTTCTGCCTGATCGACAAGCATCAGATCAACTTTTTTAATCTGATCAACCGGATATGTCTGTGTATTGTCGATCTGAATTGCAGATTCATAGCGTTGCCTGGCGTTATTAAGCTCATTTTGCGACAGAAGCATATCTGCTTCAGTAATGATGCGCTCATAAGCAGCGGCTTTTTCCAGCAATGCTTGTGCTTTGTTCAGCAATGATTCAACATTGTTTATTTTGATTTTAACGTCACTGTTGTCCGGCTTTATATTTAGCGCTTCTTGGTAGTCGGCTAAAGCCTCTTCATACTTTCCAGCTGACATAGCACTGTCACCAGTAGTTATAAATTGAGCAAACAATATCTCATTTTGCTGTTTTGCCTTATTTTGGGAAATAATAAAACTTATTTCTGTTAGACGATCACCTGCCTGTTTGTGCTCTGGGTCTATTTCAAGTACTTTATTATAAGCCTGCAAAGCATCTTCAAACTGTTGGTTAGCGTAGAAAGTATTTGCCTGAGCAAGATATTCTTTTAAGGCAACTTCCTTCAGATATTTTTCGCTGTTGAGTGATTGGTTGATGCGTAAAATCATGTCAGCAGGGTAGGGCTGATTGGGCCAAATTTCAAGCGCATTTTGATATAAAGTGATGGATTGTTCAAACAGTTTTTTTTCGTAAGCATCATCTGCCTTTGCAAGTGCTTCTTTGTAAAGATTTGACTTGTCAAGCAACTGCCTGGTTTCCTCCAGCAAGGCAGTCGTTTTAGCATCATCAGGAATTATCGCCAGTGCTTCAAGCAAGTTTTTTATGGCATCCTGATAATTTTTTCTGCTTATCTGATTGTTAGCTTCTGTAATAAACTGCTGGAAGCTAACCTCTTTTTGTTTTTGAAGTTCCAACAATTTCTTAGTAGATTCAATTTTTTCTTTTGGCAAAGATTCATCAGCAAAAATTGTACTTGCCTGATTGAATTGGACCAAAGCTTCCTCATATTTCTGAGACAGGAGTAACTGATCACCCAATTCCATGCTTTGATTGTAATTTTGTTTACGGTTTGCAGCCTCTTCAAGGGTTTTATTTATTTTATCTGCCTGTGCCAATGTGTATTTATCTGCTGGAAAAATCTCCAATGCCTTATTGTAGAAAAACAAAGCATCTTCCAGTTTTCCTTCCCGATTGAGTTGATCGCCCTGATCGAGATACCTGTAAAACACTCCTTGTGTTTCCAACTGCTTCTGAATCAATTCAATTGTTTCTGACAGTCTTTGTTTTGAAAATGCGTCATCTTCTTTGATGCGAAGTGCCATTTCATAGTAGGTCTTTGCACTTATATAGTCTTTTTCTGTAAATTTTTCATTCGCAGAAGTTATAATGCTTTTAAAAGAAAGTGTTTCTTGTGCCAGAATTGATCCACCCGACAATAAGAAAGTAAACAAAAGATAAAGGTATGAAAATGTAAAAGAAAGGCGCATAAAATGAAACATCTTTAATTTGTGTAACTATAGTTAACGATACGAACTGTGGATTATTGCAGGATTATTCAAATCGACCATCTATGATAACAAGTTTTCTGTCAGCCATTTCAGCCAATTCAGGATTATGTGTAACAATGACGAAAGTTTGATTGAATTCATCTCTGAGTTGAAAAAAGAGCTTATGTAATTCAGCTGCGGAAGTTGAATCCAGATTTCCCGAAGGTTCATCGGCAAGGATAACTGCTGGTTTGTTCATCAAAGCTCTTGCAACAGCAATTCTTTGTTGTTCACCGCCAGAAAGTGCAGCTGGTTTATGTTCGGCTCTGTCAGTTAGTTTAAAATAATCGAGTAACTGCTTTGCTCTTTCGGTTGCGTTCTTTTTAGTTACTCCTGCAATGTAAGCTGGAATACAAATATTTTCAATAGCTGTAAATTCGGGTAACAGATGATGAAATTGGAAAACAAACCCTATTTTTTGATTTCTAAATGCCGACAATTTCTGATCAGTAAGTCTGCTGACATCAATATTATCAATCATTACAGATCCTGAATCAGGTTTTAATAAGGTGCCAATAATTTGTAATAGCGTCGATTTTCCTGCACCAGATGCGCCAACAATGGAGATAATTTCTCCTTGTTTCACGCTCAAATCTATGCTTTTGAGAACATTAAGATCTCCAAATTTTTTAAAGATACCTTGGGCAGTAATCATGAAATATTTTTAACAAGTGGCAAAGTTAAGAATTTTGGCGCATCGTTGTGATAAACAGCCAACACCATTTTCTGATTTGTTTGTGGAAAGCAAATAAAAACCTAAACTTTTCAATGACCAGGGTTTTGCTTTGAACAAAATGTGCTAATTTTGGCCTTTATAAAAATCAGAATTTTTTGATATGAACTTACACGAATTTCAGGGTAAACAGATATTGAGTAGTTTCGGTGTTTCCGTACCTTTTGGTATTGTGGCCGAATCACCAGCCAAGGCTGTGGAAGCAGCCAAGGAGATACAGAAAGTGACCGGTTCCGATAAATGGGCTGTCAAAGCACAAATTCACGCTGGTGGACGTGGTAAAGGTGGTGGAGTGAAAATTGCCAAAACTATTGAGGAGGTTGAGTTTTATACAGATCAGATCATTGGCATGATGCTCGTTACACCCCAAACCAGTGTAGAAGGAAAGCTAGTGCGAAAAGTGCTGATCGAACAAAATATCTATTATCCGGGCCCTGAGCCAGTGACAGAAATTTATATGAGTATTCTGCTTAACAGAACCATTGGAAGGAATATGATTATGTATTCACCGCATGGTGGAATGGATATTGAGAAAGTTGCAGAAGAAACTCCGGATGAGATTTTTACGGAAGAAATTGATCCTCGCGTTGGACTTCAGGCTTTTCAAGCCCGTAAAATTGCCTTTAATCTTGGCCTTTCCGGAAAGGCATTTAAAGAAATGGTAAAGTTTGTAGATGCTCTTTATAAAGCCTATGAGGGATCAGATGCCAGTCTTTTTGAAATAAATCCTGTGATAAAAGCAGCAGATGATCGCGTTTTTGCAGCTGATGCAAAGGTAGCCATTGATAACAACGCACTATATCGTCAGTTGGACATTTTTGGAATGAGAGATCTGAACGAAGAGGATCCAATTGAAGTCGAAGCGAGTCGTTTTGACTTAAACTTCGTTAAGCTGGATGGCAACGTTGGCTGTATGGTAAATGGTGCAGGATTAGCGATGGCTACAATGGATATGATTAAAATGTCGGGTGGTGAGCCAGCTAACTTTCTTGACGTTGGCGGAACAGCCAATGCAAAAAGGGTAGAAGAAGCATTTCGTATCATTCTTAAAGATCCGAATGTAAAGGCTATTCTTGTAAATATTTTCGGTGGCATCGTACGTTGTGATCGGGTTGCTCAGGGTATTGTTGATGCCTACAATAATATTGGTGAAATTGAAGTCCCGATTATTGTGCGGTTGCAAGGTACAAACGCTGAAGAAGGAAAAGAACTAATTGATAAATCAGGTTTGAGGGTCTTCTCTGCAATTCGTCTGCAGGACGCAGCTTCTCTGGTAAATGAAGTTTTACAATAACCAAGTTTGTATATAGATCAATAAGTCTGACTGCTTTATGATGTCAGACTTTTTTTTATTTCTATGTTTTCGAAACAGACTTAGGTAAGCCATCAAATGTAACCCTTTAACTTATAATACGTTATTGCAGTGTACTCCCTGATCACAAGGATTTCGTATTGCAGATAACTCCACATATTGTAACGCAGGTCAAGATTGCTTTCAGGTTTTGTAATCACCTCATCTTCTGCATTTTTTTCTAAAAGAAGATATTCATCAAATGAATTTTCAAAGGTTGGAATTCCATTTACATGCTTGAAGCCGATTTTACGAAATGAAAGGATGCTACGATGCATGTGATCAGGAGAGGTGATAATCAAAAGCCGTGCTTCAGGGTCTTTGATCATTCTTTTTATTTCTAAGGCTTGCCTGTGCGTATTGGTTCCTTTCGATTCTGAAAAAATTCGGGTTGAATCAATTCCTCGTTTTTTAAGTTCGGCAATCATAGCATAGTGATCACTTGCTGTGAAATTATTTGTATCCGCAGGGAGTGCGATAAGGATCGCGCTCTCCGGATCAACAATGGCTGCATTGGCAGCATAATAACAACGCAATAATCCCTGAGGGCTTGGCATCCCACCAGCTCCGAGAAGTATGATATAATCACTTTTGCTTTGTTTTTCGATTTGATTGGTCCCCAGCCAATGGTAGGCTAAATATGGATACTCAGTAAAACTGAGAATGAGCATAAAACCAAATATCAATCCCAAACCGAAAATTATCTTTTTTAAAATACCGAATGTTGTTTTCAGGACAGTTTGGATTCTTGACATCTCTTTATTTTGACACTTTGTTTAAAACAAAAATAAACATATCTGTCAGACTTTTTTTGAATAAATCAAATTGTTAGCCTTTTAAATCAGTTTACTTTAATCAGTCATTACTTTTTGACAGGTGTGCCTTTTTATAAGTAAAAAAACCATTGATGTCAATTCAAACACATCAATGGTTTTTTGCGTAATAGCTTTAATATACCTTTTTTAATTATTTGATGAGGTGATTTCAATAAAACTACTCATCTGCATTGGAACTTTCACGCCTTGCTGCTCCATTTCCATTTCCATATTCTGGTTAATGCTGGCAGAGATTATCCATCCTGTGGCTACATTGATCTGCGTTTTGCCAGTGATAGTACCCTTAATATCAGCTGTTTCACCCATGATTTGAGTGCCTGTAATGGTTCCAATAAAGCTTATGTTTGCTGTTTTGCCACGGATTTCATCGAGTTTGTATTCTGAAACGATTACAAAATCACTATTTGGATCTGGTTTCATTGTAACCTGCCAGGTTTCCCCTTCCTTCACACTTTTATCTGCATACACCACCATCATTCCTGACTCAAATCCTGAAATACTGTTGGCTTGCTCGATTACTTCGCTTTTATTGATGCTGATAGGGTTCCCTCTTGAATCTATAACAGCTGTTATCGTTTTTTCAATGGCTTTTCCAAGTGATGCCCCAATCTGTTTCGACATGAAATCAGTAGTGTCAGGATGATCCGAATCCCAGTTCACTTCCATTCCCATTGCATTTTGTTGAAATTGAATTCGTTTATATTCCATCTCAAGTGTATAATTATTTTTATCGTCTTTTTCAGCAACAAATACTTCTTGATTGATACTTATGTTTTGAATAAGATTCATGCTTTGACCCATCATATTCATGTTGATAGTCTGCCGGTTGGTAATGTTGAGGTTATACTTATCCCCTTTTTGAAGTTTGTAAGAAAGGTCTTTTTCATTCGCGGCAAAAGACTGTGCGGCTAATATGAGCATTGAAAAAGTGATGATAAATATTTTACTTTGGCTTTTCATCAATATTTTGTATTAAAAAGGTGTTACATCATTTTCACTGGACGAATCGAAATCGTCATTCATTCTGGAAGACATAATTCGGGTTTCAAACCCTTCATTCGGAGCGATATCGGCAGGTTTCTTTTCAAAATTATCTGGTTCATCAAAGCGGGCAAACTGGCCAACAAATTTAAGATTGACATCGCCAAGCTTACCATTTCGGTGTTTTGCAATGTTGATAACAGCAAGTCCCTGTGTATTGTTGTTTTCGCCGTCTTCTGTCAGGCCATAGTATTCTGGCCGGTAGATGAAGATTACCATATCAGCGTCTTGCTCTATAGCTCCGGATTCACGCAAGTCGGATAGGATAGGTTTCTTAGATCCGGGTCGGCTTTCGACCGAACGGCTTAGCTGGGATAGTGCCAGCACTGGAATATCAAGTTCTTTGGCAAGACTTTTTAGCGATCTTGAAATGTTGCTGATTTCCTGCTCCCGGTTTCCACGATTTTCGCCACCAGATGTCATCAACTGAAGATAATCAACGAAGACCATATGAATATCATGCTGTTGTTTAAGGCGGCGGCACTTTGCACGAAGTTCAAAAATTGACAGCTGAGGTGTATCATCAATAAACATCTTGGCGTTGACCAACGGGGTAATTTTTGTTGTCAGTTGCTGCCATTCATAGTGCTTCAGGTCACCTTTGCGTAATTTTTCAGCAGGCAAAAAACTTTCACTTGAAATCAGACGTGTGACGAGCTGAACGGATGACATTTCCAATGAGAAGAAAGCAACAGGCCTGTTGTAGGTAACAGCAGCATTTCGGGCAAGGTTAAGCGCAAGCGCTGTTTTACCCATGCTGGGTCTGGCAGCTAAAATGATGAGGTCCGATTTTTGCCAACCTTGTGTAATACGATCAAGCTCTGAATATCCTGAGGGTACACCTCTAAGGTTTGATTCGTTGTTTTTTGCGTTTTCAATATCTTTAATAGCTGCCTGTACCAAATCAGGCATTGTGCTAAAACTCCTTCTAAGATTGGTTTCACTCACCGAAAACAACCCTGATTCAGCTTTATCAAGTAAATCGAAAACATCTGTAGTGTCTTCGTAAGCATCTTTGATAATGTCTGATGAAATGCGAATAAGCTCCCGCTGAATATGTTTCTGAAGTATGATGCGTGCGTGAAACTCAATATTGGCAGCCGATACCACCCTGTTGGTAAGTTGTGAAATATAGTAAGGTCCTCCAACAATTTCAAGGTGACCTGCTAAACGCAATTCATTGGTTACCGTCAAAATATCAATAGGTTCCGACTTGGTAAAGAGGTTTTGAATTGCCTCAAAAATCTTTTGATGTGCTTCTTTATAAAACACTCCCGGTTGCAAAATGTCGATAACTGCATTCACAGCATCTTTTTCCAGCATCATTGCGCCTAATACAACATCTTCAAGGTCAGTCGCTTGTGGTGGAACGCGTCCGTGCTGAAGCAGAAGGTCTCGCTGCTGATCATTCGGACTTATTGCAAAATTATTTTTTGGTTTTCTGGTACTTTTCTCCATGCGTCAAAAATAACAATTAGAATAAAGGAGATTTGATTTGTTTATAAATATTTAATGTGTCAAGAAATGAATTGATTTTTAATCATCTCATTTCATATTTTGCAGTTGCTGTATTTTTTCAAACAATTGAAATATTGCTTGTGGATAGGTTGCAAGACGCTGTAAAATCCGGGCGGTTTCTTCATTGCCATCGGCCTTCAATAGATCATTAATAAGATAAACCTCCTCTTTTAGCGAATTATTTTTGCCGGTCAAAGCCAAAATTGTATCATTCATATTCCAATCGTTTCTTAAAACAGGATGAAAAACCTGACCCTCATTGATCAATTGATGAATTCCAATGAGTTGCTCTTTTGCGCTTTCAGGTGAAAAGGAAAATGATGCTGAGAGAATGGATTGAACATTGAATAATGTTTCCATAATAATATCGGTATCGTCAGTAATTACAAGATTATTTTCATTAAAAATGGTGTTCATTATTTTAGAAAAGTCTTCTAAACCTTTCAAATCCAATGTAAAAGATATCGACTCAGTGGCATTAGTATCATTGTTTCTTATTGAAAGCGCAAGTGGAAGCAGTTGATAAGGCTGTGTAAGATAAATGAAAGGAACAGCAGGTCGATGAACAAGTAGCTTTAAAGAAACTGATCCCTGTTTTTTTAATGTACTGTTTATAGAATTCAAATATACTTTTATTTTATTGGCGTTGTATGTGATTTCGTTGATAGTAAGCGCTTCAATCTGAAGTTGTTGACATTCATTCTGAATCATTTCTTTCGGGAGATCATCGATTGTGTTGATGCCTTGATTAATTAATTTGAACCTCAGGTCTTCGTCAAAAGTAGTAAGATGCAGGATGCTGTTGGACGGAATGTTTTTCCAGCAATGACCAATGAAGTCGCAGGGGTAAGGCTTATTACAATGTATCCCTATAGATAATTGGGGCGAGTTTGAAAGCTCCAAAGTTAGCTTCGACAGTGTTATTTGGTGTCCGATTGTTTCTGCTTGTAATTCTGATTCAGTAAGCACACTTCTTTTTATAAACAATTGATTTAGATCAAGTTCGTAATTAAAAACATAGTCCGAATTGATATAAACCAAAACAAAATCCGATAATTTTACATTGCATCCATTAAGGACATAATGCTGTAGTGCTGCATCCTTCATGTATGTTTCGGAAAGTGACCTTGAACTTTTAACTTCATAGGCAACCCAATTGTCACCATCCCTGACCAATATGTCAAGCATAATCAGCACATCATCGAATTGAAAAACTGCTTCATAAAGAACATTGATTTCATGGTTTGAAAGTGCTTCAGCAGTCTCATTTCTTTTTTGCTCATATTGCGAAGGTGAACGAGGACTCATATCAATTCCTCCAGGAAAAAGTTCACGTGCAAGAACCCCAACACCGGTCCCTCTCCTGAATTTTGCAAGTTGTACGGCACTCAGTTTGTCTCTGAGAAAGGGTCTTTTTTTATGCAGGTAAAGTGATTTTTGGCATTGCTGGCTACGAATAAAAGTGGATTTTGAGAGAAGGTGTTTTGACATAAATGGGTCTTATGGTATTTCAGTTTAAAGCAGCTTTGCAAAATGAACTAAGCTGCAATAAAAATTAAATAATTGTAATATTTCGTTTTTAAAGGAAGCAATTGTCAGGCAAAAACAATCTGGTCTTCCCTTATCAGCGTTTGGTTAAGGAATCGTCGCATCAATTGCGCAATGGCGAGAACATCCTTTTGACAGTAGTTTTTTATACGTTCAAGATTTTTTTCTTCCCAGTAGACATTGCCAACCATGCTACCATCAATGTCGTCTTTTGGAGTGGGGATGTTAAAAATGGTCGTTAACAGATCGAGCGAGGTGTAGCTTTTAAAATCACCGAACTTCCACAATTCCATGGTGTCGAGATGTTTTACCTCCCAGGGTTTCTTGCCCGCAATTTGTAGAATTACTGGCAACTCTATGCCGTTGATAACCATGCGTCTGGCAATGTATGGAAAGTCAAATTCTTTACCATTATGCGCACAAAGCAGGTCGTCTGGATTATAATAATGGCGATTGAGCAGTTCAGCAAATTCCTCAAGAAGTATTTTTTCATCGTCACCATAAAATGACTTCAATCTGAAATCGGTACCGTTAAAATAACCGACCGAAATGACAATTATTTTTCCAAATTCGGCATATATTCCGGCTCTGCCATACAGCTCTTTGGGTGTTGACTCTTTTTCTGTTTTCAACTGTCTTGCCTTTTTATTCCAAAGGCGCTGCATCGCATCACTCAGGTCTTCGTAATGCTGTTGCATTGGAACTGTTTCAATATCAAGAAAAAGTACTTTTGAAAGGTTTAAATTGTAGATCATTTTCTGTTTCTGTTTGTTTGGATGAAATGAATTAATTTAGCCAAAGATAAAAACAAGATATCAGCGATGCAAATTCAAAGAGCAGCTTTTGTGTTTTTTTTCTTTTCCATGATGCTGATCAGTTGTTCAAAGAGTGCAGATAAGCAGATTCCGGAAATCGAATTCTTGTATCCAAAAGATGGCGCAACTATTACTTCTGACAGCATCTATTTTGAGGTGCAAATCAGGGACGACAAGAAGCTTGAGCGTATCAGACTTTCTCTTTTAAATGAGGAAGGAGTTTCTGTTGTAAACCCTCTTTTTATTCATGCCATGGCAATCGACACTATTATCAGGCATGCTTTTTATCCGGATAACAGTCTGAATAATTCAATTCTAACGCTGCATGTTCAGGTTGAGGATGGTATCAATCAAAAGAACAAGTATCTCAAGTTTAATTATTTTCCGCCGACTGATTTTATAACTGAAGTTCTTTTGCTGGAACATTTGAACGACAATAGCGCTATCTGGAAACTCGATCTTATGTCTGATAAAATACATAGGAAGGTATACTTGCAAAGAGAAGTACTGGCAATCAGAGCGATTACAACCACTGATAAAATGTATTTGATGACAGCAAAACCCTCTGAAATAATCGCTCTGGATTTAAATGACTTTGGGCAGGCTTGGACATACCCATCTTTGTACCCTGAAAAAATCTTTACAGCGCTTGCGGTTCGAGACAACAATGTTATTATTTCTGATAGAGCAGGCTTGATTCGTGTTTTACAAGGCATGACTGGAAATGTAGTCGTTTCAACACCCACGCAGCCAGATACAATTACCCATTTTTTATGTCAGAGTGAAAACTATATTATTGCAGGACAAGAAACTGTCAGTGAAGGAAAGTATTTCATTGGTATGTATTATAATGCAAGCGGATTAATGTATCGAAGAGATTTTTTGGATGGACCATTGATTGGATATGCTGAGTTGGAGCATCAAAATGCTTCAATTTTAGTCGTAGAAAAGGAGAATGGTTTTTTAATAAAAAGGTTTGACTTTTTATCACAGCTTTATCAAGCAGTATTTACAAGCGAGGCTTTTCAGCCAACTACAATTGAATTCATTGGCAATGACATTTTGTTACTGGCTTCAAAAAACAAAATCTATCGGTATTACCTAGGTTCCAACGAACTGGAATTGATATTTGAAAATTCCGAATCCTTTGTTCTCAATTACGACAAGAAAAATAAATTGATTTATATTGCTTTTGAGCATGAATTGCTGCGGTTGGATATGAATGGTGCAATCCTGAAACAATTTCCAGTCGAAATTTCAATTCTTGATTTCATTATTGTTCACCGAAATAGTTGAAATGACTGTAAAAAAAATAATTACAGAGGATCAGTCCATGAGTCTTTTTCATGGTGAATTGAATGAAACTTATCATTCTACGCATGGCGCAATCACGGAATCGATGTTAATCTTTATTCAAAACGGACTCTTACCCTTGCTTTCCGGAAAAAAAAACCTGAATATTATTGAGATGGGTTTTGGAACTGGCCTAAATGCTTTGCTTACCTTAAGTTCAGCTCCTGAATCTTCAATTTATTATAAAACGATTGAAGCTTACCCACTCAGTATGGATGTAATTCACCAGTTGAATTATGCATATTTACCTGGTTTTGATAATTATAGAGATGCATTCAATAGTATGCATTCATCAAATTGGGAAGAAGACATTAGAGTAAACGATTTTTTTACTTTACACAAAAATAAGAGTGACCTAAGAGATTTCAAGGTTGAAAAAGAGAGATATGATTTGATATATTTTGATGCCTTCAGCCCAAATGTGCAACCTGAATTGTGGACCAAAGAAGTCTTTTCCAAAATGTTTGAATCAATGAAACCCGGAGGTGTCTTGGTCACCTATAGTTCAAAAGGGATTGTGAAACAAGCGCTTAGAGATACCGGTTTTATAGTGGAACGTTTGCCTGGCCCACCCGGGAAGCGTCACATTGTGAGAGCAGTAAGGAAATTCTAATAGAAATCTAAAGATATCTGGCCTAAGAGATTCTTTACATTCTATGCGGCTTTTATTATATCAAATGGTATTCTTTTGCAAATAGTTGGCTCCAAATCTGGAAATGTAATTTAAAAACATTCTAAATTTCAAGATAGGGCTTTTAAAGGAGAAAAACGCTTTACTTTTGCTGTGAACAAATTAACAACAGGATTTTTTGTTCCTTGAAATTGAATCACTCATCCAATTTTAAATTCATGGAAAATATCGTCAAACAAATCATTGACAAATATGGCAGCGACAGTAACCGTTTAATGGATATTCTTATTGATATTCAGGAGGAGTTTGGTTACATAAGCCGTAAGGCCATCGAATTGATGGCTCTCACACTTGGAATTTCACAGGTCGATGTTGAACAAGTTATCACCTTCTATCATTTCTTAAGTGTTAAACCAAGGGGTAAGTATGCCATTTATCTAAACAACAGCGTTGTATCTTATATGTTTGGCCGCCAGGCAATCAAAGAAGCCTTTGAAAAAGAAGTGGGTACAACTTTCGGCAAAGTTACTGACGATGGATTGATCGGACTGTTTGATACTGCTTGTATTGGTATGAATGATCAGGAACCAGCTGCAATCATAAACAATAAAGTTTTCACAAGGCTTACTCCTTACCGTGTGCGTGAAATCGTACGCCATATGCGTGAAGGCCGTGAACTTGAAGAATTGAGCAATGAAAGTTATGGAGATGGAAAGAACCAGCATCCAGAACTTAAAGCAATGGTATCAAGCAATATACGCCGAAAAGGAATGATCCTTTCCGATGATTATAAGACCGGAAAAGTTGTTCAATCAATTCTTCCTGAAATGTCACCAGAAGCTGTAATTGCTGAAATTAAACACAGTCATATCAGAGGCCGTGGAGGAGCTGGTTTTCCTACTGGTTTCAAATGGGAATTTTGTCGCAGGGCAAAAGGGGAGAAGCATTATGTAGTTTGTAATGCAGATGAGGGCGAACCTGGAACATTTAAAGACAGAGTAATTCTGACCGAGAAACCAGAACTTGTTTTTGAAGGAATGGCTGTTGCAGGCTATGCCATTGGAGGCGAAGAAGGTATTCTATACCTTCGGTATGAGTATCGATATATGAAAGATTATCTTGAATCTGTTCTTGATAAGATGAGAGAACAAAATTTCCTTGGTTCAAAAATTGGTGAAATAGAAGGTTTTGACTTTGATATCCGCATCCAGTTTGGTGCTGGAGCTTATGTTTGCGGAGAGGAATCGGCTTTGCTTGAATCTCTGGAAGGCAAACGTGGTGAACCTCGTGACAAACCCCCATTCCCTGTTGAAAAGGGATACCTTAACTTTCCTACCATAATAAATAATGTAGAAACTTTTGCAACTGCTGTCAGAATCATCGAAAAAGGTGGAGAATGGTTTACTCAGTTTGGAACGGAAGATTCAACAGGAACAAAAATCCTGAGCATTTCAGGTGATTGCATGTTCCCCGGAGTTTACGAAGTGAACTGGGGTTTTAATGTGGAAGATATGCTTGATATGGTTGGAGCTTATGATGTTCAGGCTGTTCAGGTTGGAGGTCCTTCCGGAACACTTATCGCCAAAGATGAATTTCACCGCACTTTAGGATATTCTGACCTTTCGACAGGTGGTTCGATGATTATTTTTGGTAAACAACGCAATCTTTTGAAAGAGGTCGTACTTAATTTTATGGAATTTTTTATTGATGAATCCTGTGGGTCATGCAGTACCTGTCGTAATATGCCTCAGGTGATGCATAACAAGTTATTGAAAATAATTAACGGTAAAGGTGTGAAAAAAGATCTAACAGATCTTAAGGAATGGGGTAAGATACTTTTAGCAAGCCGTTGCGGCCTCGGTCAAACAGCAGGAAATCCTATCATCAGCAGTTTGAAAAATTTCCACCATCTGTATGAAGATTTGATTCAAAAAGACAAGGAATTTGATGAGGGTTTCGATTTAACAGCTTCAGTAAAAGAGTCATGCAAATTCGTTGGACGTGTTCCTAATTTTAACCACCACTGATTTAACAAACTGAAAAATATTTGATCATGAGTAATCTAATAAAATTCAAGATTGACGGCGTAGAATGCATGGCAGAGGCTGGAACTTATATCATTGAAGCAGCTAAGAAAAATGGCGTTTATATTCCTACACTTTGTAATATGCCGAATTTGAAACCGAAAGGTTCATGTCGTATCTGTACTGTAAAAATCAACGGTCGTCTGATGACTTCCTGCACTACTCCTGTAGCCGATGGAATGGAAATCGAAAGCACTTCTGCTGAAATCAGTGAACTGAGAAAGAGCATAATAGAATTGCTTTTTGTCAGTGGCAATCACTTTTGTCCCTCTTGCGAGAAAAGTGGCAATTGTGAACTTCAGGCCTTGGGTTACCTTTATCAAATGATGGTGCCACGTTTCCCCTTTGATTTCCCTGTAAAAGGTATTGACGCATCTTCTCCGAAAATTATAAAAGACCAGAACAGATGTATCCTTTGCAAACGGTGCATCAAGTCAATAAAAGATGCAGAAGACCGATCTTTCTTTGCTTTCCGTGGAAGAGGCAACCACCTTGAGGTTGTTCTTGATGCTGAATTAGCTTCCACAATGACTGATGCTCAGGCAGAAGAGGCAATGAGAAATTGTCCGGTAGGTTCCATTATCGTCAAAGAAAAAGGATTTGCTATACCTATTGGGAAAAGAAAATTCGATCATAATCCCATTGGAAGTAATGTTAAAGTATAATTTAAGGAGGAAAATATCATGAGTAAACCTATTTTAGCAACTACTTCTTTGGCCGGATGTTTCGGCTGCCATATGTCAATTCTTGATATTGACGAACGCATTCTAACCTTGATAGAGCTGGTGGAGTTCAATAAGTCCCCGGTGGATGATATTAAAACTTTTACCAAGCCTGTTGATATTGGTATTATCGAAGGAGGCTGCTGCAACAGCGAGAATGTTGAAGTACTTCGTTCGTTCCGAAAGAATTGTAAAATCCTTATTTCTTTGGGTGAATGTGCCATCATGGGCGGCCTGCCTGCCTTACGCAATGGAATTCCCATTGAAGAATGTCTGCACGAAGCATATATAGGCGGACCTACGGTGCAATTGAATACAGATCATATTCTGCCGAATGATGATGAGCTTCCAATGCTGCTCGACAGGGTTTATCCCTGTCATGAAATCGTCAAAATTGACTATTTCCTTCCAGGATGTCCGCCACGTGCTGATCTTATTTGGGACGCCCTGGTAGCTTTAATTACTGGCGATCCTTTGAAGCTGCCCTACGAAGTTGTGAAATTTGACTAAACTAAACCGTCGTAAATCATGTCTAAAAAAATTACCATAGAACCTGTAACCCGTGTCGAAGGTCACGGAAAGGTAACCATTCTAATGGATGAACAAGGAAACATCCAGCAAAGCAGATTGCATATTGTTGAATTCCGCGGATTTGAACGTTTTGTGCAAGGAAGACCCTATTGGGAAGCGCCGGTTCTTGTGCAACGTTTGTGCGGAATTTGTCCGGTTAGTCATCATCTCGCAGCAGCAAAAGCTTTGGATGTAATTGTTGGCGCAGGTACCGGAGAAGGATTGACGCGTACTGGAGAAAAAATGCGTCGGCTTATGCATTATGGTCAGTTTTTCCAATCTCATGCCTTGCACTTTTTCCATCTCAGTGCTCCTGATTTTCTCTTTGGAGTTGATGGTGATCCGGCCATCCGGAATATCATAGGTATAGCACTCACCAATCCTGCATTGGCTGTTCAAGGCGTAATGATGCGTAAATTTGGACAGGAAATAATCCGCGCCACAGCCGGGAAAAAAATTCACGGAACCGGAGCCATTCCTGGTGGAATCAATAAAAGCCTTTCAATTGAAGAACGGGATGAGTTTTTGAAAGGTGCTGACCCGCTCAATGCGGACAAGATGGTATCCTGGGCAGAAGAGGCACTGGATTTCTTCAAGAAATACTATTTTGCCAATAAAGATTTTATCGACAATTTTGCGTTTTTCCCAAGTAATCATCTGAGCATTGTCAGAAAAGACGGTGCTCTTGACTTGTACAATGGGGTGCTTCGCGCTGTTGACGCTGATGGGAAGAAAATACTCAATGATGTAGATTGCCAGGAATACGCCAATTATATTGAAGAGGAAGTGCGGAGCTGGAGTTATATGAAGTTTCCATACCTCAAAGAATACGGAAAAGAAAAAGGTTGGTATCGCGTTGGCCCACTTGCCCGTTTGAATACTATCGATTTCATCCCAACACCACTGGCACAGGCTGAGTTCGAAAAATACAAAGCTTTGACGAATGGAAAGCCAAATAACCATTGCTTGCATATGCACTATGCCCGCTTAATTGAAACACTTCATGCAGCTGAAATGATCCGCGAGTTGCTCAACGACCCTGAAATTATGGGTGATGACCTCGTTACAAAGGGCCAAAAAATTAAAGAAGGTGTTGGTGTTATCGAAGCTCCCCGTGGCACCTTATTCCATCATTACCGCATAAATGATAATGATCAGATTGAAATGGCTAATCTGATCGTATCTACCACCAACAACAATGAGCCGATGAACCGTTCGGTAAATTTTGTTGCAAAAAAAATTATGACAGGCAAGGAGATAATTACTGAACCTATGATGAATGCAGTTGAAGTCGCAATTCGTGCTTATGATCCTTGTTTGAGTTGCGCTACGCATGCATTGGGTAAAATGCCACTTGAAATAACATTACTTGATCACAACGAACAGGTTATTGATCGAAAAAGATCCCATTGAGAATGACAGATTCAGATAAAATACTGATTTATGGATATGGTAACCCGGGTCGTCAGGATGATGGTCTGGGTGCTGCTTTTATCCAGAAAGTAGATGATTTTATCATACAAAATACTTTACATCATATCGTTACCGATTGTAATTATCAATTGAACATTGAAGATGCTGATACGGTATCAAAAGCAACGGCTGTGGTTTTCGTAGATGCATCACAGGAAGAAAATATTGAACACTTCTCATTATCGGAAGTTGATGCCTCAGACGCAAGGGTTGAATTTTCAATGCATGCAGTATCCCCTTCATTTGTAATAGATCTTTGCAGAAAAATATATGGTGTTACACCCATAGCCTGGCTGATTCACATCAAAGGATACGAATGGGATTTTAAAGAAGAAATGTCGGAAAAGGCAAAAGAAAACCTTGAAATGGCATTTGATTTTTTTAAACCTTTTCTTTTGACGAAACAGCCGTTGACTCTTATCAATGCATTGACGACAGAAAATTAAAGAATTTAAAATAACAGAAAATGGATTTATCAACAACTTATCTCGGGTTAAATTTAAAGAATCCTATTGTGGTTAGCAGTTCCAAGCTGACCGGAAACATTGAAAATGTTAAGGCATGTGCAAAAGCAGGAGCCGGGGCAATTGTACTTAAATCACTGTTTGAAGAACAAATCAATGCCAGAATCGAAACAAACCTGCGTAAGAATGAACTTTATTTCTGGTATCCCGAAGCATCCGAATTTGTGATGAACATATCAAAAGGGGCTGGCGTTGAGGATTATCTTCGTCTTATCACAGAGGCAAAAAAAGCTGTATCAATTCCTGTGATTGCAAGCGTTAACTGTGTGAGCCCTGTTGGGTGGACTCATTTTGCTGCCAAGCTTCAGGACGCGGGAGCGGATGCAATTGAGCTTAATATTGCCATTTTCCCGTTTGATAGAAATGTATCCAGTCTTCAGATAGAAGATACTTATATAGAAATTCTGACTAGTGTGAAGGAAAGAGTGACGATTCCTGTATCAGTAAAAATGGGATCGTATTTTACCAACATCTATGCAATGGCATACCGGTTGGCAGAAGCAGGTACGGATGGGCTTGTTTTATTCAATCGTTTTTACAACCCTGATGTGGATATTGCCACAGCAAAAGTTGTGACGGACAATGTTTTTTCGAATCCGGATGAAAAGTCAATCTCATTGCGTTGGATCGCTCTTCTTACAGCAAGCGGTATCCCGACAGATATTGCTGCTTCAACAGGCATCCATTATTCAATAGGTGTTGCTAAACAGCTTCTTGCAGGTGCTACCGTAACGCAGGTTTGCACTACTTTATATCAAAACGGCATTCCATATCTGCGTGAAATTGTGAATGGTCTTTCCGACTGGATGAAGAAGAAAGGCTATAGCAACATAGAAGACTTCAGAGGTCTTGTAAACAAATATCCTGAAAACACTGCAGGTTTTGAAAGACTACAGTACATGAAAAAGAACTTTGAATAACATTTTTTTATATTATTTTTTTTTTGCCGCAAGGCCCGACCAAATTTTTTTTGAGTATGATCCCGGAGACTTTTATAGTCTTCGGGATTTTTTGTTGGAGTGGGAAGATGATAGAATGTTAGAATATAAATCGAACTATACAATATCATCATTTTTAAATGATCATTTTTTTTACAAATAATAAAAAATTTATTTATCTTTCGAACTTCAAATCATCGGCTGGTTGCTGCATAAAATAATGGGCGGAATTATTGATGAACAACAAATAGTGACCAGATGATACTATTACAATGTATGGCGCTGAATGCGATTCTGAAAATACAACACGCTGAAGTGTTGTGGAGTATTTTTTTATGCTCAGAAGTTTGCTATTGGATTATCAACAAAAAAAAGGCGAGTTACCCCGCCTTAAATGTTTTCACAACGGAATAATCCTTATTGTGAATTGCTTTAGATTGTGATGCAAATATAAGATCAAAAACTCAAAAGTCAATACAATATGAAAAAAATTTTAGGACTTGATTTAGGTACCAACAGTATTGGTTGGGCTTTGGTAAATGAGGCAGAAAATAATACCGAACAATCTTCGATAGTTAAACTTGGAGTTAGAGTAAATCCTTTGACTGTTGATGAGCAATCAAATTTTGAACGAGGTAAAAGCATAACTACAACTGCTGACAGAACTCTTAAAAGGAGTATGCGTAGGAATCTTCAACGATATAAGCTCCGGAGAGAAAACCTTATAGAAATTCTTAGAATTAATGGCCTTGTAAGTGATGATACTACTTTTTCGGAAAACGGAAATAGGAGCACTTTTGAAACTTACAGACTAAGAGCGAGAGCAGCAACAGAAGAAATTTCATTGTCAGAATTTGCTCGTGTATTGCTAATGATCAACAAAAAACGCGGATATAAGAGCAGTCGTAAAGCAAAAAATCAAGAAGAAGGACAATTGATTGACGGAATGGGTATTGCGAAAAAACTTTATGATGAAAATCTGACTCCCGGTCAGTTAGTTTTAGGGTTACTTCTCGAGAATAAAAAACATGTACCTGATTTCTACAGGTCAGATTTAATATCCGAATTTGGTAGGGTGTGGAACTTTCAGTCGCAGTTTTATCCTGAAATATTTACAAAAGAATTCAGAAATGAAATTGAAGGAAAGGGACAAAGAGTTACCTCCGCAGCTTTTTGGAAAAAGTTTGGTTTTAACATTGCTGAAAACAAGAATACTAGGGATGAAAAAAGGTTACAAGCCTATAAATGGAGAAGTAAAGCAATAGATTCTCAATTACTAAAAGAAGAAGCAGCGTATGTAATTACTGAAATTAATACCAACTTAAACAGTTCTAGTGGCTATTTGGGCTCAATTAGTGATAGAAGTAAAGAACTTTATTTTAATAAACTGACTGTCGGGCAATATCTAATGTCACAATTGGAAATGAATTCTCATACCCGATTAAAAAATCAAGTTTTTTACCGCCAGGATTATTTAGATGAGTTTGATGTAATCTGGGAAAAGCAGTCAACATTTCATGAGAAACTTACACCTGAATTGAAACATGAAGTAAGGAATATTATTATTTTTTATCAGAGAAGGTTAAAAAGTCAAAAAGGTCTTATCGGTTTTTGTGAATTCGAAAATAGACAAATTGAGATCTTAGTTGATGGAAAGAAGAAGAAAAGAACAGTTGGTTTTAAAGTGTGCCCGAAATCATCACCATTATTTCAGGAGTTTAAAATTTGGCAAATTCTCAATAATCTTGAAGTATTTGAAAAAAATAACAATAAAAGAAGACTATTGGATCAGGAAGAAAAAGATTTATTATTCAAAGAATTGACTCTGAAAAATAAGCTTACAAAGGCGGATGTATTAAAACTTTTATTTGCTAACCCAATAGAACTTGACCTGAATTATAAAGAGATTGAAGGAAATAGAACTCAAGCAGTATTATTTGAAGCTTACTTCAGGATTATTGAATTAACTGGTCACGGTGAGTTCGATTTTTCGAAAATGAATTATGCTCAAATAAGTTCAACTGTAAAATCAATTTTTACCGGATTAAATTATAATACAGATATTCTTTTCTTTAATTCAGAATTAGAAGGAATTGAATTTGAAAGGCAAGCAGCTTATAAATTCTGGCATTTGTTGTATTCTTATGAAGGAGACGATTCAAAAACTGGTAATGAAAAATTAGTAAATAAAATTACTGAATTATTTGGTTTTGAGAAGGAATACGCTGTAATTCTGGCAAATGTTAGTTTCCAGCAGGATTATGGAAGTTTAAGTTCTAAAGCAATTCGAAAGATTTTACCCTATTTAAAGGCTGGAAATGATTTTAGTGAAGCTTGTAAGTATGCAGGATACCGGCATTCTAAGAGTTCGTTAACAAAGGAAGAACTGGATACTAAAGTCTTAAAAGATAAACTTGAAATCTTGCCTAAAAATAGCTTGCGTAATCCTGTTGTAGAGAAAATTATTAACCAAATGATAAATGTGGTTAATACAGTTGTTGATGCTTATGGAAAGCCTGATGAGATTAGAATAGAGTTGGCACGTGAACTTAAAAAGAGCGCAAAGGAAAGGGAAGATCTAACAAATGCTATAAATATTGCAACAATTGAACATGAGAAATATCGTGCAATCCTTCAAAGTGAATTTGGTATTTCGAACGTTAGTAGAAACGACATTATACGCTACAAACTTTATCTTGAATTAGAATCCAGAGGGTTCAAAACGTTGTATACTAATACATACATTGCGCAGGAAAAGTTGTTTAGTAAAGAATTTGATATTGAACATATAATACCTCAATCAAGGCTTTTTGACGATTCCTTTTCAAATAAAACAATTGAAACTAGGGCGGCAAATATTGATAAAGGGAACTATACTGCTTATGAATATGTTTTAGCAAAATATGGCCAAAATGGATTGATAGAATATCTTGATCGACTAGAGGAGTTGTATAAAGCTGGAAAAATTTCCAGAGGGAAATATAATAAGCTTAAGATGAAAGGTGAAGATATTCCTGATGACTTTATTGCCCGCGATCTCAGAGATTCACAATACATAGCAAAAAAAGCTAAAGCAATTTTAGAAGAATTGGTTAAAGAAGTAATTTCAACTACTGGTTCAATAACGGATCGATTGAGAGAAGATTGGCAACTGATTGACGTAATGCAGGAGCTGAATTGGGGAAAATTCGAAATGCTTGGCATGACCGAAACAATTGAAAATAGAGATGGACATAAAATAAGACGTATTAAAGATTGGACAAAAAGAAACGACCATAGACATCATGCAATGGATGCTCTAACTATTGCTTTTACAAAACGAAGTTTTATCCAATATCTTAATAACCTAAATGCTAGAAGCGATAAAGCAGGAAGTATTTACGGAATAGAGCAAAAAGAGCTGTATCGTGATGAAAGAGGGAAGTTAAAATTTAAACCGCCAATACCTTTAAATGATTTTCGATATGAGGCAAAAAAACATCTGGAAAATACCTTGATTTCGATCAAGGCTAAAAATAAAGTTGCAACGATTAATATTAATGAAACAGATAAAAAAAACGGAACAAATAAAAAGAAGCAACTCACTCCCAGAGGCCAACTTCATTTGGAGACTGTTTATGGTAGTATTAAGCGATTTATTTCAAAAATGGAGAAAGTAGGATCAGCATTCAATGAAGAGAAAATCGCAACTGTAGCAAAAAAATCCTATCGTATAGCCCTTTTGAAACGTTTGATTGAGTTTGATAAAGACCCAAAAAAAGCTTTTACGGGTAAGAATAGTTTAGACAAAAATCCGCTTTACCTGAATGATTTACAAACACTACAAGTCCCTGAAAAAATAAAAACTGTTGGTGTAGTGACAATTTATACTATTAGGAAAGACATAACACCAGATTTGAAAATTGAAAAGGTTATTGACAAGAAAATTAGAGAATTATTACAAGTCCGTTTGAATGAATTTGGAGGAGACAGTAAAAAAGCTTTTTCAAATTTGGATGAGAACCCAATCTGGTTGAATGAGGAAAAAGGAATATCAATAAAGCGTGTAACCATTACTGGAATCAATAATGCAGTGGCATTACACGACAAAAGAGATAAAGATGGAGTTCTTATTTTGGATACTGAAGGTAAAAAGCAAGCTGTTGATTTTGTTAATACAGGCAACAATCATCATGTCGCAATTTATAATGACGATAAAGGAATTCTACAGGAAAATGTCGTTTCATTTTTTGAAGCAACAATGCGTGTCAATCAGGGACTGCCTATTATAGACAAGGATTATAGGAAGGACGAAGGTTGGGAATTCCTGTTTAGCATGAAGCAGAATGAGTATTTTGTATTTCCAAATGAAAAAACAGGATTTAACCCCAAAGAAATAGATTTACTTGATTCCAAAAATTACTTTCTCATAAGTCCTAATTTATTTAGAGTTCAGAAAATTTCAACAAAAAATTATGTTTTTAATCACCATCTTGAAACAAAAGCTGTAGATGGGGACACTTTAAAATCAAAGAAATACTTAATTGGAATTACTCATTATTTTATTCAGACGCCAACCAATTTAAAAGACCTTATTAAGGTTAGAGTTAATCATTGCGGAAATATAGTATCGGTAGGAGAATAATTCAAGTTGATTAATCAGTTGTTTATATGATAAAACGTACACTCTATTTCGGCAACAAATTGTATAGTTTGGATCACAGATTTGTTATGAAATCATTGATAGTCGCTCAATATCTCTGCTTCAAAGTCAACACTGATCGTCTCGGAAATATCTCAATCTCATTAATCTCAGTGATATGAATTTCGAACGCAATGGCATCTACCATATTTATAACCAGGGAAATAACCGGCAGAAAATCTTTTTTAGCCGCGAAAACTATTTGTTTTTTGTTGATAAACTATGCAATCATATTGTTCCATTTGGAAATCTGCTTGCCTGGTGTTTGATGCCGAATCATTTTCATTTGATGGTTGAGGTTGAGAGGCTTTATGCCGTCATAGATAGTCGGGGCGCGACTCAAAGTCGCACTCCGACTATCTATGACCCAGACAACAAACCAATTTCTTTCAACCATTCCATCGGAATAATGCTTGCCTCTTATACCCGTGCTATTAATAAACAAGAAAATCGCACCGGCTCACTTTTCAGGCAAAAAACGAAAGCTATCTGTCTTAATGAAACGAGTAGAGTAGCACATAACTGGTTTACATCATCCGGTGCTACAATGATTAACATCGAAAAGTGGGAACTTCAATATCCACAGCAATGTTTCAACTATATTCATTCCAATCCGATAAAAGTAGGGCTGGTAACCAAAGCTGAAGACTGGGAATTTTCTTCCCTGGGCGGCTATATGGGGAAGCGTGAGTGCGTTTTTGGTAATTTGAAGAGAGCGAATGAGTTGGGACTAACTGTTCAATTATTTTCGGAGAGTCATGGTTTGACATAGTATTAAAACCTGTGAAAATAAAACTGCTAATATTCTTTTCATAAATAGAACTTATAACGAAAATGATAAAACGCACCCTTTATTTTGGTAATCCTTGTTATCTGAAAAAGAAAGACATGCAGATGCATATTGATTTTCCGGAAAAGGAGAACAAACCACCTGCTATCATTCCCATCGAAGATGTTGGAGTTGTTGTGTTGGACAACCCGCATATTACTCTTACCAATGCGCTGATTGCTGAATTGAATCAAAACAATACTGCTATCATCAGTTGCGATGCAAAACATTTGCCTTTTGGATTGATGTTGCCCATGTTCGCGCATCATGCTTTTACCGAAAAAATGTATCAACAGCTTGAATGTTCTCTGCCTTTAAAAAAGAACCTTTGGCAGCAAACTATCATTGCAAAAATCAGCAATCAGGCTGCCATACTAAGAAGTTTGGGAATAAATGACAGCAAGATGCAATATTACCTGAAGCTGGTTAAAAGTGGTGACCCGCAAAATGTTGAAGGACGTGCAGCAGCTTACTATTGGGAGAATCTTTTTGGAACTGAAAGTTCATTTTCAAGAGATAGGTTAGGTGAAAACCCAAATGCGATGTTGAATTATGGATATGCCGTACTTTTAGCCATTGTTGCACGTGGTCTTGTTTCAAGCGGACTTTTGCCAGCCGTAGGCATCCATCATCGCAACAAATACAACCCATGGTGTCTGGCTTCTGACATCATGGAGCCCTATCGCCCTTATGTTGATCGTGTTGTTCTTGAGGTTGTGAAAAGATTTCCTGATCAAGATGAACTAACGCCTGAAATCAAAAAGCAGCTTTTGCAAATTCCGGCAATAGATGTTGATATTGATGGAAAAAGTAGTCCGCTCATGGTAGGTTTGCAGCGCACAACAGCGTCGTTATCTGCCTGTTTTGAAGGATCTTCGAGAAAATTATTATATCCTGAGCTAAAAATTTAAGATTGGATAAAACATATTTCAAACGATTAAATCAGTATCAGATTTTGTGGATTTTTGTTTTTTTCGACTTGCCAACAGATACCAAAAAAGACCGGAAAAACTACGCCCAATTCAGAAAAAATCTGCAAAAGGATGGCTTTACGATGATGCAATATTCCATCTATGTTCGCCACTGCAGCAATCGCGAAAATGCTGAAGTGCATACGAAGCGGGTAAAATCATTTCTTGCTCCCCGCGGGGAAATTATACTCTTTTCATTGACGGATAAGCAGTTTGGAATGATGGAATTTTTTCGTGGTCAGGATCCGGCCAAGCGACCGGGCACTCCCCAACAGCTTGAATTGTTTTAATAACAAAAAAAACCTTGCTAAACGTCAGACTGTCTAAAAACCCATTCCACAAGCATCAATATACAATAATAAAAAATTGATAAGTATTGAAGAATAATTGTTATTTATAAGATAATTTATGCTATATTTATTGCGTAATTAAA
>PHDU01000032.1 GCA_002842755.1 Bacteroidetes bacterium HGW-Bacteroidetes-1 | reverse complement strand
CCCTTTGTAAAGAAAAAATCTGTAGTACACAAATCTGAACTCGAAAATTGCCAATCAATTGATATACAATTATTTTTGTCTGGCTAGCTGCAAAATGGGATAAGGTTTGTCACAATGACCGCAAACAACAAATAAACTAAAGAACCATTATTGATTTGCTGAATAATGGTTCTTTTTTAGATATACTCGCTAATTCGAATTTTTGCTGATTGCCGTGTTAATTTGATCTGCCGATAACTATTTCAAATCAAAACGGTCGGCATTCATAACTTTTACCCACGCTTTCACAAAATCATGAACGAATTTTTCTTTGTTGTCGTCCTGAGCATAAACCTCAGCATAAGCGCGCAATATTGAGTTTGAGCCGAAAACCAAATCAACGCGTGTAGCAGTCCATTTGGCTTCACCCGTTTTTCTGTCAACAATATTGTACAAATTTTCAGAAACAGGCTTCCAGGAATAATTCATATTTGTAAGGGTTATAAAAAAATCATTGCTGAGAACCCCCTCTTTGTCTGTAAATACTCCATGCTTTGTTCCTCCGTGGTTTGTTCCAAGCACACGCATACCACCCATCAAGACAGTCATTTCAGGAGCAGTCAACCCCATGAGTTGAGCTCTGTCTAATAGAAGTTCTTCCGGTTTTACTGCGTAGTCTTTTTTCAGCCAATTTCTAAAGCCATCATGAATAGGTTCTAACACTTCGAATGATTCTGCATCCGTCATTTCGGCTGTTGCATCTCCCCGTCCCGGGAAGAAAGGAACAGAAATCATAACTCCTGCCTCATGAGCAGCTTTTTCAACTGCTGCACTTCCTCCCAAAACAATTAAATCTGCAATACTGATTTTTTTTAAGAGACCAGCCTGAATTTCTGTAAGCTTATGAAGCACTTTCTCCAAACGCTGTGGCTCGTTACCTATCCAGTCTCTTTGAGGAGCTAAACGAATACGAGCACCATTTGCTCCTCCTCTTAAGTCAGAGCCTCTGAAAGTTCTTGCACTATCCCAGGCCGTATTGATAAGCTCTGTTCTTGTTAAACCACTGTTCAACAATTTTTCTTTTAATTCCCGGATTTCATCATCAGATAAAGTATAATCAACTGTTGGTATGGGGTCTTGCCAAATCAAATCTTCTTTTGGAACATCTGCACCGAGGTAACGACTTTTTGGTCCTAAATCACGATGCGTTAGTTTGAACCATGCTCTTGCAAACACCTGGGTAAAATATTCAGGGTCTTTATAAAATCGTTCAGATATTTTGCGGTATTCCGGATCCTTAATCATCGCCATATCCGCATCTGTCATGATTGGATTTTGGCGTTTGTTTGGATTGTGCGCATCGATTGGTCTGTCTTCCTCCTTAATATTTATGGGTTCCCATTGCCATGCTCCTGCCGGACTCTTTTTTAGCTCCCATTCGTATTTGAATAAAATATTGAAATATCCATGATCCCATTGTGTTGGGTTTGTTGTCCATGCTCCTTCTAATCCGCTTGTAACGGTATCTTCTGCATTTCCTTTTCCGCGAGGATTCATCCAACCCATACCTTGCGTATGAATCTCTGCTCCTTCAGGACTTTCTCCCAACAAAGAGGCATCTCCATTGCCATGTGTTTTTCCAACCGTATGGCCGCCAGCCGTTAATGCAACCGTTTCCTCATCATTCATTGCCATACGTTTAAATGTATTTCGCACGTCATGAGCTGTTTTCAATGGGTCGGGATTTCCGTCAACTCCTTCAGGATTTACATATATCAACCCCATTTGAACAGCTGCCAAAGGATTTTCCAGAGTCTCGCGATCTGATTCATTTGTGTAGCGATTTTTGCTTGCTGCAAGCCATTCTTTCTCAGTTCCCCAATTGATGTCCTTTTCAGGGTGCCATATATCTTCACGCCCTGCGGCAAAACCGAATGTTTTGAGGCCCATTGACTCATATGCCATATTTCCAGCCAGGATGAACAAATCAGCCCATGAAATTTTATTACCATATTTTTGTTTAATGGGCCATAACAACCTGCGTGCTTTATCCAGATTAGCATTATCCGGCCAACTGCTAAGGGGCGCAAAGCGTTGATTCCCAGTATTACTACCACCGCGCCCGTCTGCAATCCGATAAGTTCCAGCTGAATGCCATGCCATACGAATCATTAAACCTCCGTAGTGCCCCCAGTCGGCAGGCCACCACTCCTGGCTTTCAGTCATAAATGCTTTTAAGTCATTTTTCAACGCTTCCAAATCAAGTTTTTGAAACGCTTCCTTGTAATTGAAATCATTTCCCAGAGGATTGGTTTTCGTGTCATGTTGATGTAAAATATCTAGGTTGAGTGCTTTTGGCCACCATTCCATAACAGAATTACCTGCTTCTGTGTTAGCTCCGTGCATAACCGGGCATTTTCCTTTTAGTGAATCGTTCATTGTATATATTTTTTGAAGTTTAAAATAATCTTAAATCGTCATGAAAAAATAACGACACTATATATTTTGAATCCTTCTACAAGTTTACATATTTTTTGCGAAAGTAAGGAATGATCACAAAAAATATATGCCTAAAAAGTCGTGGTTCATATGCTGTGCGATAAAAACTTTCGAAAAGGAATGCCCTTAAAAAAACTAACAAAGAGATTAATTATGAATGAGGGAGTTTTTTTATTTTCTTTGTTTGCTACATTTAAACAATCTGGGGAGAAATTTTATGGAATCAGAAGACTATCACATCAATCATGAACATACAGAGCCTTCAGCTCAATGTTGTAAGAACTGCGAAACAAGTTTTACAGGTAATTTTTGCCCTCAATGTGGCCAATCCGTCAAATCGTTTGAAAAACCATTAAGGCTTTTTATTATTGACTTCACTGGAAACCTGTTTGCTTTCGATACACGATTCTGGCGCAGTATCTCAGCTGTTGTTCTCAAGCCTGGCTCAATGGTCTCTGATTATGTTACCGGAAAAAGGATAAGATACATGCCGCCCTTCAGAATGTACGTTTTTGTCAGTTTTGTTTTTTTTCTGCTGCTGAGTTATACCACCAATAAATCGTTGCAAAAGAACAAAAACAACCTTTTAATGTATTCCAATGCAATAAAACCGAATGCCTCATCAAGTGATACAGTTGAAATTAATGTCGGACTTCCAATCGTTTCTGAAAAAACGGAGACGATAAATCAACAATCCATGCAAGACTCAATTGACAAAGTAAAAGTACAATCAGACGATCCGGGTTTTAGGAAGAGGTTGAAGGAGATTACAGAAAATCCGGGTCTCTTTGTTGCAAAGTTCTTAAAATATCTTTCCTGGTCTGTCTTTATTCTGATGCCACTTTATGGTTTCTTTTTGTGGATTTTCTTCCGTAAAACAGAGAGATACTATGTGACACATTTTCTTTTTGCCATCAATCAGCATACTATTTTATTCATGCTGCTTATTCTTATTATGCTGCTCAATATTGCTTTGCCAGACAAGAATGTTACAATCGAAAACTTCTTAATGCTTTTGCTACCTGTGTATGCCTTAATAGGTGCCCGACAGTTGTATAAAAGACGCTGGAACAGTGTTTTATTACGAATGCTTTCTGCCATATTATTGTACTCAATTGCAACCCTTTTTGGAACTGCAGTAGTAGCTTATTTTGCTTTTTTGAAATAATGTGGTTGCGAAGCATTAATAATTGCACCTGTAGTTTTCAAGATTATCATATAACAATTCAAACAGACATTATTCTTTTCTGTCAATACGACACTTTTATACTTGATCCATATTAAAAAACTTTTACTTTTGGAAAAGAAAAAATCAATTAATAAAACCATAACTCATGAATAAAAAGAAATTTGTCGTTCTGATCGCATTTGTGATTTTATTAGGGCTCATCCAGTTTATACGACCTGAGCGAAATCAGCAGACCAACCCCAGTCGTTATGATATTTTTCATAAAACTGAAACTGAAGTGACCATTGTAACTACTTTTCAAACTTCTTGTTACAACTGTCACTCCAACCGCACTGTTTATCCGTGGTACGCAAGTGTTGCACCTGTTTCATGGATAATCAATAATCACGTAAATGAAGGGAAGGAGCATCTCAATTTTTCCGACTGGATTTTATACGACAAAGAGAAACAAATTAAAAAGTTAATGGATATTGCTGAAGTACTCCAGGAGCATGAAATGCCTCCAAAGCCCTATCTCTGGCTGCATGATGAAGCTAAAATTTCAGACGCTGACAGGCAACTTCTTCTTAAATGGGTAGAAGAGAAAAAAGAACAGGTTCGTTACTCGCTCAACTAACTTTTTATGCAACGATCAGCAAAATATTTTTTGGTAATCCTGCTACTCTTCGGTAACTTATCGAATGGACTGTTGGCACAGGAAATCAAAAGCCCTGAAGCCTTTTTTGGTTTTAAGCCTGGCGATGATTTTAAGCTTTTCGATTACGAACAGCTCATTTCATACCTAAAGCTACTGGAAAGCCAGAGTGAGCGGTGTGAAATGGTTGAAATTGGCCGTTCGCCTATGGATAAGCCTATGTATGTTTTCCTTGTATCTTCAGCTGAAAACATACGTAACAAGGATCGGTTAAAGGAAATTAACCGATTGCTCAGTATGGAAGTCATGCTTACTGAGAGCAAAATTAATGCGATTGTTGCAGAAGGAAAAGTATTTGTAATTGCAACCATGTCGATGCATTCAAATGAAGTCGCACCTTCGCAAGCTGTTCCCTTGATAGCCTATGAACTGGCAACAACCCAAGATCCAAAGAAGTTGCACTGGCTTGACGAAACAGTGTTAATGCTTGTTCCAAATCATAATCCTGATGGCATGGATATGATTGTTGAACATTATCGCAAATACCTTGGAACAAAATACGAGAAAACATCAATGCCTGGAGTTTATCACAAATATGTGGGGCACGACAACAACCGCGATTTTATTACATTGACACAATCAGACAATAAAGCCATAAGCCAGCTTTTCAGCCATGATTGGTTTCCTCAGGTGATGGTTGAAAAACACCAGATGGGCGCTTCCGGGGTTCGTTATTTTGTTCCGCCTCCACACGATCCAATCTCAGAGAATATAGATGCAGGCATCCTTAACTGGATGGGAATATTTGGCGCTCGAATGATGCAACGCATGACCGCCGACAGCTTGAAAGGAGTCACACAGCGTTATCTTTTTGATGATTATTGGCCCGGCCACACTGAAACCTGTATCTGGAAAAATACCATTGGTATGCTCACCGAGGCCGCTTCTGCCTCTCATGCCAGTCCTGTATTCATCGAAAAACAAGAAATAAGTGTCAGTGGAAAAGGATTGAGTGAATACAAAAAAAGCATCAACATGCCCGATCCATGGCCGGGTGGCTGGTGGCATCTTGGCGATATTGTACAATACGAAATAAGCTCCCTCTGGGGCATGTTAGAAACTGCAACTGAAAACAGGGAACAGATTTTACGTTTCCGCAACAGCCTCACCCAAAAAATGGTCAGGCTTGGACAAACAAGCGCACCCTATTATTATGTCTTACCTTTCAAACAGGACGATCAGGGTGAGTTGAATTATCTGATTAAGCTTTTGAACGATCATGGTGTGAAAGTTTACAGACTCGCAGAGGATTTAAATCTTGATCAAAAACCCTTTAATGCCGGAGATATCGTCGTTCCACTCGCTCAACCATTCAGGGCATTCATCAAAGAAGTGATGGAAAAACAGGATTTTCCATTGCGACACTACACAGTTGAAGGCGAAATGATTAAACCTTACGACATTACTTCCTGGTCTTTGCCATTGCATCTTGGCCTTGAAAGTAATGAGATCAATACTAAAAATATCTTCATCGAAGGCTTACTTTCCGAAATAACTTTGATCCCGGAAGTTAGATTATCTCATCAAATAAGTTACTGGGGTCTGGTATTTGAAAGCAAATCGAATGAGAGTTATCTTGCTGCCTTCAAGGCAATGAGCAAAGGACTCGATGTTTTTCGTTTAACTGAATCTTTCAATTTATATGGACAAAAAATTGAAAAAGGCAGCTTTGTTATTCAAAAGTCAGATGGTATAGGTGAAATTCTGAAGGGACTCACCGTTAATCCTCTTGAGCTTTCTGAAAAGCCAGCCATGAAAATGGAGAAGATTCAAATGCCCAAAATAGGATTGGTTGAAACATGGTTTCATGACATGGATGCAGGCTGGACAAGGTATATTTTCGATCAGTATGGCATCGACTATCAAACAATAAGGCCCGAAGAGCTGGCGAAAGGAATTCCTGCCGGAATTAATGTTTTGGTTTTGCCTTCCTCTTCCAAATCTGTTTTATTGGAAGGAAAATTTGGCGAAACAACCGATTATTATATCAGTAATTATCCACCTGAGTTCACAAAAGGAATGGGTAAGGATGGCCTTAAAAATCTCATGAAATGGATTGACGAAGGTGGTATCGTTGTTAGCTGGGGAAGCTCAACTGATTTGTTTGAAGGCTTACAAACCATCGAGACGGGTAAAAAAGAAACCGAACAATTCCGGTTACCTTTTCGCAATGTAGGCGCTGAATTGGTAAAAAAAGGACTTTACGTACCCGGAACATTGATGACCATTGACTTATTGCAAGACCATCCCCTTACCTGGGGAATGTCAACAAAAGCCAATGTTTTTTCGAGAGGAACCCCTGTTTACAGCACCAGTCTTCCCTCTTTTGATATGGACAGAAGAATCATCGGCAGCTATTCCAAAGATCCAACAGTTGTAAGTGGTTTTGCCCAGAAGTCAGAGCTTCTTGCTGAAAAAGCAGTGATGATCTGGTTGAAAAAAGGAAAAGGACAATTGGTTCTTTATGGTTTTAACCCACAGTTCAGATCAAACACGCATGGCACTTATAAACTGTTATTCAACGCTTTACTTTTAAACAAAACAGAATAACAATAGGTATCAAATAAATAAAATTACCTGCATTTAACAGATCAGATATGAATAAAACAATCAATGGAACTTTAGCCTGCATATTTCTCGCCTTTTCATTTGGATGTCACACCAGTCAAAATACGGTAAAAACTATTCCAGAGCCATTGACAGAAGATCACGCTTCAGCCGACTACAACTTTGATAAAGGCATTTATTACACGTATGTTTTCGAAGAGGGCGCAAACTTTGGGTTTGATGAAAAAGCTTTGATTAGCAAAATACTTACCACTGGCAGCGATGTGAAGGATATCTGGTATAAAAGTGGTGCAAGTATGTGTGTGCCGCCAGGAAGCAATATGGGAATGACCGTAATGGTTGATCCTTCCCTGTTGATACGTTTGGATAAAAGCGATACAGAACTTATGAATCTTGGTTTTATTGAAACAACTGAGCCAGGTTTAGGCGACTGCGCTTATTACGTAAAAAGGTATCGTTTCTAAGGGTTCGTTTACGCAGTTTTACTGACTAATTATTTTTTTTTGAAGTGATAAACTACTGTCAAATCGTCACGATTTGGTTCAGGTATATCCCAATACGGTTTTTGACTTGGTGGGATTTCCTCACTGTCAGCTTGTTGCTCAATCAAATCCTCTTCTTTTGTTGTAACATCCTCAACCTCCAACTCCCAGGAATATTTTCGGCGCTGTGGTCCTTCATTGCGAAAAAAGACTGCCAATATCAAACCTGCTATCAATCCACTAAGGTGCGACTCCCACGAGATATTCTTCTCGGGAAAAAGTTCGGGGAAAATTCCCCAGATCATGCTCCCGTATAGAAAAACTACAATCAGGGAAATAGCCATCAACCGGGAGTCGCGACGTATGAAGCCACTCAAAAGCAAAAAAGCTGACAAGCCGTAAATGACACCACTTGCACCAATATGATAGCTTTCTCTTGCACCTACCCAAACCCACATTCCGGTTATAAGCGTTGTAAGAAATAATACTTTTATAGCAACAGGACGATAGAAATAGAATAAGGCAGCTCCAAGAACCAATATTGGCAACGAATTTGCGGTTAGATGCTGCCAATCGCCATGAATGAATGGTGACAAAATAATACCCAGAAGTCCATCCAAATGAAGTGGATGTATTCCTAAAAACCCAAACCTGATGTTAAAAACCAACTCAGCAATCTTGACCAACCACATCAGTGCCAGGAAAATAGCAGGCACAAAAAAACTTTTCAACATTTCCTTTTCTTCCAAGCGCATACATTGTTTTTAAACTATACTGACAAAGATAACTGAAACCAAGGTATCAAACTTCATGCAAAACCCGTCGACAAACCTGACTATATGAAATAATTCTTAAATCAAAATATGCTTGCAACCAACTGAAATCCCCGCTGTCATTAAAGAAAATCAAAATATTTAACATTATGAACCAATCCATTTTGAATACACCCTTTTTTTTAGCGCTTTTCATATTTGGCAGTTTTATATGCGACTTATCTGCGCAGGAAAAAGAACAACAATCATTTAAAACTATTTTTGACCATACAAAACAGCTACACATTAGTGGATTTGGTGGTCCGATTGTAGAGTTTTCAACCATTGCAAATGATTTTGCTGTTTCCAGTGGCGGCGGAGGCGGTGTAATTGTCAATAATATTTTCATTGGAGCATATGGAATTGGCCTTTCCACAAATCATTATTCTGATGTCTGCTACGTCCATCCTGCCTCCTCTTCTTCCATACCTTATAATTACAGCAACGACCGCATCAACTTTGGTCATGGCGGATTCTGGATTGGCGGGTCATTTAAACCTCAGGAGGCATTGCATTTGTCGCTAAGTTCAAAATTGGGATGGGGAAATATTAGTTTTTATGATAATAATGTACAAAACCAAAACTTATACATTGTTCATCTTTACAAAATAAATTATGAAAATAGATTGGTTGCAACTGCCTGACTTTTATCTTTTTACTTTTTTCTTTTATCTTCTACATGAATAATACAGGTGTAAACGATAATGTATTTGTTTTGCTGCCTCAGGCGGAACTTGAAATGAATTTATCCCGTTGGTTCAAAATTAATTTGGGTATTGGCTACAGAATTGTAACTGGCATAAACGAAATTTATTCAGGCACCAGTTGTTCAGGAATATTCATTGAAAAAACAACGTTTTTTAATCAAAAAGACTTTAACAGTCTTACCGGGACAATTTCTTTTCTATTCGGAGGCTTCTGATCAAACAATATCATGCTGATATTGTTATTAATGCAAAACTATTTCACTTTAATTGTATGAAGATTAATCTTTCATTCTATCTATCAACTTTGATCCTAACACTTCTTCTGCAAACAATTGAAGTGAAAGCTGAAAATACTCCGGATAAGCGATTTATCGCCATAAGCGGATATATCAGTGATGCATCCAATGGAGAGATGCTAATCGGTTCAACCATTTATGTTGAGCCTCTGGGAACGGGTTCGGTCTCAAATGTATATGGTTTTTATTCATTGCGTCTTGATCCGGGTTCCTATAACCTGTCTTATTCCTATATTGGATATGATTCATACTCGATTCAAATCAAAATAGCTAAGGACACAACCATTCATGTAGCGCTGCAACCTTCAAAGTTCGAACTTAAAGAGGTCATTGTGAAAGGCGAACGTTTTAACGACCTGATCAACAAGGCACAAATGAGCGTGAATAAACTCGACATTAAAAGTATTCGGCAGATTCCGGCCCTTATGGGTGAAATTGATGTTTTAAAAGCCATTCAATTGCTCCCCGGCGTTCAGGCCACTTCTGAAGGAGGTTCAGGATTTAGTGTTCGCGGAGGCAGCCCTGATCAGAATCTTGTCCTTTTGGATGAAGCGCTTGTTTACAATCCTTCCCATTTATTGGGCTTTTTTTCCGTTTTCAACAATGATGCTGTAAAGAACCTTGAGCTTTACAAAGGAGATATTCCTCCGGCTTTTGGTGGAAGATTATCTTCAGTAGTGGATGTTCGCATGAATGACGGCAACGTGCAAAAATTTTCTGGACAGGGTGGTGTTGGCACTATTTCAAGTCGCCTAATGCTTGAAGGACCTATTCAAAATAATCGTTCAAGTTTTATGATCGCCGGAAGACGTACTTACGCTGACATCTTTCTTGCCTTATCGAAAGATGAACAAATTCGCAACAACACCCTCTTTTTCTACGACTTCAATGGAAAAGCCAACTATACCATCAATGATAAAAACAGGGTATTCTTATCCGGATATTTCGGTCAGGATGTTTTCAAAAATGATAACTTTGGAATAGGTTGGGGGAACCAAACTGCAACTCTGCGCTGGAATCACCTATTCAGCAATGAATTATTCTCAAATTTTTCCTTTATATACAGCCGATTTAACTATCAGATTGGCGTTCCGGAAGGTCAGGCCAACGCATTCGACTGGACAGCCTCAATGGAAGATTTAAATGCAAAGGGCGACTTTACCTGGTATGCTAGCAGCAATACCATTCAATTTGGATTTACAGGCATTCGACACCTATTCATGCCCGGAACTGCCGAAGGAAAAGGAAGTGAGACCCCTTTCAACCGTGTTGAAATGCAAAAAAACCGAGCGTTTGAAGGCGGAATTTATGTAAGTAACGAACAAAAAATCGGAGCTGTACTTACCCTTAAATATGGGCTCAGGTTTAGTTCTTTTAGCAATTTTGGAGAAAATACCGTTTATGCTTTTAACGAAAATTATCAAAAAATTGATTCAACAAATTACTCAAAAGGGGATTTTTATAACACCTATTCCGCTATTGAACCTCGCCTGAGTCTTGCTTATAGCCTCAGCGAAACATCATCCATCAAAGCAGCTTACACAAGAAATACACAATATGTTCATCTTGCCCAGAACTCAACAGGTGGAACACCTCTAGATATTTGGTTTCCATCGAGTCCAAACGTAAAACCACAGCGGGGTGATCAATTTTCATTGGGGTATTTTAAGAATTTTACACGAACAAGGCTTGAAACTTCCCTCGAAGGTTTTTATAAACTTAACCACAATGCAATTGATTTTAAAAATCATGCTGAACTACTTCTCAATGAATTACTTGAAGGCGAACTGCGCTCTGGAAAAGCATGGTCCTATGGTCTTGAAGCGTTGATTCGTCTTAACGAGGGCAGATTAAACGGCTGGCTCAGCTACACCTGGTCGCGCACTTTCCGTGAAATACCTGACATCAACAATGGAATTCAATATCCTGCTTCATACGACAGGCCTCACGACATTTCGCTTGTATTGACCTATGAACTAACCAATGAACTAAGTTTCGGGGCCAACTGGGTTTATGCTACCGGATCACCGGTAACTTTTCCTACCGGTCGCTTTGTAATTGGCAACACCATCGCACCGGTCTATTCAGACCGTAATGCTTATCGATTACCCGATTATCATCGCCTCGATCTTTCAGTTACTTACAGCCGCAAAAAAAATCCTGAAAGAAAATGGCATGGTGAATGGAATCTTTCTGTTTATAATGCCTACTACAGGAAAAACCCATGGGTAATAAATTTTGTGCCCGATCCAAATGTCCCAAATGCAACATTTGCTGAAATGACCTATTTGTTTGGTATAGTACCAGCTATCACTTACAATTTCAAATTTTAAACATCATCAGATTCATGAAGAACATACAAAAATACATCCTGTTAATTACCGTGATTGTTTTCTCAGCATCAAGTTGTTCCGAGCGCTATGACATTAAGCTTGACGAGTCTTTTATCCGTTTGGTGGTGGATGGAATAGTAACAACTGACACAACTCATCAATTGGTCCGTATTACTACCTCAACCAGTTATTTTTCAAATCTGGAACCTCCCGCCGTTTTGGGGGCAACCTTATATCTTGACAATGGAACTGAAAAAATCCTGCTTAAAGAGGACCCGAAAAACGCAGGTTATTACTACACACCCACTGAAATATACGGCATCCCTGGCAGTTCTTATGAGCTTGATATCAATCTTAAAGAAAAAATTGGCAACTCCGATCGTTATGTTGCATATACACAAATGCCAACAACTTATTTTACGATGGATTCGATTGTTCTGGAATATCAACAAGCATTTGATTTTTACCTCATTAAGCTATATGCTTTTGATCCACCTACGACCGATTTCTACAAGTTTGATGCACTTATTAATGGAATTATTCTTACCGACACCGCCTCCCGTTCACTGATTGTGGATGACCGTTTTTTTAACGGAAACAACACCAATGGACTGGGTGTAATGTTTTTACGTTCAACTGAAGTAAACACAGGCGACACCATCACCTTATTAATGTCGGCCATCAGCAGCGATTATTACGATTTTTTTGTTGAGTTACGCACTGAGGCAGGCCAGGGAAATCCGCTTTTTTCAGGCCCACCTGCTAATATCCGATCTAATATTCTTGAAGGTGGCCTGGGTTATTTTGCTGCAAACATTACCAAAAAAGCCTCTATTATTGTTCCAAATAATCCAAAGGATAACTGAAACACCCATTAATTTCCTTCGGCTCAATCATGTGACATTTTTGAAAGCCAAGAATATGTACCTTTGGCCTTCAAATTTAAAGCAATGGAACTTTCTGCACTTACCGCAATTTCTCCCATTGACGGGCGCTACAGAAGCAAGGTCTCGCAACTGGATGCATTTTTCTCTGAATTTGCACTGATGCGATATCGGGTCATGGTTGAGATGGAGTATTTCATCGCACTGTGTGAGATACCCCTACCACAGTTAAACCATTTTGATTCTGATCATTTTGATGCCCTAAGGTACATTTACCAAAATTTTACCCCTGAAGATGCCTATCAAATTAAAGAGATTGAAAAGGTAACAAACCATGATGTTAAAGCTGTAGAGTATTTCCTTAAAAAGCGCTTTGATGCAATAAATCTGGAATCTTTTAAAGAATTTATTCATTTCGGACTTACTTCACAGGATATCAACAATGTTGCACTTCCTCTTGCTTTAAAAGGCGCGCATCATCAAATAATTGAGCCGGCGTACCGTCAACTTTGTGATCATATTACACAATTGGCTTTGCAATGGAAAGACATTCCCATGTTGGCCCGAACGCACGGACAACCAGCCAGCCCAACCCGATTGGGAAAAGAAATTCAGGTTTTTGCTGAAAGAATAAATGATCAGCTTCATTTGCTATCAACTATACCTTTTTCCTCTAAGTTTGGAGGAGCAACAGGCAATTTCAATGCTCACAAAATAGCTTATCCGGCCATCGACTGGGTGGCTTTTGCCAACAATCTGGTCATGAATAAACTTGATCTTCACCGTCAGCAAACAACAACCCAAATTGAGCATTACGATTATTTAGCCGCGTATTTTGACGGAATCAAACGCCTCAATACTATTCTTCTCGACTTGTGCCGCGACCTTTGGATGTATATTATGCTTGACTATTTCAAGCAAAAGATTAAAGAGGGCGAAATAGGTTCATCCGCTATGCCACACAAAGTTAATCCTATTGATTTTGAGAATGCTGAAGGCAATCTTGGAATTGCTAATGCCATTTTTGAACACTTCAGTAATAAACTGCCTGTGAGCAGACTTCAACGCGATCTGACTGATTCAACAGTTACCCGCAATATTGGTGTTCCTCTTGCCCACAGTCTTCTTTCCATCTTTTCCATCGGGAAAGGATTGGATAAACTTTTACTTAATGAAGATAAACTAAAGGCAGATCTTCAGGCCAACTGGGCTGTTGTTGCAGAAGGCATTCAAACGATACTTCGGCGTGAACAGATAGACGGAGGATATGAATTACTGAAACAACTCACCAGAACCAATCAAGGCATCAACGCAACGTCTATTTCAAACTTTATTGATGAGCTGGATGTTTCTGAAACGATAAAATCTGAATTACGTCTTATCACACCGGAAAGCTATACAGGCATCGATTTGTTAAATGATTAATAATGAATAAGTTTTATAGAACTATTTCTTTCGCTAAACCTTATTGGGGCTTTGCACTTTTAAATGTTTTTTTCAATTTACTGGTCATTGTATTTTCTCTTTTTTCATTCGCGCTCCTTGTGCCTTTTCTAAACCTGCTCTTTGGTTCTGAAGAACTTGTCACAACACAACCGGAATTTAGTTTGAGTACGGATGCTCTGCTGGCGTCCCTGAACTATCAAATCAGTACGATAATTGCAGAACAAGGTCAGGTTAAAGCACTGGTTTTTATTTGTATAATTCTGGCAACAGCGTTTTTATTGCGCAATATTTCCCGCTTCATGGCAAGTTATTTCATGGCCAACGTACGCGTTGGAGCTGTAAAGGATATGCGAAACGCCATTTATAACAAGATTCTTATCCTTCCGATTTCCTATTACAACAAAAACAAGAAAGGCGATATCATAGCACGCATCACCAATGACGTTCAGGAAGTAGAATTTTCAATCATGAATTACCTTGAAATGCTGGTGCGGGATCCCATAACCATTCTTGCATTCGTCATCTTCATGTTTTCGATGAGCCCTCAACTCACTCTTTTTGTGTTGGTACTCTTGCCTTTTACTGGATATATTATTGGTCGTATTGGCCGAAGCTTGCGAAAATCTTCAAAGATCGGTCAGGAGCGAATGTCTGGAATGCTTTCTACAGTTGAAGAGTCCATATCTGGTTTACGAATCATCAAAGCCTTCAACGCAATTCAATACTCTGATCGCAAGTTTCAGGAGCAGAACTCATTGCTTTCAAATTTAATGATAAAAATTTATCGTCGTCGTGACCTTAGTTCCCCAATGAGTGAATTTCTTTCATCGATAGTCATTATTATTGTGCTTTGGTTTGGAGGCAGCATGGTACTTTCCGACACCTCCCCTATCGGAGCAGCCGACTTCATAACCTATATTATTGTTTTTTCGCAAATTATTCCGCCTGCAAAGACTTTTTCACAAGGATTTTATAATATACAGAAAGGAATTGCTTCTGCAGAAAGGATCTTTGAAATTCTCGATGCCGAGGAAGTAATTGTCGAAAAGCCCAACGCATTGCATATCGAAGATTTCAAAGACAAGATTGAATACCGCAATATTTTATTTCGATACGACAGAGAGATTGTGCTACAAGATGTAAATCTTACCATAGAGAAAGGTAAAATTATAGCTCTTGTTGGCGAATCAGGAGGAGGAAAATCAACGATGGTTGACTTGCTTCCTCGTTTCTATGATGTAATTGGTGGCAGTATCCTTATTGATGGTGTTGATTTACGCGATTATCGCATTGACTCATTGAGGGGTTTGATGGGCATTGTGACACAGGAAAGTATTTTATTTAACGACAGCCTATACAACAACATTGCTTTTGGAAGCACCAAGGCAACCAAAGATCAGGTGATTGAGGCGGCGCGTATTGCCAATGCCCACAACTTCATCATGCAAATGAAAGAAGGATATGATACAACTATAGGTGACAGAGGGTCTAACCTCTCTGGTGGTCAGCGTCAACGTGTGAGTATTGCTCGTGCAGTATTGAAAAATCCACCTATTCTCATTCTGGACGAGGCCACATCATCACTTGATACAGAGTCGGAACGTCTTGTGCAGGATGCTCTGGCCAAGGTAATGAGTAGTCGCACCTCCATCGTAATTGCCCACCGGCTCTCAACCATTCAACATGCTGACGAAATCATTGTAATGCAAAAAGGACAGATTGCTGAAAGAGGCCGGCACGAAGAACTCCTTGCCAAGGGAGGTATTTATAAAAGGCTCTTTGATCTGCAATCATTTACCTGAAAGAAAGGAGCATTTACAGGCACTAATCAAGGCAAAATTCATTTTAGATTTACCTTAAGACAACGAAATTACATTTCTAATATTGGAGAAAACGCATTACTTTTGCCACCATAAAAGGCCTCGTAGTTCAATGGATAGAATATCAGATTCCGGTTCTGGGGGTTGAGGGTTCGAATCCCTCCGAGGTCACTAAAAAGTAATTCCTGCCCGTTATTTATACTGGCAGGAATTTTCTTTTATTGAGTTTAGCAATACAAACTGGCCATCAAATAAAACCTTTTGAAAAATAGCTTTTGAAAACACTACTTCTTTCTGGCTTTCTTGGCTTCGGATTCAATGTACTCTTCAATAGCCATTGTCATGGAAGGGCTCGACTTAGTAGGTGCTTCAATATGAAGTTTAAATCCCGCTTCTTTTATTGCATCACAGGTTGATTCTCCAAAACCAGCAAAAATCTTCTCTGTCTGTTTGAATTTTGGGAAATTCTTTTGAAGCGATTTGATACCTGCAGGGCTGAAAAAAACAATCATATCATAATTATCAAGCTTTAATCCATTCAGATTACTGGCCACTGTGCGATAGAAAACTGCTTTCGTGAATTCAATATTATTCGCTTCCAATAAATCAACCATGCTTTCCTTATGAATATCAGAACAAGGCAGCAAGAATTTTTCTTCTTTATGCTTACGAATAATATCAAGCAAATCATTAAAGCTTTGCCTGCCATGAAAAATTTTGCGCTTTCTAAACTGAACGTATTTCTGAAGGTAATAGGCTGTTGATTCCGAAATACAGAAATATTTCAAAGTTTCAGGTACTTCGTAGCGCATTTCTTTTGCAATACGAAAAAAATGATCAACAGAATTGCGGCTCGTCATAATTACTGCCGTCTGATCAGCAAGGGGAATACGACCCTGTCGAAATTCACGCGCTGGAACCCCTTCAATTGAAATAAATTTAAAGAAATCGATATTGATATTGAATTTCTTCATCAATTCACCATAAGGTGACTTTTCAATATCTGCCGGCTGAGGCTGCGAAACCAGAATAGATTTTATCTTCATCACTTAAACATTTAACTTTCCAACTCCAATTTATCGCCCGTATTCAAAATATAGAATAATTTTTTTCAAACAAATTTTGCTTGTTTGAAAATTATCATGTTATATTTAGCTAATTATCAACCAAATAAACCATCACCTGAAACAACAATTAACGCTTTTACCAATAACAAAATGGGCACGATTTCAAGGGCACAAAGATACAAAAATAAATAAAGCAAACCGAAGTCATTCTCAGATAAGCCAACTGCAAAACTTCTTAAAATACGCCAAAACTGTATTATTGTAATTAATGCGAGACCAAAATATATAACTGAAGGAGCTGCGTTGTAGATCAACATCAAAAGTATTGGGATCATAATCAATGAAGAAATAAGACTAAATACTATCTGGTTTGCAAGATATCTAACACCACTATCCTTTACATTGAATAGAACAGATAGGCCTATTATGGTCTGATATTTACCGATCACATACACACTTATTCCTCCAAAGAGAATACCAAAGTCCACTATTGCATTTCCACTCAGGTCAAGGCCACCCCCAAGGTAGTCTATTATAGAGACGATCATGATCGACAACCCCAGAAAATAAACGAAACTATAAATGTAACTTAACGAATTACTTAAAGGATGCCATTCACGCAACAATTGCGATAAACCATTATTGGTAAGTGATGCCTTTAAAAACTGTTGAAATCGCCTAGGATATATTACTTTGCTTAAAACGATGATCATAAACATTAGCAATACAAGCAAGCCATACCATGGATTTAATGTTTCATTGATCTTTTTCTCAAAAATCATCATATGAGATTTTTTTAAACCATGTGTAACAAACGTTTTAACCTGCATTGCTTGCGGAAAGTAATAAGCATGAGTACTGTCCTGATCCGTAGTAATAGCATATGCTTCAGGCCGGAACGATGATACAACAGTGAGATCATCCAGCCTGTAAAGAACAGTTTTAGATTTAATCGAATCACTCAGAATCATAAAAAAACACTTTCATGTAAATTGATGTGGCAAAAGTAGTAATTTATAATCATTTTAAAGAATAGAAATGTTGTATTTTATTGATTATAAATAATTTATAATTAATTCATGCTGTTAAGCAAATAACAGAAAGCCTATTAAAATCAAAAAAAAACGGTAATTTTGCATCCTGAAAAAAATATCATCCTCATAATTAACATAATGGATCTAATACACGTCATAAGAGAAAGAGCAAAAGGCACAAAAAAAAGAATTGTTTTGCCTGAAGGGACTGAAGAACGGACGATGCGTGCAGCAGATATCATTCTGGAAGATAACATAGCTCATATTATACTTTTAGGAAATAAAGCCGTCATTCTAGATAATGCTTCCCATTGGGACTTAAAAAATATCAGTAAAGCAACAATCATAGATCCAATACATCATGATAGAAAGCAATATTTTGCTGAAATGCTTGCAGAAATACGTAAAAGTAAAGGAATTACAATTGATCAGGCTACAAAACTGGTAGAAGACCCATTGTATCTTGGCGTGTTACTCATTAAAAATGGGGATGCCGATGGAGAAGTTGCAGGAGCTAACAACTCAACCGGAGATGTATTACGCCCGGCATTTCAGATCATTAAAACACAACCCGGATTTACAGCTGTTTCGGGCGCTTTTATTATGATCCTTCCCAATAAAACTTATGGGGATGATGGTATTTTGGTTTTTGCTGATTGCGCCGTGAACCCTGATCCAACAGTGAAAGAACTTGCAGAAATTGCCATTGCATCAGCACAAACCGCACGCGCTATTGCCGGTATAGAACCGCGCGTTGCTATGCTGAGCTTCTCAACAAAAGGAAGCGCCAAACATGAAAAAACCGAAAAAGTGATTGAAGCTACTGCACTAGCCCGATTATTGAATCCGGAGTTATTGATTGATGGAGAACTACAAGCTGACGCAGCGATTATTGAAGCCATTGGCCAAAAGAAAGCTCCTGGCTCAGCAATAGCAGGCAAAGCAAATGTGCTTGTTTTTCCATCTCTTGAATCAGGAAATATCGCCTATAAGCTCGTTCAGCGTCTTGCAGGTGCTGAAGCTATAGGCCCTGTGCTTCAAGGGATGGCCGCTCCGATTAACGATCTTTCGAGGGGTTGTTCAGTTGAAGATATCGTTAACCTTGTTGCCATTACTGTCAATCAGGCCAATACAATTCAAAATAAAGTTTAAAAAGCAAACTAATATATTTTTTATGAGCGAAACTCTTGCAGATTTTAGTTTAGGAAAACGCCCCCAAACAAAGGGAATGATTCAAAAAGTGGGTATTGTTGGTTGCGGAGCTGTTGGACAGGAAATTTGTCGTACCATCTCCGAATATGGGATTGACGTAGTATTTCTGGATTTAAGTGAAGATCGCCTCAAAGAAGCGTTTCTTCAAATCGGACATCAACTCGATGATATCATCAATCATTGGGGTCTCACTACAGGAGAAAAACGTGCTATCCTTAGTCGCATTAAAGGCACCACCGAATATGCAGATTTAGCAGATTGCGATATTGTTATTGAGTCTATAAGCTCCCGTAAAAAAGGAACAAGTATCGAAATCAGAAAAGAAATCTTCAGCAACATTGAATCAGTGGTTAAACCTGATGCTATTATTTCGTCAAATATTGCAACACTTATGATTTCCGATCTCTCTTCATCGCTTAAACATCCTGAAAGATGCATTGGCATGCACTTTATCCTACCTATCAGCAAAACAAATATTATAGAGGTTGTTCAGGGTATCAAATCTTCTGAAGAAGCTATTGCGCAAGTAGTGAAATTTGCCGGAATGATCAATAAAAAGATCGTCAAATTGAATGAATCTCCAGGAAATATCGTCACCAGAATGCTGGTAACAACCATCAACGAGGCTTGCGAGATATTGATGGAAGGAGTCGCTTCTGTTTCCGATATCGATAGGGCAATGCGCGAATCAGGATATCTCTTTGGTCCATTTGAAATGGCCGACCGTATAGGATTAGATAAGGTAATGAAATATATGGATAACCTATATCAGGAATTTGGCGACAAAAAATACAAATCATCCCCTATCATCAAACGCCTTGTTAGAGCCAATTACTTTGGCCGCATAACAGGACGTGGATTCTACAATTACCAATCCGGTAAACCTGTTGATCAAACTGTCACCTGTGCTGTCATCAAATAATAAAAATTATAGAAATATTGACAATGAAAATTATAGTATTGAATTGCGGAAGCTCTTCCATTAAATATCAACTTTTTGAAATGCCATCAAAAAATGTGCTTGCAAAAGGATTGGTTGATAAAATTGGACTAAAAGGAGCAGTAATAAAACATAAAAGAGATGATGGAACCGAAGCAAAGCTTGAAGGAGAAATCCTTGACCATCAGGCCGGAATTGAATATCTGCTTGGAATTCTTACAAGTGCAAAGTATGGTAGTATTCGATCATTAGACGAGATTGATGCAGTTGGACATCGCGTAGTGCATGCAGGCGAAAAATTCAGTGGAAGTGTTTATATTACTGACGAGGTAATTGATGCTTTGGAAGAATGTGTTGAACTTGCACCCCTTCACAACCCCCCAAATCTTAAAGGCATCTATGCCATGAAAGAGCTTTTGCCAGAAGTTCCACAGGTAGGTGTTTTCGATACAGCCTTTCATCAAACAATGCCTCCAAAAGCATATCTTTATGGCATTCCTTATGCCCTTTATGAAAAATATAAAATCCGTCGCTACGGCTTTCACGGAACAAGTCATAAGTATGTGTCAAAACGTGCTTGTGAAATCCTTGGCCTTGATTTTAGCGCCGTGAAAATCATTACCTGCCATTTGGGCAATGGTGCATCAATGGCAGCCATTAGCGGTGGAAAATCAGTAGATACAAGCATGGGCATGACACCCATTGAGGGTCTTATTATGGGCACACGGTGTGGTGACCTTGATGTAGGCGCTCTGCTTTTTATTGCCGGAAAAGAAGAAACCAGTATTCAATATACCAGTACCCTTGTTAATAAGTTTTCAGGCATGTTGGGTGTTTCTGGTGTTTCATCAGATATGCGCGACATTGAAACTGCTGCTGAAAATGGCAACGAACGGGCTAAAGTTGCAATGGAAATGTATCAGTACCGTGTACGAAAATATATTGGCGCTTATGCCGCTGCGATGGGAGGAATTGACCTGATCATTTTCACAGGTGGAATTGGAGAAAACGACACAATTACACGTACAAGATCCCTTGATGGACTTGAGTTTCTTGGCGTTTCAATTGATGTTGAAAAATCTCTCAAATCACGTGGCAAAGAAGAAATAATAAGCGCCCCTGATTCAAAAGTCAAAGTAATTGTTGTTCCAACGGACGAAGAGCTGATGATTGCAACAGACACTTTTGAAATCTACGAGGAAATTGCCGAAAAGGCTAATATTTGATTTACATTATAAATTGTTTACTTAAAACACGGAAATTAAGCGTTAATTAAGGACAAAACGCAAATAAAGATTCGTGCTTTTTACCTTTTTTATGTAGAACATTTAAAAGAATCAAAAGATTTATTTCAATAATGCGTTGAATGTAAATACTTTAAGAACTTCAATTTACCTACACAATTGTCATAAATAAAAAAAAACCGTTTCCAATTCAAAAAACGGGATTTTAGTCATAATAAGCGACACGTTAGTCTATGGTCCAGGTTGAGCCGCTATTTAAAAGATCATCCATCGTTTTGATTGGAGAGTGTTCTTTGGCAAATTCAATTGAATTCATCATTGCCTGATCAAATGTTTCAGCCTTAACCGACCGAATTACTCCAAGAGCTACAGGAAATTCAGGTGGCATCATTGAAGAAATCATGGCATGAACTCCCGAATCTTTTTCGTATTGGTCATGAACTAAAATATCACTCTCAGTTATTCCATTTTCCCCAATAGTTACGATTTCCAGTTTTGTCCCTTTCAGCACGATTCCTTTATCTTTCTTGGCACCAAAAATCATTGGTTTTCCGTGCTCAACAAAAAGTTGATATTCGTCTCTTGTTTCGCGGCTCGTTATTAACTCGTGGGCTTTATTTGAAAAAATGACACAATTTTGAAGAATTTCAACAACAGAAGTTCCTTTGTGTTTTGCCGCTTCCATAAAAACTACTGTCATTGCTTTTGGATTAGTATCAATTGTTCTGGCAAAGAAATTGCCCTGAGCGCCAATCACAAGTTCGCCGGGATTGAAAGGACGTTCAAAAGTTCCTTGAGGACTTGTTTTTGTTTTGGTTCCTTTTGGTGTGGTGGGCGAAAACTGTCCTTTGGTCAAACCGTAAATTTTGTTATTAAAAAGCAAAAGGTTTATATCAAGGTTTCGTCTTATGACATGAATAAAATGGTTTCCTCCAATTGCCATGCTATCACCATCACCACTTATCATCCATACGCTTAGATTAGGATTGGCGAGTTTGACCCCGGTTGCTATGGCGGCAGCTCTGCCGTGAATACTGTGGATACCATAAGTATTCATATAATAAGGAAATCTTGAGGAACATCCAATCCCGGAAACAACGACAAAATCTTCTTTTGCCACTCCCAAATTTGGAAACACATTTTCTATTGCATGTAAAATGGCATGATCTCCGCAGCCCGGGCACCATTTCACCATCTGGTCACTGCTAAAGTCTTCTTTGGTGAGTTGGATTCTCTCTGTATCTATGATTTGATTCTCCATTGTTTATTGATTTAGAAGTTCATTAAACTTAGCTTCGAGTTCAGCAATCATGAATGGCAATCCCTGAATTTTATTATGCTGGTAATACTTAAATTGTGGATAACTCATTCTAAGGTATTTAACAAACTGACCATTGTTGATTTCACAAACTACAATCTTTTTATAACGATCAAAAACATCTTCCGTATTTTTCGGAAGAGGCATGATATGTTTGAAATGGGCCAATGCTATTGATTGTCCTTGCTGCTGCATTTTTTCAACAACAGTAATCATGACACCAAAAGTACCACCCCAGCTTACAACAAGTAAATCGGCATTAGGATTTCCAAACACTTCCTGTTCAGGAATATAATTGGCAACTCTTTGCACTTTTTCTTCTCGTAAGAAAGTCATCTTCTGATGATTCAAAGGATCATGAGACACATTGCCACTAACATCCTCTTTTTCAAGTCCACCTATCCGGTGGCGTAAACCATGTGTACCCGGAATGGCCCATTGACGGTTAAGTTTTTCAGGATCGCGTCTATATGGTTTATAAAGAGGGTCATTAGCTTCAGCTAATGGAGGTGTAATAGGCGATAAATCAGCAACTTTAGGAATTTTGAAAACCTCAGAGCCATTTGCCAGCATTCCATCGGTCAATAAAATTACTGGAGTCATATGTTCGAGGCTGAGTTTAGAAGCTTCATAAGCACTATAAAAACAGTCGGAAGAACTTTTTGCAGCAATGATGATTACAGGTGCTTCGCCATTGCGACCAAACAAGGCCTGCAAAAGGTCGCTTTGCTCCGATTTGGTTGGCAAACCTGTTGAAGGACCTCCACGCTGAACATCAACAATCACAAGTGGTAATTCTGTCATAACAGCAAGACCAATAGCTTCCGACTTTAGTGAGAGACCAGGCCCACTGGTAGTTGTGATGGCCAATGCCCCGGTATAACTTGCTCCTATCGAAGAAACAATACCAGCAATTTCATCTTCAGCCTGAAAAGCTTTTACGGAAAGACTTTTATGATTGGTCAATTCCTGCAAAATTTCAGTTGCTGGGGTGATAGGATATGATCCCAAAAACAAAGGTCTTCCGGAACGCTCTGATGCTGCCATAAAACCCCATGCAGTAGCAATATTACCGGTAATATTTCTATATTTTCCTTTTTTCAAAAAAGCAGGCTCCACTTTGTAAGTCGTCCCAAAAAACTCCATGGTATCAGCATAATTAAAGCCTGCGGCTAACACAGCTTTGTTTGCTTCAACTACCAATGGATTAGCTTTAAACTTTCTCTCAAAATACAAATTGGTCATGTCCAGTTCTCTGTTAAAGAGATACATGATGATGCCCAATGCAAACATATTTTTGCTTTTAAGCGTTGACTTCATATCGAGATCAAGGTGCTTAACAGCCTCTTTGGTAAGTGTTGAAATAGGAGATTTGATAAGTTTAAAACCACTCAAACTACCATCAAGTGTTGGGTCTTCAAGGTAACCTGCTTTTATAACACCTTTCTCAATGAAGGCATCAGCATCAAGAATGATGATGGCTCCCTCCTTAATCCAACGCATATTTGCCTTGAGGGAAGCTGGATTCATTGCTACCAGCACATCAGCGAGATCACCTGGAGTGTGTACGGTTTTTTGCCCGAAATGAATCTGAAATCCAGAAACGCCGGATACAGTTCCCTGAGGAGCTCTGATTTCGGATGGATAATCAGGAAACGTGGCAAAATCATTCCCAGCAAACGCCGTTGAATCGGAAAAGAGAGAGCCGGTCAACTGCATACCGTCGCCTGAGTCACCTGCAAAACGAATTACCACTTGTTCAAGCTCAACAACCTTGCTATTCTTACTTGTCATAAGGTTAATTTTAATTTTGCTGCAAAGTTAAAATAATTAAAGATGCTACAAATTAAGGTATCGTCCCGCAATGTCAGAAAACGATTGCAAAAAAACACTTAATCACCCTTTATATATCTAATTATCTTATATTTATACCTATATTTTTCATTTGCATTCAAACCGCGATTTGATGCTAAATTATAATCAATCTAAATTCCAAACCATAAAACAACAATTATTTGGACTTAAAAAAGCAGTCTTAAGCCAAATAATTTAGATTATCTATAAATTAGTCAGTAAAATGTATTGGTTTATTCAACTTGTATATATTTGCATCGAAATTATTGTACAATTTTAAAAATTACATGTTATGGCATACAAAATTAATGATGATTGCACTGCTTGCGGTACATGCATCGACGAGTGTCCTGTTGACGCTATCTCTGAGGGTGATATTTATGTAATTGATCCTGATTTATGCACAGATTGCGGTTCATGTGCAGATGTTTGTCCAGTTGAGGCGATTTTCCCTGAATAAAACATTGTCTTTAAATAGAAAAGAGGTTATCTTTAGAAGGTAGCCTCTTTTTTTTCGTATTCCTTAGCATTTCATTTGCTATTTCAGGCATTCCATATCCTGAATAATTTCATACTTTTGCAGCTGATACACTAGCGCAACTTTCCATGGACAACTATGTCTTTTTGAATAGCAACGATCCAGCTGCGATCGAAGAATTATATAAGAGGTTTAAAGCAAACCCAGAAGAAGTGGATGCCGGATGGCGTAGTTTTTTTGAAGGTTTTGATTTTGCAGCTTCAAACTATGCTCCCTCTCCCAAAACGAATATTAAAACATCGAATGAATTCAAAGTAATGAATTTAATCGACGACTATCGTAAAAGAGGGCATTTATTTACTGAAACAAATCCGGTTCGCAAACGAAGGAGTTATTCTCCGACTCTTGATATCGAAAATTTCGGGCTTTCGAAACAGGATTTGGATGTTCTTTTTGAGGCCGGTAATGAGATTGGTCTCGGAGTAGCGCCGTTACGTAAAATAATTGAAGCTCTGAAAGAGACTTATTGCAAGTCTTTTGGTGCAGAATTTATGTATATCCGTGATATTGAAATTACAAAATGGATGTTACATAAGATGGAATCCATCCGAAACGAGCCAAACTACACCATTTCCGATAAAAAATATATCCTTCAAAAGTTGGATCGCGCCGTAAATTTCGAAAAGTTTTTGCACAAAAAATTTCCTGGGCAAAAACGCTTTTCACTTGAAGGAGCTGAATCTCTCATCCCTGCATTAGATGCTATCATGGAAAAAGGGGCAGAGATTGGAACGGAAGAAATTGTAATAGGCATGGCACACCGAGGCAGGTTGAATGTGCTTTCGAATATTTTACGTAAACCTTACCTCGATATTTTTAGTGAGTTCGAAGGGAAAGAATACGATGATGAGAGTCTTCTGGGAGATGTTAAATACCACCTTGGATATACTGCTGAACGAAAAGCTACCAATGGAAAAATAGTCAAACTGACACTTTCACCAAATCCTTCTCATCTTGAAGCCGTTGGTCCGGTAGTTGAAGGAATTTCACGGGCTAAAGTTGATCTGATATATAAAGGCGACTACAAAAAAGTAACACCGGTTATAATTCATGGCGATGCCTCAATTGCTGGTCAGGGCGTAGTGTATGAAATCGCACAGATGTCGGAACTTAATGGCTACAAAACAGGGGGGACAATACATCTTGTTATCAACAATCAAATCGGTTTTACAACAGATTATCTTGATGGCAGATCAAGTATTTATTGCACCGATGTTGCTAAAGTAACGCATTCGCCAGTTTTTCATGTGAATGGTGATGATCCGGAGGCAGTTGTTTATGCAGTTCAAACAGCCCTTGAGTTCAGAGAGAAGTTTCAAAAAGATGTGTATGTCGATTTACTTTGTTATCGCAAATACGGTCATAACGAAGGAGATGAGCCACGTTTTACACAACCTATTCTTTATAAGGCAATTGAGAAACACCCCAATCCAAAAGATATATATGCACAACGGCTTTTAAGCGAAAGTGTAGTAACATCAGACGAAATTGACGCACTGGAACAACGTCATCTAAAAACACTTGAAGATAGCTTATCTGGCGCAAAAAATAAACTTAAAGCGCATATTAGAAACTTTTTACAGGATACCTGGGAAGGTATAAGAAAATCAAACAAAGATGATTTTGATCATTCTCCTGATACTGGTTTTAATCACAAGACACTGAAACTTATCATCACAAAGCTGACCCAACTTCCGGATTCGATCAACTTCTTCCGCAAAACCATCAGGCTTCAGGAACAACGGCACGAAATGGCTCTGACTCAAGGTCAGGTTGATTGGGCAATGGCTGAGCTTTTAGCTTACGGAACCTTACTTTTAGAAGGACACCCTGTTAGATTAAGCGGTCAGGATGTAAAAAGAGGTACCTTTTCACACCGTCATGCTGTTTTAAGGGTTGAGGACTCAGAGCAGGAATATACTCCATTGAATCATTTATTCGAAAATCAGGCAGGTTTTGAAATTTATAACTCCCTGTTATCAGAATATGGTGTGCTTGGCTTTGAATATGGGTATGCTTTGGCATCTCCAAACACACTTACTATTTGGGAAGCACAGTTTGGCGATTTCAACAATGGAGCTCAAATTATCTTTGATCAGTTTATAAGCAGCGCAGAAGAAAAGTGGAATGTAATGAACGATCTTGTTGTCCTTCTTCCTCATGGATATGAAGGTCAGGGACCAGAACATTCCAGTGCACGCATCGAGAGATTTCTGACATTATGCGCTGAAAATAATATACAGGTAGCCAATTGCACAACTCCGGCTAATTTCTATCATATTCTTCGACGCCAGTTAAAAAGACCTTTTCGCAAGCCACTTGTCATTTTTACCCCAAAAAGCTTACTTCGACACCCACGATGCATATCTTCTGTTGATGAATTAAGCAGTGGACGATTTAAAGAAGTTATTGATGATACAACCGCCAACCCTGAAAAGGTGAAAAAAATCATCTTCTGCTCAGGAAAAGTTTATTATGACCTCCTTGAAGAAAAAGAAAAGCTTAAGGATCAAACTGTTGCACTGATACGCATTGAGCAACTTTATCCTTTACCCCACAAACAGATGAATGAAATCGTTGAGAAATATCACCTTGCTAAAACACATCTTTGGGTTCAGGAAGAACCATTGAACATGGGGGCATGGCGTTTTATACAACATGAATACAGAAATGTTAAATTGAGGCTTGTTGCTCGTCCTGAAAGCGGAAGTCCAGCCACAGGATCAGCAAAGTTCCATGTTATCAGACAACAGAAAGTTATTGATAAAGCCTTCGAAACTTGCGATTGTCCTTTTGTAACAAAAGAATGTGGCATGATCTGCATTGGAAATAAATGGCGCTCATTTGAAAATGAACTTAAAGAGTTGGATGTTGATATGGTTGATAGCAAATTCCATTCAGCAAATAAAAAACTGGAATAAAAAAATTGAAAAATGACCATAGAAATAAAAGTTCCAAGTCCGGGAGAATCTATTAATGAAGTTCAACTATCCAATTGGCTAGTTGATGATGGTTCTTTTGTTGAAAAAGACCAGGAAATTGCAGAGATAGATTCTGACAAAGCTACTTTAAGCATTTCAGCTGAAATGTCGGGAACAATTACCTTCAAAGTTGCTGCAGGTGATACAGTTGCTGTTGGCTCCGTAGTTGCTACCATTGTAGTTGGTGAAGGAGTTAAAGTAACGGATCAAAATAAAGAAGAGGATGCTTCTGACAAGGCAGTTCAAAAAAAACCTGAATCAAAGCAAAAGTCAAATGCTGAAACAGAAGCTAAGTCTTCCATTCCAAAACCGGAGACAGATGGTTTATTAAATCTTTCTCCATTGGCAAGAAAAATAATGGAAAACGACAACTTAAGTGAAGCTGAGATGCTTGATTTTTTCAAACATTACCGGTTGAGTCGAAAAGATGTCACTTTCTTTCAGGAAAACAAACAAGGTTTTCAAGTTCCTTCGGTTGCCACACCTTCCAAAGATCAAAAAAGCATTGGTACAGATGCATGGGGAGGAGGTCGTAAAGAAGAGTGGAAAAAAATGACCATGCTGCGCAAAAAACTGTCTGAAAGATTAGTAGCGGTGAAAAATGAAACAGCCATGCTCACAACCTTCAACGAGGTGAACATGACCCCAATCATTGAGATCAGAAATAAATACAAAGAAATATTCAAAACAAGACATAATATTGGACTGGGCTTTATGTCCTTCTTTACAAAAGCCGTGTCGGAAGCACTTCATCTTTTCCCGCAGGTTAATGCACAAATTAATGGAGATGAAATTATTCTATATAACTATGCCGATATTAGTATTGCCGTTTCCGGACCAAAAGGGTTGGTTGTGCCTGTTGTTCGCAATGCAGAAACTCTTTCATTAGCCCAGATAGAAAAAACTATTAAGGAATTGGCAACCAAAGCCCGCGACAACAAACTAACACTCGAAGAAATGAGTGGAGGTACTTTCACAATCACCAACGGAGGAGTTTTTGGCTCAATGCTTTCAACACCAATCATCAATCCTCCTCAATCTGCAATCCTAGGCATGCACAACATTATTGAAAGACCTATTGCAGTAAATGGAAAAGTTGAGATTCATCCAATGATGTATGTTGCACTCAGCTATGACCATCGAATTATTGACGGGCGTGAATCTGTTGGTTTTCTGGTTCATGTGAAAGAGATGCTTGAAAACCCAACTAAAATGCTCTTTGGAGCAAAAGACCCTATAGAAGTTCTTTTAGACTTATAATTCATGGAAAAGAAAGTTGATTTCTTAGTTATTGGTACAGGTATAGCTGGTCTAAGCTATGCACTTAAAGTTGCCGATTTCGGCAGTGTTCTTATCATTAGCAAAACAACAGTCAACGAAACAGCCACATGGTATGCTCAGGGAGGAATTGCAGCAGTGATGTATAATCCCGACAATTATGAAAAGCATATTCATGATACCATGGTTGCAGGATGTTTTATAAATGATGAAAAAGCGGTTCGAATGACCATCACCGAGTCGACAGAGCGCGTTAAAGAACTTATTGAATGGGGAACTCATTTTGATAAAGAATCTTCAGGCCGCTATTCTCTTGCCCGCGAGGGTGGGCATTCTGAATTCAGGGTTTTACATCATCAGGACAGAACAGGATCGGAAATTCAAAGGGCTCTGACAGAGAAAGTTCAGAAACATCCCAATATAAGTATTTTAGAAAACCATTTTACGATTGACCTAATCACACAGCACCATCTGGGGCGCATCGTTAGAAGGTCACATAAGGATGTGAAGTGTTATGGTGCTTATGTTCTGGATCCAGCAACAGGGACAATAGACAGTATTCTGGCAAAAACAACCATGATTTCAACTGGTGGCGCCGGCAATGTGTATCAAACCACCACCAATCCAACATTTGCTACCGGAGATGGGATTGCAATGCTATACCGTGCTAAGGGAGTTGTCGATAATATGGAATTCATTCAGTTTCATCCAACCTCTTTGTACAATCCAAAGGAAAAGCCATCTTTTTTGATTACAGAGGCATTGCGTGGTGCAGGCGCAGTATTAAAAGATGTCAATGGGATAGAATTCATGAAAAAATATGACGAAAGAGGCTCTCTTGCTCCGCGCGATATTGTTGCAAGGGCAATAGACAATGAGATGAAAATCTCAGGTTTTGATCACGTATTTCTGGATGCCCGTCATTTAGCCGAAAAAGAAATTCTTGAACATTTTCCTGGTATACACGCAAAATGTCTGAGTATCGGTATTAATATCATGAAGGATTTAATTCCTGTTGTTCCTGCGGCCCATTACATTTGCGGAGGAATCAAAACCGATGAATTTGGACGTACCAGTATTCAAAACCTTTATGCTTCCGGAGAAGTAGCCTCAACTGGTTTGCACGGAGCAAACAGGCTCGCCTCCAATTCATTACTTGAAGCACTTGTTTTTTCCCACCGGGCGAGTACTCACGCTATTGAAATTATAAAAGATGTCCAGTTTCAGGAAAATATACCAACATGGAACGCAGAAGGAACTGTGCTCAACGAAGAAATGATTCTGGTTACACAATCAAAAAAAGAGTTACAGGCTATTATGAGTAACTATGTTGGTATTGTAAGATCAGGACTACGTTTGAGAAGAGCAAGTGATCGTCTTGAAATTATTTTCAGAGAAACGGAAGATTTATATGAGAAATCTGTTGTTTCTGAAGGACTATGCGAGTTACGCAATATGATTACTGTTGCTTATCTTATTATTAAATTCGCTTCGCAGCGTAAAGAAAGCATTGGATTACATTATTCAAGTGATTATCCGAATACACCCTAGCACCCTCTGGAAAATTAGCTGATCAAGCTTTTTATTCAACAAAGATGGAATTATTTCCATAATTATTGTTCTGATTTTCTGTTAAATTGAGTTTCATCAACCTAATCAAAAAACACCACCTATGGCTCTTATTAGAAGTATAAAAGGAAAGCATCCGAAATTTGGAAAAAATTGTTTTAAAGCTGAAAATGCAACCATCATAGGTGATGTAGAGATGGGTGACAATTGCAGTATCTGGTACAATACGGTGGTACGTGGCGACGTTCATTATATAAGAATTGGCAACAATGTTAACATTCAGGATGGTGTCGTAATTCATTGCACCTATAAAAAAGCTCCTGTAAACATTGGAGATAATGTATCCATAGCCCACAACGCCATTATTCATGGATGCACAATTAACGACAACGTACTCATCGGAATGGGGGCTATCATTATGGATGGGGCAATTGTTGAAAGCAATTCAATAGTAGCTGCCGGAGCCCTTGTTTCAAAAGATACTATCGTCGAATCAGGCAGTGTTTATGCAGGTGTACCCGCAAAAAGAATCAAAACCATCGACAAACAACTTCTGGAAGGTGAAGTGATGCGCATATCCAGATCTTATACAACCTATGCAAGCTGGCATGATCCGGATATTGAACCTATCGCAGATATCTGAAAATTATAAAATCAGGCATATTAGACTTTGCTTATGCTTTTTTTTTTCACTTATTTTCACTAAATTATTTCTATTGATATTAGTGTATGTCAGGTAATCTGAAACCCCACACTTCATATATACTTTCTAAATCAACCTCATTCGCCCCCACGCTCAAGTCTCTCAAATCCTTGAATCTTAACCCAACAATTACTACATTTTCACGTATTTCTGCCAGTTATGTAGTTCTCTGAACCCCAGAACTTCGCGGATTTTGCGATTTGAAAACAATGCTTCATGTTCTCCTAAAACACGCGTAATTGGCACACCAGAGAAAAACTGTTCAGCCAATTCTTTGCTGGGGATAATGGCGCCGTTATGATCGTTTCCGGCATTGAAGATCTGAAAACCAAGGTCATCTTTTTTCAAACATAAATCCACGATCTGTCCCAGATCACGCGCATCAATATAACAGAAAGTATTCCTGCAACGTACCTCAGGATTTTTGAAATAATACGGGAACAGTTCAGCGTATTCGTGAGGCTCAATCACATTTCCGATACGTAGGGCATAAATATCAAAGCCTGACCGTCGCTGGAAGCTGCGTGCCGTTTTCTCATTCACAACCTTCGATAATCCATAGCTATCCATGGGATCAACATCATAGTCCTCCTCCAAAGGTAGCGCGTGAGGATTAGTTTTACCATCTGAAAAACAGATGCCGTAGGTGGTCTCTGACGAAGCAATAACTATCTTCTTAATCCCAAGCTTTACAGCTGCTTCAATCACATTGTATGTGCCCAGGCTTACTATTTCCCATCAACGCGTAAAGTTTTTTGCCTGCGCTGCGGTGAAGTAAGCTTTAATGCTTTCATCTCTTCTGCCATCGACGAAGAGTTCTACCAAAGTCAATACCGTTAAATTAACCTCGCGCCCTGGCTTAGCAGCTAGGGCGCTTATCCTTCCTATTTATAAGCATTCTAAATAAGCATTCTATGAAAACCCTGAATCAAAAATCAACCCACATTTTCAACAAACTCATTGCCCGGCTCGACAAAGCCCAGCACGTCCGTATCAACAACGCCCACGAAGCTTTTATGCCCCTTTCAGTCGAATACCTCTTCACCACCGACATCGTAGGCCGCACTATGAAAGTATTCAGCTTAGCCCATTACTACCTCCAGAACGGCGATTTAGTCCCGGATCCTGAAATGACTTTTGCAATCTATACACCTGTTCCTGATCCCCAACAACCCAATCCTCTCCCGCAAATCTACCCCATGTCATTCCAAAACGCCCTCATGTACGATGAAGCCATTTTTCAAAAAGAAGGCAAATGGCAATACATCCCATCGCGCCTCAACGACCTCATCTATTTCGCCAACATCTGGCTCAAAAACATCCAGGATCAACAAAACATCTAACGTCCCGCAAATTTCCAACCAATTCCAACCGCGTCAGCCAACGCTGGCGCGGTTTTGCAAACCGTGCCCTCCGCGTCAGCGCTTGTCCGCCCAGCCGGATTGAATCTTTGAATGACACCAAAACCCAAGTCTTCTCACCAATTAATTTATGCCCTTGCAAACTTTGCATTACAAAAAATCTAAATATTAGTACCTTGCAATTCACTTTTTCAAAACCTTGGTACAAAAACTTGTTGTTTCTGATTGAAATTCAACAATATAAACTCCGTTTGTATAAGATGAAAATCCTAAACTTACATTTACACCACCAATATCACTTACACCTTGAATTTTTTTAATGAATCGTCCTGAAACATCATAAATCGATAAAGTATATTCTTTAGATGGTTCGACATTGACTGAAAGGATTGTATTTTTTTCAACTGGATTTGGAAATAATGAATATTCAAAAGTATTTTGCTCTCGCACATTCACAGGAATCCCTATACTTGAAAACCAAGCTGACAAAGAATCTTCATAACTTTGAACATCTTGCATTCCATTTAAATTAAATGTTTTATAAGACTGACCGTTTGTTTCATTAATCTGGCTTGCAGTTGATTCATCAACCCTATCTGTATTGCTCCAGCCAACATAGTACCCTGTGATATTCTGGTATAAACCACTCCCATGATCCCAGGTAATAATATTATCCCCACCAACTACTGGATGTGAATTTACCGTATGAAAATTTCCAAATTGCAGATAGTTAATTACATATGCCGAATCGATTGGTCGTACTTGTCGTTCTGTAACTTGACTTTTGGCAATATGAAGCATGACTATTAAACTAAAACCAGCTAAAAGCAATCTTTTCATTTTTCTGTTGTATTAAAGTATAATCTCTGATTCTGCTTATTCTCTGGAAAATCTAATTTTTCGGGATAAATTTACTAAAATTCCAAAGATCCAAAAAACCCAATCTTTTTTTCTCCTCAACCTAAACCTAAAAAAAAAGAGACACTCCTTGCCCAGAAGTGCCTCCTAAAACAACCAACCAATTAGGATCTTCCCGAGGGCTCGGGTGATTTATCCCTAAAATGCATTACAAATATAGGCACAATTGACCCAATTTTGTTAACCTTTTTTCAGAATCAAGTATTGTATAGATTCATATACCCAAAAACATATCCGAACTAAAGTGTCTTATCCACGCACTAGATTGATGTTTATTTTCTCTCCGCTGCTGGTGTGATCGATCTTCTGACTGTCGGCCCAACCGAACCTGTTCTTCATATTCATATACCACAAAGTCGCGTTAAAATTTGGAGTCATCAGGTTACTTCTGCCTTGTTTTTCCCACCAGGCTTCACTCAGCATTCTTCCCCTTTTTATGGTTTCCCAAAAGTCCTCCTCCTCTTTCATCCATCTATCCCATAAGTTGTTGGAAAACGTTCCAATCCAACTGTATATCAATGCTTTGACCTCATTATCTGAACCTCCCTGCCTGTAGAGTTCCAACAGTGCCTCCTGCCAATGAGATGGCAGCAAACAGATGGTCTTTTTTGGTGCTCCGATTTTTGTCATTGTCTTAGATTTTGTTGTCTCGGTAGATAATTTTTTCTATGCTACTTACGCTGATGTTATAGCGAAGACTCAACTCATATTTGATGTCTGCATAGGTTCGGCCAGACTTTGCCCACTGATAATAATAGTGCTTAACAAGCCATTTTTTAGCCTCTCGTGGCTTCAATAAACCTATTTTGAACAGCTGTTTGGTCTCAATGCCAATGGCTGTTTGAATCTCAGATGCAATCATTTCCAGTTCCATATGGGTGTTTTTTAATTTCCCAAAGATAGTCAAAATATTTAAATAATAATTATTTAACTAACTATTATACTGTTATATATATATTTTATATAAAGTATTACTTTATGTATATTTCCTTTTCATAACTGGATCATAGATATTGAAAGTAATTTGTCGGGACATCAAAAAAAGACTAACAAATTAATTGGAGAAGCTCAAATCAGTCCTTAAGACGATTTTCTTGAGAGCCAAAACTGTTATAAATCTCATGAGGCCAAATAATTGCATTTAGTGGGGCAATACCAGCCATCAAATTAATAGACTTTTGGCAAGTCATCAAAAGCAATGAATCTTGACAGGCAAAATTCCTTCCACTTACCAACCAATCATATCAAGGATATATCATCTGGATTGAAAAAAGAGTTCGATCAGCGCAAGGCTAATCTTGAAAAAATTGCAGAAAAAATGTTTCAGGTAATGTTTTAACTGTTGTCAAAACCATTTACTCTCCAAATAAAACTAAAATCTTCTGGATAAAAAGAAAATGCAAGTTAATTACAGATATCAAAAAGGTATAAAATTCGTCCCGTTATTCGTCCCGTTAATGAAAAAGACCTTGGTAAGTTATTGATTACCAAGGCCTTCACTATCAATCAGTACCCGAGGCCGGACTCGAACCGGCACGACCGCAATGGTCAAAGGATTTTAAGTCCTTCGTGTCTACCAATTCCACCACTCGGGCAAAATGGACTTTACAAAAAATCCCGGATTTCACCGGGATTGCCTGTTGAGCGGAAAACGAGACTCGAACTCGCGACCCCGACCTTGGCAAGGTCGTGCTCTACCAACTGAGCTATTTCCGCATTATTTCAAGATACACTTTCACATGTATGCCACAACGTTCTATGACCCGTTTTGAGGCTGCAAATGTACACAAGTTTTGAAATATCATACAAGTTTTTTTTCAAAAAAAATATTGATTGTCTTACTTCTCTTTAAATCAGATCAGTACTTACCCAACAGTTTTTTTATTTCGTGAAGTTTTATCAATGCCTCAACAGGGGTTAACGTATCTATGTTGGTGCTAAGAATGTCATCTTTTATTTGCAAAAGCAATGGATCATCAAGTTTTATAAAACTCAACTGGTATCCATCACCTTCACTTTTAGCTCCGCCTGCTTTTTTAAACGATTCATCTGAATGGGTTTTCTCAAGCATTGTAAGCAATTTATTTGCCCTGTCAATCACCTTTCGCGGCATCCCTGCCATGGTGGCAACATGAATTCCAAAACTATGTGCACTTCCCCCCTTTTTAAGTTTTCGTAAAAAAATAACCTTATTTCCAGCTTCTTTCACTGCCACATGATAATTCCGGATACGTGGAAATGATGCAGCCATTTCAATAAGTTCATGATAATGGGTTGCAAACATTACTTTCGAGCGGTAGGCAGGATGATCGTGCAAATATTCGGTAATAGCCCAGGCAATACTTATACCATCATAAGTGCTTGTTCCCCTTCCAATTTCATCCAGAAGAATTAAGCTGCGTGACGAAATATTATTTAAAATACTGGCAGTTTCATTCATCTCAACCATAAATGTTGATTCACCCGAAGAAATATTATCGCTTGCTCCGACCCTGGTAAAAACTTTATCTACCAATCCAATGTTTGCCGACTCAGCAGGAACGAAACTACCCATTTGAGCCATGAGAACAATAAGTGCTGTTTGTCGCAATAAAGCTGATTTACCGGACATATTGGGTCCTGTAATAATAAGTATCTGTTGTTGTTCTGAATCGAGGTAAACGTCGTTTGACACATATGATTCGTCGGCAGGAAGCTGTTGTTCTATAACCGGATGTCTGCCATTTTTAATATCGATCACAAATGAATCATTCAATTCAGGCCTTACATACTTGTTTTTCATTGCCACTTCCGCAAAAGAAGCAAGGCAATCAAGTCGGGCCAGCAATGAGGCGTTCAATTGAACCGGACCTACAAAAGCACTTACACTTACAATGAGTTCGCCAAACAATTGCAGTTCCAAAGTGAGCATCCGTTCCTCAGCTCCAACTATTTTTTGCTCGTATTCTTTTAACTCCTCGGTTATATAACGCTCTGATCCAGTGAGTGTTTGTTTGCGATTCCATTCGGAAGGAACTTTGTTTTTATGGGCATTGGTAACCTCAAGATAATAGCCAAAAACATTGTTGAAACCTATTTTCAAACTACTTATACCTGTGCTTTCTGCCTCTCTCTTCTGCATTGCCATCAGAAAATTCTTGCCCGATTTCGATAATTGTCTTAACTCATCCAATTCGGGAGAAATTCCATTGCATATAAGGTTTCCCTTAGCTGCTACAGCAGGTGGTTCTGGTTGGATTGTACGCTGAATTTGCTCCTTTACCGATTTGCAAGGGTTAAGTTGTTCAGCAATCTTCATCAAACCCTCTTGTTTAGAAATCTCACAAATCTGCTTGATTGCTGCTACTTGTTCGAGGGCACGCGCTATTTGGAGAAGTTCTCTGGGGTTCACCTTTCCCAAAGAGACTTTAGAAATAAGACGCTCCAGATCACCTGTTTGGCGCATGCACTCACACATCTGATGGAGCAATTCCCTTTTTAGCGTCAGGCTTTGAACAATTTCGTGCCGCTCTTCAATAACCTTTTGCACTTTTAAAGGCAATGCTATCCATCGCTTTAACAGCCTGCTTCCCATTGGGGTTACCGTATGATCAAGTGTGTCAACCAATGTTTTTCCATCCGGATGCGGTGATGATAGCAATTCAAGATTTCGAATCGTAAATTTATCCAGCCAAACATATTGCCCTTCATCGATGCGGGCAAGGCTTGAAAGATGTTCAATACGATCATGGTGTGTTTCCATTAAATAATGTAATGCAGCACCAGCAGCGATAACACCAACCTTAAAATCTTCAACTCCAAAGCCTTTTAATGATGTTGTTTTAAAATGATTGCATAACGCTTCATTTGCAAAATCCCAGGTAAAAACCCAGTCATCAAAAACATTCAAGTAAAACCGGTCGCCAAATGTCTCAAGAAACATTTTCCGTTTATTGCGTTGAAGGATAATTTCGCTTGGGTTAAAACTTTGCAAAAGCTTATCAATATATTCAATATTTCCCTCTGCAATAAAAAACTCACCTGTTGAAATATCCAGAAATGAAATTCCCGAGTGACCTTCCTGAAGATGAATAGCCGCTAAAAAATTGTTCTCCTTTTGGTTAAGTACATTGTCATTGTATGATACTCCTGGAGTAACCAACTCCGTAACACCTCTTTTTACAATGGTTTTTGTAAGCTTGGGGTCTTCAAGCTGATCGCAGATAGCAACCCTGTGTCCGGCTTTTACCAATTTTGGCAAATAAGTATCAAGTGAATGATGAGGAAAGCCGGCAAGCTCCATATACGCCGCTGCTCCATTGGCTCTTCGTGTAAGTACAATTCCCAAAATCGCCGACGCTTTGATCGCATCTTCGCCAAATGTCTCATAAAAATCGCCCACACGAAACAGCAGTAAAGCATCGGGATATTTGGCCTTGATACTGTTATACTGTTTCATAAGAGGTGTTTCGACACCATTTTGAACTTTTGACATAAGATTTTTATGATTAGAACCTGGACTTTATTTTAGCAAATATACACAGACTGCATAAAACTAAACCAACATTCGCCTAAAGCATTACATTTTTTAACTTTGCAACAAAAAGTGATGCGAAAATTAAGCATGAACGAACTAAACCGTGTAAGTTCTGAAGAATTCAAAAACATCTTAAAGCTTCCTGTAATAATTGTTTTAGAAAATATCCGCTCTTTAAGCAACGTAGGATCATTTTTTCGCACGGCTGATGCATTTAAGATAGAAGGGTTGTATTTATGTGGAATTACAGCACAACCCCCACATCGTGAGATAAATAAAACTGCTTTAGGTGCAACGGATACGGTTGAATGGAAATATTTTGAAAGCTCGGTGCAAGCCATTGAAGCGCTTGAAAAAAAAGGGTACAAGACTTTTTGTGTGGAACAAACAACCCAAAGCTCAATCCTATGGGATTTTGAACCTTCAGAAAATATGGCATTTATTTTCGGAAACGAAGTAGATGGCGTTTCTGTTGAGGCACTTTCCAGATGCGCTGCTGCCGTTGAGATACCTCAGGCAGGGACAAAGCACTCGCTCAATGTATCAGTTTGTGGTGGTATTGTTATGTGGCATGTATTTAGCAAATTGATGAATACTCATCAATAATCCTCAGTAATAAAATTTGTATCTACAAGAAATTCAAGATACTCCAAACTAATTCCAAAGAACTATTTTTTATGTTTATCAAAATGGTGTTTATTGAAAAACTCTTCAATTGATTCAACTTTAAAATCTTTTAAAATAGACTTTACCTATTTAGCGTTGATGCATACTGAATCTATTAATTTGATATTCATGTATTTAGATAAAATAAACGATTCTAATTAGACCCTACACAATTTGCTTTAAGTATTTATGAATTAATATTTTAGCACCTCTTTGAAAATTATTCATTTTTAACAGTCCATCTATTTGCAATTCACTTTTATTTTAATACTTTTGCATTAACTATGTTATTATAAAACTACTATTGTAAGTAATTTTGAAATTGATTTAACAAGTAGAATATTATTAAAAATGTACCTAATCAAATTGTTATGAAAAAAAAACATCTACTCTTAGGATTTTCCATGATCATGATGCTAGCCTTTGTTCCACTTAATTTTTATGGACAATCGGATGATGCACAACCAAAAACAGAAAAGAAAACCTCATCATTTGACCGTCACTGGTTTATATTAGGTGAAGCAGGATTAAGTATGTTTCATGGTGACTTGAACCAATTTGGCTTTGCACCAGACCCAAAACACTTCAAATTAAATGGAAACGTTGGTATCGGATACCAAATTACACCCTTCTTTGGAGCTTACGGTAAAATTGGCGGAGGAAAGCTTGGTGGCGAAAAAGAAGCCATTCAAAATGGCATGCTTAGAAATGCAGAAATTGACGAAAACAGCTTCCTTGATGGCAATATCAACCTGTCTCTTAACCTTGTAAATCTCATCTTTGGTTATAATCCAGACAGAATGTTCACATTTGCACCACATATTGGATTTGGCCAGATAAACTGGAAGGCAAGATCTGTTGATTTACTGGATGGCACTTTACTGCATGAGATTGGTTATGGAACCAATGATACTGAAAAAGGCTGGATGGGTGACAGAGCCAGTGCCTGGACATTTCCTTTTGGAGCTGACTTTAATTTCAGAATGAGTGAAAAGGTAGATATTTATGCTGATTACACTTTTAATTTTGCTGATAGTGATAATATTGACGCTTTTGAAGATAACGGTACAACGCCGCGCTATTGGCCGGAAGGTACAGTGAGAAATGATATGTACTCTCATTTTAATATTGGTTTAAGATATAAATTTATCAGCAATAGTGTAAAGAGCATGGCTGATAATTTTGGCAATGTCACATTACAGGCTATTCCTGACCCACTTGAAGAAAAGGGTGATTCAGTTCTGGTTACTATCAAAGGCACCTTCCCTCCAAAGTATTTTAAGAAAAATGCTGTGATGAATTTCACTCCAGTTCTTACCTATGACGGTGGATCAGTAGCTTTGAAACCAATGACCTTTAAAGGTGAAGCCGTAACAGGTGATGGCACGCTTATCAACTATGCCAAAGGAGGCTCATTCACTTATACTGATAAGATTCCTTATCATCCAAACATGAATGCAAGTGAACTGGTTGTTGCTCCACTTATCTATCCAGCAAAGACCATCACCAATACAACCCGTGAAAGCATCATAGAAAACGAAAGCTACTTTCAGGCAGATCAGCGCAAACTTGCTGATGGTGTTGTTTATACATCAAAACGTATCGATGATAACCTTAAAACTTCTGTTGCCGCACATGGATATGAAAAAGTTACTGTTGCATCTCAAAACGCAACAATTTTCTATCAGGTTAACCTGCACAACCTTAATATGAACCTGCCACTCAACAAAAAGCAGGAAAACATTGATATGTTGAAGGCAGTTACCCAAAACATTGCAAAGGGATGGGAATTAAAAGACATCAACATTGCTGGATGGGCTTCACCTGAAGGAGAAGAAACTTTCAACGATGGACTTTCAGATAGAAGAGCCGGTACAGCCATTAAATATATAGAAACTGAACTTGGTAAAATGTTGAAGGATAAGAAAACGACCGTTTCATACACAAATGTAGCTGATGTGAAATTTGAACGCAGTGCCAATGGCCCTGACTGGAACGGATTCATCAATGCTGTTGAAGCTTCCAATATTAAAGATAAAAATGCAATCCTTAATGTTGTTCGTTCTTCAAATGTAACGCAAAGAGAACAGGAAATAAGAAATATGATTCTGATTTATCCTGAACTTGAAAATGACATTCTTCCTCCACTTCGTCGTGCAATGATTACTGTTAATAATTTTGAGCCTAAAAAGACAGATGAAGAAATTGCAGCTTTATCTACCTCAGATCCTTCAAAATTGCAACTTAATGAACTTCTTTATGCTGCAACCTTAACTGAAGATTTGAGAACGAAAAAAATGATTTATGCCAGCGCAATGGAATTACATCCAACTTGTTTCAGGGCTGTTGCCAATGCTGCAGAAGTTGAAATTCAATTGGGCAATATGGCTGAAGCAAAAAGGTTACTCGATAAAGGAGTTACCATGACAGATAAATCACCAATCGTTTATAACAGTATCGCTGCTGTTGCAGTTACGGAACGTGACTTTGTAAAGGCTGAACAAAACCTTATAAAAGCCAAACAACTCGGTGGAGATGTGGATTACAATATGGGAATAGTTAATATTTACAAAGGTGATTATCCTAAAGCTGTAAGCTTAATGAGATCAGAAAAATGTGATTACAATCTTGGTTTGGCACAACTTCTCAACAAAGAATATGATGCAGCCAAAGCCACACTAGAATGTGCTCCTGCTTCTGCTAAAGCTGATTACCTCATGGCAGTTATTGGTGCCCGCACCAATAATAATGCTGACGTTTACAGCAATCTTATGAAAGCTATTCAGAAAGATGAAAACTATAAGAATACAGCAAAATGGGATCGTGAATTCGTTAAATTATTTGGCGAACCTGATTTCCAGAGTATTGTTAAATAGCATTACCTTATTCTAAAAAAAGGGCTGGCCATTTTTGACCAGCCCTTTTTTTATGCCATGATATCCTTATTTATAAATCGAATCAGGATTTCAAAATCAATACAAAACAATAAATGCCATTTTTTGAAACAGCCCTCAGAAAGTAATACGATGCACTCCAATAGGATAGTTTTTCGAAATCACATCAATGATTCTTTCATAATCTGACACACGATTAACAAAGTCCATGTTATTCATGTCGAGAAGCAAAATCCGCATCTCTTGCTGCTGACGCATATATTCAAAATAACCAGCCTGTATTTGCGTCAGATATTCATCCTTAATTTGCTGTTCATAGCTTCTTCCGCGTCGGCGTATGTTTTCTTGTAATTTATCAACTTCCAGATAAAGGTATACCAGTAAATCAGGTTTCGGCAAAGTTGAACTTATGAAATTAAAAAAACGTGTAAAAAGCGCCAATTCATCAGCAGGTAAAGTTTTACGAGCAAAAATAATCGACTTCATAATGTAATAATCAGAGATAGTAAACTTACTAAAGAGATCATAATTGCCCAATTGCTCCTTTAGTTGCTGAAATCGGGAAGCCATAAATGACATTTCAAGTGGAAAAGCATATTTCTCCTGATCCTCATAAAACTTAGGTAAAAAGGCATTGTCTTCAAACTGCTCAAGAATAAGCCTGGCATTGAAATCTTCAGCGATTCTTCTGGACAAAGACGTTTTTCCTGCACCAATTGTACCTTCGATGGCGATGAAATTATAGGGTATCATTTCTAAAACTCAACTGATTTAAACAACTGATTTCAATGGTTCAAAAACCCTGACCTTTGAAGGATCAACGGATTTTTCCAAAAGCATTTTACTGGATTGTCTCAAAACCGGATGCACAAAATCAGGAGAAATTTCAGCAAGTGGTCTAAGCGCAAAATTACGTAAATGCAATCGAGGGTGAGGTATTGTTAAGGCAGACGATTCAATAATTTGATCTGCAAAATACAATAAATCAATATCTATCGTCCTTGAAATATAATTCCCTTCAGGATTACGGACACGACCCAACTGAGCCTCTATTTCGAGCAAACGAATTAATAAAGTAAGTGGTTGCCAGCGTGTTTGAACGATAATAATCTGATTTAGAAAATCAGGAACCCCTTCAAAGCCCCAGGGCTCAGTTTCATAAATCAATGACCTTTTGGTGATAATGCCACATTCCAATGCAATTTGAACCATCGCATTGGAAAGATTAACCTGTCTGTCACCCAAATTTGAACCAAGTAAAATATAAGCTTCATTTACAATCATAAGCTGCAAATTTAGCATATCCAGATCAGAATCCCGTATTTTTCAGTAAACATTTTAATAAGAGTTTAGTCACTCCCTCTTTATTTCAATTCTCCGGCAACTTTTTCAATGAATTAACAATCCTAATGAAAATAGTTCAATGAGACAAAGACGTCCTCATGGCGATTGGAAAGACTATATTGATGGTGCAGGTATTACCCAAACCCTTCAGGAATTACAGCCTCCGAAGCCGAAATTTCTTAGTGGAGTAATGCAGAATGTTCCGAAAATTTCCGCTAAATGGGCCCCTCCCACTTGACATTATTCAAAGGATTGCATCTTTCAGGGTGAGAGAAAACCTTGAAAAGGTAGAAAAGAAGAACAAAAAAAAGACGGCTCCAAAGACGATTTAGCTTCAATTTTTCATTAACAAGATCATTGGTTTTCAATTGCAAAAACCAATGCCGGACAGTCTTTAAATTTCATACGGATCGAATGAGTCAGATTTACCGATTTATGGTCTTTGTGGGTTACAACTGGAAGCAAATCATCAAAGCCAAGTAGTCTGACTTCAAATGCATCTTTTAAGAATACTTTAGACAGCACAATGGTTTCCGGTAATTCTTCCTCTTCCTGAGAAAGATAAAAAGCATAGCTTTTCTGACCATCTTTTGATTGTGTAAAATACAATTTATCTTCTTCGTAAGGATATAAAGGACGGGTATTGTAAATGGCTTTATCATTAATTTCCATCCATTTTCCGATTTCTTCAAGGCGCTCATATACTTCAGGAACGAACTCTCCGGTTTTATCAGGACCAACACCAAGGAGAAGGTTTCCGCCTTTTGAGACAATTTTAACGAGTGTATGAACTGCCCAATGTACCGATTTATATTCTTCATTCGGACCGGTACTGTACCAGCTATCGCCCAGCGTTATACAGCTTTCCCAAGGATAGTCAGGTATTGTAGTAGGAATTTGTTGTTCAGGGGTGCGATAGTTTTCAAATTCACCATGCACAGTGCGATCCACAATAAGCAAACCAGGTTGGTGCTGGCGTGCCATTTTTGCAATTGCTGGCATATCAATATCCTGTATCCACTGGTTTTTCCCCAACCAAGAACGGGTTTCCTCTGTTAGTGAGGCGGCTGGCCGCACCCATCCACCATCGAGCCAAAGCAGATCAATTTTCCCATAATCGCTCATCAACTCTTGTATCTGATTAAAAATGAAATCTTTAAAGCGCTGCCACTTTTCAGGATACTTCTCAGGATTGTAGTTCACGTTGCGATCGAGAGAAGGAAAATAGGGCCACCAGTAATCATGATGGTGCCAGTCGGCCTTACTGAAATAGGCGCCAATTCCAAGCCCCTGATTACGAAAAGCTGAAAATACTTCTTCGACAACATTGCTTTTTGGATGTTCAGCAAATCGACTTTCACTACCGGTAATTTTATAATCAGAGTATTTTGTATCGAACATGCTGAATCCGTCATGGTGCTTAGTAGTAAAAACAACATATTTCATTCCTGCTTTTTTGGCTGCTTTTGCCCACCCTTCGGGATTAAATGTTTCAGGATAAAACTGTTTCTGAATGTCCTTGTAAGCTTTCAAATAGGTGGCATAATCTTCAGCATATGGCCCACGACGTTCGCACCAGGGTTCATCTTCAGGGCAAAGACTCCAGCTTTCGACAATTCCCCACTCGCTGTATGGCCCCCAATGTATGATAATTCCAAACTTCCAGTCGCTCCAGCTGTCAAGTTTTTCCCTTACAAAGGGATCTTCTGGAAACTGATATGTATTATTGTCTTCAAGGGCTTCAGCTGCAGGCCTGCTGCATGCTAGGGTTAAAAACAAAAAAAACAGCATTGGTATACATTGATTTTTCATATGATTGATATTGCGTTTACCCATTGAAATTACATGCTCAAATTTAAAAAACATTACTTTGTAAAAAACAATAAAGCATGCAGATTTATTTAAACTTAGCTTATCCTTTCTAAACAGAGTTTTTTATCGCCTGAAAAGCAATCCCTTAAGTAAGAAGAAAGTATTATTTTGAAATGTGCTCTCGTAACAATTTGTTGCAATTTCTATTAAGTTTGGTATCTGAAAATTATTAACACTGCAGTTGGAAAACAAATTTGTTAAAGGCGATCCTTCTTCGAATGAGATTCATAAAATGCCAATCAGCGGACTGGTAAAAGATTTTCATTATGATTCACTTCGTTAAGATATAATGCCTTACATCTTCAGATTTAAAAAAGAGGATATCCGATTTTACGCACCAAGGAAATTGGAATACGAAAAACTTTTTTTATTCGGAAATATTATCTACTTTTTGTATGAAATAAAAGTCAGGCAGTTGCAACCAATCTATTTTCATAATTTATTTTGTAAAGATGATTTTATTTGATTTCCTTGCTAATGTTATAATTCTTTTGTCTTTTTACTTTTTTCTTTTGTCTTTTTTCAAGTTTATACTATGAATTAATCAGGTTAAAAATGTCTATTTTTTATACTGAATTAATTCATGAAATCAAAATCGTTAAACATTTGATTCTTTTTGTAATTTTGAAATGAATAAACAACTGCCAAATTGCAGGTATATGAAAAAAATCACTTTCACGTTTGCTTTCTTATTGCTACTTATCCGTGCACTTGTTGCGCAGGATTTAACCATCAATGGCACCATAACCGCTGCTGAAGATGGCTTGCCGCTAATTGGTGTCACAGTGCAGATAAAGGGCACTTTGATTGGCGCTGTTACAGACTTTGATGGTAATTTTACTATTTCCGGAATCAAAGAAGAATCAGTGCTTGTAATCAGTTTTGTGGGGTACGAAACTGTTGAGATACCCGTTGAAGGAAAAAAAGTAATTAACATAAAGCTCAAAGAAAGCACCAAAGAGCTTGAAGAAGTCGTCGTAACCGCTTTAGGTATCAGACGCCAAAAGCGTGAAATCGGTTATTCAACCGAAAAAGTTGAGTCATCAGTCATTGTCGATTCAAAAGCACCCAATGTTTTAAATGCCCTTTCAGGTCGTTCGGCAGGTGTACAGATTTCCCAGTCGGATGGTGTTGAAGGAGGCTCAACCAGAATTGTTATAAGAGGAAATAACAATATTGGCACCGACAATCAACCATTGATAGTAGTTGACAATATTCCCATGGAAAATATTCCAGGACTTACAAATATTGGCAGAGGTGTCGATTGGGGAAGCGTAATAAACGACCTGAACGCCTTCGACATTGAAAATATGACACTCATGAAAGGTGGAGCGGCATCGGCACTTTATGGATCAAGGGGTGCAAACGGCGTATTATTTATCACCACAAAACGTGGTAGCAAACAAAAAGGGATTGGAATAACTTATAATGTTGATTACAAAACCACTAACCCATACCGCTACCGGGAAGTGCAGAATATTTATGGTCATGGAGGCCCGATTTCATTTACCCCTGCTGTATTTCCTATGTCGGGCGACACTTTGCTTTATCCCGGCATTTATGGAAACGAAAATCTTATCATCAATCAACAGGGTGAAACCTCCAGCACCAGTGCTGAGTTTGGATATTATGGCCCTGCCGTTTCCTGGGGCCCGAAAATGGAGGGTCAGCTGGTGAAATGGTGGGATGGGAAAATGAGATCATGGTCACCACAGCCCGATAATCTCAAAATTCCTTATCAAAACGGATATACAGTGACACACAACATATCGGCCACAGGAGGAAACGAAAAGGGTACGATGAGGGTTTCTTTAACACGACAGGACAACAAACCTATTGTTGATAACAGCAATTTCAACCGAACAACGATAAACCTTGGAGCCAATCTGAACATCAGTGAAAAACTGAAAACCGATGTCACCGTTTCCTTTATCAACTTTCAAAGATTAAACAGCCCGATGCTCGGCGAAGATGCGAATTCATTCAATAAAGGATTGCTCTATTCATGGCCGAGAAGTTATCAAGGTATCGATAAACAAAATTATCAAAACGCTGACGGCTCACAAAACCCGCAGGAAGGATATCCGTTTTATTATGTGAGTCCAACGCTATGGTGGGGTTATTACAACAATAATACAACGCTGAACAGGGACAAATATACAGCCGCACTAACTTTAACTTATGACATCGTTACGGGAATTAGCGCACAGGGAAGAGTTGGACGTGATTTTACCATCGAACAGTTTGAAACAAGAAACAAACCCATCGATGTGATCGGACTTCAGGATGGATATTACAGCAACGGCCTTTCAAGAAATATTGGTGATAATTATGATTTTACTGTCACTGCATTTAAAGATAAAGTATTGAACTCTTCATTTGACATAAGATTTACAGCTGGTTCCAGTCGATGGAATCAAGATTATTACTTCATCAATGGGCATTCCGGCACATGGTATTATCCCAATATGTACACCTTCTTCAATTACACTGAAACCATTTTCACAACCGATGACAATAACACTACCATTGTGGAGCAACCCGGTAATTCAGCACAATCCATGATACCAGTTGAAGGCATTCTGCGCAAACGCAATAATTCTGTTTACTCTTTCCTCAACTTGTCATATGCCAATTATCTTTTCCTTGAACTTACAGGCCGAAACGACTGGTCATCTACGCTTCCTGCCGGCGCAAACTCCTACTTCTACCCTTCCCTTTCTTTAAGTTTTATCCCGTCAGAGGTATTCAATTTTGCAGAAATAATTCCTTGGTTAAATTTCATGAAAATCAGAGGTGGTTTGGCCCAAACAGCAACAGATACAGACCCCTATCTACTTTCATTCTATTACAATACAGCTAGGTTTGGAGGACAACAAACTTCAAATTTTCCTTTAACAATTCCACCGAAATTATTGAAGCCACAACGTGTAAATGCTTATGAAACGGGTTTAAACTTTGGGTTCTTTGATAACAGAATCGATCTTGACTTCACTTATTATTACCTCTATTCTTTTGATCAGATTATTCCCAACCTTCCAATTCCTACATCTTCCGGTGCATCAAATATTATGACCAATGAAGGCGTGCTGACCAACAGAGGCTTTGAAATTATTTTGAATACTGTGCCTGTCCGAACAAAACATCTCACCATCAGAAGTGGATTTAATATTGCAAGAAACAGAAATAAGGTTGTTAGTCTTGGTAGCGATGCAGACACTTACCTTTTGGCTGATATCTGGGGATTGAATGGCCCGGCGATGGTACTTGAAGTCGGCGATGACTTTGGAACCATCAGCGGATACGCCTATATTTACGATGATAATGGCAACCGTGTTTTAAATGCTGAAGGAACAAAATACCTTATTACCGACAGCCGCGTACCCATCGGTAATGCCTCACCGGATTTTATCGCAGGCTGGAATGCAATGCTTACCTATAAAGGCTTCAAATTAAGCATGCTTATTGACACCAAATGGGGTGGCGATATTTACAGTGGTTCGTATGTGATTTCACTTCAGACAGGTCAAAGCCCAGAAACACTGATTGAGCGCGAAGGCGGTGGCTTGCCTTATACCGATCCGGCCGGAAACACCAGTAATATCGGAGTCATTTTGCCTGGCGTGCATGAAGATGGAACACCAAACACCACTGTAGTTCATTATTTTTACAAATACCTGCCCAATGCAGGCGGATGGGGAAAGTTTGTTTCAACACCCGGAATTTTGGAAAATACCTGGGTTAAAATGCGTGAAATATCAATGTCCTACACCTTACCCACAAAAATTATTGATAAAACTAAAATATTTCAAAGCCTCACCCTTTCGGTTACAGGACGTGATTTATTTTACATCTATACAACATTACCCGATAAAATAAATCCTGAAGGAATTATGGGAGCCGGCAATGCACAAGGTTTTGAGTGGGCCTCTTATCCCGGAACAAGGTCATTTGTACTTGGGTTGAGTGCCGGATTTTAATCAACGAAAATGAAAAAAGTAATGAAAGCAATAATGTTGATTTTTGGAATTTCTGCGATAAGTCTGATTACATTGACTTCATGCACCAAAAATTTTGATGAAATAAACACAAACCCACACGGATTCACTACCGCCAGCGATGGATCACTTTTCAACACTGTGATTCAATCTTTGATACCCACAGGCGATGAACAGTTTTATATCAACAACGAGATACTTTATAAGCAAACCCAGCTTGCAGCCCTCACAAAGGAAGCATGGGGCAATTATACAATTGGCACAGAAAGCATCTGGACAAATTATTATGGCACATTGCCTGAAATAAGGGAACTCGAAAAAAGAATGGAATCTTATGAAGAATCACCTGGTGTAATAAATATGCAAGCAATGCTCAAAATTACCCTTGCGATGAAAACCTTCAAAGTAACCGATTTGTTTGGCGACATACCCTTCAGTAAGGCTGGATATGGCTTTCAGGATTTGAACCAGCTACGTCCGGGTTACGACTCTCAGCGGGAAATCTACCTCCAATTGCTGGAAGACCTTCAATGGGCAGAAGAAAATATCACTCTCGCAGTACCACTTACAGGAGCTTATGGAACTTTTATCGGCTTCGATAAACTTTTTAACGGTGATATGCTTAAATGGAGAAAACTTGCCAATTCACTGCGCTTAAGGCATGCCATGCGGATGTCAGAAATAGAACCTGAGCTTGCTGGTAGTATCATCAAAGAAATCGTTGATAACAATCTCCCCGTCATTCAGGGATATGATTTCATCAATCCTTTGCTTGAAAGTGCTTGTTTATGGCCATCGGCAATGGGTTTCAAAAACGAAAGTCTTAACTGGTCGTTCCGCGAACACAACAACCTCCGAATGGGGTCTAATGTTTGGCGTCAACTTTCACGCCATGACAGTATCGATGGAAGCGGCATTTTTGACCCCAGAGCCTATATATTTTTTGAAACCAATAATGCGAACAAGTGGAAACCTTACCCTCAGCTGCCTGATATAAATACACCATCTTCAGGAGGAATACCTTATGGATCGCATCGCGACCAGCTTGGAGCATTTCAAATAAAAGGCGAAACCTGCATCTATTCTCCTTTCAACTATTTCGTTGTGCGTGATGAAGACTTTATGCCCATAATACTCATTACCGGCGCAGAAACTCATTTCCTTCTGGCAGAGGCATATTTTCGTGGTATTGGCGTGGGCATGGACAAGGTTCAGGCTGAAATTGAATATTTAAATGGAATCAACTCCTCGGTGGAATGGTGGATGCAAGTTTCCCGAAACTCGAAATTACCCTCATCTTCAATGACTTTTCCGGAAACAATTCCTATCCCCAGCAACATCACTCCAGTATCTGTGCAAATGCAATTTGGCTTTTGGAATGCAACATCTGATGAACAAAAGCTTCAGTTTATTTATACACAATGGTGGCTTGATGCTTTCAGGCAACCAGCGGAAGCATATGCATTAGCACGCAGAACCGCATTAACACCCAGCAACGGAATCCCTTTAAACCATTTTCGTCTTCCTTATCCACCTTCTGAGGCAGCATACAACAGCGAAAGCATGTCAGCTGCAATATCCCAGCAAGGCGGAGATGCTCCTCAGGTGAAATTATGGTGGATTTTTTGAAAACTTATAATTCAATTGAAATTCTAGTTAAGAATTAAATAGTAACTCAAAAACAAAAACATTATGAAAAAAATCTACTCAAAAATGCTTGCGCTATTCGTTGTTTTGTTCTTCATGCAGCCTGCACTTCTGAATGCGCAGTCAAATCAGTATCTGCATTTCGATGGAGTCGATGATTTTGCAATTTTGCAAAATGCTTCGCAATACTTTTCCAACACAACCCAACTCACTATGACAGGTTGGTTTTACACTGATGCTCTTGTTTATGGGCAAGGGTATATGGGTTTCAGGGTAGGTTCGGGCAATGCGGAGTTTTACCTCATTCAGCTGAACAATGGGGTGATGGAATGTCGTTTGGTTACCACCACAGGACTACACCAGTACGTTTCTCCAGCCAATACGGCAATTCCGCAGGTTTGGCAGCACATTGCATGGGTTTTTGATGTGAACACAGTCAAACTCTATGTAAATGGCGTTCTAAGAGGAAGTGCAGCTGCTTCCGGTATATTTCTTGGCGAAAATGTGCCATTTGGAATTGGAAAAAGCCTTTTGGGCGGTTTCAATTTTGTTTATGGCGGCAGGATCGATGAAGTCACTGTTTGGAAGAAAGCACTCACACAAACCGAAATTCAGTCAATGATGGAAACAGAGCCCACAGGAAATGAACCCGATCTTCATTTGTATTACAAATTTAATCAAGGTGAGCCTGGAGGTGATAATACAAGCATCACAAAACTAATTTGCGAAATTGGCACTGGAGAACGTGATGCCGACCTGATGAATTTTGCTATGACAGGTGAAACTTCTAATTTCAATGGAACACTCGATGCAGGTTACCAAGCCATTTCTTTTCCACAGATTACAAACCGGCTTACAACAGATCAGCCATTTACTATCGAAGCATCAGCAACTTCAGGTCTGCCTGTTATTTTTGAAATTATTTCCGGTCCGGCTACCATCAGTGGAAACACAATTACACTTACCGGACAAGCCGGACAGGTAACAGTGAGAGCATCACAACCCGGTAATGATCAATATGACCCGGCAGTTCCAATCGACAATTGCTTTATGGTTCTGAACCCCACAACCTTTGTTCCGGTAATTGATGCACGTCATCCTCTACCAGGAAATTTGTATATGCCATCACTATCGCCAGTACAACTTTCTGTCAAGACGAGTATAGATTATCCTGAATTGTTCTCTGTTCAGGATGTGATGTTTCAGGTCAATGGACAAAATATTCCTGCTCAGGATTTGTATAGTAAAGGATTTTATACAGCTTGGTGGACACCTCCTTCACATGGAAACTACGTATTAACAATCATTTCGACCAATAATTTTGGTGCTTCAGCAACACAAAATGTAAATATCAATGTTGTTGCAGATGCTACTAACATGACAGTTGTTGCTGCTGAAGATGTTTGGATAAGTCCAAGCAATGCCACCCAGACTGTGGAAGCCGAACTACCTTCCTATCTTGGAGCTTTCGACCAGATCACAGCCACACTCGAAGTATCCTGCCCTTCAGGAGGTTGCGGCGAGTGGGATCGTAAAGCCAGCGTTGATGCCAGAGGTATTGACGGTCGCTGGTTTGAGGTTATACGATATATAACACCTTATGGTGTAGCATGTTCCCACACAATTGATCTGACAGATTATATGTCTTTACTTCAGGGAAAAGTAAGTTTTCGGTTCAATTGCGAAACATTGGATAACGGTTACGAATATAAATTAACACTCAATTACCGGCAAGGAACCCCAACTTATCTCTATAGTTCGGTTTATGAAGTTTGGAAAGATGTTTATCCTTTTGGTGATTACGCCAACCTTCAGCCAGTTGAAGACTGGTCGTTTGAGTTTCCTGATAATGCTATCGCATCAAAGTTGAAGCTTGTTTCGTCAGGCCATGGCTGGGGCGATCTCAATACAAGTAATGCAGCTGAGTTTTATAATGCTACACACCATTTATGGGTAAATGGTGCAGAAACATTCACACAACACAACTGGAATGTTTGCAATCCAAATCCGGATGGTTGTCAACCCCAAAGCGGAACATGGTATCACAACCGTGCAGGTTGGTGTCCCGGCTCAATTGCCCAATGGTTTGATTTTAATATGACACCTTATGTTTCAAATGGCAACTTCACGCTTCAGTATAAGTTTTACGAACAATATGTCGATCTATGTCATCCGAATCATCCCGATTGTGTAACAGGGGTAACTTGCTCCGACTGCAATGATGGTTTCAATCCTGTACTTGATGTGGCCTGCAATCTGGTTGTTTTTGCTACCAATCCTATCGTTGGCGTTGGAGAAAAAATATATGCTTCGGAGTTTGTGGTTTATCCCAATCCTACTACAGGATTGATAGAAGTATCTGTTAGCGGCACTGAAGTTTACAGCGCTTCTACCATCAAATTATACACTTTAACCGGCAATCTCATGGATCAGTTTGAGTGGAACGGACAATCAGCAAAGCTGAATCTTTCGTCACATCCAAAGGGAATGTATATGCTAATGATTCAGACAGGAGAGAAAAAAGAAGTTAAAAAACTCGTGCTCAGATAATCTTTAATTCAGATTAAAGGAAAGTTAAAGAGGCTGTTTCGTTTTGAAACAGCCTCTTATTATTTATTGTATTCGCTCCTACTATTAAACCCGGCATGAAGCGAAATTTCAGTTTTTGATCAGCAGTTTTTTAGTTTCACTATAACCATCCTGTTGGATGAGTTGTAGAAAATATATCCCCGATTGAAAACCTGAAACATCAATCTCAGCGTTGGAAATAAAATTCAGACTTGTAATCAAAACTCCGTTAGCGTTAAAAAATGAGGCCTTTGTTCTAAAGTTATCTTTACTCCGGATCATCAAATGGTTCTTCGCGGGAATTGGGTAAACCAAATACTTCTGAGGATGCAATTGAAGCTTTGATTCATCAAGCTTTGTTATTGTTCCATTGGCATCCATTTTTACAAAAAATGCATCCGTGATATTTGAACCAGGAAAAGTTAAAAAGTCGTTGTATGTTCCAGACATAATACAACCTCCATCGGAAGTGGCTAACAGTCCGCCCAAGTTAACCTGGCCGCTGACTCCAAAAAAAGCAGTAGAAACGATCTCACCGGAAATAGTTGTTTTGTGCACAAAAAGATGATTGAAATCATTTGAATCTGCCGGAAACGGCTCAATTTTCCTTGCCCCACCAACAAACAAGGTGTCAGGATGGAAGTAACTTACAGCAGTTCCCCAGTCCGTAGTATCTGCAAAGCCATAAGCAAAGGTGCTTAGTATATGGGCCTCACTATCTACTCGGAATACCGCCAGATCTACGTCGAAATAATCTGGTCCAGCACCAACAATATATTCAACAAGCACAAAATAGCTGTTATCGTTATAAGGTTGCAACCTTATTGGCATAATAACATTATCCATTGGTAAGTTGAGTACCAAGGTGGTGTCATAGGTGAAATCGCTATTCAGTTGGATGTTGGTTTTGTTGGTACCTAACATATGATATTTGTTATCCGCTAACGGAATTACATAAATAGGAGAGCCTTCTAATACTTGTTCGGAAAATTCTAATACAGATCCCTCATGATCTAGCACAAGAAAGAAATAGTTGAAAGGTGTAACATTGATAGTTGGTTGGTCTTTCACAAATAATGTTCCATAAGTAACAAGATTACCTGCCTGATTTTCTATCATCCAACCATGAGGGTTCAAATAATAGTTATCAACTCCAATTATTGTGTCACGCAACAAATTCAAGTCAGAATCCATCCAAATCATTCCGATTCGGTATTCATCATGTTTGTTGTGATAGGCAATACCCGTCAACAATATTCTTTCAGGATCAACCTTGAAGGCTTTTGTAAGAAACACATTCCATTCCCCTATCATGGAAATGTTTATCGTGTGCATGGTTTTCAAGTCTTTATCAGTTTGCACAATGATATTTGAAATATCAGCAATGGACTGTCCAATTGATCCGTCTGGTAATAGCCTTGTACTTCTCGCGACAAAGAAATAACCCCTTTCTGTATCATGCATAATGCTTGGTGTCACATAATCACCTGTACTGATCCACACAGGTTGTCCACCAGCTTTTGTTAGTGAAAAAACAACAATGATGAGATAAACTATGAGTTTAATTGACCTGTTCATGATAACAAATGTAAGAATTATTGATGCTTATTAAAAGTTTATTAATCAAATTGGGGGCCAATAAAGGTCCTCAAGTAAACTTGGGCATAATATGAATGCTGAAACCAGCTCAAAGTAAGGTAAGGACCTGGACTAGGACATGGAGGATTTAAACACCGAAAATCCTGACAGTTTATAGAAAACAACCCAATAATTAAATCCTCGTTCAAACTACCGTTGTATTGAGGATTGTTCTCATCAATTAAATCTTTTGTACTCAACAAATACTGATTGAGTTCAGGTCCATAAATCTTTCTATATCCGCAGAAACCATAATCCCAGAAAATTCTACTTTCCGCGACACCGGGTCCTAAATAGGCACTTTTAAAAAAAAGATATAAATATGTGTAAACATATTGAGGATCTGTTAAATATGGCCCTAATCCATTTATTCTATCATTGAAAACATAATCTGCTCGTAAATTTTGAGGGTGAGAAATTCCTTGGTCTGGGCTAGACCCTGCCCAGAGCCAATCATTTTCATTAAATAAAGTCATTGGAGTGCCGGGCGGAATGGGGGTAATAAGTAAACGTGTATTGCTCATAGGCCCTCCACTTGAAACGGACATTATCAAAATCTCATTGTCAGTATAATCTTCAACCATTAAGGCAAGTGACCAAAAAGAAAATCCATT
>PHDU01000135.1 GCA_002842755.1 Bacteroidetes bacterium HGW-Bacteroidetes-1 | reverse complement strand
TTAACAAAAGAAATGCCTGCAAAAGGACTTACGTTTGATGATATTTTTTGTAATTTCACGTTTGAAAAAGTTATCGTTCCTACTTTGTTTGTTTCGCAGTACTAAAATTGGTGATCTTTTTCAGCCGTTAAAATGTTGTGTAAAATGCTTATAAACAATGTTTTAACGGCTTTTGTCAGTAACTATCTTGCGGATTTAAGGTAATACATTAAAGGATTGAAAAACGCAGTTTAAGTATTATCGATCTCTTGAATTGGCTTCTAAATGTTAGGCATGTTTTGCTTATTTTTGTAGTTAAATGAAACAAAATTATTAAAAATGAAAAATGTATTAATTTCTCTAATTTTCGGTCTATTATTACCGATTGTTGGTTATTCTCAAATTGGTGGAGAGAGACAAGTCCCTTCAGCTAATTATCCAAATCTTATGACCATTGCAGACTCTCTAAACTTGTTTGGTGTTGCCCAGGGAGGTGTTGCATTTGTTGTCCAGGGAAATGTGGTCTTCAATGAAATCCCTATACTTTTTACGGCATCCGGAACAGAAGATTCACCTGTTGCTATCGTTTGGAATGGGATAGGGGTAAAGCCAGTGATTAACTTTTCAGGTACTTCATCCTCAACTGATGCTGGTATTACCTTAAAAGGGAGTGATTTCTTCACAATTAATGGACTTGACATACAAAATCCAGGAAATGATCTTGAATACGGTATTTGGATTACCAATGAATCTGCCATTGATGGTGCTCATCAGAATACTATTAAGAACATCCAAATTACATTAAACAAACTAAACCCTTTTCAAACGGAAGGAATACGCGTTGCCCCTGTTATTACAGCAACAGCTTTTGAGGGCAATAATCATCATAATAAGTTTTACAATAATGTGATCCAAAACGTTATGATTGGTTACAGCTTTGATGGTAGCAACAGCAATACCCTGTTGATGAGTGTTGGAAATGAGATTGGTACAGAAGAGGGAGGCAGCAGTATTATTTCTGATATCGTAATGGCAGGAGTTCTTATTGATGACCAAAATGGGTTTAGTCTATCAAATACAACAATTCAGAATTTAACCAGAATAGGTAGTGGAACGACAGCTCCTGCAGGCATTTCAACACTAAGTGGAAACCCATCTGAACCATTGACAAATGATTTTATTTTTTTCAATAATATTATAAAGGAAGCAACAAGCAGTTTTACAAGTGTCTATGGGTGTTATTTCAGTGCAAGGAAAGCTACTTATTATATCAGCAATAATTTAATTCAAAACATAACAGCAACTGGTGGGGGTAGCAACACTTCAGATGGTATAATTGTCTTTGGTACTGATATCACATCCAACGTTTATAACAACATGATCTCAGGTATAGCCGCCCCTGCATCAGCAATCAGTGGGAATGCAGCATCCAGAGGTATCAATGTGCGTACTTACAGCCAGGCAAATATTTTTTATAATACAGTATTACTTGATTTTGAAGCTACAAATCCGGCTCATAGTTCTGCTGCTTTTATCATTTATAACAACACTGATCCTGTTGTGATGCGTAACAATATTTTTATTAACAAAACAACTTTTCCTGAAGGGGCAACTGGAATTGGGGCTGCTTTCTTTAAGAGAACCCCGGCCTTAACCAATATTGATGGTGAAACGGATAACAATATCTATTTTGCAGGTGACCCTTCAGCTAACAATGTTATTTTTTATGGTCATAATTCCTCCGCACCAGCCATTGATCAGACCTTGGAGGCCTATCAGGCCAGAGCAATAACATTTGATCAGAATTCTTTCACAGAGGATGTGCAATTTATAAGCAATAATGATCTTCATGTTGAGCCACTTGCAGAGACATTGGCGCGTGGAAATGCTACACCTGTAATTACTCCAATTATTATTGATAGTGACTATGATGGTTCTCCAAGAGATGCGACAAACCCTGACATTGGCGCGGATGAATTGGCGAATCCATATCCTGATTTAGCGATAAATCCACTCCCTGAAAACGGAAGCAACAATGTACCGGTATCACTTTCAAATCTTCAATGGAGTTATTTTATCAGTCCTGAATTTATCAATCCGGCTGCATTCAAAGTTTATTTGAATACTACCCCTGATTTTACTGGAATAGAACCAGTTGCGATAGTAAATTGGGAGTTGGGTGTAGAAAATTACAGTGCAAATATTCCTTTGTTAGACTATGAAACCGAATATTTTTGGGTGGTTGTTCCAACAGCAAACCTAAATGGAGGACCAGAGGCACCAGAAGTTGAGGTCTGGCAGTTTCAAACAGAAATTTTTGTTTATCCTTATCCCAGCGTTGCTGGAAATCCAGACCCATCAGGAGTAGGTGATGTAAGTGTGAGTCTTTCTGAATTACAGTGGGAATATATTGATTTGGTGAATTATACATCTCCAGCAGGTTTTAAAGTATACATTGGAATAAATCCAGTTTTAAATGAAGCTGATTTTCTTGCCTGGGTGCCTTACACAACAGGACAGCTTGATTATATGGCTTCATTAGCAGGTTCGCCACTCGAATACGCAACAACGTATTACTGGATTGTTGTACCTACAGTAGATCAGAACAACGGACCTGATGCACAAGGGGTTGAAATTTGGTCTTTCTCAACACAACTCATTCCTTATCCAAATAGTGTTGTAAATCCAGACCCTGAGGATGGAGGAATAATTAGAATAGGTAATACACAATATGTAGCTTTCAGTTGGCAGTATTTTCCTGAAAATGACCATGTTTTACCAGTTTCTTTTAAAGTTTTTGGTGCTACCGACACAACATCAGCTGTTTGGCAAATTCCTTTAACAGAAATAGCATATTTTCCAGGCCAGTCAGATTATGACTGTAATTTTACGGATAGCCCAAATTTTACATATCAGTTTGATGTTCCAAACTACTGGAAAGTAATTCCTGTAGCTGCGGCAGGTCAGGAAAATCTTGATTTCAATCCATGGAGTTTTGAATTTGACGAATATTTGGGATTAGATGAAAATTCCGATGTTAGTATTTTTCTTTTTCCTAATCCAACAAGCGGAGTGGTTTACGTTGAAACAAAAAATAATATTTCAAGTGAAATCGTAATTCTTGATAGCTCAGGAAAGCAATTGCATACTGAGAAAAGTGAGGGAGGAAGCTTTTCAATAGATTTATCAAGCTATAGAGCGGGAATATATAGTATTCAGGTCAATTGTGGAGGTGTTATTTCCAGTCGGAAAGTTATGTTGAATAATAAGTAAATATCACGCCAGAGTCTATTTTGTAGTAAAAGGTGTACATGTTTCAAAATCATGTGCTCCTTTTTTACTTTTTAATTTTCCTCAATTGGATTGAAGGCTAATTGGGGAAGGAAGAATATCATTGAGTTAAGAAGTAATGATAAGTAAGAAGTAATAATTTTTATAGGAATTAAGTAGCTTATTATCAGATACTTACATTTATATCAACATTTTTTGTTTAACTTTTTATGAAAAAGACTTGACAAAGTAATTATTTTGTTTAATTATGCGTCATAAACACTAAACAAATATCAATCATGACAGCAATCGAATTTAATTATAAGCTAACCGGATTTCAAAACTATCTTGAAGTTTTTGCAAAGCAATTAACCAGAAATGATGATGATGCAAAAGATCTTCTTCAGGAGACTTTTCTAAAAGCTTTGATCTATCGTGAAAAGTTTGTCAACGAAAGTAATTTCAAAGCATGGGTTTTTACGATAATGAAAAACATCTTTATCAACAATTACCGTAGAAATAAAAAAGCAAGAACAATTATCGATCAGACTGACAATCTGTATTATATCAACTCAGGAACACTTGATACAGAATTTAATCCTGAATTAATCGTTGCCACAAAAGAACTGACACAAGGTATTGAGTCTCTAGATAAAGATTTTCGTCGTGCTTTTGATATGTACAATGAAGGCTATAAATATAAAGAAATTGCCGATGATCTAAACTTAACAATAGGTACCGTGAAAAGCAGAATCTTTTACAGTCGTAAAAAACTAATGGCAAATTTAAGCGAGTACAATCCACTATAATTTTTTTCTCTACTATTTTTATGTTTAATAATAATGATAAAAAAATAAACAAAAGATATGATCTTTCTCAAATCCAATTTAGGGTAATCTTCATTCAGTCATTAATTTAACACGCATATTTTTTAAAATCGACTTACAAATATTTCTCTTAATCTATTATTAACTTTAAAACTATTATCATGAAATCTTTAAAAATTTACACAATTCTTTTAGTAGCTTTTTTATTGGCTACTTTTCAAAACGTAAATGCTCAAACCGCCTGAGTGCAGGTAATTCATAACTCAGCTGATGCAGCCGCAGCAGTGGTTGATGTGTGGTTGAACGACACAAAGCTGATCAAGAAATTTGCTTTCAGAACAGCTACACCTTTTATAGATGCACCTGCAGGAGTTGAATTTACAATTGCAATTCAGCCTCCAGTAAGCACAAGTCCGGCTAACCCAATTTGGTCACAAAACTATACCCTTGCATACGGAGAAACATATGTTCTCGTAGCAAATGGTTTGGTAGATGATCAGAATTACACACCATTTAAGGCTTTCGATATTTATGTTTATCCAAAGGGACGTGAATCAAGTTCTTCTGCAAGCCTAACCGATATATTGGTCTTCCATGGTTCAACCGATGCTCCTGTGGTAGATATAGTTGAGACTGGTGTCGGTGCAGGTACAGTTATCGATAATTTAGAATATGGTAGTTTTGCAGGATATCTCAGTCTGCCTCCTGTTGATTATGTTCTGAAGATCAAAGATGAGACAGGTACCACGACAGTTGCTTCTTTTGCTGCACAGCTTGGAACACTTGGATTAGGCGGACAAGCTTTGACCATTGTTGCTTCAGGCTTTTTGAACCCTCTTGAGAACAACAATGGTGAACCTTTTGGTTTATTTGTTGCATTAGCAAGCGGTGGAGCACTTATTCAGCTTTCGGTTGTGACATCCGTAGAAGAACAGAACCAAATAGCGGCATTCAACTTATATCCCAATCCGGCCAACTCAAAGGTGAATATTTCGTTGGATATTTTATCGGACAGCGAAGTGTCTGTTTCCATTTACAACATCATGGGTTCTTTGGTAAAAAATGAGAATTTTGGTCGTTTGTCAAATGGAATGCAAAATAAATCAATTGATGTAACTGACTTGAGTGAAGGTGTTTACCTTATGAAAGTAACAGCAAATAAATCACAAATAACTCAAAAAGTACTTATAAATAAGGCATTGTTAATAAAGTATAGCTAAGTCATTATTCCATTTAAACATTAGGAGTTTTACTGAGTGAATCAACATATACTTTGCTTTTGTGTAACACTT
>PHDU01000031.1 GCA_002842755.1 Bacteroidetes bacterium HGW-Bacteroidetes-1 | reverse complement strand
TCGAGCTTTAATGATATCATTAGTGTCCATTGTTTTTTTTAACAAAGGTAACTAATTTACTTTAAATATGAGTATATTATTTATTGACAATTCCTTAGCTGTTTTGTAACTGTACTTGACACCCGAAAAAAGACTGATTTGACCAGTTTTTAACTAAATGGGACTTGTTTGGCTGCAAAATGGGTTAAAGTAAGGGAATTGGTTTTTACCAGCAACAAAAATGCCCCAAAAGAAGTTTCTGTTTACAGAAAAGAAAATGGTGAGATCTATTTAAGGGAAGGGCATGACAGCTTGAATGAAAGCAGATTACGTTTTTCACTTAATAAAAAGAACGAGATAATTCGAAAGTGTCATGAATTTTATGATATTCTTGTTGATAGCACATCAGCTCAAATAATTCCAAATTATTTTTCTGATGATTACTCGGCTGATAATTCTGATTATTTGAATACACAAATCATGTTCTATTCCTTCTTGTTGCAGCAATTTGGCGAGCCTTTACTTCAGGATTCAACCAGTGGATTGGTAGTACGAATGGCCTATCAACGATTTGATTACATTAATCCAAAAAAAAATCATCAACAGCGATATAACCTGGTAAGGTACTACGCAGAGGCTGATAGCTTGGTGTTTAAATCAGGGTTTTTTGATAAAGAATTTCGGTTTATCATTGATTATTCTACCTCTTACAAACTAAAACCAAAAGAAGTAAAACGCTTATCCAAGGTATTGCAACGTATAAATACTGATGACCTTGAACCTATTTACGCAAACAACTTTACATCGCAGCGACTTTTTGAATTTGGCAATGGAGACACGAGCAAGGTGTTTTTTAGAGCGGAGTTCTATTCTGAAAAAGTGAACGACCATATGATCATTAATAATCTTCTATATTCGTGTTTGACGATGTTAAAACTGAAAAATCTTTAACGTTATTTTAACTAAACATCTCTTTCCCCCGTCACTTCAATCGGGGGAAAGTTTTTTATACATTTGCCTTTAACAAGCCAAAATCCACAGATGCACCTTTGCACGGCCATAGTTTACAATCAAACCAGCAATAATACTTTTGCAGAAAGTTTGCAAGCAAAAAGTATTCATGTGCATGACTTTACTGACAGCCCCCTTGATATTTTGGTTAATAATTGGGGTATATCACAAACCATGTACTATGTGCACAAGGATTATCTGGGCAGCATCACCGCCATCAGCGATGCCAACGGCAACCTTGTTGAAAGTTTGAGTCACAACCCGTGTTCAGTGAAACTTGGTTTTTGTGAGCACAGCGAAACAAAAGCCTTAGTTGAAGGAATTCCGGCAGTAGCCTCGGGAAACCGGGCCTCTTTTCTTTTATTGCCTGTAAAGGATAAGAAACTCATCCAATTCCAGGTCTAAATCTTCACGGATTAGCTTACGCATCAAACCTTTGGGAATATTTTTATTTTTATGGACTGGAACTGTTGTAATCCGACCGTCGGGGTGTTTTAGCCTGTAGTGTGATCCATTAACGCGTGTAACACTAAAGCCAAGCGTTTGAAGGAACCTGATAAAGTCTTTACCGGAGATTACTGGTAGTTGAGACATAGCTACTATTTTAAACGGCAGCCGACTTTAACGAAACCTGTATTTCCCTGAAACCAACAAAACGGTTAAAATCTGAGGCTTTTTCCTTCTCTTCCTCAATGCACATGTCAATTACTTCTTTAATATTGCTCAATGCCTCGTCAATAGTAGAACCATAAGAATGACAACCTTTAAAAACAGGACAACTTACGATGAAAACATTATCTTCGTCTTGTTCAACCAGAATTGGAAGGTGCAATATTTTTGTTTCCGATATTTTCATAATACCTTAAATTCGTATTAAATTTATTAAAACATCCGTAAAACATTGTGCATAAATATTATATACAAAGTTTTTATGCTTGAAAAAGTTCACTTCTCTTAGCGCAAAGTACCAAACGAATTAAGAACGAAAGCTTTTCAGGGGTAAAAATACTAAAATCTTCAACATTAGTTTTTCAATGCTGAATTTTATTCCGGTGAAACTTCATTCAGAATATTTGTGTCTTTGTTTTAGACAGGGCTGATTATCAATTTTGAAGGATTCTACTAGTCGTGTACAAAAATCAAGCTTCAGTTTTGGTATCATCAACCGCCATCAGCGAGACCTCCGACAATCTTGTTGAAAGCCTGAGATATGACCCGTGTTCAGTGAAACTTACTTTTTGTGAGTGCAGTGAAACAAAAGCCTTAGTTGAACGAATCCCGGCCGGGGTATGAGGTCGGGAGGACTGTTATTAAAATTTAAACTGAAACGTCAAATTCCCTAAGTGCATCATTCAGTGAAGTCTTTAAATCTGTTGAAGGTTTGCGCTTTCCAATTATAAGCGCACAAGCAATTTGAAATTTACCTGCCGGAAATTGTTTTTCAATTGTTCCGGGTATCACTACCGAGCGGGTAGGTATGATCCCTTTAAATTCTAATGGTTTACTGCCGGTAACATCAATAATCCGTGTTGATTGTGTAAGAACCACATTGGCGCCGAGTACAGCTTCCCGTTCAACTTTCACTCCTTCAACAACAATACAACGCGATCCAATAAAGCTGTTGTCTTCAATAATTACCGGAGAAGCTTGCACTGGTTCCAATACACCACCAATACCAACGCCTCCACTAAGATGAACGTTTTCGCCTATCTGAGCGCACGAGCCTACAGTTGCCCATGTGTCAACCATAGTTCCGCTACCAACCCAGGCTCCAATATTTATGTATGAAGGCATCATTATAACTCCTTTAGCAATATACGAGCCGTAGCGTGCGATGGCATGAGGCACAACCCTAACACCTAGTTCCTTATAATTTTTTTTCAATGGGATTTTGTCGTGAAACTCCATTGGCCCTGCTTCGGTAATTTCCATTTGCCTGATAGGAAAATAAAGAATGACTGCTTTTTTAACCCATTCGTTAACAATCCAACCTGCTGACTCTTGGGAAGCAACGCGCAAAATTCCAATATCAAGCAAGCGGATTACTTCGTTTATGGCATCCCGATGGCTTGTACTTTGAAGTAATGATCGTTCACGCCAAGCTTCTTCAATCATAATTTTTAGGTCATTCATCTTGTTTTTTGTATTGCTGTCAGGCTGCTAAATTACAAAAGCATGTCCAACCAGATTGATTTTTTAGGCTTTTGGATCATTTTTTATTCTAATTTTGTCCGGTAATTCACGAATAGTATGGGAAGAATCATGGCGATAGACTTTGGTCAGAAACGAAGTGGGATTGCTGTGACCGATCCGCTTCAACTTTTTGCCACAGGTCTCGATACAATTCCAAGCAATCAGTTACTGGATTATCTGAAAAAATACATGCTTCTCGAAATTGTTGATTGTGTTGTAGTTGGAGAGCCCAAAGATATGCAAAACCTGGCTTCAGATGCTTCACGCTTTATTGAACCATTTGTGAAGCGACTTAAAACAGCCTTTCCAGAAATGCGCATCGAACGCTATGATGAACGCTTTACTTCCAAAATGGCGCTTCAAAGTATGATCGATGCAGGGTTAAGCAAAAAAAAACGTCAGGACAAGGCTTTGGTTGACACCATAAGTGCCACTCTTATTCTTCAATCATACCTTGAGTCCATTAAACATCAAAAATTTTAATTTAGTAATGATTTTACCAATAGTAGCATATGGTCATCCAACTTTGAAAAAAGTTGCTAAGGATATTGACAGGGATTATCCCGGTCTTGAGAAACTAATTTCTGACATGTGGGAAACAATGTATCAGGCCAATGGTGTTGGACTCGCCGCGCCACAGGTTAATAAATCGATCAGGTTATTTGTTGTTGATGCAACACCATATGCAGAAGATTACCCGGAAACAAAAGATTTTAAGAAGGTTTTTATCAATGCACATATTACTGAAGAAAGTGGAGAAGAGGTTGTTATCGGTGAGGGTTGTTTGAGTATCCCTGGATTAAATGAAGAGGTGAGTCGGAAGCCCAAATTGATAATTCAGTATCTTGATGAAAATTTTGAGCCTCACCAAGAAAGCTATGATAGCTTCGTGGCACGCGTTCTTCAGCATGAATATGATCATATTGATGGCGTCTTATATGTAGATCGGATAACTCCGTTCAGACGCATATTGTTGAAAGGAAAACTTAGAGATATTTCAGAGGGAAAAGTAGATGTGGAATATAAAATGCTTTTTCCTTCCATAAAAAGAAAGCAACGTTAAATTTTAATCTATGAAAACGAAATTTTTATTTTCAGCATTAAGTATTGCTTTTTTCTTTTTATCTTGTTCATCATCCAGCCAAAAAGATATGGGTTTGAAGAAACAAATAGATAATCTGGAAGGTAAACTTTTTAGTCAGGAAAGTGAATACAACGCTGATGATGCAAAGCAATTAATGGATCTATATATTCGTTTTGCTGATTCGCTTCCTTCAGATTCCTTAACGCCTGAATATCTTTTTAAAGCAGCTGATATATCAATGTATGTATCCGATGGAATGACAACCATTCGTTTGCTCGATCGAATCATGAACAACTATTCCATGCACGAAAAAGCATCAGTTAGTTTATTTCTGAAAGCGTTTATTTTTGATACGAAACTGAATGATACTGCCTCTGCCCATGTTTACTACAATCAATACATCGAGAATTATCCTGACAAAGAATTCAATGAGGACGCCCGCAATGCTATACGGAATTTGGGGAAAACGCCTGAACAACTGATTGATGAATTTGAAAAAATGAATGCAGGAATAGAATAGCCTTTTCATCCCATTCACATAGCAACGAATCAAATTTGTAGTTATGGATGAATATCAAAATCCTCTCAAAAAAAAGGGATATCAAAAAAATGACACCCCTCTTGAAATTGTCTATTCATTTTAAAAAAGAACAAATCAAGCTTTATAACAACAATTATAAATTTGATAACTATTTTGCATAACTAACTGCCCGTGTTTCGCGAATTACAGTAATTTTTATTTGACCCGGATAAGTCATTTCAGTTTGAATTTTTTTCGACAGGTCAAAAGCAAGTTTATCTGCATCGCTATCTGAAATACGGTCAGCACCTACAATTACACGTAATTCTCTTCCTGCCTGAATGGCATACGTTTTAACAACTCCTTCATAGGATAATGCCATATCTTCAAGTTTTTTCAGTCGTTGAATATACGCTTCAACAACTTCACGACGGGCACCTGGTCGGGCACCAGAAATTGCATCACATACCTGAACAATAGGTGCGATCAGGGTTTCCATTTCAATTTCATCGTGGTGTGCGCCAATTGCATTGCATACATCGGGCTTTTCTTTGTATTTTTCAGCGATCTTCATGCCTAATATGGCGTGTGGGAGTTCGGCTTCATTCGTTTCTGCGATCTTTCCAATATCATGAAGAAGTCCGGCACGCTTGGCAGTTTTCACATTGAGGCCAAGTTCAGCAGCCATAGTAGCACTTAGTTTGGCCACCTCTATGGAGTGTTGCAAAAGATTTTGACCATAAGAAGAACGATATTTCATTCTTCCAACCATTTTGATCAATTCGCTGGGCAGGTTATGGATTCCAAGATCAATTACGGTACGTTTACCTGTTTCGATAATTTCCTGTTCGATTTGTTTTTCGGTTTTTTGTACCACTTCTTCAATACGAGCCGGATGAATTCGACCATCAGTAACCAGCTTATGCAGCGAAAGACGAGCGATTTCGCGTCTTACAGGATCGAAACCAGAAAGAAGGATAGCATCAGGACTGTCGTCGATAATAATTTCAACACCAGTTAAAGCTTCGAGTGCTCTTATATTACGACCTTCACGACCAATGATGCGGCCTTTTATTTCATCACTTTCGATGTTAAATACCGTTACTGTATTTTCAATCGTATGTTCAGCTGCGGTGCGTTGAATGGTTTCAACGACAATCTTTTTGGCTTCAGCAGCAGCGGTCATTTTTGCTTCATCAGTAATTTCTCTGATGAGAATCATAGCCTCTGTTCTGGCTTCTTCTTTAATATTCTCGATGAGTTGTTCTTTGGCTTGATCGGCCGATAAGCCTGCAATCATTTCAAGTTGTCGCAAATGCTGTTCCTGCACCTTGCTCAACTCTTCTTTCATTCTGTCCGTTTCTTCTTGTTTTTTAGTGAGAACCAGTTGCTGATCAGTTAAAATTTGTTTTTGCTGCTGATACTCTTTTTGTTTTCGGTTGAACTCTTCAAACTTCTGATTTAATGTTTGTTCCCGCTGTTGAGCCCTGTTTTCAGCCTTCTGAAATTCACGATTTTTTTCACTTGTAATCTTTTCGTGGTCCGTTTTAAGCTGAAGAAACTTTTCTTTTGCCTGAAGTATCTTCTCTTTTTTTATCACTTCAGCTTTTTCTTTGGCTTCTTCCAATAGTACCAAGCTGTTTTTTAAAACAGCCTTACGTAGAATTGTACTTGTTAACAAGACTCCAATACCTCCTCCTGCTATAAGCAGAATCGTGTAAATAATAATTTCTCCCATATAATCTATTCGTTATTAAGTTAATACATGGAAGAAGGATAAAAAAAGTATCCGCCTGTGTTCAGGGAGTATGTAAACTCCGAAACGACACGTTTTAGGTGCCTTGCCGATCAAACTTCCACTGGTTTGCCTAAGCAAACTTCCCTAAGGAATGAGGCCTGTTTTCTCAACACAGAGCGATCCCGGTACAGTTGTAATGTTGAGTTTACAATCATAGTGAATTCGGCGGATACTATTTTTTCAAAGAACGATCTGAACAATGAAAATATTATGTCGTTAAGTGAGTACTCAGTAATTGATCAATTTCGACTAATTTGTCGGTTAAATGATTATCTCTAAAAGTAACTTCTGACTCGAAGAGCAGCGAAGATGTGGCAAATTGTAATGCCACCATTGCCAGCAAATCCTGCCGGTCTTTGTAAGCATAGTTTTGCGCATAATCTTTTATCCGGTCATAAATGACGGCTGCAGCTTTGCGTACCCTTTCCTCTTCCTCACGTTTAATTGTGAGCCTGTAAGGCCGGTCGGCGATGCTAATTGTAATCGAGATTTCGTCCATCTCTTTTCTCTATTCTGTTTTAACTCACTTGTTAACTAAAGCAATACACTGTTCTATTTCTTGCATCAATGTCTTGATGCGTTTTCTTCCTTCTTCTATTTCTTCTTCTGTGCTGAATGAATCAGCCATTATTTTTTTATTGATTTGTTCCGTTAATGATAAATTCTTCTCCTTTAAATCCTGAACTTGCTGATGAAGTTTCACGATCTCTTCTTTTTGATCATTCACCTTTTTTTTATGCCTTAAGTTCTCCTCAATCAGTTTCCTGATTTTGTATTCAATTCCGGAGAGTATTACTTCTGTGTCAGCCATAACACCCATTTACAAAATTTGATCAAAGTACAAAAGTAGGTATTCCGCAATGTTTATGCAAGATGTTTAAATATGTTTTTAGACGCTTTGAATTTGCGTCTATTTAATAGGTTTAAAATCAGATATATAATCCGACAAAGTTTAAAAACAATTAATTTTTACAAGACGCAATGAATCATATTCATTTATTTTTCTTTGAAATGCTCTTTGAATTGCATAAGCTTTTTACTTTTATCCTAAAAATGAATGGATTTTTTTATCTTTCTTCATTCAGATTTTATTGTTGAAGTTTACTTTTTTCTATTAAGTCTGTAAATAATTCTTGTCTAAAAACTTTAAATCATGAAAGAAGTGTTTCTGATTTATCTTTGGGAGAATCGATTGCTATTTCCTCATTTAACTACCATAGATGATATTCCGGTTCAGGTAATTTTTCCTGGCATGCGCAATCCGGATGCAGGTCCTGATTTTCTTAATGCAAGATTGAAAATTGGGGATACTTTGTGGGTTGGAAATGTTGAAATTCATGTAAATGCCTCCGATTGGTATCGCCATCATCACGATAAAGATAAAAGCTACGATAATGTTATCCTTCATGTTGTTTATCAATCAGACAGACATACTTATACAACGAATCGCCAACAAATTCCAACGCTTGAACTAAAAGGATGTTTTGACGAGTCCATTTTATTACAATACCGGTCATTTATTGATAGCCGTCGTTGGATTGCATGCGAAGATGGAGCTACTCAGGTACAGCGGTTTACATGGTTATCATGGCTCGACAGAATAATTGTTGAGCGGCTGCAAATGAAAGTAGAGAATATTATGATGACGTATGATCAAACTGATAACGACTGGGAAGAAACTTTTTATCGGCGTCTGGCAGCAAACTTTGGATTCAAAGTGAATGATGCTCCTTTTGAGCAGCTTGGGCAAATACTGCCTTTTAACCTGTTGCTGCGACATAATGATCAACTTCTGCAATTGGAAGCTTTGCTTTTTGGTTCAGCCGGGTTGCTTGAAAAGGAATTTAAAGATGAATATCCAAATGTTTTGAAGAAGGAGTTTGCGTTTTTAAGGTCAAAGTATCAAATAACTCCTATGAAGCCGGAGCAATGGAGATTTATGCGCATGAGACCCTACAATTTTCCTACGATTCGTTTATCACAATTTGCAGCTTTGGTCCATAAAAACGGACGAATTTTTTCAAAAATTATTCAGGCTGGGACGAACGATCATATCAAGGATGTTTTTTCCGTGAACGCTTCACCATATTGGGATAATCATTTTCAATTCGATAAATCATCTGAAGGTCAGCAAAAAAAACTGGGAAATGATGCCATTCAACTTTTGTTGATCAATACCGTTGTTCAGGTGATGTTTGCCTATGGGATGCATCACAACAATGATATTTTAAAAGACAAAGCCCTGATATTGCTCGAAGTGCTTGATGCAGAAGATAATGAAGTCATTCGTCATTATTCAAGAATTGGAGTTGATGTAGCAAATGCCTTGCATTCTCAGGCGCTGCTACATCTTAAAAAGCAGTATTGTAACCCCAAACGCTGTCTGGAATGTCGTATTGGGCATGTACTGATCAAATCCCATAGATCTTCTGTTTAATTTATTATGTTAAAGGACTTTGAATCAATATTATATAAAAACAAGGTCATGCAAATCAATATTTTATTTGTGGTTGAAGATTGATTTTTTAATATTTGTGCTTTGAATCAGAAAAAAGGAGATCAAAATTAACTTGAATTTAGAGACTACCCGTAACATTAATAAACTAATAATCAGGATATGACATCTTTTTTGGAATTTATTGATCAGGCCATTCAATGGTACAACGGCTATGTTGGAGGATATCTTATCCTAGCACTTTTAATTCCAACGGGAATTTGGTTTGCTTTCAGATTGAATTTTTTAAACCTTACAAAAATTGGACACGCCATACGTGTTGTTTCAGGAAAGTATGATGTAAAAGGGACTGAGGGCGATGTGAACCACTTTAAGGCACTAACTACGGCGTTGTCAGCAACAGTTGGCACAGGAAATATTGTGGGTGTGGCTTTGGCAATTTATCTTGGAGGTCCCGGAGCTATTTTTTGGATGTGGGTAACAGGATTTTTAGGCATGATGCTTAAATATGCTGAAGTTACGCTGGCTCACAAGTTTCGAAAGTTTAATAGTGACGGAACTGTGTCAGGTGGGCCGATGTATTATATGGAATTCGGACTTAAAGAGAAAATAGGGAAGTGGGCTAAAATTCTTGCTCTTGTATTTGCATCTGCAACAATATTATGTTCACTTGGTACTGGCAATATGGCCCAGTCAAACTCAATGTCTGATGCCATGTTTGCAAGTTATAGCATCCCAACATGGATTTCCGGATTTGCTATAACATTCCTGGTTCTTTTAGTTATAATTGGAGGTATCAAGCGCATTGCAGATGTGACCTCAAGATTGGTTCCAATTATGGCTTTCATCTACATTCTTGCTGCTATGACAGTTATTATTACAGAATGGAATCAGATACCCAAAGCTTTCAGCATGATAATAACTTCAGCGTTTACTGGTACTGCTGCTACGGGAGGTTTTGTAGGTTCCACATTCATAATGACCCTTATTTGGGGTGTTAGAAGAGGATTGTTTAGCAATGAAGCCGGTCAAGGTTCGGCACCTATTGCTCATGCCGCTGCACGCACCAAATATCCCGCGCGTGAAGGTATTGTTGCACTTCTTGAGCCGATGATCGATACCATTATTATTTGCACAATGACGGCTCTAATGATTATTGTTACTGACGCATGGCAAACTGGAAATAAAGGAGTAGGTATGACTGTGGATGCAATGAATATTGGTTTGCACCGTTTTGGTATTGATGGCATGGGAGGCCATATTATTGCTTTTAGTATTCTTCTTTTTGCCTTCTCAACAATCATTTCCTGGTCATATTACGGTTCTCGTGCTGTTATTTATTTAATTGGCGAAAAGGCAGTTAAACCATACCTTTATCTTTATGGAATGTTTGTGTTTTTAGGGTCAATCTGGGGGCTTGATATTGTTTGGCATTTTGTTGATATGGTTATTACTTTTATGACAATACCAAACCTAATAGCACTGTTGCTTCTTTCCGGCGTTGTTGTAAAGGAAACAAAAAATTATTTTAAAGATATGACGCGGACGCATCATTAAGCGATTGATAATGATTATTTTTCTTTTTCACGTATGAAAAGACTACTCTTGTTTTTTGCTCTTGTTTTATGTCTGATACCAGTGGCAGCTATTTCAAGCCCTATAGCTGATTCGCTTGAGGCTGGTAAAAAGGAATTTACGATAAGTAACAAGATTAATAATGCTTTTACACCCGTTGTAAACACTTTAACTGAAGTGTTGTTTTGGGATCCGTTTCATGCGATCGGTATCTATGATCAAAAAAGATATGATGCACAGGGTAATGTTGTTTTAGATAAAAATGGTGAACCTGTTAAAGCACCTCTAAAGCTGATTGTTTTATGGTTGATGGGGGGAGGACTATTTTTCACTGTTTTTCTAAGGTTTATTAATCTCAGGGCGTTCAATCATGCCATACAATTGATTGCCGGGCGTTATGCAGAACCCGGATCAAAAGGTGAAGTGACCCATTTTCAGGCACTTACAACAGCGTTGTCAGCCACGGTGGGATTAGGTAATATTGCTGGAGTAGCCATTGCTATATCCATCGGTGGGCCTGGAGCTACCATCTGGATGATTGCTGCAGGACTGTTGGGAATGTCGTTAAAGTTTGCCGAATGTACGCTTGGATTAAAATACCGGAGAATAGATGAACAAGGTAGGGTATCGGGAGGTGCAATGTATTATCTTAAATATGGACTTGCGCGTAAAGGATTTCCGAAAACTGGTATTATACTCGCTTTTCTTTTTGCAATGATGGCAATAGGAGGGTCCGTAGGTGGTGGAAATATGCTTCAGGCAAATCAGGCCTTTGAACAATTGGCGCTTTTTTATCCGGAAATTAGTTCGTATGGCTTCTGGTATGGACTGGTAATGGCTATTATTGTTGGTCTTGTTATCGTTGGTGGAATTAAAAGTATTGCAAGGGTTACAGCACGCATCGTACCTTTTATGGCACTACTATATGTTGTGGCATCACTGATTATTATTTTTATGCATATCAATCGCACGCACGAAGCTCTTTTGATGATTTGGGACGGAGCTTTTTCTGCTGAAGCAATAAGAGGCGGATTTATTGGGGTGCTTATTTTTGGATTTCAAAGAGGAGCCTTTTCAAATGAAGCCGGTGTTGGGTCAGCATCCATTGCGCATGCTGCCGCTAAAACACAGGAGCCTGTAAGTGAGGGTATCGTGTCTCTTATTGAGCCTTTTGTTGACACAGTTATTATATGCACCATGACAGCACTCGTTATTATATTTTCAGGCGTTAATTTTAATTTGGAGGAAATTCAAGGTGTGCAGCTTACCTCTGCTGCTTATGGTTCAGTGATTGGTTGGTTTCCTTATGTGCTTTTACTGGCAGTCACGCTATTCGCTTTCAGTACTATGATTTCATGGTCTTACTATGGCCTGAAAGGATTTGATTTTCTTTTTGGCGCTTGGGGTGAAAGGTATTTTGGATCAAGAAAAATAACGAATACTATATTTAATGTTTTCTTTTTAATGTGCATCATTATCGGCGCTTCATCTAGTCTGGGGCCAGTAATGGACTTCTCAGATATGATGGTTTTGTGCATGGCTTTCCCAAATTTATTGGGTTTGTTCTTTCTGGCAAATGAGGTAAAACTTGATCTGGCACAATATATGTCTAAGCTCAAGTCTGGTAAATTTCTGAAATAAAACCTTCTACGAATGAATTTTAAACAATTAATAACCAGTAGTTTAGTAATTATATTGTGTTTTATTGCCAGCGACCTCTTCTCTCAGTTAAAGGTGGAACGCCTCAAGATTGCTACTTCTGTTCAGATTATTGAGGGTTTATTTTATGCAGGAGTTGGTGACAGGAAGGCAAGTTGCCATATCACTGGTGGTGGTAATATCATTGAAACTGATTCAACCTATCAATATGAAGTTTCCTATTTAATTCAAGAAATAGATTTGGAAAATACAACGATTATTGAAACTGAAAAACCTAAAGGATTTGCACTTTTAATTCGATGCAAAAATAACCAACAATGCATTAATTATAAGCCTTTTAACGAAAAGCAAAGATATTTTGACGTTTTTGAAACTTTTGTAAGTGAGGCAAATAGTAAAGAAGCTTTACTTAAAATTCTAAGTGAACTAAAGGAAATACAATCTGCCATTCCGGCAAGAACATCATTTTGATTATTATTCTTCTGGCTTGAAATCAAGAGAAGCTGAATTTACACAATAACGTAGTCCGGTAGGTGCAGGACCATCATTAAAAACATGGCCCAGATGACCATTACAGCTTGCACATTTTATTTCTGTGCGTACCATTCCATAACTTGTATCACGTATTTCTTTGATTTTTGATGGATCGATGGCATCAAAAAAACTTGGCCATCCTGAACGGGAATCATATTTACTGTCGGAGCTAAACAATGCAGCACCACACCCTGCACAAATGTAACTTCCTTTTGCTTTATGATTAACAAATTTACCTGTAAATGGAGGTTCAGTACTGCACTGACGAAGAACATTATAACGTTCAGAACCAAGTTCTTTCATCCATTCTGCCTCTGTTTTATCAATTTTTTTTATCATGCCTTCTGGTATTTGTGTAATTGTTTCAGGTGTTTGATTGAAGTTTTTTCTGGAACAGGATGTAATCATCATGCCAAAACATAACAGGAGAGATATTGAGATTTTAGTGTGCATATTTTTTTTCAAAGAATCATTAAGGTGTTTTAGAACATCATTTTTAATTCACACTCATAAACAACTTTTAGCGGGTATTGTTTCACTCATGCTTTTTATAGCTCTTTAAAAATATTTTTAGGAGAATTATTTCCTTAATTTTGATGCTTTCAACTAACCCTTGAAATTAACCATTGTCGGGTATTAAAGCCACAAAAGCAAAAATGAGACAACTCATTGTGATTTTTTTTATGTTTTCTTTGACATCAATTCAGGTGTCAGGAAAGGGTGAGATTGAACCTATTCAAATGATTGCCAATTCTTCTGAAGATTCCTTGCTTACATATGCCCGATCAGAATTCACAAACGATACCTTGAGGATAAATGCCTTTATCAGTTATATCAATGATTTAAAGCAAACATCTTCAAGTATAAATGTGGATGAGAAGCGAAAAGAAATGATCGCAAAAACGTTTCATTTTGCATCAAATAACAACCTGATGAATTATTTCTTACGAAGAGTTGAAGAAGAAGGTATCAGTGAACGGAATAAATACAAATTTAATAATGCAATATTTTGGCATTCAACTCAACTGTTTTATGCTGACTCTCTTCAACGCATATCAGATAAGATACTGGCACTAAATAATCTGGGACTATTGTATAGAAGGATGGATAAATATCAGATAGCAATAGAATCTTATCAGGAAGCTCTCAGGTTAGCTGATTCAACAGGAAACATAAAAGGTTATGTTTATGCGAGCAATGGACTTGGCAATATTTATCTTGCATTGAATAATTTCAGTGAAGCAATGCAAAATTTCAGGGAATGCCTAAGAATTGAGCAATTAAATAACAACATGATTGGAGTGGCCATAAACCTCAATAATGTTGGCCATGTTTATAAACATCTTAACGATATAGACCGTGCTCTTGAGTATTTTATGCTTTCACTTGAAATAAATCGTGAGATCGGATCAAAAAGAGGCCTTGCAATTTGTTATACAGATATTGGTGATATTTTTCTTGAGAAAAAGGAACCAGAAAAGGCATTGAATTATTATCTGCTTAGTTATCAACTAAATGAATCAATTGAAGATTTTTATTACCTGGCAATTAATAATTTCAAATTGGCCAAAATTTACAGCCAGAAAAATAGTGATCTTACAGCGCTACCTTATGTGAAAGAAGCAATTCGATTGTCAGAACTGACGCTAAACCGCTCCAATCTTGCAGATGCTTATAAGTTAATGTATCAAATACGTAAAAGACTTGGCAATACGAAAGATGCAATTCAGTACCTCGAACTGTCCAGCTCACTTAACGACAGCATTCTAAATGAAAATACGCAGCGCATTATCTTTCAAATGCAGGCAGTATTCAATAGGGAAAAAGCGCAAAATCAAATAGAGATCCTTAAGAATGAGAATCAAATTGCTGATTTACGTTTTAAAAGGCAAAAGATTTATAATCTCGTAATTATTTCAGGCTTTATTATTTTAGTAGTTGGAATTGTTGTGTTATTTTTAGTGTTACAATTTCGAAGCAATGCTAATAAATTGCTACGTGAGAAGAATCAGGAAATTGAACAGGCAAAAAATAAACTTGCTGAATATGCTGAAAAATTACTTTTGGCAAAGCAAGATGCCGAACAAAGCAACCGGCTTAAAAGTCAGTTTCTTGCTAATATGAGTCATGAAATACGTACTCCAATGAATTCTGTTATTGGTTTTTCCGATATCCTTTCGAAAATGATTCATAATCCTCAGCAACTCGGATATCTCGAATCAATTCGCACAAGTGGTCAGAGTCTTTTGGTGCTTATCAATGATATTCTTGACCTTTCGAAAATCGAGTCAGGTAAACAGGTAATTGAATTTCATTCAATGGATTTAAGAGCTTTGGTTTTTGAATTGAAAAGAGTTTTTGTCCTTCAATCCTCACAAAAGATGATTGATTTTGAGATTGATATTGAGGATAGTCTTCCTGAAATAATTCATTCGAGCGAAATCAGTATGCGTCAGATAATGTTTAACCTGATTGGTAATGCAATTAAATTTACCTCAAAAGGGAAAATTTATATCTCAATCAAAGCACTTCCAATTGATGAGGATCATTGTGACATTTTGCTTGAGGTTCAGGATACAGGAATTGGAATGGCGCAGGAAGATATGGAACATATTTTTGATGCTTTTTATCAGTCTGATATTGGAAAAGTAAGATATGCAGGCACAGGGCTTGGATTAACGATTACCAAACGGTTGGTCGAAGCACTGAATGGCGAAATAAGCGTTGAAAGTAGCGTGAATGAAGGCACAAAATTTTCTGTCATTTTCAGAACAGTCAAATTTCATCAGCAACGCACGAGATTAAGAATAATGACAGGAAAAACAAACCATTTGGTAACATTGTCTGAAATAGGTTTGATTAGTAACAGCACTCCATTACAGGTCCTTATGGGCCGCACTCTAACAGAATTATCTATAAAATGTGATGTTTATGAAACCGTCGATCTATATAATGAATTCATTGGTGGAAAGGCATACTATTGTGTTTTATGGGATTCAAATATGATCAATTCCATTGATCTTACCCTTTCTCAAAAACAAGAAGTGAAATCTGAAAGTAAGCAAATACTGTTAATTCATCATAAAAGTGAATCGACATTAAAAACTCAAAATTATTTTGATTTTGTTGTAGAACTGCCTGATGAAATGATCCGTTTGCAGCAGATAATTTTTGAAAACGTGATTGAGGATAGCGGATCAATTCAATTGGATTATGAATCTAAGGTTCGGAGTGCTGACTATATTGAGAAATACGATGAACTGATAATGTACTTTGAAAAGGCAGAAAAGAGTAGTTTCATTCAGGATACTTCACTATTTGCAACTGTACTGAATCAGTTTGCCATTCAAAACCACAATGCTGCCCTCAAAGATTTAGGGATTAAACTGACAGACTACATTGATGCATTTGATGTCGAAAAAATTTCAGAATGTTTGAAAACTTTTAGACATTATTTGAAACAAGTTGACGCCAAATCTTGATTGTACAATGAAAGCATTCATATAATAATATATAATGAAATATACTGATTTAAAAGTGCTTATAGTTGATGATAATTCGAAAAACATTCAGATTATCGGAAATATCCTGCTTGAAGAGCAGGTTCAGATTGCGTATGCTACAGAGGGATCGAAAGCGTTAGAACTTGCGTATACTACAAATTTTGACCTCATTCTGCTTGATATCATGATGCCTTTAATGGATGGCTATGAAGTGTGTCGGAAATTACGTCTTCAACCTTCAACTGCTAAAACTCCTATAATTTTTATAACAGCTAAGACTGATTCGGAAAGTATTGTCAAAGGTTTTGAATGTGGTGCCAATGATTACTTGACCAAACCGTTTAATAGCGCTGAGTTATTGGCCAGAGTTAAAACGCATCTTGATTTGTTTTTGAAGCAAAAACAGCTTGATGAATTGAATAGAGATCTTGAAAAAAAGGTGTTTGAACGAACAAGGCAACTTGAGGCTGCAAATAGACAATTGTTAAGCCTTGAAAAGGCAAAAAGTGAGTTTTTATCGATTATAAGTCATGAACTCAGGTCACCACTGAATGCATTAATTGGTTTGACAAGTCTGCTTGATCAAACGGAGCTTTCAGAGGAACAAAGGGGATACATGCAATCACTTGGTCAAACATCAAATAGATTAGCACGATTTTCCGAGATGGCATTATTGATTACCTCTCTTCAGACGAAAGATCAAGCGGTAGATTTCTATGAGGTTTTGGTTAAGGTATTGGTAGAAGTAGCTGTTGAAGGTTTGACTTTTCAAATTAAGGAGAAAATGATAAATATTGAGCAGCATATCGAAGATGAACATTTATTGGTGTTTGTTGATGCTTATCTGATTAGAAAATGCATCTCTATTCTAATAGAAAATGCTGTGTATATGCTTCCTGAAGGTGGAAAAGTTTCGATCAAAGCCTATAGGGCTAAGGATAAAAAAGTATGCATTCAAGTGAGTGATAATGGCGAGGGTTTCAGTCCATATGTTTTAGAGGTATTAAACGATTTCTTTTTGACAGGAAATATGATTTCCAATGAAACAGTTGGTTTATCATTGGCTGCTGTTAAACTTATTATGGATGCACATGGCGGTGAGATAACTGTTGATAACATGCCTGAAGGCGGTGCTAAAGTCTGTTTATTTTTTGAACCAGTTAAATGGACTAATTCTCCTCTTCATATTTAAAAAATATCAAAGTATGATTGATAAAACACAGAGTCAGGAACGGGTGTATAATGCAAGAAAAGTTACCCTTGTTGGGATGGTTGTAAATATTTTACTTACCTCAGGGAAATTGCTTGCTGGTGTTTTAGGTAAAAGTTCGGCCATGCTTGCTGATGGCGTTCACTCTCTTTCGGATATCGCGACGGACTTTGTAGTCATTGCTTTTGTGGGTATTGCCGGTAAAGAGAAGGATCATGATCATCAGTATGGGCATGGTAAGTACGAAACGTTCGCGACGATGATCATCAGTTTTGCTTTAATGCTGGTTGGAGTTGGTATATTTTGGGATGCTTTGCAAAATATTTTGTCAGCCGTTGATGGAAAGATAATGCCAAAGCCAGGAATGGTTGCTTTTTATGCAGCGATCGCCTCTATCATTGCCAAAGAGATTTTATACCAATACACCATTCTAGTTGGTAGGAGAATTAATAGCCAGACTGTAATTGCCAATGCCTGGCATCATCGCTCTGACGCTTTTTCATCAATTGGCACTGCACTTGGAATTGCAGGAGCTATATTTTTAGGAGAAAAGTGGCGTGTTCTTGATCCGGTTGCCGGTATGATAGTAAGTGTTTTTATTATGAAAGTATCCTGGGATTTAGGCATGCCCAGCATAAGGGAGTTGCTTGAGGTTGCTCTGCCTGAATCTATTCGTGTCGAAATAAAAAATATAATTGCATCACAAGCAGGAGTTATTTATCATCATCAGTTGAGAACGCGCAAAATTGGAAATATTCTGGCGATTGAGGTTCATGTTAAAGTGGATAAAGGTCTAACTGTTGAAGAGTCGCACGAAATTGCAACAGCAGTGGAAAATGCCTTACGATATAAATATGGCGAGCAAACGCATGTAGGTGTCCATGTTGAACCCTATTACTTAAAAAATGAATCTAAGAATGAATCAGAATAAACAATTGAAGCACATTTTAATCTGATTTTCTATTGCTGTTGTCCATGTCTAAAGCGGTTTCGCCCTCTTCCCTGATTTTGATGAAGACGATTGTTTTTACTCTCATTGATCATCTCGTAATACAAAGATTTAAGACCTGTTTGTTGTTCCGGGGTTGAAATGTCTCGAACAGCGATAAGATGATGAAAGGTTAATTGTCTGATTTTATTCTGAATCAAACAGGCATCGCTGGCTAATTGATCCAGTTTGATCGTGTCAGGAAAGGAGTCAGTAAACTGGGTGAGCATAGCTACCTGAATATCCGAAATTTCTTCACGCAAAGGACTCACAGAGCGATGGTACTCAGCCAACAGGCTGTCATATTTTATTTCCTGCGTAGTGCTGAACCCCAATTGATTTTTAATGTACATGAACCCTCTGCCATACATTGGAGTAGTCTCTGCAGGTTTTCTTGTGAATTGATTACCCGTTAAAATTGTGATTAGAGCAACAGTGCTTATCAGAAAGAGCACCAGAAATAGTATTGTAAGATTTTTATATGTTTTCATAGAAGTGAATTTTATTCAAAGAAAAAATCAACTGGAAAGACATCATCATCAGCGAGATTTAGCTCATAATCATAGGATAAACTTGAGAGAAAAGTTGGTTCATTAACTGAAGCAGCTTGTGACAAAAAGAGTGTTCCAATTGTTATTCCTACAAATAACGATGCTGCGACAAGCATGGCAGCAATCTTTTTTGGAAGGAAGACATGCTTTGCCTTGAGGTTTGAAGCTATGATTATTTTATCGTAATACAATGGATCATCAGAAATAGCAGGGCCTTCGATCCACTTTTTCATGTCTTTTTCAAACTCAATTTGCAAATGGGTGCATGCATTGCAGCTTTTTAAATGTTCCATTAATTCAATGGAGGATTCCATATGAATGAGATCCTTATTTAATAACATGGCCATGCAATCTTGACAATTCATAATCAATTGATTTCAGATTTAGGATAAAGTTGTTTTGTAATAGGTTGAAAGGTGTATTTGCAAACTTTTTTTTGCTCTGAAGATGAGCGACTCAACGGCCCCAACATTGATATTGAGGATTGTTGCAATTTCGGGGTTTGAAAGACCTTCAGCTTTGCTAAGTGAAAATACTGCCCGCTGATTTGAAGGCAGATGGGAAAGCGCTTTTTCAATTGCTGAAGCATCTTCTTTCTGTTGAAAATGCTTCAAAGCTTCGGGACTTCTCATGTAATTCTTGTCGTTTTTTGTTTTATCATTTAAGGGCTCCTGACGCAGAATAAAAGTTCTTATTTTTTTCCATTTTAAAAAATTCAGGGCTTTGTTGACTGCCAGACGGTAGATCCATGTTTTCAGACTTGATTCTCCTTTGAATGTTCCTATGGTCTGCCAGATTTTCAAAAAAACTTCCTGCACAAGATCTTCTGTATCATCCATGTCCTGCACAATGCGATATGTAATGCGAATTACCATAGGCCTGTATTGATCTATTAATTGGCTAAAAGCACGTTCATCACCTTCGCAAATAGCTTCAATTAATTGATTTTCATGCATATTTTCATCACTTTGGCTATCCTTTAAAAGGAAGAAGAATCTGCTCAAAGATATGCAAACAGATTCCATTCTTCCTTTTTTTCTCTGCCAAATATTCTCTAGAATTGATTATTTAGTTTCATGCGATGATTGGTTAAAACCTCTGCCAGACCTGTTCCTGCCGCCATTTACTGTTGTGCCCTGACAATTTTTTCTTTGTCCTTTTCCACGTAATCCTTGACCTCTTCCACGTCTTTCTCCGGCATTATCACAAACTCCATCTTTGTTTTCATCTTTGAAAAACTGTCCCTGCATATTTTTCTGACGCTGTTCAAAATTGTCGCAAACTCCATCTTTGTTGCTGTCAACGAAATTCCCTAATTGTTGCTGTGCAGTTGCTTTTTCTGCTTTCGTTTCATTTGATTGTGCCTGGATTTGTCCAACTGAGATAAATCCTAACAATGCGATGCTTAAAATAATTTTTTTCATGTTTATTAATGTTTAATGACACTAGTTTGACAACGATTTAAAATAATTCTTGCGCTGAATGAGGTTTTTTTTGAAATGGCAGAAAATAGCTGCCATTTCAACTTTAGTACTTTTTATTTGCTTGTCTAAAGTATTATTAATTAGTGTGGTAGAGTAGCAGTAATAGTATTGTATTAATTGTCTCTTAACATTTCAACTTTCCATCTTCAACTCACAGTTAGATGTTCTTTATTCAATTTTTGTATCTTTGGCTGGCAAAAAATAATAACCGCATGAAATTATTAGAAGGAAAAGTTGCGCTCATCACTGGTGGTGCGCGCGGAATAGGAAAGGCATTGGCCTTACGATTTGCTGCTGAAGGCGCTGCTATTGCGTTTTCTGATTTGAAAATGGATGAACATATGGAAGCAACAGAAAAAGAGATTCAGGCTTTTGGAGTGAAAGCCAAAGGATTTGCTTCTAACGCTTCTTCATTGCAGGATAGCGAAAAACTAGCTGAGGATGTGATTGCTGAATTTGGCAGAATTGATGTCCTCATCAACAATGCAGGTATCACGCGCGACAATTTGCTTATGCGTATGACGGAGCAAGATTGGGATTTAGTGATGGCAGTTAACCTAAAGTCAGTTTTTAATCTGACAAAGTCGGTTCAGCGGACTATGATCAAACAAAGAGGTGGATCAATCATTAATATGAGTTCAGTTGTAGGCGTTAATGGGAATGCAGGACAGTCAAACTATTCGGCTTCCAAAGCAGGGATGATAGGTTTTACCAAATCAATTGCTCAGGAATTGGGAAGTCGTAATGTACGCTGCAACGCAATAGCACCTGGATTTATAGAAACAGAAATGACCCATAAACTTCCCGATGATGTCAGGCAGCAGTGGGTGAGTACAATTCCGCTTCGCCGGAGTGGCAAGCCAGAAGACGTAGCTGATGTGGCTGTTTTTCTTGCCAGCGACTTGTCTTCCTATGTTACTGGACAGGTAATAAGCGTTTGTGGTGGCATGAGCATGTAGGAAATTCCTTTCTAAATTCTTTCTGACTTTTGGCGCAGCTGCAGGTTTTTCTGTATTTGTACATTCAGTTTAAACAAAATTATTTGTGAATATTATTACTGGATTATCTTCGTGGATGTTGGCTCTCGTGGCATTAACAGGGCTCGCTTATGCAGCTTTGCTTTATTACCGGAACAAAACCCTTCCTTTCAGCAAACAACTTCAAGTATTGCTATTTATACTGAGGTTTTTAGTTGTAAGTTTAATTACATTGCTGCTTTTAAACCCGTACTTAATGCAGAATAAAAAAGTAGTTGAACAACCGTTACTAGTTTTAGCACAGGATAACTCGTCTTCATTAACGCTTAATGCTGATTCTCTTTTTTATAAGTACAAATACCCGCTCCGCTTTGATAGCCTGACTGCAAAACTTGGAAAGGATTTTGATATTGACCAATACACTTTTGGGCAAACTGTTACTGAAGCCAAAAAGCTTGATTTTACAGATCAACGTACCGATTTTTCTGCCTTATTGAAAGAATTGTCTGTTGCATATTACAGAAGAAACGTTGGTGCTGTTGTTCTGCTTTCTGACGGTATTTACAACGCAGGTATTCAGCCGGAGTTATTAGCTGGTTCGTTCCCTTTTCCGGTTTATTCGGTTGGTTTGGGTGACACCATTACTTATCCAGATCTTTCAATTTCTGATTTACGATACAATAGATTGATCTATAATAAATCAGATTTTCCAGTTGAGGTTACCATAAGAGCCAAGGAAGCTATGGGTACTAAAGCCATTCTTCAAATTTATATGGATGGTAAAAAAGTTGGAGAGCAATCTGTTTCTATTGAGAGCAACAGGTTTTCAGCAAGTCATTCATTTTTGATAAGTGCTACGGAAAATGGCACAAAAAAGATGGTTGTTGAGGTTCTGGGGCTTGAAAATGAAACCATTCTTCTGAACAACCGCCGTGAATTTTATATTGAGATTATCAATCAAAAACAGCAGGTGCTGATGCTTGCAAGATCACCCCATCCTGATCTTGCCGCTATGAGAGCGGTTTTTGGCGATTATTTTGAAATATCGACTGCTTTTATCCAAACATGGAAACCGGATGAGAAGCCTTTTAGTCTCATCATTTTGCATCAATTGCCTGGAGAAGGTATCAACAATAATCTTTTGGAATCCTATTTAGAGATCAATAAGGATACTCCGGTGCTTTATATTGTTGGCGGACAAACTGATTTATCTGCTTTGAACCGTTTACAGAACTCAATTCAGATATTGAATGTTGGTCAGTCTTCAATGATTGACGCGATGCCTGTTCCAGATCCTTCTTTTACACTTTTTTCATTCGAAACTTTTCAAAGGGATCGAATCAGAAAATTTCCGGCACTTTCATCTCCGCTGGCAGAATACTCAGTACCTGTTTCATATTCCAGCTTTTTATTCCAGAAAATAAAAGGAATAGAAACAAATTATCCCCTTATCGGTTTTTCTGAAGGAGGTGAAAGACCAGTTGGTTTTATCAACGGAACAGGTATCTGGCGCTGGCGATTATCAGATTTTAACCAAAATGGCAACCATGAAACGTTTAACGAAATGGTCGGGAAGATAGTAAATTATCTTTTAGTTAAGCAGGATAGAAGAAGGCTGCGTATTTTTACTGAAGCAGAATTTTTAGTTAATGATGAAATTCTATTCAAAGCAGAATTGTATAATCCAAGTCTTGAACTGATTGATGATGTGGATGTTAAGCTTGTGCTAAACCATGTTGAAAGCAAGACGTCCAATGAATATATCTTTTCAAGAGATGATAAAAAATCATACCAACTCAATGTAGGGCGATTGCCTGCAGGTCTTTATAATTTTTATGCAGAAGCTGTTTCGGGTAATGAGCTTTTGCGCTATGAGGGATCGCTTGTTGTTCTTGCATCATCTTTCGAAGGCCAAAGTCTGATAGCAGATCATCATCTGTTGTATCGTATTTCCCGTCTTACCGGAGGGACATTCGTGCCTTTAAGCGAGATGATGTCTGTCCCTGATTTAATTGCTGCTGATCAGCGCATTACTTCAGTTGCTTCATTCACAAAAGAATACGAACTACTGACAAATTTACACTGGTTTTTAGCGTTGCTTGTTTTATTGCTTTCTGCTGAGTGGTTTTTAAGAAAAACTTTTGGCTCTTATTAAATTGCTTAAAAAAGCAATATCAAATGGGGTGGCATTTCAATAATTACTTTTACGAAAAAAGGTAGGCAATGTTTTTAAAATTATCATCAAATCTTTCCATGGAGAGGCAATCAATGTGTATTGATTGTCGAGGGCAAGTCGTTCTTCCTCTGAATGGAAACGGTTTTTTTTGATCTGCCATATACCGGTTATACCTGCTGGTGCAAGAAACCGGTAAGAGAATTGGTCCGTTGTTAATTTTTCTGCCTCATACAATGGAAGCGGCCTGTTTCCAACAATGGACATATCACCTTTAAGCACGTTGAAAAATTGAGGTAACTCATCGAGGTTGGTGCGACGGATGATTCGCCCAACTTTCGTTACTCTGGGATCGTCTTTGGCCTTGAAAAAAGTAGCAGTGAAGTTTTTCCTTCGTTTCAGTTCAAAATACCAGTTTTCACATATTGTGGTGCCATCTATAAATAACAAAGGTGAACAGTTGATTCCCAGTCTTTTGCAATCAGGGCAATCGTCCCCTTCTTCAACATTTACTTGATTTTTTTTATTGATAAGGTAAAGGTTTAGTTCTGAAAGTTTAGATAGTTCTTCCTCTGATCCCTCTTTCATGGAACGAAATTTGTAAAATCTGAAAATATCGTATCCTGTTCCTACCCGATCTGAAATGTAGAAAATAGGTCCTTTGGACTCAAGTTTAATTAGAATACTAATTATGAAAAAGAAAGGAGAGAAAATAATCAAAGCAATTAAAGAAAAGAAAATATCGAATAATCTCTTACCTTTATTAATCCGAAAATGATTAAAGCGCTCACTTTCTTCTACATTAAAAGTTTTCTTCATTCAGCTTGTTGTTTTTCAAGTAATCCTGGTCAATGAATGGGATACTACATTAGCTTTGGCAAAATTAAAAAAATTGCGATGCAAAAGCATCAATGATGAAAATATCGTTAAACTTTATTAGATAAAGGTCAATAGTTATTACAACTGATTTCAGCAGAGAATAAAATTGGATACTGACTTTTTTTGGACTAAAAATAGCAATAATACTACACGAAAATTCTCACTTTTAGATTACTACCAATTTGATTTTTTAATAATCAGATAGCTGATAGTAAGCAATATAATGGTATAAATAAGTGTAAGTACTGTATCAAATGGGTCAATATATTCACGGAAATTAACTCCGAAAAGTTTCATCAACGAGGTGTTTGGAATGTCAATCAGCCTGCCAAAAGTTTTGAGCGGAAGGTATTTTGAATAATCTTCATTTAATTTGAAGGAGAGGATATTTTCTACAATAAAAAGATAAATGGAAAAAACTATGATCGTTACGCCGGCTCTTTTAAATATGAAACTAAGCGCCATTGAAAAACTTAAAAAAGCAAATACCTCCAGAAAATAGGCAGCGAGAAAATGAGATTTTATAATAATCATTGATATCGAAATATCATCGGTATGTGTAAAACCAAGAATTATTGCTACAGCTATGATTATCATACATGATACAAAAGTCAGAAAAATAAGAAAAAATACTTTTGTGATAAAGAAATTCTCACGACTGAGGCCAGTAATGATGTTTTGTCGTATTGTATTATAATTGAATTCATTAGAAATAAAAAGAATAACAATAAATGCAAGTATTATTTTAAAAAAACCAGCAAGATAAGTTAGGTTATGCCAAATGTATGGGAATGCATAAAGCGAGAAATCCGGAATAGGAATTGGTGAGTTGCGGTTGGCATTTGAAACAACTTTGTTAATAAACGATTCAGTCCCAATTAGAATAATGATCATTCCAAACACATAGAGGCCTAATGTCAGCCAGAATATATTGTTCTTGAATACCTTACGAAATTCTATACGAAGAAGATGTTTCATTTTGGTTGGGTCAAAAGTTCAAGAAAATGTTGTTCAAGATTGTTTTTGCCTGAGGCCAAATGGTTCAGTGTATGGCCGGATGAAAATATATAATGATTTAATTGCTCGGTGTTATACCCTTTATGAAGTTTAACAAGATAAAAGGTTTCCTTTTTTTCAATAGAAGATGAGCCCTCCCAGTTGGTTAACAAAGCTTCAAGGAATGGCATATCATTTGATTGTACCTCAACAGTCAAATTGTCAATTATTAAATCTTTCACACGACCTTCATAGATTTTTATCCCTTTATTTAACACTACTACATGGGAACAAATTTTTTGTACCTCGTCGAGCAGGTGACTGGCAAGAATGATGGTTGTTCCTTGCTGTGAAATTTTTTGAATAAGTGTACGTATTTCCGCAATCCCCTGTGGGTCTAAACCATTTGTAGGTTCATCAAGAATAAGCACTTCCGGATTCCCGAGCAAAGCAGAGGCAATAGCCAGTCTTTGCTTCATTCCCAAAGAAAAGGTTCTAAATTTACTATGCTTACGATCCAGCAATTCTACCCGAACAAGCACCTCATCTATTGCTTCGTAAGAAACCTTCCTGATATCTGCAATAATTTTCAGGTTATCCACAGCATCAAGATATGGGTAAAACAATGGGCGCTCCAAGATAGCTCCCACCTTGCATAAACTTGATGGTGATGGCGATGCCTCAAACCATTTAAAACTTCCTGCTGTTGGTTTTATTACGGATAGGACGACTCCAAGAGTTGTAGTTTTGCCGCTACCATTTGGTCCTAAAATCCCCAGAACTTCTCCTGAATGTACAACAAGGTCAATACCATCTATGGCTTTTATACGGCCATAATGCTTATGAAGATTGCTGATAGTGAGTATTTTTTTGTTCAATATACCATGTTTTTTTAACAAAACGAGTATTTCATTTTATTGTTACGCTTTCCGGCAAAAAAATATTATTAATTTTGCCGCAGAAAAGAATTCATTTTGTCAATTATATAAAAATTAACGCATTAAAATTGAGCAACCCGGTAATCTTACAGCCTTTTTATCTAAATCCGTGCATGTGAAGGTAAGTATTGAATATGCTGCAAGCTCGAAAAATACAATCTAAATTATGAAAGTAGGAAACAAAAAAGTCGTCTCACTAACGTATGAATTGCGTGAAGAAAACGCTGAAGGTGAACTTATCCAGAAGGTCGAAAAGGATCGTCCTTTTGTTTATTTATTTGGAATAGGGGGGTTGTTGCCAAAGTTTGAGGAGAGTCTCAAGGGTTTATCAGTAGGTGATACCTTTAGTTTTGAAATGAAATCTGAGGAGTCGTATGGGGAGCATACTGAGGAGGCTATCATTGATCTTGACAAATCAATTTTTGAAATTGATGGTATCGTTGATGAAGAATTACTAACCATTGGCAACCAGATTACGATGCAGGATAATGATGGCAATCCTATGGAAGGTGTTGTGCTTGATGTAACAGAAGATGCCGTTACTATGGATTTCAACCATCCACTTGCTGGCCTGGCCCTTCATTTTTCCGGCGAAATCCTTGATATACGAGATGCAACAGACGATGAAATGTCACATGGTCATGCTCATGGTCCTGATGGTCATCATCATCATTAACGGTATTATTCTATTTCTTTTACTTCTTTATTCTGATCAGTAATACTTCGTTCAACTGAAATGAAATTATTTTTTACTATAAAGACCATTGCTTTTTGTTATGGTCTTTTTTCATTCCAGATCAGAAAAACAGTTGGTTTTTTATGAATATCGGGTTTTCTGTTTTCCCATTCTGAGATGCTTCTTGCGACAATAAATTCATCGTATAGACTAATGTTGGATGCAATACAAAGCATGGTCGCAGGGTTACAAACTTTAAGCAATCCATCTAAAAGCTGGTTGTTTCTAAATGGTGTTTCAATAAAAACTTGTGTTTGGCCACTTTGTACAGCGCTTTTTTCGATGGTTTTAATGTATTTATCACGGGTTTCATTATGAATGGGTAAATATCCATGAAAACAAAAATTCTGTCCGTTAAATCCTGACGCCATTAAAGCCATGGTGATTGAACTTGGGCCTGATAATGGTACCACTTTGATGCCGGACTTATGAGCAGCTCTTACAATTATAGCACCTGGGTCGGCAACACAAGGACTGCCTGCTTCCGACAGCAAACCAATTGAATGTCCTTCAATTGCAGGCTGAAGATACCGTTCTGTTTCTGTTTCCACAGTACGCTTATTAAGCTCAAAAAACTGAATATCGTCAATTGGTTTATTGATTTTCATTTTGCTAAGTAGTCTTCTTGCAGTGCGTAATTGTTCTACAATCAGATAATCCAGTTGATGAAGTTTTATAATGGCCTCTGATGGCATAACCAGCTCAGGAGCAGTATCGCCTAGTGGTGTTGGTATTAAATATAGTATTCCGGGTTTAATTTTATTTGTCATAACCATGGGATTTTGTTTAGGTCAATATTTCCGCCTGACAATATGATTCCTGCCTTTTTCCCTTTTAGAAAAGAAAGTCCTGAGAGTGCAACAGCAACTGGAACAGCAGAACTTGGTTCTATAATTATTTTCATTCTTTCCCAAACCAACTTCATTGCATCGATAATAGAATTGTCATCAACAGTCACAACATCATCAATATTTTCCATAATTATTGGGTATGTCAAACTACCCAGAGAAGTTAGTAACCCATCAGCAATGGTGTGTGGATGAAGACTTGGAACAAGCTTTCCGGTTTTGAAGGATTGCCAGGTATCGTTCGCGCCTGAAGGTTCGCATGCAATCACTTTTGTTTTTGGTGATAAGTATTTGATGGTAAGAAGCGTTCCGCTCAGCAATCCACCACCTCCAACAGGGCATAAAACGTAATCAGGTGAAGGCATTTGTTGAAGCATCTCCAAACATGCAGTAGCCTGACCCGCAATTATAGTATAGTCATTATAGGGGTGCACTAATTCCGCACCGGTTTTCAGCATTACAGCTTCAAGAGTACTTTCCCGAGCTTCCAAAGTTGGCTTGCAAAAAGTAATCTTGCCACCATACTGTTTTACTGCTGCTACTTTTACAGAAGGTGCAGTTTCAGGCATCACAATATGAGCGTCAGTTTTTAAAATCATAGCGGCACGTGCTAACGCTTGTGCATGATTTCCGCTCGAATGGGTTGCAACACCTCGTCTTAATTCGTTAGCATCCAAACTCAGGAGAGCGTGCATTGCTCCTCTTGATTTGAATGCTCCGGCTTTCTGAAAGTTTTCACATTTGAAAAACAACGCTGATTGAGCCAGTTGATTTAATTGTTCCGATTGAAGCAGTGGTGTTTTATGAATAAAAGGTTGGATTACTTCCAGAGCATTTCTGATGTCAGCTAAAGTTGGAACGTTTTGAAGTTTCATTAATTGTGATTTATTTTAAGAGCCTTACTTGCAATTACTTCACAAGATTTTTTCAATTTTTCAAATATTTCATCCAATATTTTCTCGTCTTTGCTACAAGGGTTAGGAACTGAAATATTTTTACCAGGATAGATGCAATTGTATAAAAAATCTACTTTTTTCATGTCTGCCTCATTTCTTGCTACTTCTTGCACATCCTGCATATTTTTTATGTCCATAACAAAAATATGATCAAAGGTGTCAAAATCATCGGCTCTGAAAAGCCGGGCTTTTTTTTGAGAGATATCTATTCCATGCTTTGAAGTAATACGGATAGCGCATGGGTCGGGAGCGTCATTGATGTGGAAGGATTCAAATCCTGCTGAATCAACTTTGCCTTTGATGCCTTGTTCGAGGTACATTTTTCTCAATATGCCTTCTGCAATGGGTGAACGGCACAAATTGTTAAGACAAACAAATAGAACATTCATAATGTCAATGTATTAAGTTATTTTTTTCAATTGTTACGAAGATACAAAAAAACATAATCTGATGTGGATCGTTTCCTTAAATATTACTTGTTGTGCAACAAATGAGGTGCTAGGATGTGTTCTTCAAAGATGGGACTGAAGATAACACAAAGAATTATCAATTTTATGCGAATTTGCTTCTGGATTTGAAATATTACCGGATAATTTTTAATAAGAAACCAATTTTGGCGCAGGACTGCCAATAATAGATTCGATAAAATTTCTTGAAGCAGGGTAGGCTTTTCAGGTTTACTGAGCTATATGATGAATAATTTTTCAGAAAATGGAGTAACTTTTCAAACTGTTCTTTCTGAAGTCATTCAAAAAGGTCTTCCTCAACCAAATCCTTTTGAGGGTCTTGCAGGAAACGATGGTGGAAGAAAAGTCCTGATACTTGCCCAAGAACTCGATTGAATAATAAATTCTCAAGATAAAGTACGCAGAGCCTATTCTGATCAATCAAGACTTGCCTGAACTATGATAAGGGTTATCTCAAAATAAGTACAAATGAAAAGAATCTTGCTGACTTTTTCAATCTTAGATAACAATGAGTTATTGAATAATCTTCTTATCAATTTCAAAAACGTTCGACCGGAATTGTTTATCCGTTTCAATAAGATTTGCAATTGTTTTACATGCATGTAACACTGTTGCGTGGTCTTTGTTGCCACATTGAAGACCAATAGTAGCAAGTGAAGATTTTGTATGTTTTTTTGAAAAATACATTGCAACTTGTCTTGCCTGAACAATTTCACGTTTACGTGTCTTTGTATTCAATTGATCTACAGGTAATCCGAAATAGTCACAAACAATTTTTTGAATAAAATCAATAGAAATATCCTTCGTTGTATTTTTAATGAATTTATCAATCATTTGGCGCGCAAGGTCAAGCGTGATTGACTTTTTGTTGAGGGATGATTGAGCAATCAAAGAAATGAGCGCTCCTTCCATCTCGCGTACATTGGTTGAAATGGATTGAGCGAGATAATCAATTACTTCTGATGGGATTACAATACCATCGTTGTATAATTTCCTCTTCAAAATGAGTGTCCTTGTCTCTAAATCGGGAAGTTGCAGATCGGCAGAAAGACCCCATTTAAATCGAGATAACAGGCGGGGTTCCATCCCTTTAAGCTCAACAGGAGGCTTGTCGCAGGTTATAATAAGTTGTTTACTGTTTTGGTGTAAATGATTGAATACATGGAAAAAAACATCCTGAGTTTTGTCTTTTCCAGATAGAAACTGAATGTCGTCGATAATTAACACATCGATCATCTGGTAAAAGTGAACAAAGTCGTTTTGGTTGTTATTTCGAACCGATTCTATAAATTGATTTATAAATTGTTCGCTTTGAACATATAATACTATTTTATCCGGAAAATTATTTTTAGCCTGAAGCCCAATGGCATGTGCAAGATGTGTTTTACCTAAACCCGTTGGACTGAATATAAGCAATGGATTAAAAGCAGTTTTACCGGGATTTTCAGCAACAGCGTAACCTGCTGACCGTGCAAGCCGGTTACAATCACCTTCAATGAAACTATCAAATGAGTAACTCTCGACAAGTTGCGATTCAACTTTTATTTTCTTAAGCCCGGGAATTATGAAGGGATTTGGGATGTCTTTAGAGGTACCACGATTGAGATCAAGAGGCATGGAAACGTAAGGGTTTTTAGTTGCTTTATGGTTGCTTGTGGGATAATTTACTGCAAATGGGCCACTTGAACTATAGCTATTGTCCATAATAATGCTGTATTCAAGTCTGCCTTCCGGGCCAAGTTCCTTTTTAATTGTTTTTTTTAATAAAACAATATAATGTTCTTCGAGCCATTCATAGAAAAACTGGCTCGGTACCTGTATGGTAAGAACATTGTTTTCAAGTTTAATTGGTACAATAGGCTCAAACCATGTTTTAAAGCTTTGAATGTGGATGTTATCCTTAATAACTTCCAGACACTTTTCCCACACTTCGTGATGCTTTTTTTTCATTCTTATTGTAAATCAATCAGTTATAATAAAATTAAATACCCATGATTTTATAATTAAAGCAAACTATCTGATTATCTTCGCTTTAACCTGATCAAATAATGTTGCATTCTTTTCAACAAAAATGAATTAAAAAAAGTTAAAAAAAAACTTTTTTTTGTATTGACAATTAAAAAAATTCGTTGTAAATGGGAAATACCTATCCGATTTCGGTTATCTTTTTGAAGAGCTTATTGCTAAAGGGTTTGGAGGTATTTTATTGTTAGTCCGTAAATATTTTTGAACTTTTCAATTATTTTTTCAACATCATTTTTTCTGCATTTAATTTCAAAATAACAATCAAGTTCAAATTTCGGATTAATTTGCTGGAGATTTTCCTCTTTGGTGATACGCATCACTTCGTTCATGAGTGGATATGGAAAAGAAAGTGCATATACTTCATCAATTGTTCTGATTTCTGTTGGTGCTATTGCCAGTGCTTCTCTCGTTGCGGTTTTATAAGCGTTAACTAGTCCGCTGACCCCTAACTTTGTGCCACCAAAATACCTGACCACTACCACCAAAATATTTGTTAGCTCAAAAGAGTAAATCTGATTTAGAATTGGTTTCCCGGCCGATCCCGACGGTTCACCATCATCGTTGGCTCTGAACAATCGTTTATCGGGTTCAAGAACATATGCATAGCAGTGATGACGGGCGGTATAATATTCTTTCTTAATTTTTTCGAGTTGAATTTTAACCTCCTCTTCTGAAGTTACGTGCATCGCAATGCTGATAAACTTGCTGCCTTTTTCTTTATACAACCCTTCTGATGGTGCGGTAATTATTTTATATGTGTCACTTTCTGTCATCCCAATGATATAAAAATAATGGCAATGATGGCAAGCAGAATACCAATCCAATTGGTTCTGCTTAATCGCTCGTTGAACAATAAATAGTCAGCCAGTGCTGCAAGGCTTACCACGCCTGTATTAAGTATTGGAAACATGACCGAACTATCAAAAAATTCCATACTCTTGAACATATAATAGGTAGAACCGAAATTGACAAGTCCAAGGACAAGCCCTGCACCAAAATGCTTTACATGCAACTGTGTTTTCTTTTTGTAAAGTCTGATAAGCAATACGCTTGATCCTATTATAAATGCAAAAGCGAATATGGTTGCAAGCAACAAAAATAAGTCATTTGTAAGAAAGTGATGGTCGGTATATTTCATCAATAAATCATTGGTGCCTGTTCCTAAAAAAATGAAAAAAGGGAGCAATGCAAGTGAAATATTGAATTTCATTTTTTGCTTATTTTTAAATGTAAAATAGAAAGCAGGCAACGCAATCAGGATTCCAATGATTTTAAATAGTGTAGCCTGCTCACCAAAAAGCAGGAAGCCTCCTGCAACAGGAATTACGACCGACATGCGACTTGCAACAGCTGTAACTGCAACTCCTGCTTTCTGTGAGGAGAGTGCGAATAAAAAGAACACACCTATAAAGATAAAACCTAATAAAACCGCCATTGGAAACCAACTGAGTTTTGTAATAGAAAGAAAATCAGGAGACCCGGGATATGCTATATATCCAATAATGGCTGCAATAAAATAATTGCCAATGATTGCCTGAAGATTGTCAATGCCGAATCGGGTGAAATATCTGAAAAGAATCAATATCAGGGCAGAGAATACAATGGAGGCAAAAAGGTAAAGCATTTTTTTTCCTGCAAATGTACAAAGCAGTCGTGAATGAATCTTGTGTAAATGTTCTATCCAAGAAAGAATTATTTAGCAATCTAAAGAATGGGCTTCATCGACAATTTGAAGGACGACTATCTTTTCAAAAAGAATGAAAATCAGGATGGAAATTGGTTACAGATTTTTTATTGAATCAATTATTTTTTTTGCGCTGTAACATTTTTTGATTGGCTTACGTCATAAATGCAAACCTTAAAAAAAATTATCATGAAAACAATCTTTAAACTTAGAATTTTATTCGCTATCATTTTTATCCAGTTTATAACCTTAACTGCTTCAGCTCAAAAAACAGGAAATGGCATCATAACTGGTAAAACGTATGATTTGCCTTCTTTTACTGGCATAGAAGCTGGTGGTGCAATTAAAGTTATTATTATACAAGCCCCTGAACAGCATGTTTATTTTGAAACGGATGAAAATCTTTTTTCTGAAATTTCTATTGAAGTCAAAAACGGAATACTTCAGTTTACTACAAGAGGCATCCGTAAAGCTTCAAAACTAACAGCAACTGTTAGTTCACCAATAATTAACTTAATCGATGTATCCGGTGCATCTGAGATAACTTCAGAGAACACTTTAAGTGGATCGAATCTGGAATTGTGTGCCAGTGGTGCATCAAGAATTGTACTTGATGTAAATTTTGACAATACTACGACACGACTTTCAGGTGCCAGCAGGGCTACCCTTTCAGGAACATCAACTACACATGATGCCAGCCTGAGCGGTGCGTCAAAATTGATTGCCAACAACCTTGTTACAGATGTTACTCAAATTGAAGGTAGTGGAGCCAGTGATGCTTATATATTTGCAAAAGAGCATATTACATCAGAAATGACAGGGGCTTCAAAGTTAAGATATGATCAGGCTCCTACGAGTATGGAATCTAAAAGTGATCAGCAGGTCCGGATTGAAAAAGTTCATGGATCATCGCATAGCGACACGGTCAACGTAAACGTTGGCAATGTGAAAGTCAGGGTGATCGATGGCGATTCTACTGTTGTGGTCGTAGGCAATCGTCGGTTGGTAGTGGACGAAAAAGGGAACGTAAACATGACCCGCAAGAAAGAACATAAATTTAACGGTCATTGGGCAGGTGTTGAATTAGGCATCAACGGCTTATTAACCCCTGATTTCGATCTTAATTATGACAATAACCTTCAGTTTCTTGATCAAAGAATGGAGAAAAGTATTGCTGTAAATATCAACTTTTATGAACAAAATATCCCACTCAACAAAAGTGGTAATGTTGGACTCGTGAGTGGCTTAGGGCTCACCTGGAATAACTATAGGTTCGCAGATAACGTTATGGTTCGCAGCGAAAACAATCAATTTGTTGGGTATTATATGGATATGGTTAATGTTAGAAAAAGCAAACTAACAAACGCCTATCTTACATTGCCATTGTATCTTGAGTTTCAGACCAAATCAGTCAAAACGAAAGAAAAGGCACACATAGCTGCTGGTGTTGTTGCCGGATGGCGCTTTAGCTCACACACCAAAATATATTTTGAGGAGGCCAACAAAGAATATCGTTTACGTGATTCACAAAACGTTTTGGTCCCTGATATTATGCGCACACCATCCAACACAAATCGCAATATAGTTAAGGATTTTGATAGTTTTCAACAGCAACCTTTTAAACTTGATGCAAGTGTGCGAGTGGGGTGGGGGTTTGTTAATCTCTATGCGAATTATGGAATTACTTCACTTTTTATCAAAGACAGAGGTCCTGAGCTGTATCCTTTTGCCGTAGGAATCATGGTGAGTGGTTGGTAGCATACTATCGAATTTTGTTTATTTGGAAAAGCAGGCTAAAAAAAGTCTGCTTTTTTTGCAATCCTGTGCATAGATTTTTAAGGCTTTGTGATTATATTTTAAACCTTTAACGTTCAATATTTGTTATCTTTGATACATCACTTAAAAATTTCATAAATGAAACGTATCATTCTACCACTTCTTGCATTTGCTATCTTATGCTCCATGCGACTTAGCGCACAGCTTATATCGGCTGAACCTCCTTTTCCAACCGATCAACAGCAGGTTGTAATCACTTTTGATGCAACTGAAGGCAATGCCGGGTTGGAAGGTTATAGTGGTGATGTTTATGCTCACACCGGCGTGATTACCAACAACAGCAGCAGTGGATCCGATTGGAAATACGTTGTAGCAAATTGGGGAGTTAATATTCCAGAAACCAAGATGACGAGAATCTCAACCAACCTTTACACACTCACGATTGGCCCTAATATTCGTGCTTATTATGGTGTTCCGTCCAATGAATCAATACTTCAAATGGCTTTTGTTTTCAGAAGCGAAGTAGAAGTTGGAGGAAGTTATCTTGAAGGAAAGACTGCTCAGAATGGAGATATATATTATGATGTTTTTGAAGGTGGACTCAACGTAAGTTTTATTCAGCCGGATCAGGAGCAAATGCTTGCTGAACCGGGTGAAATTATCCCTGTTGTTGTGGCTTCAATGGATGCCGACTCAACTGTTCTTAAAATTAACAATCAAAGAGTGGCTCAAACTACAGGTAATCAGTTGGAATACTCAATTCAGGCAGCTGAAGCAGGGCAATTTAGGGTGAAAGCTTTTGCTTATGCCAATCAGGAAGTTGTTGTTGATTCTTTTTTCATTTTTGTAAGACCTCCACTGGTTGTAGAATCACTTCCAGCAGATGTTGTTGATGGGGTCAATTATATCAACGATTCAACGGTTATCCTTTCGCTTTTTGCTCCCTACAAAAACTATGTATTTGCAATTGGCGATTTCAATAACTGGGAGCTCGATGAAACCAATTATATGAAAAGAACACCTGACACCTTTCGTTACTGGATTGAACTGACTGGGCTTGAGGATGGTGAAGAGTATGCATATCAATATTTTATTGACGGTTCATTAAGAATTGCTGATCCCTATACGCACAAAATTCTTGATCCCTGGAATGATCCTTATATATCATCGAGTACGTATCCCAATCTTAAGCCTTATCCAACAGGTAAAACAAGTGGAATTGTTTCTGTACTTCAAACATCGCAACTGCCTTATGAGTGGGAGGCAGAGAGTTTCGATCCTCCGGCAGTAGGGGACTTGATTATTTACGAATTACACATTCGTGATTTTGTTGCAACACGCTTCATAAAAACGGTTACCGACACGCTTGACTATCTTCAGCGACTTGGTGTTAATGCCATTGAACTAATGCCAATCAACGAATTTGAAGGCAATGATTCGTGGGGATATAATCCATCTTTTTATTTTGCTACGGATAAAGCGTATGGTACAATCGATGACTACAAGCGTTTTATTGACGAGTGTCATAAAAGAGGAATAGCTGTTATTATTGATATGGTTCTAAATCACTCATACGGACAATCGCCTTTGGTTCAAATGTATCTTGATGCTGGTTCGGGCCAACCATCAGCCCAAAACCCCTGGTACAATGCCTCTTGTCCGCACCCGCCTTATTGCTGGGGATATGACTTTAACCATGAAAGTATCCACACCAAAAATTTCATCGACAGGGTAAATTCTTACTGGATTGAGGAGTTTAAAGTGGATGGATATCGTTTCGATTTTACAAAAGGATTTTCAAACCGCATTGGAGATGGAAGCAGTTATGACGCTTCACGTATAGCGATTCTGAACAGGATGGCAAATAAAATATGGGAGGTTAACGATAAGGCATACGTGATTCTTGAACATTTTGCTCCCAATACCGAAGAAAAGGAACTTTCTTCAAATGGAATGATGATATGGGGGAATATGAACCATGCCTATAGCCAGGCTACAATGGGTTATGCTTCTGATTCTGATTTATCATGGGTTTCGTATAAAAAACGAGGATGGAACAATCCTCATCTTGTTGGATATATGGAGAGCCATGATGAAGAAAGACAAATGTTTAAGAATAAAACCTATGGAAATACAAGTAATCCCAATCACAATACCCGCAATTTGAATATTGCTGTCAAACGCAATGCTGCAGCTGCTGCAATGTTTCTTCTTGTTCCCGGCCCAAAAATGATCTGGCAGTTTGGAGAGTTGGGCTACGATGTTTCTATTGACGACCCATGCCGCGTTTGTCCAAAACCAATTCGTTGGAACTATCAACAGGATTGGGATCGAAGATTATTGTACCACTATTATAGTAATTTAATTGCCTTAAGAAAATCACATCCTGTTTTCAGTACCAGTGATTTTGCCATGAATGCAAATGCGATAACAAAAAATCTTCACCTTTATAATGAGGATATGTCGGTTGCAGTATTGGCAAATTTTGATGTTGTTCCTAAAGAAATCAATCCTCAGTTTTATTTTGCAGGCATGTGGTATAGTTATTTTGATGGAGACTCACTCGATGTTACTGATGTGAGCGCAAATGTTCTTTTAAATGCAGGTGAATTTAGGGTTTATACAAGTAAAAAAATAGCAGTTCCTGATTTTGTAGGCCTTGATGAAGGTGGGACTGGTTTGATTCCTGAGATGAGGATTTTTCCCAATCCAACAAATGGGGTATTTGACTTTTTTGTTGACATACCCGAGCACGGATCTTTTAAGATAAATCTTTTCAATGCTTTTGGGCAGCAAATCAAAAATGTTTTCGAAGGTACGCTTGAAAAGGGTGAAATTAAATTCAGTGTTAATGATTTAAAAGAGCAACCTGCAGGTATTTACCTATTGCGAATTGATACTGGAAGCAGGTTTGTTACAAAAAAAATTGTGAAGGAACAGAATTGATTCGTTGGATTGGTTTTGATTTGGGATACCTATTATAACCTCCTTTTTTAAGCGATTCTTTTGTTGGTTATCTGATTTGAAAGGGTGTTAGGTTAAAGACAGTTGGTCTTATTAGCTTATTGTATGTTAGCTATATAGCACGCTCTCTCACACTATTCATTATTCACTAAGGAGTTGTCAATAAATAACATTTACAATTTAGGTGATATTTTGTAGTTCCATTCGCCATGGAAATCATTTCGTTCAATATTTAGGTTTTGTT
>PHDU01000134.1 GCA_002842755.1 Bacteroidetes bacterium HGW-Bacteroidetes-1 | reverse complement strand
CAGGATTAAATATCTAGAAACACAACTTGAGAAACTAAAAAATATAGCCTGATATAGAGGAATATACAGTTTGTTATATAGTAGCAAAAGTACAAGAGAGAAAAACCTAATTAAATTTCTTATGTCGGACTCACGTTATTAGATACATAGGGTTAAAGAGATTATAGCTTATCGATTGTTTTTTCTTCAAGTGTAAAACCGATCCCATGCACATTGTTAATATTTACACTCGGGTCATCTTTCAGATATTTTCTTAAACGGGCTATAAACACATCCATGCTTCTTCCAATATAATAATCGGTTTCTCCCCAAATTGTATTCTGAGCCAGATCACGTGTCATCAGTTTGTTTTTATGTTGCAATAACAAATGAAGCAATGACGCTTCCTTTCTCGTAAGGGTTTGCTCTCCAAAGTCAGAAATCAACAGCATATTTTTTACATCAAAAATAAATTTCCCGATAGGCAGCATTTTTTGTTCTTCCACCCGACCATCGGAAAAATCCTTGATACACCTTCTTAATATAGCTTTTATACGCAAATTAAGTTCTTCAGTACTAAAAGGCTTTGTTACATAGTCATCACAACCATGATCAAAACCTTGCAAACGGTCCTGTTTTAGTGATTTTGCGGTCAGAAAAATAATAGGTACACTTTGATTGATTTTCCTGATAGACTTTGCCAGCATAAAGCCATCCATTTTTGGAAGCATTACATCCAATATACAAAGATCGACAGGATGTTGCATAAACTTTGCCAGTCCTTCCTCTCCATCAACACCACTTACTACAGTATAGTTCATTAGTTCAAGGTAATCCTGCAAAACCATGCTCAGGTTTGAATCGTCTTCAACCAACAGTATACTTATCTTTTCCGGCTGCGCTTTTTCCATCTGAATTTTTTTATTAGCGTTTAAAAGGTAAAAATACTTCAAATGTGGAGCCTTTGTTGACTTCACTCGACAAAGAAATTTGACCACCATGCAATTCCACGATTTTCTTTACATAAAAAAGGCCTATACCAAATCCCTTCACATCGTGGATGTTACCAGTGTGTACACGGTATAAATTCTTGAATATCAAGGATTGATTTTCCTTTGATATTCCAATACCCTTGTCCGAGACTGAAACAATAATACCATTGGTTTTGGATACAGTTTTAATCGTTATCTGCGGCGCACTCATTGAGTACTTAACTGCATTATCAATAAGGTTACTAAATACGTTTGACAAGTGCATCCGATCGGCTGAAATTGTGAAATTCAGGGCGTCAAGTCTTACATCAATTGCCCCTGAAGACTCATGCATTTGGAGTTCAAAATTCTCAATGATTTTTTTCAATAAGCGATGTACATCCGTTTCTTTTAACCTGAGTTTTATATCCCCTTTGTCGAGAATTGCACTCTGTAGAACTACTTCAACCTGATTTTTTAATCTGTTGTTTTCATTCATTATTACCCCAATATATTTCTTCGTTTTAGCTTCCGAACGATAAATATCTTCTTTTAACAACATTTCAGCAGCAATCGAGATGGTTGATATAGGTGTTTTAAGTTCATGGGTCATGTTATTGATGAAATCAGTTTTCATTTCTGATAACTTCTTCTGCCTTAAAACTGTTCGGATGGTCATCCAGAAACTTAATATTACCGCCATAAGAAACAAAGCTGATAAAAACATCCAGCCCAGCAACTGCTGAAAAATTAATGTTTTTTGTTTGGGAAAATAGATGGAAAAATAATAATCCCCTGGTTTGAAAAGTGCCTCAACACTTTGCTGATGTTCCGAAACAAGAATTTCATCAATATACTCCTTGAAATTTCCAATAAACATTTTATTATTCAGCCTGTTATAAACAGCATACTCGAAGCCCCGCGAAACCTTCATGCAATGAAGTTCGGTATTGAGAAGCGAATCGATCAAACGTACAGGAATAACATCCGTAATATCCGTCTTTTCATCATTACATGGCTCTTTCATTGCCAATCGCCGCAAAGTAATATCATTATTAAGTTCAAGAATTCTATTCAGAACTGTCTTCATTGCAATACTCACACTACTATTGAATTGCTCTTCTTTTAAATGAATTGCATTTTGTACCCAATAAACCTGCATTACAACCACACCTATCAATGAGATTAATGCAATTAAGATGGTAATATTAAACCTTCTCAGACCCATATTAATTTTTATTTCAGTACAAAAATAACCAAACCAAATCGCAGAGATAACATTTAACTTTTCATTAACAGTAATTAACGACATGTTAACAAAATTCAAATTTCAATGATACTATCTTTGGCTCACATTAATTAATAAAAAAAAATCAATATGAAAAAATTAGCAATCACCTTAGCATTTTTCGCATTCATCGCATTTGGAACAAGCAGCATGCAATCAGTTATAGCATCAACCGTTAACACTGAAGTTGTAAAGACAACTGATGATGACAAAAAGAAAGCAGATGTTAAAACCAAGAAAAGCGACTGTGCAACAAAGAGCTCATGCTGCAGCACAAAAAAAGCTGAATGTGACGATAAGAAAAAAGAAGAAACTAAATAATACTCATCCTAACGTTTTGTTTTAATTTGGTTTGGGCCTTCCGATGTGAATCGGGGGGCTTTTTTTTTACTTCAAGAGAAAACATGCCTATTTTTGCAAATAAAAAAATCTATGGCAAACTTTAAAGTAAATTATATCGGCGGATTGCGTACAGAGATGACACATCTTGCATCGGGAACAGTTGTCGTTACAGATGCCCCGATAGACAATAATGGCAAAGGAGAAGTTTTTTCTCCTACAGATCTCGCCTCTTCTTCTTTAGCCAGCTGCATGCTGACCATTATGGGAATTGCAGCCAATGAACACGGATTTAGTATTGATGGAACTACTGCAGAGGTGACTAAAATAATGCTTTCCAATCCCCGCAGGATTGGGGAAATCCAAATCAAAATACAATTTCCTGACTTTCCGTATAACGACAAACAGAAAAAGATTCTGGAAATTATTTCAAAAACATGTCCGGTGGCACTTAGCCTTCATCCGGAACTTATTCAAAACGTTGATTTAATTTATCACTGAAATTAAAACCCAAACCCTTAATTGACGCATCAACACTTTACAAAATGGATTCAAAAATTCCAATGGGCCTCAAAGGTGAACAACACCTTTGTGTCGCAGAAGAAAACACGGCAATAAACTTTGGGTCTGGCCTTGTCGATGTGTTTGCAACACCTGCAATGGTTGCTTTGATGGAAATGACAGCTCTCAAAAGCATTCATGAATATTTGCCTGAACAAATGACAAGTGTTGGAACGGAAGTGAATATTAAACATCTCAAAGCTTCACCCATTGGCCGGCAATTGCGTTGTGAGAGCAAAGTGCAGGAAATCAGTGGCAGAAAGATTACGTTTGAGGTGTCTGTTTGGGACGAAGAACTCCTTGTTGGTCATGGAACGCATACAAGATATATTGTTGACAAGGAAAAATTTTTGAGCAAACCATAAGATCTCAAAAAACTACATATAATCACGAAATAAATGGTTGTTAAAAAAACACATTGGCTATTTTTAGTACTCATCATTTCCTTTACATCTTGTGAAAAAGAAAAAAGCATTGAAAAGTTTACTTGCAACCTGCTAACCATCAGCAATGTAGTTGCAGAAGAGACAATTGAGGTGACCTACAAGCTTGAAGCAACAGGCGACTATACTATTTCTTCCTGGTTTTATATGGATGAAAACGGAAAAGTAGAGTTGTTCAACCCTGAAGTGCCCTCTGAAATAAAAGTAAGTTTAAGCCATTTGAAAAAAATGCAATCGGGGGCAGCAGGCAATGTTACCGAAGGTTCCATCAAGATAAGTTACACAGCTATTTCAGCTACATCAAGCTATATTGGTATCGATCAATGCGAACAGAAGGTTAACTGATAAATAATACCAATAGGAGCAATGTAGTAGTCCATTTATCGCTCACTCAACTGGCCTAACATTCATATCCATCGGCATTCAACCATTAATGCTTTTGGAATAATCTATAATTCGCTTTGGCATTACATATCATGCCGAAGAATGATTTGTTGGTGGGATAAAGATAAGGGATTTTTGAAAACACATACAAAAGATTTTGTTGCTGCATTATAAGTAAAAAGCCCCGGATTCCTCCGAGGCTTTTTATTCTTATTTATTAAGTAAGCTAAATCCAAACATTAAGATTACAGTCAAGATAAAATAGATTAACAAAAATCTCCCATTCCTAAATTTATATCTACTCAATATGTATTCATGCTTTTTCTTATAAAAGACAGTAAAATAAGTAATTATCATGCTGGGAATAAATAACGTTACAATTGCCCAAGAGAAATTAGTTAACAATTTGCTGTTAGGAAATGTCACTAATTGCTCAATCTTATCTGCAATATTATAGCCTGTAAAAAATAAAATTGCACTTAATAATGTCGCAATATTGAATGAAAGCAGCAATGACATGTAACTAAAAGTAAAAGGTTTCCAGTGCCCAGCACCACCATTCTTTATTCTTTCATAATTTATGGCATCAGCCCAAATAGCATAGTATATATTCATATTCTTAGTAGTTTACTTCTTCATATATATCATAAACCAATCGTCCAGCAAAATAAACCGCAGCACCAGCACCTATGGCCCATCCTACAGGATTTGACGCTAAGAATATTGCCGCACCAAAAGACGCTGAACCAACCCCAACATCAAAATAGTCGATTGTAGTTCCTTCTCCCTGAACAATATCATTCATTGCCATTCCAACACTAATTCCTGTTCCAACTACTCCGGTTACTTTGGCATACTTGACATACTTAGCATTCTTACCTAATACATTGGCAGTTCTCCAAGCTTGCTGCTTAGGTGTTAATTTGCTCCATGAAACAGGATTTCGTCCAGTTTTAAAGGAAGTTCTAACCAGATTATCAACATACTGTGTTCCAGCGAAAATTGATGTACCTATCGTACCAATGAAGATATCCCAGTTAAATCCATCCCCACCACCTACGGTTATATTAGAAAAGAACGACCAATCATCTGTATTTAAAATAGTCGATTCAAATGCAGCAAATTCACCAGAAACACCATTTACGATGGTTGGATTTCCTTTATTATCAAAATAATAAAACCCAAGAACTGTCACTTCCATTGACTCTTTACCAAATTTAGATGAACTACTGACTACGTTGCCGGTAGGACTAAAATAGCTACTGTTGTTGATGATCCCCGAGGTAGAGGTATAGTGTCCTATAGCTTGTACAAAGGATATAATTCCACCAGAATTGTTGTAATAGTGTCCTGTATATTGATTATAATGTACTCCATTACCTGCATTTGGATTATAGAAAGAAGCTGAAATAAATCCATCACGACTGATACCTGAAGGATTTCCACCTCCCCCTGTACCTTTGGGTAAGAGTAAAGGGTTGTAATCAAATAAAATGGGACGATAATCATATCCGCTTGGGTCAATGTACTTCAGTGGGTTGTTAAGCGCGTAGGTAAAGCGGTTGTAGTTTTGTGGGTTTCCGGGTGCCTGCACAAAGGGGTCGGG
>PHDU01000133.1 GCA_002842755.1 Bacteroidetes bacterium HGW-Bacteroidetes-1 | reverse complement strand
TGAGGGCTTAAGCCGGCTAATATCTGTTTAGTATCCATGACTCATTTCTAATTATTGTGCTAAGATACAAAATCCCACATTAATATTAAACAGAACCAATTTTTATCTCATTTTCCCTCTCATGAAGGAACATATGCTGATACTACTGAAATTGAATTGTCAGAACTTTTACCTCAAAATAAAAGTTTTTACCATTATGCCGGTTCTCTTACAACACCTCCCTGTTCTGAAGTTGTAAACTGGTATATACTAAAAAACAACATTACTGCATCTGCAATGCAATTATCTCAATTTAGTAGTATTTTAAAGAACAATTTTAGAAATATTCAGGATCTGAACGGCAGAACTATTTATAGTCGGGATGAATAATTAATGCTCCCTTTTCCATTTGATATAAGGGTGTTCTTATGAGATACTTAATACATTAACGATCAAATTATTAGAAAGGCTTCTCTGTAACTTTTAAGCGCAGTTCTGTGTAACAACTTAGTAGATAGGACACTAGGCTCAACTAAAACACGAAGTTTCACGAAGAGAAAATAATCTTAAATGAGTATCGAAAACATAAACATCGGGAATTTTATCACGAATTTTATTACATATCGTATTGGTTTTCGGGGTTAAAGCCGAGCACAAATCATTTCAAACCCTCAATGGATGTCTGCTTATTTTTCAGACCAGAAATTTGCTCAAACAGAGACAGAAAAAATTGAAATACTGTTGATTATAAATTCTTTTAAAGTTATATTTGTGGGTTGCTTTGACGAACTATTTTAACAATTAAAAATCAAAACCTTTCAAAATGGATAGTGTATGAGCGATGGGTGCCGGAATTTCAGACCATACTTCTTATGTTTTTCTGTTGAAAAAACTGAAGCATAACCATCGCGTTGTTGTTCGGCATAGCTGAAGGTGGACATTAATTGTTTTTTGATAGAAATTCCAAAAACAGGAATAAAATCCAATAATAGCACACTCCTCGAATTGTAAAAAATTTTTAAATGCTGAATTATAAATAGTTAAATTTATGGCACAATACTTGATTTTTACATACTAACCAATATTTAAACAAAATGAGGGCACTAAAACTTTTTTCAGTCTTGTTACTCAGCAGTATCATGTTTACTGCTTGTAATAGAAATAATGGTGATATTATTAATCCGCATGAAAATCCTGTGATTGAATCTGTGAATGATTTGGTTGTTCCGGCAGATTTTAACTGGAAAACACATCAAACCATTGAAGTGATTGTGAATCTTCCGCAAATTGGTGAACTGAAACCGCTTTTAATCACCAATCGTGATGGCTCGAAACGCTATTTCCGTGGTTACCCCGAGGATGGTTCCAGAACTGTAAGAACAAAAATTACCCTCCCTGCTTATGAAAATGAGCTGAGGCTGATATACAGTGGTGCCAATGGGCCGAATATGGCTTTTATCAGCAATAGCCAGCTGATTTATGATTTTAGTAATACACAAAAATCCATTGCTGTGGTTGGTTGCGATCTGAGTGGATTTGTTACATATTCAAAAGGAGGATGGGGAAGTAAAGCCGCAGGAAATAATGTTGGAACAATTCGTGATGGCCATTTTGACCAGGTTTATACAAATGATTTTGTAATTGGTGACCCCAATCATTATACCATCACTTTTGAAAGTTCAGAAGATGTAGAAAACTTTGGATTTCCCGGTAGTGGATCAAAAGTGCTAACCAAAAACTGGGTAAATCCAGAAAAGAAAGATAAATTGGGTCAAATGGCAGATCAGATTATTGCTGCGCGCCTGAACAGGGATTTTAATGAAGCCGGTCATCTTGGTACCAATCAGATTTATGAATTGGGTGAGCTGGTGTTTGTTGACGGACCTTTTATGAACAAGAGTGTAAACGAATTTTTAGCCATGGCCGAAATCGCACTTGGTGGAGGTGGTTTGGGTAACTACTCTGTTACTGACTATGCCAGCGCTGCTGAAAATATCAACTTAAATTTTCATGAAGGTACTATCAATCAGGAGAAACTCACTTGCCCAGAAGATCAGGAAAATGATGATCCTTATGTTGAGCTAACTGAAGAATGTATTGAAGGCGATGTGATTTTTACAATTACCAATACAGGCGATGGTGATATGACCACAGCCTATTCCGGAACACTATATAAAAACGATGTTGTAATAGAAAGCTTTAACTATCAGCTTGGAGTGAATGAATCCTATGTTGTTACTGCAACCGGCTTCGATGCAGATATTTTTGAAATTAGCTTAGATACGCCTCAGGGTGAAACAATTGAAGAAACCATTTCAGGTTGTGGTGAAGAAGAAGAAGACGATGAAACTACCGAACAGCTTGGCGGCACACTGGCTTACGAAGACCTTTGGCCCGGAAAAGGTGATTACGATTTTAATGACCTGGTAATTGACTACGACTTTGATATTGTAAAAAACAACCAGGAAATCGTTCAGTCTATCAAAGCTACTTTTGTTGTAAAAGCCTTTGGAGCTTCTTACCACAATGGTTTTGGTTTCACACTTCCAACTGTTGATCCTTCAGATATCGTGTCCGTAACCGGATATGATGTGATCAACACTTCAGTATTTGATATTGCTGGCAATGGTCTCGAAAATGGTCAAAGCAAAGCCACAATCATAGTATTTGACGATGCCCGCCGCGTGATGCCTCAAACGACTGGCGGAATTGGTGTAAATACCCAACTCGAATATGGTTATACCCAACCTGTGACAGTTACAGTTGAAATTGAATTTGCTGCCAATGCACTTACTTACAGTGAATTAAATATCGGAACCTTTAATCCGTTCCTGATCATCAATACAGTGATTAACGGTGTTTCTGGTGTGCGTGGACTGGAAATTCACCTGCCCGATTACCAACCTTCCGATCTGTTTGATATGAGCTATTTCGGCCAGTTCGAAGATGCATCAAATCCGACAACAGGTAAATACTTTGTGACTGAGGACAACCTGCCCTGGGCGATCAATATTGCTGAGCCTTTCGATTGGGTCATTGAATTTCAGGATATCACAGGTGCTTACAATGTATTTGCCGATTGGGCTCAAAGCGGCGGAACTAACTACCCCGATTGGTATCAGGATAATTCCGGTTATCGAAACAATAACCTGATTTATCCCATGCAAATCGGAAATTAACAGACAATAACAAGACAGCTTTCAAAACTATTGGTTTGCAAAACTACCTCCACTTCTGGGGGTGGTTTTTGCATTTTGATAACAGTCTGTCTTATTAATTATCTAACTCAAGTATCTAACTCAAGTTTCGCTGCTTTCCTAAACAATTTCGCCAGAACAATAAATTAATCACGTACTTTTGCTGAAAATCACGACATGATATGACCGCTTTCAATGTTTTTTACATTACATGTCCAAATTGCAATGCCACCCTTACAGGTAAAAAACTCCGGGCTATAGCAATCAATTATTCGGAGCTTTATTCGGACGGTAAAATGGTGTGTAATGAGCTTATCTCTGAGCCACAAAAAATTATCAAATGTCCTTCCTGCGCCAATATTTTTTGGCTACCCGAAATAGTGGATGAAATAGATTCAGAAATAAGAGCTACTCCCAGTGATGAAGTAAAAGAAGAGAAAATCGCTGTTTATTCCTACAAATCATGGTATCAATTTGGCTGTAATACTTCCTTAATTGAAGGCAAAAAAGCACTGATCGATCATCACTTTCAACTACTTGTAATGTTGAAGCCATTTACAGTTGAACAGGAATTATATTTAAGAAGGTCCCTTTTATGGGCATGCAATGATTTGATTCGATTCGAAATGGTCAATAAACTAAGCAGGCTGTTTAGTGGCTCGTTTAGTTTTCAGGCCTGGCGCAGAGAAAGGCACGACAGAATAATTCAAAAAATTTTATTCCTAAAGCTAAATCCTGTTTATAAATCAAATATAAGCCGAATGATCGAGCTTATAAAAGTTACAAAAGAAAAGGAATCTGACAAAGCTTATCTTGCAGAGCTATACCGTGAGAAAGGTAACTTTGCAAAAGCAATGGAGATTGTAAACGAACTTCATAGGTCAACACACTATGTTTATCAAATTCATAAAAAAATAACAAAAAAAAGTACGTCTGTTTTTAAGGTAGCGGGATAACTTCTGTTGTAGTATTTGTTTCATTCAGCAGCTTATTTATCACTATCGAAGCGCAGTAGCATCCAAACATTGCAGGCATATAAGAGATTGTTCCAACTGCTGAGCGCTTATTTAACTCTCCCCTTTCGGCAATAACAGATTGACTTGAAACCAACTCAGGAGAATATACCGCAGTAATGCCCGACCAAACGTCCATTTTATGCAATTTTTTACGGATGTAGTAAGCTAACCGACAATTGTTTGTTTCCGAAATATCAACTACCTGAATCATTCTGGGGTCAGATTTGCCCCCTGCACCCATTGAACTTACAACCGGAAGTCCAAAATGATGTGCGATATATATTAAATTAACCTTTGGAGTCAAGGTATCAATGGCATCAATAACATAATCGTAGGGTTTTTCAACCAGGTCAATAAGACTTTGATCTTTGATATAATGATTCACAACAATGAGTTCCAGATCAGGGTTGATATCACGCATCCGCTGTGCCATAACTTCTGTTTTAGCAATTCCCAAAGTACTGACCAAAGCGGGTAACTGGCGGTTGCGATTGCTTGAATGCACTGTATCTCCATCAACGATCGTAAGTTTACCAATTCCTGCCCGCACTAGCTGCTCGGCAGCATAAGAGCCAACCCCTCCAAGTCCAACAACCAAAACATGACTGGCTGTCAGCTTTTTTTGCTTTTCTATGCCTATCAAAAGTTCGGTGCGTTTTTGCCAGTTATCTTTCATTCTAAATTTATTTAAAGCAACGGACAAAATTAGCAAAGATGGTTGATTGAAGGTCTTCAACTGAAATTTCAAGCAATACGGCAGCGCGTTGATAGATTGTTTCTATTGTATATCTGCTTTGATCTGTTTCAAAAAACAAGTTCTCGTGTGGTATGAGTGGAAGTACACCGGATATTTTACGTCGTGAATCAAACAGAGTTTCCCCGACAGAGAACATAAATCCGTGATGCAGAAGTTGTCTAGCAGCTTCAATATCAGCAGCAAACCCATGGATGATCCAAATTGAGGATGGGTTCATTCGTTTCTTTAATTGAATAATTTCCGGATATACACGTACAGCATGAATAATGAGTGGTTTGTGCAAAGATTCTGCAAGATCAGCCTGCATTTCAAAAACCTGCATCTGCAAATCAAGGTTTATACCAATTGCCCTATCAAGACCTGCTTCCCCTATTGCTACTATACTTGGATGATCCAGCATTGAAATAAGTTGCGCCTTCAGATCAGGTAAAAATCCTTGCTTCAATTGCCATGGATGAATACCTGCTGAAAAAAAATCTCTCCCATTATCAGATAGTATTTCACCTGCCTGAAGGTTTCTGATTACAATGCTATTCGAACTGTAGCTTGGTTTATTATGCGTATGAATATCAACAAAAGGATGCACCTGCTCAATTTTAAGCAAAATTACACCAAACTAAAAGTCCATGCAAAAATAAGATTTGTTGTTTTTCAATGTATTATAGCATTCAATG
>PHDU01000030.1 GCA_002842755.1 Bacteroidetes bacterium HGW-Bacteroidetes-1 | reverse complement strand
TGATAGTAGATTTTGAAGGGGCTTTCTGTATGCCAAGGTGATTTAGATTGCCAGTGGCTGAACGTAACCCATTACTTATATCTCGAACAGATTGACTTTTTGCGAACTGACAAAATAACATTGATACAAGGTGTGTCCAACTGTTATAGCCTTTTTGATGTTTGTCTGTCTGTTTTTTCAAAACCAATTTCTTGAAAGAAAGTCGGTCAAGTTTTGATATAATCTGAGAGAATAAGTTTATTTTTGACATGAGAGAAAGTTTTTTTGTTAGAGCACCTCAAAGTTATTTGAGTTACTGAAATTCTTTCTCTCTTTATTGTTTTTTTAAACGTTTAGGACGCTATTGTTATTGGATCTATTTTACAAAGGAATATTTCCGTGTTTCTTAGCTGGCCTGATAACGACTTTATTTTGTGCCATTTCCAATGCCTGAATAAGCTTCATACGTGTCTGACGCGGATGTATTATTTCGTCAATATAACCCAACGCAGCGGCTTTGTATGGGCTTGCAAAGCGCTTGCGGTAATCAGCAATAGCTTCCAGTCGTTCTTCTTCGCCGAGTTTGTTCTTGTAAATAATATTAACGGCACCCTCAGGTCCCATTACAGCTATTTCTGCAGTCGGAAAAGCAAAGTTCATATCTGCACCAATATGCTTGCTCGACATCACATCATACGCCCCTCCGTAAGCTTTTCGGGTGATAACAGTTATTTTTGGTACAGTAGCTTCAGCAAAAGCGTACAATAGTTTTGCTCCATGTTTAATGATACCACCAAACTCCTGGGTTGTACCCGGAAGGAATCCTGGCACATCCTCAAAAGTAATCAAAGGGATGTTGAATGCATCGCAAAATCGCACAAATCGAGCTGCTTTTACAGAGCTGTCAATATCAAGTACACCTGCAAAAACAGCTGGTTGATTGGCAACAATCCCTACTGGTTTACCTCCTAATCTTGCAAATCCCACAATGATATTTTTTGCATAATAAGGCTGTATTTCAAAAAAATGACGGTCATCAATTACACGGGTAATTATCTCGTGCATATCATATGGCTTGTTTGGATCATCAGGCACGATCGTATTGAGGCTTTCATCCTCACGGTAAATATTATCAGAGCAAACTTTCACCGGAGGATCTTCCATATTGTTTGATGGCAAAAAACTCATCAGTTCGCGTACCATCATCATGGCCTGACTATCATCGTTTGCAAGCAGGTGTGCTACTCCACTTTTACTATTATGTGTCACCGCTCCTCCCAGATCTTCCTTTGTTACCTCTTCATGTGTAACAGTTTTGATAACATCAGGGCCGGTCACAAACATGTAAGAAGTATCTTTGACCATCATAATAAAATCAGTAATAGCCGGTGAATAAACGGCTCCTCCTGCGCATGGGCCAAGTATTGCGCTAATTTGCGGGATAACTCCGGAAGACAATACATTCCTGTAAAAAATATCTGCATATCCTCCCAAACTTTCTACACCTTCCTGAATACGCGCACCACCTGAATCGTTTAAACCAATTACGGGAGCGCCCATTTTCATTGCGAGATCCATAATCTTCACAATTTTATCTGCATTTGCCCTGCTAAGCGATCCACCAAAAACGGTAAAATCCTGAGCAAAGACATACATCAAGCGGCCGTCTATTTTTCCATAACCCGTTACAACACCGTCTCCAAGAAACTTTTGCTTATCCATATCAAAATCGGTAGTACGGTGGGTAACAAACTTATCGATTTCGACAAAAGAGCTTGGGTCGAGTAAATCCTGAATGCGCTCGCGCGCTGTTTTGCGACCTGCATTGTGCTGCTTTAAAATTCTATCTTCACCTCCACCCATTTCGGCAAGGCGATTGTTTTCTTCGAGCTGATTAAATTTGTGGTGTGCTGACATTGCCTGATTTTTTTGTTTCATTTCGATTTATTCAATTACAACCATAGGTTGATCACCTTTCACTGTGTCTCCTTCTTTGACCAAAATACGTTTGATTATTCTGTCCTGCTTCACTTTGTACTCACTTTCCATTTTCATTGCAGAAACTATAATCACTGTGTCACCTGCCTTGACATGATCGCCTTCATTGCAGAGAATCTTTACCACTTTACCGGGCATGGGCGATACTATAACGTTTGTATCTTCACCTTCATCCTTCCGACGGCTCATGAGATATTTTGCTTCAGCATCGATGATCTCTACACCAAAAGTTTCATAAAGTGTATTCACTATATAGGATTTACTATTTCGTCCTTCTACCAGCTCAACATTAAATGAAATATTATCAAGCAAAATACTGTAAACACCATTTTCAACTTCGGCAACATCAAGCTCATATACTTTATTGTCGATAGCTATCTGATAATTTGAACCATCCTTTCTTAGCAATTCTATGGTTGATAACCGGTTGTTGATTTTAATTTCGTATGACATATTTAAGATGCTAATTGTTTAATCAATAACGAAGTACAGAACGTTTTCGGCCTAAATCCTTCCAGTTGTTACCGAGATGTTTGGCTGGTTTATCCGGCTGAAGCCTCTCAAGCTTGTTAATATAATCTACGAACGCAGTTATTGCGGCAACATCCATACAACGATCCGTACAACCCTGTCTGGGCAAAAGATATTGTTGATTTTCTTCAATAAAATGTGTGTTGTATCGTCCTTCAACAAATGCAGGAACATCAAGGATACGACTCAGATACGGAATAGATGTTTTAACTCCGGTAATTTTGTAGGCATACAAAGCGCGTTTCAATCTTGAAATGGCTTCTTGTCTGGTTTCGGCCCAAACGATGAGTTTAGAAATCATTGGGTCGTAATACATTGGAATTTCATAGCCTTCGTAAGCATAACCATCATGGCGCACTCCTAACCCCAGTGGCTCGGTAATGTGTTTGATAATACCAGGTGAAGGCATGAAATTATTGTCGGGATCTTCGGCATAAATACGTACTTCAATGGCATGGCCATGCTGATGAAGTTCTTCCTGTTTGAAAATTAAGGGCAACCCATCTGCAATATTGATTTGCTGCTTGACCAGATCGACTCCTACCACGCGTTCGGTGATAGGATGCTCAACCTGAAGCCGGGTGTTCATCTCCAGGAAGTAATAGTTCAGATTGTCATCCACGATAAACTCAATCGTTCCGGCACCATAATAATCTACCGCTTTTGCAGCTGCTACAGCTGCCTCACCCATCTTCATCCTTATTTCTTGTGTCATAATAGGAGATGGGGTTTCTTCTACCACTTTTTGATGTCGTCTTTGTACTGAACATTCACGCTCAAACAGATGAACTACATTTCCGTGCTTATCACCCAACACTTGAAATTCAATATGATGAGGAGATGAAATATACTTCTCTATATAAACAGCATCGTCGCCAAAAGCAGTCTTGGCTTCTGATCGGGCTGAGCTGACTGCGTTCACAATATCTTCTTCCCGTTTTACAAGACGCATCCCTTTTCCACCACCACCTGCACTTGCTTTGATCATAACAGGTAAACCTATTTCCATGATAATTTTCACTGCAGTCTTTAAATCCTTTATTGGCTCAGTTGTGCCCGGAACAACGGGAACACCAGCTGCAATCATAGTTTTGCGTGCAGTAATTTTATCGCCCATCGTATCAATCGCATAGGGGGATGGTCCAATGAAGATGACTCCCTCCTTTTCACATAAACGAGAAAAATTAGCGTTTTCTGAAAGAAAGCCGTAACCGGGATGGATGGCATCAGCGCCGGAAAGTTTTGCCACCTCCATTATTTTATCCATTCTTAAATAACTCTCAGATGAGGGCGCAGGACCAATAAAATAGGCCTCATCCGCATAACGTACATGCATTGATTTGCGATCAACGTCGGAATAAACAGCTACTGTTTTGATACCCAACTCGCGGCATGAGCGCATCACCCTGACAGCAATTTCACCACGGTTGGCTACAAGCACTTTTTTGATCATATAAGAGGTTTTATATTTTGCATTTTTAAAAAAATAAGCACAAAAAAAGTGGGTAAATATAGTCAATTTCTTAGATGTGATAATTTAGACTAAATAAAGGCATTGCGAATTTGCGTACCATTTTGACCTACAATTGTTACTAATTCTATGATTTTCATCAAATGTCTATGTCATTTGTAGTTGTGTTTTATCATAAAGAAAGCTACTTTTGCTTTGGGTGAATAAGGTAAATATCCGCAATGTTTACTTGTATCAAACTCACATTTTCAGGTATAAAACAAGTAATTATGAACCCATGAGTCATTATTTTACTACCTAAAATATTATTTATGAAACAAATCGCCTTTCTAATCTTTCTTGCTTTGATTCCTGTTGCTTATTTGAATGGGCAATCAACCCAGCGTGTGATGCATTTAGATAGTCTTGAGCAAAAGCTTGAGGAAATTAACGATAGTCTGAAAGTTAAATATTTGATTCAAATGGCCCAGATTGCTGCCGATATTTCAACTGATTTACAAAAAAAATATCTGCAGGAAGCTTCTTTATCGGGCGACACCTTATTTCAAGCAGATGATAGAGCAAAGGCTTTATTTCTTCTTGCAGAAGTGTGGCACAATGAGGGAAATACTGACTCCGCCCTTTTCTATCTTCAAAAAGCAAAACATTCTCATTCTATCTACGAAACTTTATTGCATGATAAAATAAATTTTCAGATTACTAATATACTTACCGAAAGCGAAAATGCAAAACTGAAAATTAGGCAAGGTGCTTCGCTCACCAAATTTCAAATTACACTGCTTTTCTTGAGTGTTCTATTATTCTCAATTGTTTTTATTCTCTACGTTATCAGGAAAAAGCAAATAAAGATCAAAACTGAGAAAAGGAATAGCGAACTACAACTCTTAAGGGACCGTCTCAATAAGCAGGAAGCTGACATTGAAATAAGAATTCAAGAAAAAACAAAGATACTTGAAGAGGAACTCCAACGAAGCAGGGCCAAAGATCTGGAATTGAAAAAAGCATTAAAACGTGCCGAAGATGCCAACTATCTTAAAAATGCATTTCTTGCTAACATGAGTCACGAAATACGTACGCCTCTCAACGGTATCATAGGGTTTTCGAGTTTACTCGAAACCGAGCTGGCTATGATAGAGAACAAAGAATTGTTTGAGTATGCTGTTGGAATCCAGCAAAGTGGGGACCGTTTACTCAATTTGCTTACCAATATCATTGATATTAGCCGTATAGAGGCAAATGATCTTGAAGTGGAGCTCCACCCATGTTCTATCAATGAGATCATTAATAATATAACTGATCTTTACCTTTTTTCAGCCAATGAGAAAGGCTTATCTTTCAAGTCGAAACTAGATGAAATACCTCAGGTTTTGGCTGATAATGCTAAACTGATGCGCGTTATTAATATTGTGGTTGATAATTCAATTAAATATACTCAAGTTGGTTTTATCAATATCACCAGTACTTATCAGCAACAAAGCAATGAAGTTCAGATTCGCGTGAAGGATACCGGAGTAGGCATGGATGATGACTATAAGAAATACTTGTTTGAAGCTTTCCGTCAGGAAAGTCTGGGCTATGGACGGCAATATCAGGGAGCTGGTTTAGGCCTGCCTCTTGCAAAACGTTTAATGGACCTGATGAATGGCCGTATTGAAATACAGTCCATTCGTTCAGTTGGTACTACAGTTGATATTTATATACCATGTATTGCTTCTCATGCCCTTGCTCCCAAAATAATCAGACAGGACAACAATGTGCCTCAAATAGGTTCATTAGATATTTTTGTTGTTGAAGATGATCGCATGAATCGCCTTGTTTTGCAGAAAATACTTCAGAAAGCAGGCGCTGTTGTTATGGCTGTTGATGGTGATGAGACCATGAAGATTATTAATGAACGTATAAAAAAGAATCACGTTTTTCAAATTATGCTTTTTGATATCAACTTGCCTTCGCCATGGGACGGGGTGAAACTAATGAAAGAAATCAGAAAACAGCATAAAGAATATCGCTATATACCTTTCGTTGCACAGACTGCCTATGCCATGGCTGGCGATCGGGAAAAATTTATTGACGCCGGATTTGATGATTACATTGCAAAACCTATCAATAAAAATGAACTGATGACCATCATAAAAAACCAGCTTGACAAGTATAACAGTATTAACGAATCCAAACCATAGTTTGATTCCTTTTTTGTAACTTTGTTCCTTCATTTTACAAACGACAATAACACCGCATGGTGTACTTGTACGAAATTGTTATTTAACTAAATATCAGAAAATTATGTCAGAAAAAATTTCAACAAAAGTTGCTCCAGGTGTTGCAACTGGTGATGCTTTGCAGGAAATTTTCAATATAGCAAAAGCAGAAAAATTTGCTATTCCTGCTGTGAATGTAGTAGGTTCCAATTCTATTAATGCAGTACTTGAAGCAGCACAAAATGTCAACTCACCTGTTATTATTCAATTCTCTAACGGCGGGGCTGCCTTTTACGCCGGAAAGGGTTTATCGAATAGCGGTGAGAAAGCAGCAATAGCCGGCGCTATTTCAGGCGCTAATCATGTTCATCAAATTTCAGAAATGTATGGCATCCCGGTTATTTTACATACCGATCATGCGGCAAAAAAGCTATTGCCCTGGATTGATGGTCTCCTTGATGAAGGTGAAAAACATTTCAATCAATTTGGCAAACCTTTGTTCAGCTCTCATATGCTTGACCTTTCGGAAGAGCCACTTGAAGAAAATCTGGAAATATGTAAACGCTATCTCGAACGTATGTCAAAAATGGGCATGACACTTGAAATTGAACTTGGAATAACAGGTGGTGAAGAAGATGGGGTTGACAACTCAGATATTGACAGTGCAAGACTTTATACACAACCCGCTGAGGTTGCCCGCGCATTTGACGTATTGAAATCAATCAGTGACCGTTTCACTATTGCAGCCGCCTTTGGCAACGTCCATGGAGTTTATAAGCCTGGAAATGTGAAGCTGGAACCAAAGATACTACTCAACTCACAAAAACATATTCAGGAAAAATTGAAGACCATGCCAAATCCTGTAAATTTTGTTTTCCACGGTGGATCAGGATCAGAGCCTGAACTCATTCGTGAATCACTTAATTATGGTGTGGTAAAAATGAATATCGATACAGATACCCAATGGGCTTTTTGGGATGGTATTCGTTTGTTTGATATTAAATACCATGATTATCTACAAGCTCAGATTGGAAATCCTGATGGTGAAGACAGCCCAAATAAAAAATATTACGACCCGCGTAAATGGCTGCGTGAAGCTGAAAAAACAATGATTGAACGACTAAAAACAGCTTTTAACGATTTAAACTGCATCGACAGATATTAAAAATATAAACCGTCATTTATGGCGGTTTTTTTATTTTTCAATCCGTTCTGTAAAAAAAAATTATCTTGAAACACTCGTGATCAAATCCTTGGCATGAATACTCATAACAGGGATAGGCGAATGATTTACCATTTGCTGGGCGTAAGGGCCAAGCCAAAGATTGGATGTTGTTGTTTCCTGCTCGTCCATTATGGATATTAAATTAGCTCCAACGCCGACAGCATATTCAATGGTAGCATCTGTAATATTTTCGGCCTCAATTTCCTTTATGACATGATTTACTTGATTCTCAATAAGATAAAAATCCACCTGTCGTACATATTCCTGCACCATTGTTCTTATTTCCTCAACAGGTGAAGTAAATAAACAAAGTACATGGATTTCTGCTTCGAAGTATTTTGCGATCAAAGCTGTCATGGGAACTTTCTGCCGGCTTTCGATTGTGCTGTCAATTGGCATAACAATTGTTTTAATGGAACGGTTGATATCTACCCCACCTCTTATGGTGATAATAGGCCGTGCAGAAGCAGTTACAATCTTGTTGGCATTGCTACCAATCCAGAATTCCTCAAAACCAGAGGATCCATGGGTACCCACAACGATCAGAAAGGCGTCAAGTTCATCCGCAGCTTTCACTATTTCCTGATATACCTTCCCGCTTCTTATCTGGTACGAAAGTCTTCCTGACTGCAATAAAGGCTGATATTTATCAACCAATTTAATAAAGCGTCCGATGGCTTCCTGAACTATATTTTCAGCATTAATTTTATATATTTCTTTTCCGTTTTCGGGGCGGTTTACCCAAATCATCACAACATCAGCAATTGCATTGTTGGCAATTGAAATGGCATGCTCCAGCGCATTTAAGGAACAATCTGAAAAATCTATTCCGGATAAAATTACTTTATTCATGGCTGTATGGTATTTGTTGGAAAAGAAATTAGCTGAGGCGAACCAATCATATCTTTAGTAATGAAGGCGTTACTGTATTGGTTAATGATAAAACGAAGTTTTCCTTCCGCTTCGAGTCGTGTTCTGAAATCACCAACACGAACCCGATAATAGGGCTGTCCGAAAGTTAGATAAGCTGGGATTTCGGGATAATTTTCATGAAACTTTGCTATTGTCTCATTGGCGCGATTAACCGCCTCATTTCCCGATTCCATAAAAATTTGAATACGATATCCTTCAATGGTTTGGTATGCTGGATTTCTTTTGCTAAGCTCCATCAGGGAATCAACACGCGGATCTTGTATAATCATAAAACTTCCTTGGTTGTAATTTTGCGCAAAAGATTTCCCATTCAGGAATAAGAAGCAAATGATCAAAAGCGTGGATATTTTCATTGAATGTATTAATTATTGTATATCCTTACTGTATTCACAATGACAATTTCAATCATTGCGCTTTGATTGTAAGCTTAACACTGGTACTAACGAATTATTAATTATTTGTTGTGCATAAGGCCCAAGAAACATTCCACCAGAGGTACTTCCCTGCTCAGTCATAATTGAAATCAAATCAACATCCTCATCATTTGCATATTGCAAGATATTGGATACAATATTTTCAGCCTCAATTTCTTTAAAGACATACGAGATATCATTACTTTTTAAATAATTCATTGCCTCATCGGCATAGGTTTTCATACGATTTCGTATTACTCTTATTGAAGTATTATACAATAAAAGTAAATGGATTTCAGCCTTGAAAAGTCCGGCGAGCATCGTAGCAAAGGGCAATTTCTGACGGGTTTCGGAAGTGCTATCCAATGGAATTAATATTTTAGATATACCTCCTTTTAGATCAAAATCGCCCCGAATTGTCATTACCGGGCACGGGGAATTGGTAACAATGCGATATGCATTGCTTCCTATCCAGAACTGTTCAAAGCCACTAACCCCATGAGTGCCAGCAAATACAATATCTGCTTCCAGCATTTTTGCCGTATTGGTTATTTCCGTATAAACTTTTCCTTTGCGAAGAATGACATCAATTTTCCCCTTATTAAGTTTAGGCTCGTACAATGGAAGTATCTCTTCGAAAAGTTTTTTAGTTTCTATTCGAAGTTCGTGATCAATATTGAGCATGTTATCCGGAGTACTGGTGCTGTCAACCCAAACCAGACTTAAATCTGCCCCGGTTTTGTTGGCAACCATCAATGCATACTCGAGCGTTTTTATCGCGTTTTTCGAAAAATCGAAAGCTACAAGTATTTGTTTCATGGCTGTAAGTTTTATATTCAAACTTATAATAATCAATGGGTTAGAACAAATTTGAATAATTTTAAAATGAGTAAAACGATTGGTCAATTACGATGCTAATTTACGGTTTTTTAGAAGAAAAGCAAAGCTTTTTGTCAATGGCATAACATCTAATTTGTACATTTGTGTGTTTATGGACAGGAAATTTATGAATGAAAACATTGATGCACACGGGAGTACGTTAACCAACGCAGAAAAAGAGATTGAAAACGTATTAAGGCCTGATGCATTCAGTAGTTTTGCCGGGCAGGAGAAAGTTGTTGAAAACTTGCGGGTTTTTGTGAAGGCTGCTGTTCAGAGAGGTGAAGCTCTTGATCATGTTTTGCTTCATGGGCCTCCAGGACTTGGCAAGACAACCCTTTCACACATCATTGCCAATGAATTGGGCGTAAATGTCAAAGTAACTTCTGGACCTGTGCTCGACAAACCAGGTGATTTGGCCGGACTACTCACCAATCTTGAAATGAATGATGTGCTTTTTATTGATGAGATACACCGATTGAGTCCGGTTGTTGAGGAGTACCTTTATTCGGCGATGGAAGATTATAAGATTGATATTATGATTGAGACCGGTCCGAATGCCCGTAGTGTGCAGATATTGCTCAATCATTTTACGCTTATTGGGGCCACTACCCGTTCTGGCTTGCTTACTTCTCCTTTGCGTTCAAGATTTGGAATTACTTCACGTTTAGAGTATTATAATGCCGAAATACTTGCTGGTATCGTTCTCCGCTCTGCATCTATATTAAAAGTTCCTATCCTGGAAGAGGCTGCTTATGAAATTGCCAGAAGAAGTCGTGGAACTCCTCGTATCGCAAACCTTCTTTTACGACGCGTAAGGGATTTCGCACAAATAAAAGGTGACGGGCGTATTGATATGTCGATTTCAAGATATGCTCTTGCAGCGCTTAATGTGGATCAGCACGGATTGGATGAGATGGACAACCGAATCTTACTTGCCATCATCGACAAATTCAAAGGAGGACCTGTCGGAATTACAACCATTGCCACAGCAGTTGGAGAAGAGGCAGGAACAATAGAGGAAGTTTATGAACCATTTTTGATACAGGAAGGCTATCTTATGCGAACACCGAGAGGCCGGGAAGCTACTGAACTCGCCTACCGACATCTTGGTAAAATAAAAAATCCCAGTCAGGGGAAGTTGTTCGACCTTTGAGAAACAAATTTATGGGTTCATTCTCAAATCATAACGAAAACTTTCTTAGAGAACTCATCATTGATGAAGCAACTGCCTTAGGTTTTGATGATTGTGGTTTTTCAAAAGCTGATTTTATGGGGGAACATGCTGAGCTTATGGAGAGCTGGCTCGAAAAAGGTTTTCAAGGCGATATGAGCTATCTTGAACGAAACAAAGATAAACGTTATGATCCGCGAAAGTTAGTTGAAAACACTAAAACCATTGTTTCCGTAACTCAAAATTATTTTCCTTCCGAGACAATCAGCAATAAAGACAATTATAAGATTTCGAAATATGCTTACGGGAAAGATTATCATCATGTTATAAGAACAAAGCTTCAAAAAATTCTTCAAAAAATAGAGGAGTATTCTGTCCCTTTTGAAGCAAGGGCTTTTACCGACTCGGCGCCAGTGCTTGATCGCGCATGGGCCGAACGCAGCGGATTGGGTTTCATAGGTAAAAATACCTGTCTTATTCATCCACGAAAAGGTTCATTTTTTTTCATTGGTCATCTTTTTCTTCCATTTAGTTTGGAAGAAAATCCTGTGAAGAGTTCGGATTACTGCGGAACTTGCAGCAGATGTATTGATGCCTGTCCAACCGGAGCTTTGGTTGCTCCTCATCAGCTCGATGCACAGAGATGCATTTCCTATCTTACCATCGAACACAAAGGAGAACTCCCCTCAGACCTGAAAACCCGTTTCAACGATTGGATATTCGGTTGTGACATCTGTCAGGATGTATGCCCATGGAATCGTTTTGCAAAACCCCATCAAGAACCTCTTTTTTTACTCTCAGAAGGACTGAAAAAACTAAATAAAGAGACCTGGAACAACCTGACAAAAGACCAATACAATAAAATATTCAAGGGATCGGCTGTTCAACGAACGAAATATGATGGTTTAAAAAGAAACATTAACTTCATAAAAGATCCTGATTCAACATCTAAAACAGAATAATATGGCTCTAACGTCAACCAATCAGATAACGCTTGGATTTAAGGCACCGGCGTTTAGTTTAGTAAATGTTCCTAATGGAAAGACCCTAACTTTTTCCGACATCAAAGGAGAAAAAGGCACGCTGGTAATGTTTATTTGCAACCATTGTCCATATGTAAAACATGTGATACACGAGCTGGTCCATATCGGTAATGACTATCTTCCCAAAGGAATTGGTTTTGTAGCTATCAACTCCAACGATGTTATTAAGCATCCTGAGGATTCCCCTGAAAACATGAAAATATTTGCCTTTGAAAATAAATTTCCTTTTCCGTATTTGTTCGATGAGACACAGGAAGTTGCAAAATCCTATGATGCAGCCTGTACGCCCGACTTTGATCTTTTTGATGCAAACGATACGTGTGTTTACCGCGGACGAATGGATGCCAGCAGACCAGGAAATAGTATTCCTGTTACCGGCAATGAACTCAGAAATGCTTTAAATCAATTACTTAACAACGAAACTATTTCTGCAACACAACAACCCTCGATGGGCTGTAATATCAAGTGGAAAGCGATCTAAAACTTGTAAGATAAACCGAATACTAAAACATCATTAAATTCTCCATAGGAACGCGTGTATCTGCGCACATTGAATGGCACACTATTATTCCGAATGGAATTGATCGAGTTTACTGTCCTTATACTTACCATCCAATTATCATTCAAAACATATTTAATTCCAAATATGGTGTTCAAAGTCACTTTTCTCCACAAATCGTTCTGATTCATTAACTGATAATTGCTTTCTTCAAAACTACCAGCTAAAAAGTCAGCTGAAAGACCTGCCTCAAAAATAAGAGGTCGCAAATGATATTGAAAAATAAGGGGAAGTTCAATGTAATTCAGTCGTCTTAAATACTGAAAAATTGTTGGGTCATTTGGGTTTTCACTTCGTGCCGAACCTTTCTGGATGTAGGAAAGTTCCATTTGTAAACTGGAAGATTGGTTTACAAAATACTGGACAAAAAAACCTCCATATAAACCTGCCTTGTTGTAACCGGCCATACCATCGCCTGCAATTTGCGATACTGTAATCCCTGCATTGATTCCACCATTGAAACTTTGGGAATGAATGGAGGACATCGAAAAAAGAAACAAGATAGGGAGGAAAAAATATTTTTTCATGAGTGTAGGCTTTCATTTGAGAACTTGATGATGGCAAATGTAGAAAAAAACGCGTTTTGATGGAAGGAGGAGTACATAGCCATTTTGATCAACCATCTTCTTTTCACAACTAGTTCATCTTTTTAATCCTTGTCAACACCTAAAATTTCTTTTTATGGTAGTCAAATGTTTGGTTGTTACGATAATTTCGAATTCGTAGTGCAATAATTGAGAAAATTTCTAATTTATTTTCCTTGAGCCATTTTATTGCAATTTCATTTTCATTTACTGCATCAGCAATCATAACAAGCAATGTAAACCGGTGTTCTATAAGCCAATTTCTGGCTTTCTCCTGACGGTCAATGGCGCCATCCAATGCAGCAAGATGATAGAATTTGTACTTCATCAACCATTCAACAGCATCCTCACTACCTCTGATAGCGCTGCTCAGTGCTGCCAGTTCAGGATATCCATTTTGTAAAAGCCAGTTCAAAAAAGCTTCATTTTCACTGAAAGTTTCAGCAAAAGCCATCAATATTTTAACGGGATATCTTTCCATTCAAAGTGATATTATGCAAAAACACTTGCATCAATTCCCATTGCTGTTACCTTTTGTGCGATAGCTTCAAGTTCTTCTTCACTTATTTTTACCAGATTGGCAGCGGGCGTATCTCGTTCAATAGCGTAAACCATCACTGATTTAGGTCGAATTAATTGAAGCTTTTCAAGCCATGCGCCAATTTCAAAATCGGTTGTATTATCAATGATCTTGTTATTATTGGTGCCACGAAGGAAAAGACTTTGAATGATCAGATTTCCATCAAAGCGTTTAAGTTGATCAATATATTCTGACAGCCGAAATGCTTTTAATGGCATATTTATATTTCTGATTACTTCTTCTGTACCACCATCCAGTTTTAAAATGTTGTTATCCACCTTATGTAGAGCTTCGAAAACAGACTGTTTGTTTAACATGCTTCCGTTGGATAAAACACTGATTTTAGCTTTTGGGGCAAATGCATTTCGCAGCTCAATTGTATCATTAATGATTTCAGCGAAATGCGGATGAAGTGTTGGTTCACCATTTCCCGCAAAAGTGATGCTGTCGGGCTCAAGTGGTGTTCCTTTCAAAGCCTTCAATTTTTCAACCAGCAGCAGCTTGAAGTCATCGCGATTAGGGAGTTTTATTTTTAGACTGCTTCGGTTTTTTGTCCACCCACATTCACAATAAACACAATTAAAACTGCAGAGTTTACTATGGGTTGGAAGCAGATTGATACCAAGAGAAACACCTAACCGGCGACTTTTTACAGGTCCAAAAATCAAATCATCAAATAAAAAAACAGGCATTGATATAGTTTTTTACAAAAATAGCTGAATATCTGGTTCATGTGCCTAAGCAAATAAAAACTACTCAAAGAAGCATTGAAAAGATTAATTTTGCACAATTAATGATATATGAATACACTCTGGAGTGACATAATTTTTGCTTATAAATGAATTGGCAATAGTGGAGAAGATAAAAGCCCCAATAAAAGAAGATCTTATTCGATTTGATAAGGTATTTCGCGATGCAATGCGTTCGCGTATCCCTCTGCTCGACAAAGTTACACGCTATATAGTGAAATCAAAGGGGAAACAGATGCGTCCAATGTTTGTGATGTTATCAGCACAAATTGCCGGCGGCATAAATGAATCCACCTATAGAGCTGCTACACTGATAGAGCTGCTTCATACAGCAACATTGGTTCATGACGATGTGGTGGACGACTCCAATGAACGGAGAGGTTTTTTCTCAATCAATGCCTTATGGAAGAACAAAATAGCGGTGCTCGTTGGCGACTACTTGCTTTCTCAGGGAATGTTACTAGCCCTAAACAATAATGATTTTGAATTGCTAAAAATTGTTTCTCAAGCGGTAAAAGAGATGAGTGAAGGAGAGCTGTTGCAGATTGAAAAAGCACGCCGTCTTGACGTGGAAGAATCGGTTTATTTCGAGATCATCCATAAAAAAACAGCTTCACTAATTGCTTCATGTTGTGCTGTAGGGGCAGCATCTGCTGGTGCTGATGCAAAAATGATTGAACGTATGCATACTTTTGGAACCCATGTAGGTGTTGCCTTCCAAATAAAAGATGACATTTTCGATTTTGAAGATTCAAGAATAATAGGCAAACCGACAGGCATTGATATTAAAGAACGTAAAATGACCTTGCCGTTGATCTATCTGCTCAACCACAGCACCAATGCCGAAAAAAGGACAATTATCAACACCGTAAAGAACGACCATGATAATCCTCATAAAGTTAAGCTGCTTGTTGAAAAAGTCAGGAAATCAGGCGGGATTGAATATGCCACTCAAAAAATGAAGGATTACATCCAAAAAGCACAAGATCAACTTGATGGATTACCCGATTCATCTTCACTTGAATCACTTAAAATGCTTGTTGATTATAGCATTAACAGAAAAAAATAATCAGAACACGCTGTAATATCAATTCTTTCAATAGATTGATAGCCCAATCAAACCTTTTCATTCTTAGCGAATTACCATCAATTTTCCTGAAACCAGTCGTTGACCTGAAGAATTTGAAATCCTGAAAAGAAAAACGGATTGAGGAAGCGTATTTGTTTGGATGAAAAAAGAAGAATCATACGTTCGCATTTTCTTTTGCAAATTACCACTCCTATCAAAAATTTCAAGAAAATGCACTTGTTGTAATGGGTTTTGAAAATGAATGATACAGTAATCCTGAGCCGGTTGAGGAAAAATCTGATATTTGTTCTTAGAGAAGTCAATGATTAAAACGCCAAGAATCATTGAAAAGCCAAGATTTCCCAATTCTAACCGGTAATAGTTCATCTGATTGGGCAGTGGTATCGTATCAATGTAGTCATAAGAAACGGAAGAAAAAGGGCTTCCGCAAACACCATCAATACGTCCTATCTGTTCAAAAAACACTGAATCAGATGATCGGAAAACCCGCACTCCATCGCATGTATTTCCTGATGCAATCACCCAATTCAAATATACCTGTCCATTGTTCGTGCTAATAGTAAAATTATTGAGAAAGTCATTCTGGGCATTGATGCGTTGCAAAAGCAAGATATTTGCCATTGAAAAGAAAATAATCCAAACAAGTAAATATGATCTCATTGCTATTCGAGTAGATTTTTCAATTAAAGTTGCGTTTACAAAAGAAGCTCAAAACATTAATACGCGCTAATTATTTGTCGTCAAAGTCTTGAAACCTGACAAGAAAGCATAAAAAAACTTATAAAAAAGGACATCTTTTATATACTTGATGTTTTTGATAGGGTAAATGAAAAGATGGTTCCCTGCCCGAATTTACTGCGTACACTTATTGTTTGGTCATGTGCTTCAATGATATGCTTTACGATGGCAAGGCCGAGACCTGTTCCACCCATATCACGCGATCTGCCTTTATCGGTACGGTAAAAACGTTCGAAAATTCGCGGAAGACTCTCCTGCGGGATGCCAGGTCCGTTGTCTTTTATTTCGATGAGGTAATTTTCATCCATGTCAAAAAAACGAACTAAAATCTTATTTTCTTCTTTATCAGAATACTTTATAGCATTTTCAATGAGATTGATGAGCACCTGTCTGATTCTCTTTTTATCCGCCCGAACTATAACAGATCGCATAATTTTATTGTCAATACTCACCAAAGCATTGTTTCTGGTTGCTTTCATTTCTAAAAATTCGATTACATCTTTTGTCAGCTCAACAAGATCGAAATGTACAAGATTTAACTTCACTTCACCCGATTCAAGTTTGGAGATTTCTTCCAAATCCTCAACAATTGCAATCAGCCTATTGATACTCTTTTCGGTTCTGACAAGATAATCAACATTGATGTTAGGGTCGTCAAGGCCGCCATCAATCAGCGTAAGAATATAACCCTGAATGTTAAATATGGGTGTTTTTAATTCATGCGAAATATTACCTAAAAACTCACGGCGATAAACCGCCATCTTTTTAAGCTCCTCAATTTCAAGACTTTGCTTTGCTCCCCACTCAATAACAGCCTCATTTATTCCCTCGATTGAATCATTTCTTAGAAATTTTTCTTTCTGTGCCTTACCTGCTCTCAATCTGGGAATTGTCCTAAATATTAACTTAATTTTTTTGTTAATGAATTTTTCAACAGCATATTGATAAATCAAAAAGCAAGAAATAAAAATCAGGATATCTATTACAATAATATGCCACAGAAGCATTCCCTCTGTCAGAAATAAAAGAAGTAATAATAAGATGGTCAGAATTGCCACCACTAACAATGCAACCGTCAAAGCTACTTTATTTGTCTCTCTGTACTGGGTCATTCAGTAAACTATACTTCAAATTTGTAACCGACACCTTTTACGGTTCGAATAACTTCCAACCCGATTTTTTCTCTTATTTTCCGAATATGTACATCAATGGTGCGATCTCCAACAATGACATTATCACCCCAGATTTTAGAAAATATTTCTTCTCTTGTAAAAACCTTATTGGGCTTTGAAGCCAACAGACGCAGTAGTTCAAATTCTTTCTTAGGAAGGATGATTTCTTCTCCTTTGTTGATTACCAGATAACGCTCAGAATCAATAATAAAATCTTTAACCTGCAAGGTTTCTATTTTCTCCGTTTCTTTTTCATGAAATCTTCTCAAAAGCGCTTTGAGACGGCTTATAAGCAACTTGGGCTTGATTGGTTTGGTCACATAATCATCTGCACCTGCATCAAACCCGGAAATCTGAGAGTAGTCTTCTCCACGAGCAGTTAAAAAAACTATAAAAGTATTTTTAAGTGCTGGTATCAGCTTGAGTTCTCCACAAGTCTCAATTCCATCCATTTCCGGCATCATCACATCAAGTACAATTAAATGCGGAAGCTCAACTATGGCTTTCGTGATCGCATCACGACCATTGCTTGCTGTAGAAACAACAAATCCTTCTTTTTTAAGATTGTAACTTAAAAACTCCAGAACATCTGCTTCGTCGTCAACAAGTAAAATTTTAAATTTTGAATAATCCATCTTATTGATTGAATTGCTGTAAATTAGATTACAAAATTAGTTTTATCTACCTAATATGAAGTTAAGTTTAAGTAAAATTTAATCCTGTTTTGCCAATTTTAATTTTTTGAGCACTAAAACCCTTAAAACATGCAAATAATTGCTAATTTTAAACAGTATAAAACCAAACCATTAAGAGATTGTTATATAGTTTTTTAAAATATGGGAAAAAATGTTTTTGGTGAACCAATGATTTCATGCAGCACCCTTCCGATGACAGGCTTTTACAGGGATGGGTGCTGTGAAACTGGTGAAGATGATCGTGGTCGGCACACAGTATGTGCTGTAATGAATGAAGAATTTCTTCAATTTTCAAGTATGGCTGGCAACGATCTTGTCACGCCAGTTCCAGTATATGGCTTTCCGGGTTTAAAACCTGGTGACAAATGGTGTTTGTGCGCTCTACGATGGGTTGAAGCCTGGAAAGCAAACAAGGCTCCGTTGGTTGTGTTGGAAGCTACACATGAAAAGACACTTGATTATATACCGCTCACCGAGTTGGTTAAATTTGCATGGAAGTTCAATGTGGAAGGGACAGCTATTAAATGAGTGAAGTAAAACCGGACAAAAATTCAAAAGTGGTTGTAATAGGCGCTGGCGTAGCCGGTCTGGCCGCTGCAATACGTTTGCAGAGCAAGGGGTATGACGTTGTAGTTGTTGAAGCCAATGTCTATCCGGGAGGAAAACTTACCCAATTTGTTCAAGGCGCCTATCGTTTCGATGCAGGACCTTCTCTTTTCACCATGCCACAGTATGTAGATGAACTTTTTGAACTTACCGGACGTAATCCGAAAGACTATTTTAATTACACGCGGAAAAGCGAATCATGCCGGTATTTTTGGAATGACGCAACCCACATCATTGCTTACGCAGATCATCAGCAATTTGCAAACGAGATAGAGAAAAAACTCGGAGTGAAGGCAGTAGTGGTGAAGAAAAAACTGCTTAAAAGCAAACAGATGTATGAACTTGCAGGCCGAACATTCCTTGAAAAACCTCTTAACCACTGTTCAACATGGATAAGCAAAGACATAGTAAAAGCATTGTTTCGTTTGCATAGTCTGAGCCTTTTCAACACCATGCATCAAGAGAATGTAAACATGCTGAAAAACCCAAAACTGGTACAGTTGTTTGACCGTTATGCTACATACAACGGATCTGATCCATACAAAGCGCCAGGCGTTTTAAATATCATTCCACATCTGGAACATGGTATTGGAACATTTCACCCTGTAAAAGGAATGCACCAGATAACAGAAAGTCTTTTCAGGCTTGCAAAAGAGATTGGAGTCACATTTCGTTTTAACGAGAAAGCAGAACAGATTCTTGTTTCTAATGGAGCTATTGAAGGAGTCAAAACAAATATTGAAATCATAGCAACTAAAATGGTGATTTCCAACATGGACGTTACGCCAACATATCGAAAACTACTCCCCGATTTAAAAGCTCCCGAACGAACCCTTAATCAGGAACGATCAAGTTCGGCTTTAATATTTTATTGGGGTATTAAAACTACCTTTTCACAGCTGGGGTTGCATAATATTTTTTTCAGCAATGACTATCATAAAGAGTTCAAAGATATTTTTTCAGGAAAAGTTCCTGCCGAAGACCCAACTGTTTATGTAAATATCACTTCAAAGGATGTTCCATCTGATGCACCTGAAGATCATGAAAACTGGTTCGTAATGGTCAACGTTCCACAGCATAAAAATCAAAACTGGCAAACTTTGATCCCTGCCTATCGCCAGGCAATTTTAAAAAAGCTTAATCCTTTACTTCATGTCGATCTCTCAACTGTTATTGAAAACGAATCAACTTTAACCCCACTGGATATTGAACTTAAAACCTCCTCATTGGGAGGGTCGCTTTATGGAACAAGCTCGAACAGTCGTTATGCAGCTTTTTTACGACATGCCAATGAAAGCAGTCGCGTCAAAGGGCTTTATTTCTGCGGAGGCAGTGTCCATCCAGGCGGCGGTATTCCTTTATGTTTACTTTCAGCAAAAATTGTATCTGAGATATGTCCCAAACCTTGAACCGTTTTTTTAAAAGCCGATTTCAATTCAGCCTCTTTCTGCTGTTTGTGATTTATTTGGTTGGTATCACTACCGTACTTATGGGTCATGCTGATTCGCTTATGTTACTCACGCCTTACAATCTTATTTTTGCATCAGGACTTATCCTGTTCAATGCAGAAAAAATTGATAAAAAGTACCTCTTTTGGTTTTTACTTTTAGCAATAGCAGGCTTTCTTATTGAATTTGCAGGCATTGTCACAGGGAGGATTTTTGGCATATATTCATACGGGAATGGCCTGGGTATTAAGTTATTGGAGGTCCCGCTTATCATTGGCGTGAATTGGTCCATTTTGGTTTTTTCTACAGCTGCTATCGTTTACAGCTTTCATTGGCATCGTGTTTTAAAAGCAGTATTTGCAGCGAGCATGATGGTAGCTTACGATATACTTCTCGAACCTGTAGCCATTCGGTACGACTTCTGGCAGTGGGAAGGCGGCAGCATTCCATTCCAAAACTACCTGGCATGGTGGGTAATTGCATTTGTGATGCTTTTGGGTGTTTTTTCATTTGTAAAAAAACTTAAAAATCCAATTGCAATCTATGTTTTAGCGGTACAGACTTTGTTTTTTGCAATACTCATTGTCAAAGATGGTATGAAAGTTTTTTAAGAGAAAATTGTCTTTATATAAAACCCTTTACTTATTACCATACGTTTAATCTAAGCACAAAAACAACATAACTTTCACGAAATGAACATGCTGTATCTTTATCTCGATCTATTTACCATCTCAGCCCCTTTGCTGTTGAGTTTCGATAAGAAAGTTGCTTTTTACAAAAACTGGAGATACCTTTTCCCGGCTATTTTAATAATGGGCATTTTTTTCATTGCAAAAGATGCTGTTTTTGCTGTGTATGAAATATGGGGGTTCAACGATGATTACCTGATTGGGTTCAGAATGCTTGGCTTACCGATTGAAGAATGGCTCTTTTTTCTTGTGGTACCGTATGCAGTTGTATTTATTTACGCTTGTCTTGTTGCCTACCTGAAAATTGATCCGTTGGTTAAAGTTCACAGGCCCTTTTTATACATTTTGAGTATTTTGCTTATTATTGTCGGGATCATTTTCTACGATCGTCTTTATACTTCCGTTATTTTTATCGCAACCGCACTTTTACTTCTTTACAATCTGAGACAACGGCAACCTTGGCTGAGCATGTTCTTACTGGCTTATTTTGTTTCGTTGTTTCCGTTTTTGCTCGTGAATGGAATATTAACCGGCAGTTTTCTTGATGACCCCATTGTATGGTACGATAACAGTCATAACCTTGGCATACGCATATTTACTATTCCTGTTGAAGACACTATTTACAGTCTTATGATGATTCTTATGACTGTGCAGCTTATGGAATGGTTTAAAAAGAAATATTAATTAGCTTTGCCTGTGCTATACTGTAAGTCAAACCTATTAAAACAGAATAAAATGAGCAATTTATTTCGTCTGATTTCAGTGATTTTTTTATCCTTTGTGTGTCTTATCCTCTATAGTCAGGAAAGCTGCAAGGTACTTAAGCCAGAAATTGCTGAAACCTATAAAGGTAAATGCAAAAAAGGCCTCGCCAACGGAAAAGGTATTGCAACTGGCAAAGATAGTTATGAAGGTCGCTTTCTAGAAGGTTTGCCACATGGTGATGGCACTTATACCTGGTCATCGGGTGAAACTTATAAAGGAGAGTGGCTTTCAGGGCAACGTCATGGCATCGGTAAATACACCATGCCTTTAAATGGCAAAGATAGTATTCAAGACGGGCTTTGGAGTCACGATCAATATATGGGACCTAAACCTCCAAATCCTTCCGTACTTTATAAAACAGGAGTTGATCGTTACACTTTTCAAAAAACCATCACTGATAAAAACAGGGTTTTGGTCAATCTCTACAAGAATGGTATGCGCAACACGGAAATATCAAACTTTCTTATTTCTTCTTCAAGTGGTTATGAAGTAAGCCTGGGGGAGGCTTATGGCTATGATGGCGTTACTTTTCCTGTTACAATAAAAATTCAATACACAACAACAAACAAATTGGGTACAATGCCAGTAAATGTTAAGTTCGATTTCGTAATACATGAACCAGGAGACTGGACCGTAAATTTGAACAATTAGGCTTTAACGCAAAAAGTGTCCAGACAAGAAAAAAATTGCAGCATTGTGTGATCTACCTGATAAAGAAGGAATCAAAGATACAGGTCATTTCCAGTTTATGGGATATAACGCTTCTTATCTGTTAATTAACCAACAAAATGACTTCGTCGTTTAGCTCATTCATTGGATCGATTAAATGAAAAAGCTTGTTGTTTTGCTCCAATTAACAAAACAACAAGCTTGATGATTTTAAAATTCATTTATTTTATCTCCGCTTCATTCCACTTGCTTCTGTCGGGTGGTAGTGGCGATTTTATTTTTTTCACAGGATTTGTTTTAAGCTCTTCAAGTAAAACTTCAACGGCTTTCTCTATGCCCGGGTCAATACCTTTGACCAGAAGTTCAGGTCTGTCAATGACTTCAATATCGGGATAAACACCAATACCTTCAATGATCCACTGTTCGTTTTCATCGAACACGCCGAAACGTGGAACAGAAATATATCCTCCATCAACCAAACGCGCATTGCCTGAAATACCAACAAGACCACCCCAGGTGCGGGTACCGATGAGCTTGCCAAGACCTAGTTTCTTAAAGAAATAAGGAAAAGCGTCTCCACCTGACGAAGAGTATCCATTGATTAGCATAACTTTTGGACCATCATGTGCGATACCGGGTGCTTTACTATGCTTCATTCCATTGCGATGCCAATAGGTCAATGTCCTCCGGTCAAGTAAATCGGCCATGCGATCCGGAATGAAACCTCCACCATTGTAACGATCGTCTATAATAAGCGCCTCTTTATCATGAAATGTATAGATACCCTTGAAAAGTTCCCTGTTTCCATCAACAGCTGTATTAGGCACATGAATATATCCAATTCGTCCTCCTGAAAGTTTGTCAACCATGGCACGACGTTCAAGCACCCAATTAAAATATTTTAATTCAAGCTCACTTTCGATGGTTTTGATGGTTGAAGTGCGGGCATTTGTACCATTGGCATTGTTACTAACAACGATCTCAATGTCTTTTTCAGCGAGATTTTCAAGGAAAAAATAAGGATTATCATTGGTTGTGATATTGTTTCCGTTGATTGAAATCAGGAAATCTCCCACCATTACATCTACACCCGCTTCAGTAAGAGGAGAGCGTCTTGATGGATTCCAGTTCTCACCTTCGTAAATCTTTGAAATACGATATCGTTTTGCATCAACATCCTCGGCCAACTCAGCACCGAGCAATCCTGTGTTAACACGTTTGACCCGTTTGATGTCGCCCCAATCAACATAAGAGTGGCCTGCATTGGCTTCGGAAACGATTTCATTTAGCACATAATCCAGATCGAAACGGCTACCTACAAAGGGCAGCAACGCACCGTAGTTTTCCATGAGGGCTTTCCAATCAACGCCGTGTAAATTATTTACATAAAAATAGTCGCGGAAAATTCTCCATCCATCTGTATAAATCTGATTCCACTCTTCACGTGGGTTGATTTTCATTTCCATCTTATCAAGATCAAGCTTTCCATTGCCGGGCTTCTGATTGGGAGCTATTTTTACAATCCCATAATCACTTCCCGAACGGTAAAGCAGCATTTTACCATCTGCTGAAGGAGTGGCAGCGAATGTACGTTCAATAATTTCTTCTGATTTTTGATCTGAAAGATTATAACGCATTATTTTGCCATCAGCTGCATAAAGCAATCCTGCATCACTAGTGCCGATGATCCGATAATTTCCGGAAGACACCGGTAACGCTTCTATTCGATTGTTTATCCCATCAAAGTCAATGGTAACTTTTGCTTTATCATCATTTTTTTTAGATTCATCTTTTGGCTTTGATGGATTGTCCTTTTTACTTTCGTCTGCTTTGGTTTCACCAGTAACAAGCTCAGCGTCAACTTTACGGATAGTAAGTTTTGTGCCATCATTGCGAAGTGCAACTGCATAAATTTTAGATGCATTGTTGTAGAGATAGTCAAACTCAAAACTTGAAAAAGCGAGATTGAAATCACGATTTGAGACAAAAAAGATGAATTTTCCACATTTGCTGAAAACAGGGGTTCCATCATCAAACATATCGTTTGTTATCTGATTTGCTTTTCCTGCAGAAATATTATACACCCAAACGGAAGACTGTCCGTTGTCAGACTCTTTATCATAAGCAATCCATTCCGAATCATGGGAGAAGCTAAACGATCTTATTTCGCTCATAAAAGCTTGATCAATCGCTATTTGTTTTCCTGACTCAATATCGACCAACCATAGATTCATGGTACGGTCACTATAAACCAAATAACGGCTGTCGGGCGACCATTCGGCTTCATATTTCCAAGCCGCCGAGTTAAAGGTTAGTTGCTTTGGTGATGCCCCTTTTTTATTTTCGAGAAGATAAATCTCGTACTCCCCGGTCACATCGGAATAATAGGCAATGTATTTCCCGTTTGGGGACCATGAAGGATAAATTTCGCGTACACCCTGCGTGTTTGTGAGGTTTTCGATCTGTCCATTTTCGGCCGGAACTGAAAAAACGTCTCCCCGCGCACCAAATAAAGCACGTTTACCCGTGGGCGAAATGTTAAAACTATGGACGTCATCCTTCACATTTTTATAATAACTCAACAGCTGAGGATTATCGAAACTGATATTAACATTGATCTTTTCTGTTTTTTCAGTAGCCAGATCTAAAACATAGAGATATCCGCCATTTTCATAAACAATTTTTCCGTTTTCGCCGGAAGGCCACATCACATCAAAATCCTTATGAAATGTAAGTTGGGTGGTATGTTTTGTACTCAGGTCATAGCGATAAACATTGAGACGCAAGTCCCTGTCACTGGTAAAATAAATATTATTTTCAAACCAGGTTGGCCATTGATCGCTGCCTTCGAAACTTGTAATTTGTTCAGATGTGTTGTTTTTCAGGTCATAAATCCAGAGATCTGTTGCACGACCGCCCTTATAGCGTTTCCAGGTCCGAAACTCTCTGTCAACAGGAGTGAAACATATTTTGCCGGCATCGGGCGAAAGTACTGCAAAGCCGCCATTTGTAATGGCTAAAGGCGTTTCAAATCCACCTTCCATACTAACAAGAAAATACTTCCCATTTCTGTCACCAAATTCGGTACGATTGGCGCGAATCAGAATCTGTTTGCTGTCGGGAGTCCAGTCGAGAACAACGTGGTCGTAGCCTCCACGCGGTGGCATGATGCCAACAGAATTGTAATACGTCAACTGTCGGGCTGAACCACCTTCGGATGACATCACCCAAATCTGTCTGCTGCCTGAGTATTCTGCTGAGAATGCAATCCATTTGCCGTCCGGGGAAATTTTTGGAAAAAGTTCAAGACCTTCATGAGAAGTCAGTCGTTTCGCTGCTCCACCATCAGCATTAACCGTCCAGATATCGCCCGCATACACAAAAGCGATAAGATTGTTGTTGACATCAGGGAAACGCATTAAGCGAGCATCTTCCATTGCCATAAGGCCTGACATCGTTGTCAACATCAACATTATAAATGCAGTTTTTTGAATCCAGTTTTTCATAAAAAGAGGTATTAAAATTTGAAGGCGAAAGATAAGGACATTTGACAAACCTAACATCACTTTCAAGAATTCGGTTGAATTGAATCAGTTAAGATATCGGAATAGCATTATCAATCACAGAAAGTGCTTAAAACTAAAAAAGCCATTTCGTGAGAAACAACTTTTTTCAAGTGGAGAATAACGGAATCGAACCGATGACCTTTTGACTGCCAGTAAAATTTTTATACAATGCTTGATTTCACTTGATATCCTATATTACACTTAATCAATCTATTAAATTGCTTTTATTATCTCCGTTTCCTAAAATTACATCATTGAGCTGTTGATATTTAATTGATTCTTTTTTGCCTTTGTTTGCTTATTCTTTTTTATATTAGCCACAATTTGACAAGTCGTAATCGAATTAGTTATGTTTTTAGGTAAACACATAAAAGAACTCAGGGAAGATAAAGGATTGCTTCAACATCAGTTGGCTGCAAGTTTGGAGATTGACACGCCTATATACAGCATAATTGAACATGACGAACGAAGGGCAATGGGGGAACAAGTTCTAAAACTGGCAAAAATGCTGGATACCGATAAAGATGAATTGCTCACTTTTTGGTTGGCAGGTCAGGTTTATGAGATTGTTAAAGATGAAAAAATGCCATTGATGCATTGAATTATATAATTGATTTGAAAAAATAGTTTATGCCCACACTCAACTGGATAGGAAAAGATAAAGTTATCAATCATCATATGGATGTGCCCTACAAAATTCTTGAACACCAATACGGGTTTGATAATGGCGAACAATCATCTACCGAAACCAACTCAGGTAACAAAATTATTCATGGCGATAATTTAGAAGCATTAAAATCTTTACTTCCCGAATATGAGGGAAGAATAAAGTGTATATACATCGACCCACCTTATAATACCGGAAATGAAGGCTGGGTTTATAACGACAATGTAAATGACCCCAAATTTAAAAAGTGGCTGGGCAACGTTGTGGGCAAAGAAGCTGAAGATTTAAGTAGGCACGACAAATGGCTTTGTATGATTTATCCACGTCTAAAAATATTGCAAAAGCTTTTATCAACAGATGGGGCTATTTTTATTTCAATTGATGATAACGAACAAGCCAATTTAAAGTTGATTTGTGATGAGATATTTGGTCAAGGTAATTTTGTTAACAACATTATTTGGCAAAAGAAATTTAGTCCGCAAAATGATTCAAAATATTTTTCAGATAATCATGATTTCATACTTTGTTATACAAAAAGTAAGCATAATTGGAACAGGAATCTTTTAAAAAGAACAGAGAATCAAACAAATCGATATAAAAATCCTGATAATGACCCTAGAGGAGTTTGGACTTCAAGTGATTTTACTGTAAAGACTTATTCTAAAGAATACGACTTTGAGATAAAAACACCTTCAGGAAATATAATTAAACCGACTGAAGGTCGATGCTGGATGACTTCGAATGATAATCTACAGAAACTTCTTGCTGATAATCGAATTTGGTTTGGAATTAGAGGCACCAACGTACCACGCATTAAAAAATTTCTTTCTGAAGTCAATCAGGGAAATGTTCCAGTTACAATTTGGTTGTATCAAGAAGTAGGTCATAATCAGAGCGCAAGACAAGAGTTGAAACAAATTTTTAAAGAAATACAATTCCCTTTTGATACTCCTAAACCTAAAGAATTAATTGAAAGAATATTAAGCATAACTACAGACAAAAAATCTATCATCCTTGACTCTTTTGCAGGTTCTGGGACAACAGCCCATGCTGTTCTTAATCTTAATAAACAAGATGGAGGCCATCGAAAATTTATTTTAGTTGAAATGGAAGATTATGCCGAAAACATTACTGCCGAGCGAATAAAACGAGTGATAAATGGTTACGGTATAGATAAAAAAGCGTTTGAAGGTATTGGTGGCAAATTCGATTATTACGAACTGGGCAAACCACTTTTCCTTGAAAACGATATGCTAAACGAAGAAGTTGGATTGAAGAAAGTACGGGAATATGTTTGGTTTTCGGAAACCCGTAAACCATATAATGTAGTAAATACTGAAGAAGAACATTTATTGGGCTTAGCGAATTCGTCAGCTTATTACTTCTTTTACTACAAGGACAAACTTACCACGCTGGATGATAGTTTTTTGAGAACGATTAAGACAAAGGCTGAGCAGTACATTATTTACGCCGATAATTGCATATTAGACAATGTTCTGATGCAAAAATATCACATCACATATAAGAAAATTCCAAGAGATATAACACGATTTTAAGCATGGAATTAAAACCTTATCAACAACAAGTAATCAACGACCTGGATAAGTTCCTCGAATATTTAAACGAGTATCAGCATTCCGCTAAAGCTTTTAATCAGTTTTGGGAGGAGAAGGTTGGAAAATATCAGGTGTTATTGGATGGCACTACAAAAGGTATGCGCTCGTATAAGGACAATATTCCGGGAGCTACACATATAGCGATTAAAGTTCAAACAGCCGGCGGCAAAACATTTATTGCTTGTAATGCCCTTAATGTAATTTTTAAAGCATTCGATGCATCCAAACCTAAGGCGGTTGTTTGGTTAGTTCCATGGTCAAACTTGTTGCAGCAAGCCGTTAGACAATTATCTGACCCAACTCACCCTTATCGTGAAAAATTAAATGCCTTGTTTGCCAATAGAGTTGAGGTTTTTGAAAAACAACAACTATTGCAAGGTGCGGGGTTCAACCCAACATCAGTAAAGGAACAGTTAAATATTTTCGTTTTTAGTTTTGGTAGTTTTCGAATAAATCAATTAAAAAAGGACGACCGAAAAGTTTACGAGCAAAATGGTGCATTAGAACCATTCCGTGATTTTATTGAACCTGAATTGATTTTAGATGATACGGATGAAACGGCGTTAATAAATGTAATTCGTTCTTTAAATCCGATTATTATAGTCGATGAGAGCCACAATGCCGAAAGTGAATTAAGTGTGGAAATGCTAAATAACCTGAATCCTTCCTTTGTTTTGGATTTAACTGCAACACCAAAGGAAAACAGCAACATTATCAGTTTTGTAAATGCGATGGCATTGAAAAAGGAACACATGGTTAAACTTCCGGTAATTGTGTATAATCACCACAAGAAAGAAGAAGTTGTTACCAGCGCTTTACACCTGCAACGTCAGTTGGAATTACTCGCCATAGAAGAAGATAAAGTTACAGGGAAGTATATTCGACCGATAATTCTATTTCAGGCGCAATCCAATATCCAAGGAAAAGACAATACCACCTACATTCATATAAAAGAGCAGCTTGTAAAGCTTAAAATTCCAGAGGAACAAATTAAAATAAAAGTAAGTGGGCTGGACGAGTTAAAAGGTATCGACCTGAGTGCAAAAGACTGTCCGGTAAGATATATAATTACTATCAATGCTTTAAAAGAAGGATGGGACTGCCCCAATGCTTATATTTTAGCATCACTGGCCGACAAATCATCCGCAGTAGATGTTGAACAAATTTTAGGGAGAGTATTACGTCAACCATATGTTACCAGGCATCAATCTTCTTTATTGAATCTTTCTTTCGTGCTATCTGCTAGTTCTAAATTTCAGGCAACCTTAGATAATATTGTTAAAGCGTTGCAGGATTCTGGTTTCAGCAAAGACGATTACTATGCAGAGGAAGCACCAGAAGAAAAACTTTCGGACAATGAAGTACTACAAAAAGAGCTTTTTGGAAACGATGAAGAAACTGAAGATAAGCCAAGTAATGATATTAATATTGCAGAGGTAGACTTTAACCCGGAAGAAAAATTAACACCCGACCAAATTGGACAGACCAATGATATTGTAAAGGAGATAACACAGAAGGGAGAAGAAGAAGAAAAATCATTTGAGAAAAAAGCTGAAGAATACACCGAAGATAATGACGATTATTTATTGCGAGAAATGGGCAAAAAACCTAAAAAGTACAAAATTGAGGAACCATTCATCTATTTAGCAAACGATATTGAAATCCCTCAATTCTATCGAAAAGTTCCAAAAGATGAGCTGCACGACACCATCCTTTTTGAAGAACTTAAACAGGAAGAGCAATTATTAAATAGAAATAGCTTGCTGAGTGGATTTAAACTGGCTTCAAAAAGCACAGAAATCAATTTCGATGAAACATCTACGGAAGTTTATCAGGTTGATTATAACGAAATAAAGCATACTGCAACAATGCAAAAAGTTTCTACACGTGCTAAAGCCATTTTGGTTGACAACATTCTTGCAAAACCCAAAGAACAACAAATTAAAGAGGTAACATCTTTGATTGTTCGTAAACTTGGAGATATGACACCCATTTCGCATGAAGATATTACGAAGTACGTAACCCGTATTTTCGAGGATTTAAGCAACGACCAGGTTCGGGACATAATTAACAACGAATTTATATACGTCTCAAAAATCAAGGCAAAGGTCAAAGAACTGGAAACTGAGTACACAAAGGAACAATTCCAGAAATTGTTGGACACCAATAATATTCTTGTAAAACCAAGTTTTAAATTCCAGAAGGAATTATCGCATATTAGTACAAGTTCACCTATTGAAAAATCTTTGTATGAACTCGAAGCCTCAATGAATAACTTTGAACAGGAAGTCATCATGAATATTGCATCTTTGGATAATGTAATATTTTGGCACCGCAACCTTGAAAAAGGAAAAGGTTTTGCATTAAATGGTTTTGATAGTAACCACTATCCCGATTTTATTATATATACCAGAAATAAAAACCTTATACTAATTGAAACGAAGGGCGACCATTTAGACAACGATGACAGCAAATCCAAAAACCTATTGGGGAAAAAATGGGCAGAAAAAGCGGGAGATAACTTTAAATACTTTATGGTTTTCCAGAAAAAAGAAGTACTTAACACATATACAGCACAATCGATAATTGATATTATAAAAATGCTATAAGATGAAATATTGGGTATGTATAAAAAATAAAGAAAAATTTAAGGTTAACTCCAAATTAACTATAGATTAGAAATAACAGTAAATACTAAACAAAATGAAAGCTAAAATTCAAATGGGTAACGATGAGTTTATCCTTTACATTCGAAAAACTTCAAATTGTAACAAATCCAATGACCTGCTGGGAAGGGAAATCTGGAAATGGTTGAGAGATAAAGGAGCAAAAAAACTATTTGCAGAAAAGCCTCAACCTTGTTTCTGGGAAACTACTGGCCCAAGTATTGATGAAAAAAAACTGCCACAGGATGCTACTCAATTTGAATTTGAACGCGCATTTTTACCAGAATTATATGATTATCTGGATGAATTAAAAACCTAAAACTTCATGCAAACAGCCTTATATTTCAACCAAAAACGTTTTAGCGAGAAAGAGTACTTAAAAGACAAAGAATTGGAGGAATTTCGGATAATTAAAGAGGCATTGAAATGAGAACCGAAGACTTACATAGCTTGCTGGAAGAACTGGCCATTTTACCGACAGAAACCGAATGGGTTGAGTTTAAGTCGGGGGTTGGCAACATTACCAACGACCAAATTGGTGAGTACATTTCAGCCATGAGCAATGGGGCAACCATTAAAAACAAACCCTTTGGCTATTTGGTGTGGGGAGTACATGATACTACACATGAAATAGCAGGCACGAACTTTTGTTTTTCCTCTTCCAAACAAGGTAACCAGGACTTGGAGCTTTGGGTAAGAAACCTTTTACACCCAAAAATCAATTTCGCGATATTTGAATTTGATTATCATGGGAAAAATGTTGTGTTGCTTCGTATTCCTTCTGCAAAGGGAGAACCCACCCATTTCAAGAAATTACCTTATGTCAGAATCGGCAGCAACAAAACCGATTTACGAAATTTCCCAGATTATGTACGCATGATTTACAATTCGCTCGACGACTGGAGCGCAAATACCATTGAATCAGCAAGCATCAAAAATTTGGATGAAGAAGCCGTTCGTTTGGCTCGGGGAAAATTCAAAGAACGAAGTACCAGGACTTCCTATTACAACGAGATTGATTCATGGGATAACGAAACTTTCCTTGATAAAGCAAAAATCACAATCAACGGTAAAATAACAAATACGGCAATCCTGCTGTTAGGGAAAGAAGAATCATCACATTATTTATTGCCTGCAATGGGCGAAGTCACATGGAAGCTGGAAACCGAAGAGAAAGCGTATGAGCATTTTGGGACTCCCCTTTTGCTGAATACAACCAAAGTGTTGAAGTATATCCGTAATGTCAAATACAAATTCTTCCCTGATAATGAATTGCTGGCAACCACGGTTAACAAATACGATACCCGTACCATTCTAGAAGCATTGCATAACTGCATTGCTCATCAGGACTATTCCATGCACAGCCGTATAATTGTAACCGAAAAAATAGACAAGCTTATATTTTCAAACGCAGGTAGTTTCTTTGAAGGCAATCCTGATGACTACTCTGCCGGTGATAAAACCCCCGAACGTTACCGAAATTCATGGCTGGCACATGCTATGGTGAATCTGGGAATGATTGACCGTTTAGGATATGGCATTCACACCATGTATCTTTTGCAAAAAAACAGGTACTTCCCTCTTCCTGATTACGAATTATCGGAACAACAAAAAGTAGTACTCCAAATTTATGGTCATGCTATCGACGAGAATTATTCAAAACTTTTAATCGAAAATAAAGATTTACCGCTGTCAAATGTTGTGCTTCTCGACCGTATTCAGAAGAAACTTCCTGTTACTGATGAAGCAATAAAAATGCTGCGTCAAAAAAAGTTAATTGAAGGCAGAAAGCCCAATTACTATATCGCAGCTCAGGTAGCAACCACAATTGATGATAAAGCTGCTTACATACGAAATAGAGCTTTTGATGATGCTCATTACAAAGGAATGATTACATCCTATCTAAAAAAGTTTAAGAAAGGGAACAGAAGCGAAATTGAGAATCTTATTATTCCAAAACTGTCAGAGGTTTTAGATGAGAAACAGAAGAAAGATAAGGTCAAGAATATACTTCAGGCGATGAGAAAAGACAAAATTATTCGTCTAAAAGGAAAGTATTGGATTTTAGTTTAGACAAGTATAGACGTTTCTTTAGACGATTTTATACATAAAAGTAATAAAGAAAAAGATAAAGATTTAGACAGAGATAGAATTGTTGTATGACAATCAATGTATTATGAAAAAAAGATAACGATTTTAATAAGATAAGTATAGTGGTTTTAGATGAAGCTTTAGACATGGGTTTAAGAAAGAAGTGTTCAAAAAGAAGTAAATCAAAAATAAACCAAGGAATAAAAGGATGCTAATCATTAACAATCAATAAACAAAACAATTTTGTTGTGTTGTTGAGTTTTAAATCGTACAACAGTTTTAGACTGTACTATTTTTGGGGGAGTTTACATTATGTATGAAAGAAAAAGGGTTACAGTTAAAATTGCAACCCTTTGAATACCAGTGGAGAATAACGGAATCGAACCGATGACCTTTTGACTGCCAGTCAAACGCTCTAGCCAACTGAGCTAATTCCCCTTGATGCTGCAAAAATAAAAAAATTTCCTTTGCAAGATTCGCTGAACGGAAAATATTTGATGCTGACTGGTTTTCCAAAATAAGTAATTTTGGCACATGAAACGACTTTTTGTAGCTGTTCCACTTCAGGCCGATGAACGTTTGATATTATTGGTTGACAATCTCAAAAACCAACTGCATCATGAGCGAATCAACTGGGTGAATCCTTCCAACATTCATCTTACACTTAAGTTCATAGGTGAGACATCGGAAGCTAAACTGCCTGAAATTATTAAAATTCTGGAGGATTGCATTTGTATGCATCCGGATTTCACACTTGATTTTGACAAAACAGGAATTTTTGGAAGTCGTTATGAACCTCGCATTATTTGGCTGGGAGTAAGTCATTTACCGAAAGAAATCGGGCTGCTTGCAGAAGATGTTCTCGATGCTTTTGACACAATAGGATTTGTTCGCGACCGACAAAACTTTGTGCCTCATTTAACATTGGGACGCATCAAAGGACTCATCGACAAACCTGTTTTCCAACAGGTCATCTCACAGATACCTCAAAAAACTTATCTTCAAACCCGGGTTTCAGAAGTAGTTCTTTATGAAAGTATTTTACGCAAAGAAGGTCCATTGTACCTCGTACAACAGACCTTCAAACTAAAAAACAAGGTCAATTAAAGATACAGACAACGATAGGTTGTGTCGCCATTCATCTTCACTTTGAATTTTACATCTTTCGGAACAACAAAGGTTTCAAAAGGCTTGTAGGTTTTCCAGTCTTCTTCACCGGGAATTAATACTGTCATCTCCCCCGAAACTACTGTCATGTGTTCAATGGTAGAAGTGCCGAATACATATTCTCCGGCTTTCAAGGCACCAATCGTTGCGGGACCTTCAGAAGTTTCAACTGCGATGGACATTACATTTCCATCAAAATAAGTGTTTGTTTTGAACATGGTTTCTATTTTTTGGGTTGAAAAAAAATCAATCTGTCTGCTTCTTGTATCCAAACAGTTTTCTCTCTTTGATGCGTTGAGCAATAAACGAAGGCACCTCGTCTTCCCATTGTGGATTACCCGCTCTGATTTTTTCAAGTACTTCGTGTGAATCAATCTTTAGAAAGCGAGGATTCATATTTTTTATATCAAGAATTTTTCTGTTTTCTACCAAATGCCTGAACAAAAATTCTGTGTCGGCTGAAAAATGAAGACTACTTATGGTAATAAGCTGTCCTGTGTTTTTTTCTAATGCCGGATAAATGTACATTTTCACCTTTTCAGGGAAAAGTTTACCAATCGCTTCGATGATACCGCCTTTAAGATCGGAATAGTATTTAGAAAGCATCACTTTTTTAAATGTATCAATTCCAATCACCACGCGCATTTTGATGATACGAAACTGTGTCATATAATCAACAAGTTTATAAAACTCCCTGAAATTGGAGACCATCACATTTTGACCCATTTCATTGAGTAAGTCAACCCGGTCGAGGAAGTCGTGTTCGTCAAAATCCCCTTCACTTAAAAGGTTATTCAGTGTGATTTCGCAAAGCGGAAGTGTGTTGTGTTTGTCATAATCCTCGTCATTTTTAAACAAGCTATAGCTTGATTTAAGCATATCAATACTAACATAAGTAAGGGGTCTGAAACTACCGCGGAAAACAAGCACATTTTTTTTGTAAAGCATATCATCCGGTTCCTGCACATTGCCATGTCTATCAAACATGATCGCATTGGTCATTCCGTTCTTAACCAATTGCACACCAAGAAGCCTGTTATCCACATAAGAAAGTTCTGCACCGCTCATATGAATCATGGTAATGGCAAGTCGGTCGGTACTCAGGTTATCGAGCAGTGACTGCAAAAAACTGTTGGGTCGATCCCAAAAATAATAACAGGCATAAAGAAGGTTTACTCCAAGAATCCCAAGTGTATTCTGCTGAAGGAGCGAATCATTTTCGAACAGTCGGACATGAATTATAACCTGATTGGGAGCAGCGCCTTCGTTGAGCTGAAACTTAACGCCCATCCAGCCGTGGCTGATGTTGTCCTTCTTAAAATTTAACGTTGATACCGTATCGGCTAAAGAGAAAAACCGCACCCCTGCACTTCTTATTTCACCCAGAAGATTAACCAGCTCAGAAAACTCTGCATCAAGCATCAATTCAAGTCGCTCACGGGAAACATACCTTTTTGATGATTTTTCTTTGCAATAAATGGCATCGCTGTATTGCTTGTCGTAAGCTGAGATAGTTTTAGCGATAGTTCCTGATGCTCCTCCTGCCTGAAAAAAGTTACGTGCTACTTCCTGACCTCCCCCAATTTCAGCAAAACTACCAAAAATAGTTCTGTCAAGATTCACTTCCAGTGCTTTACGGGGTATCGTTAAAATTTCATCGCTTCCAGCCATTGTTTTTTAGAGGTAGTTTGAGTACGCAAAGATACCAAAAAGAGAGAAGCACAGAAGCCATTGAAAATGCAAAAACGAAGAACTTACCGCAAAAATGATAAATCATTGAATACATTTTGCCAGTCACTTCTTAAGTCTTTATTGGAATTTTACAACGAGAGGATTTCCAAAGGAATTTTTACCTTGGTGCATTACTCGTGAATACCTACTTTTGCTTTTATGAAAAGAATCGTCATTTTTGCGTCAGGAAGTGGCACCAACATGGAGCGCATTGCAGAATTTTTTCAATCAAGTCACAATGTGAAAATCATTCTGGTAGTTTGCAACAAAGTTGGAGCCGGTGTGATTGGACGGGCTGAAAAGATGGAAATACCTGTTATGATAATCGATAAACCATCATTCTACAACACAAACCTGCTTTCAGAAAAATTGCTTGAAATGCAAACAGATTTGATTGTTTTAGCCGGATTTCTTTGGCTTGTTCCCTCACACTTGCTACATGCATTTCCAAACAGGATCATCAATATTCATCCTGCTTTACTACCAAAATTCGGCGGAAAAGGAATGTATGGAGAGAAAGTTCATGAAGCAGTGATTGCGGCTGGAGAAAAGTATTCCGGAATCACAATCCATTACGTGAATGAGCATTACGATAGTGGCGATATCCTATTTCAGAAGTCTTTTGAGATTGCATTAAATGAAACACCTGCATCACTTGCAGCACGAATTCATGTGCTTGAGCACACCCATTTTCCGAAGGTGATTGATGATTTTTTGAAAACAAAAATTAAATAAAACGCTGATTTAGAAGAAAATACTATAATGAATCTTTCAGCCGTTGATTGCTTTCATGTTTTCACCAGACTGGGTTACAACTGAAATATGGATCAAAATACCCGGATTGGTATTTTTGAAATTAAAAACCCCGTTTAAAGATCGTACCCTGCTGATGATATTCTTCACTCCCATGTGGTTATCATCTTTTTCAATGGCTTGCTCCAAATCGAATCCTGCTCCGTCGTCTTTGTAAACCAGTGTCAATTTGTTTTCAGACTGTTGAAGATCAATTTCAATTGTTGCAGCATTTGCATGTTTAATGGTGTTATTAATCAATTCGGTGATGATGCGATAAAGAATCAATTCAAGTGTAGATGCGATTTTGCGATCAAACCCCTGAAAACGAGCTGAAATTTTTAAAAGACTGGTCGCATTGATGGCTTCGCAAAAAGTCTCAATAGCCCGTTTCAAGCCATAATCTGATAGTATTTTAGGTGTAATGTTGTTTGCGATATTTCGGGCAGAATCAACAGCTTCGTCGATCAGTTGATTGATATAAGCTATGAAATCCTCTTTTTCATGCGGTTCATTTTCAAGGGTTTCAAGTTCATTAACGTAAAGTTTAATGGTGGAAAGCAATGGCCCCAAACCATCATGAATCTCTTTGGCAAACCTACGTCTCTCCGTTTCTTCAGTTTCTATAATAGCGATTCGTACCTTTTTATCCAACTCCTTTCTACCGGTAATGTTACGGGCAACACATGAAATGAAGGGTTGATCATCAATTTCGATCTGGCGACAATTAATTTCGATTGGGAAAACCTTTCCTTTACTGCTTTTGAGTTCTGTTTCAAAAATATGAACTCCGTAATTTCTGATCGTATTGATATGATCCATCACTCCATCAACCAAAGGGCCAGACTTAATGTCTGCAAAATGTTTGTTGAGCAATTCATTCCTATTTGATTCCAATCTTTCACAAGCTGACTGGTTAACTTCTACAATCATTCCTTCCGGTGAAAGAACAAAGAGCTGATCTGAACTTGTATTAAACAGCATCTGAAAACGCTGTTCAATATTTTCTTTGTTGCGCTCAACAATAGCCAGACGTTTTAGAATGGTTCGAATGAGTGCTGTACCAGCAAGCATTAGCATTGAAACTGCCAGTCCTGCTGCATGTGGTAAAAAAGTTCTGGTTGTAAGACTTGATATCCCTGCAATTGAGAGTAGTTGAAAAAGACTTTCAAGAGCAAGCAATACCATGGCCGCAGCAATTAAAAGCCAGGCAGAACGATGACGCGAAACCTTATAATAATTCATTACCACCGCAAAGGTGGTAAGCCGCAACAGCATCGAAACAGCAATGATGATTGTTATTAACAAGAAGTTATGATTTTATTCATTTTCGTTCAGATAACTTATTGCCCTTAGCAGAATCGGATCAATTTTCTCATAAATCGGGTAGAAACCTTCATCGTCAAAAATATTACGGGCAATATAGGCCTTTAGTAGTATTTCAATTTTTTCGCTGCTTTTAGTGACCGATAGGTTATCGCCTGTCACCCCTTTTTCAGAAGCCAAGTCAAATAGTTCCTTCATCATTTTTGGTGTAACCATAAATTTTTTGTCAAATTCTGCAACCGACCTGTACTTACTCAAATCTGCACGTTTGAGGTCAGCATAATCAAATGCATATTGGAATATTAATCCGCTATTTGCCAGTCTATTGTAATAAAACAAACTGGAATCGCTGCTTAAAGAGACATACACATCAGGCATAATTCCGCCACCACCATAAACAATTTTCCCATTAGGCGTAAGAAACTTAACTGTATCCGTTAGATGAATGCTGTCGGGATTCATCATTTCGCCATTCATATATCTATCCATGGACTCGTGGTTGTATTTCTCGAAGTCTCCATCATAAGGCTTCTGAATGGAGCGGCCAGTAGGAGTATAATAACGGGCTACAGTAAGCCGAAGAGCCGAACCATCCCGCATTGTCATCTGCTCCTGCACCAGACCTTTTCCAAAAGAGCGGCGCCCAATGATGCTTCCTCTATCATTATCCTGTATCGCTCCGGCAACTATTTCACTAGCACTTGCAGAACCTTCGTCAATTAATACAACGACCTCTTCCTGTTCAAAAACGCCCTTTTTTGTTGCAAAACTGAATGATTTTGGTCTGTTTTTCCCTTGAGTATAAACAATCAGTTTACCTTCTGCCAAAAATTCATCTACAATGTCAGTGGCAGCTTTGAGGTATCCCCCTGAGTTACCACGAAGATCAAGAATTAATTTTTCCATACCTTGCTCTTTCAGTTTATTTGCTGCTTCAACAAATTCCTGATGGGTTGTGGCTGAAAACTTATTGAGTTTAATAAGACCTGTTTGTTTATCAATCATATAGGCCACATCAAGGCTATAAGTCGGGATAACATCGCGTGTGATTGTAAAATCAGTCAGGCCATCAATACCTCGTCTGTATATCTTTACCCAAACTTTAGTGCCTTTTTTTCCTTTAAGCATACGCATCGCATCACGATTTACAATTTTCACACCGGCAACAAGGGTATCATCAATATAAACGATACGATCACCTGCCATAATCCCTACTTTCTCGGAGGGACCACCCTTCACAGGATTAATAACCATTATGGTGTCTTTTTCGATGCGAAAAGACACCCCAATACCTTCAAAACTTCCCAATAAAGGATCGTTCATTTCATCAAATTCTTCTTGCGTGATAAACTGACTATGAGGATCAAGCTTTTCAAGCATTCCTTTGATAGCATTGTTTTCAAGCACTTTACTATCTACAGTATCTACATAATCGCGCTGGATAAACATAAGGATATTGTCAAGTTTACCACTTCTTTGAACAGGATTTATAAATACCGAACCTTGAGTTTCTGGTGAAGAGGAGCCAATACTGTATCCAAAGTAGAGTCCAATGGCCAGCACCACAGAAAGTATAAGAGGGAAGTAAATTGCAAAATTTTTCTTCATGATAAGATTTTCAATTAAGCGTAAAGCACAAATAGCTGTGCTAAAAAAACGCAAAATTAGTATTTATTATTCACAAGACTTCAACCAGATTCCGTTCCATTGGCCAAAATAGCTTCAATCATAACTATTTGAACCTATTATTTGGAAAATAGATGAATATACTTTAGTTCTACTTTACTAAAATGATTTTGGCTTATAATATCTGTCTATATCAGCCTGTCGCTGACGGTGTCTTATTCGGATATGCTGCAAACAAAGATC